>NZ_CP015622.1:1218949-1828423 GCF_001643015.1 Corynebacterium crudilactis
TAGCCGTGGCCAGATGAGGCAACATCGCAGCAGAATGGGGAGCATCCACAGCCAGTACTGCAGTGTATTCATGTGTTGTAGCAAAGGTTGAAAAACCAACCTCAATCCCTGCAACCGGGCCACCGAGTGGAGGGTTTTCACACACAGTGATGTGTCCAGGAATGGCAGCGGGGGAGACCACAACAACCTCATCCGCTGGGTCTAGCTGAGACACTAAAATATCCAATAGTGTGCGACCATTCACGGATACGGCTGCTTTGTTCACACCACCCATACGTTTGCCCTCGCCACCAGCAAGAATGATGATATTCATTTAAATTCTCCCCAATACGACATGGCATAACCCGCCTTCGGGAACTGACTCGCCAGAGACCAGAGCAATACCGGCGCAGCCAGCTAACGCACCAACCATATGTGAACGATGGGCTACCGAATGCGCAGTCTGTGTGGCCCAGTCGATCTCTACAGGAATCGCCAACACGGTGCCCTCCCGAGCGGGGAGCGCCCGGGGAGTGCGCAGCTGCACTGCTGGCAGTTCGCTCATCCAGTCCACCCGCTTCGCTCCACCCAACCTATTAATTACGGGTATAATAAATAGCCTGAAACTCACCCATGCTGCTACTGGATTACCTGGCAGGCAGACAACCTTTGTGCCCTTCCACCTTCCATGTCCTTGCGGCTTTCCAGGCTGCATGGCAACGGGGAAGAACTCAAACCCGCCAGCTTGTGCGCCCAAGGCTTTCACCACATCGAATGCGCCTGCAGAAATTCCGCCAACGGTAATGATCAGGTCAGATTCCTTAGCTGATTGATCAAAAACTTCTGCGAGCGCTCCTACATCATCATGTGTATGCATGCATCGTGGATTTTGGATGCCTAAGCGCTGGAGTTCTGCCATGAGCATCGGCCCATTGGAATTAGGGATGCCCCACTTGTTGCTCGTGGCTAATTCATCACCAGTGGTAATCACCGTGACTCGCGGGCAGGGATGCGCTGAAACCTCAGATACACCCACTGAAATTAACGTGGCCACTGTGCCAGCATCCAGTGGAGTTTGAGCAGAAACCGCACTATCGCCAATGTGAAGGTGTTCGCCTTCGATGCGGATATTATCGCGCCCACCAGGGTGCTGATTAATCGTGATCTCATCTGGCAGGCTGTGATCAGCTGGCGCATTGGTCAATTCCACAGGAATCACGGTGAGTGCTGCAGAGGAAAGAGGAACGGGTCCACCAGTCATGACTCGGATGGCTTGACCAAGGCTTATGCTTTGGGGTGCAGCACCAGCGGGAGTGTCTCCAACTACTGGGAAGGTCCAGGGGGCACCATTCCCCTGCAGATCCGTAGTGAGCACAGCAAATCCATCGACCGCAGAATTATCGAATTTTGGGATAGGAAGTGCTGCCTGAATATCTTCTGCCACATGGCTCAAGGGATTACTGTCAAGAACAGGAGTTACCACTGGCGTGAGCGGACCAACACTGTCCATCAAATCACTCAAATATTGATCAATGTCACGCTTGTGCGCCACAGAAAACTCCTTTAAAGAACTGGTTAACCACCAATAGCAGACATTGGACGATCTGGCTGCAAAAAGCCTTCATCATCAATCCCGTGCCCAGGCTTTTTCTCCCACATAGCACCAGCCCATAGCTCAGCTAGTTCCACATCTGTGGCGCCCTCACGCATCGCATCGCGCAGAGGAGTCTCCGTGCGCGAAAACAGGCAATTCCTGATCGTGCCATCCGTGGTTAAACGAGAACGATCACAATCACCACAAAACGGATGAGTCACCGAAGCAATGATGCCCACCTGGCCAGAGATCGTTGGATCAGATTTATCTACGGCATTCCACAACGCGGCCGGCGCCGCCCCACGAGGTTCTTTAGCCGGGCTGAGCTCAAAGCGTTGTGCTAACCGCGCCAAAATATCTTCAGCGGTCACCATATCGCCACGTTTCCACTGCTCACGCGGACCAAGTGGCATCTGTTCAATAAAACGCAACTGCGCGCCCTTAGCAATGCAATACGCAGCTAAAGGCACAATATCTACCTCATTGACCCCCGGCATCACTACCGCATTGATCTTCACCGGATGCAGATCAGCGGTAACTGCAGCATTTATGGATTTCAACACGCCGGACAAACGATCGCGCCGGGTTAATGCCAGATAGCGTTCCGGATCAATGGTGTCGAGGGAAATATTGACTCGATCAAGCCCGGCTGCTTTTAACGCTGCGATCCGTTTGTCTAAACCAAGCCCGTTAGTGGTCAACGCAATACGTACTTTTTCGCCTTCATCAGTGCGAAGAGCAGCGGTGCCCGCGATGATGTCTTCTAAATTTTTCCGCAACAGCGGCTCACCACCAGTGAAACGAATTTGACGAATGCCCAGCTGTTCCACCGCAATGCGGATGAGACGTAGCACCTCGGCGTCGTTAAGCGTGTGCTCGGTGGGCAACCACTCTAGCCCTTCCTCGGGCATGCAATAAGTGCAGCGCAGATTGCACTTGTCCGTAAGTGATACCCGCAGGTCGCGGGCGATGCGCCCAAAGCGATCAACAAGCACGCGCTGCCCGTCTGCCTGCGCAGCGGGAAGGTCTTCAGGTACCTGGCGCGGCAGATAAGCATCATGTTTGATGCTTGGGGAAACACTTTTCGACGCATCCCCCCGCTCGTGTGGGGACTTAGGCTGCATCGGCTGAAGATAGAGGCGAGTAGTCATCATCTTCCTGCCCATCCTAGAAAGCGCTGTGGAATAAAGCCAATAAAACCCGGAAAAAAATAACTTCAGTTATTTCTCACCTGGACCTTTAAGTTTAATTACCTCGAAATCGCCATTACGCAGGTGTTCGCGCAGATCCTTTTTGTCGTATTTACCCACCGAAGTTTTATCGATCTCATCCACAAAAGTCCAGTACTCAGGCAACATCCAATTCGGAAGGCGATCACGCAGCTGATTGCGCACACGTTCCGCAGTTTCCCGGCTACGTTCAACACCTGGATACAGCAAGGTGACCGCAAGTGGACGTTCCACCCATTTATCATCAGGGAAACCAATAACAGCACATTCCACAACATCTTCTGTGGCAACGATGAGGTTTTCCAGCTGGCTGGAATAGATCCACTCACCACCTGAGCGAATGACATCTCGTGCACGATCCTGGATGGTCAAGAAACCATCACTGGTCACAGAGCCCACATCGCCGGTACGCAACCAACCATCTGCAGTGAACAGTTCATCTTGTGCATCAACATCCGTGTCACGGAAAGTGGAGGCCAACCCGCCTTCCTGTTCCGCCTCGGAATGGAAATAACTTGCGGTCACCCACGGGCCACGAACCTGAATTTCGCCTTCATTTCGGTCCGTAGAAGCCATAACTTGGCCGTCATTAACAATGCGGTACTGCAATGATGCGGGGAAACGTCCCTGTGAAACGCGGTAACTCCACCTCGTTTCACCTGATACACCTGATGGTGGGCGAGATACCGTGCCTACAGTGGAGGTTTCTGTCATGCCCCAGACATGCACCACATCCACGCCGTAGCGCTGTTCCCACATGGTGATCACGATTGGTGGAACCGCGGAACCACCCACGTACAGCTCACGCAGGGACATTCTTTCCGGAGGATTTTTCAAATAATGAACCATCAGCTGAATCCACAACGTCGGCACACCGTGAGCAACACGGGGGAGTGTGGTGGAAATAATTTTAGCCAATGTTGGTGCCGAAAGGTCTGGACCAGGCAGGACCAAGGGAGTACCCGACATGAAAGCCGCGATGGGAACACCCCAGCTGAGCACGTGATAAATAGGAACACAGCACAGGAAAGTCTCACCATGTTCCACAGCCAAAGAATCCGTAGTGCGCAGGCTCAAAGATTGCAGATAAAGCGAACGGTGTGAATAGACCACACCTTTTGGTGGTCCTGAGGTGCCAGTGGAATAGCAAATGGCAGCTGCAGTGCGCTCATCTTGGACAGGCCACTGATAAACAGTGGAACGACCATCTAACAGCGCTTCATAGGAGTAGAGCTGAACCGTTTCTGGCATATACGTTGCCGCGTGGGAAAAATCATTTGGCCCAATAAACACCACGGCACGAACCTTGGGAGCACCTTTGAGTACCTCGCCTAATTGTTCTGCCATGCGCGGATCTGCAATAACCACTTCAGCTTCTGAGTGGTTCAAAATAAACGTAATCTGATCATTCATCAGCTGCTTATTGAGGGGATTAAATACTGCACCCATGCATGCCACAGCAAACATAGCCTCCATATGCTCGGCGCAGTTATAGAGCATTGATGCCACCCGCTGATCGCCAGTGATGCCGAGAGAGTCATGCAAAGCATGGGCGAAAGCTGCAGCTCTAGCACCTAAAGCGCTAAAAGATAGCTGAGTCTGTTCGGGGCTGTCTGAACTACCCCACGTGGTGATTAACGTGTCACCGTGAACAGTGGAGCCATATTCAAGGATTCTGGAAAGTGATAGCGGAACGTCCTGCATCGTGCTGAGCATGCAATCAACAATAGCGGGGGTATGCGACATATAGCCGGTGTGTCGCAAACACAGGAGAAAAGTCTGGATTTTGAGGAGAGTTTTAGGGAGGGGGAATGAGACAGATAGCAACACTATGCGCTAGAATTATCGACCAAGGCTGGGATCAACTTCCCGGTGCGCATGAATCCCCAGGAAAACGTACAAATTAACGTGCAGCGAAACCATTTAACTTTTCGCATGACTGGGAATTTCTTAAAGGGGCACCCGGAGGGTGTGAAACTTAAAAATCTCTTTTAATTTTTAAGGTCATTTCCTCAGTCTGGAAGAAAACACACTAATACGCAAGTCTATGCATATCAGATGCGTGGCCTTCCTAATTGTGTCATCCTGCGCGAGATCGCTTTAATGTGCGTAACTAATTCGCATGTGCGACCACCAGTAGAGATGCCACGTTCAATTACACAGAAGCCGCGTTCAGCCATTTTATCCGTGCATATGGCACTGGGTATAGCACCACAGCTTGGTCTGAACTGCAATGAAAGGAAATCTGTGACAACCACAGACAACACCGCAGCGAATCAGGGCGAACTGACCGCTCTTCGACTGCCGGATCTGCGCAAAATTGCTGCTGACCTTGGACTCAAGGGCACTTCAGCATTGCGTAAAGGCGATCTGATCAGCGCTATTTCTGCAGCCCGTTCCGGGAAACCTACCGCCGCTGCGAAAAACACTTCTCCACGAAAGGCTGCTCCTGCATCTGCAGCACAGCCTTCTGCACCGGTTGAGCCAGCACAGGCTGCTCCCGCACAAACTTCCGCTGTTCCGGTTTCTGCATCACAGACGGAAGCTCCCGCAGCACCAGCTCGCCGTGGTCGTCGCCGTGTGACCACTGCTGCAACCACTCCTGAAGCTGCTGCACCCGCGCAGTCAGTACCAAGCCAGCAGTCAGAGACTCCTGCTGCAGCTCCAGAGGCAGCACCTGCACAAGAAGCACCTCAGGGCGATGATCAGGATGATCGCTTCGAGTCTCGTTCCGCAGCTCGTCGCGCACGCCGTAACCGCCAGCGCCAGATCCACCGCGATGGCGATGGTCAAGCAACTGAGAACGTAGAAGCAACACAGATTCCAGCTTCTGCTGAGGCTGTTGCTGAAAAGCCAGCTGAGCAGGCTTCCACACCAGTAGAAGCAGCAGAGCGCAGTCAGGACAACTCTCAGGATTCAAGCGATAACAGCACTGAAACCCGTGAGTACAATGGCGACAACAACCGCCATAACAACCGCCGTGAGCGGGGCAACCGTCGCAACAACCGTAATTACCGCGACAATCGTGAAAATCGTGAGAACAACGATTCCACCGAAAACGCTGCTCAGGTAAGCACTGTTGATTCAGATAACAATGCAGAAAATAACACTGCACAGTCTGAAGACAACAATGACGATCGTCGTTCACGCTATGACCGTAACGATCGCAACAACCGCAACACCCGGAACAACGATCGCAACGATCGTGACAACGACAACAATGACGATAACGATGATCGTCGTGGACGCCGTGGTCGCCGTAACCGTCGTGGACGCAATGATCGTGATCAGCAGGATAACCGCAACAATCGCGATAACCAGGACCACAATGAGGGCGAAAACACCACCTCACATGAGGATCAGCTGCAGCCTGTAGCGGGCATCCTAGACATCGTGGACCACAACGTCGCATTTGTGCGCACCACTGGTTACCACGCGGCACCTTCTGACGTCTTTGTCAGCAACCAGCTGATTCGTCGCATGGGTCTTCGTTCCGGAGACGCTATTGAAGGTCAGATCCGTATGAACCAGGGTGGTGGCAACCACAACAACCATGGTCGCAACCGCCAGAAGTACAACAACCTGGTGCGCGTGGAAGTAGTCAACGGACTTCCAGCTGCGGAAACCCGCAACCGTCCTGAGTTCGGCAAGCTGACTCCTCTGTACCCGAACCAGCGTCTGCGTTTGGAAACTGAGCAGCGCATTTTAACCACCCGCGTCATTGACTTGATCATGCCTATTGGTAAGGGCCAGCGCGCGCTGATCGTTTCCCCACCAAAGGCCGGCAAGACCACCATCTTGCAAAACATTGCCAATGCAATCTCCACCAATAACCCAGAGTGCTACCTCATGGTTGTCTTGGTTGACGAGCGTCCAGAAGAAGTGACCGATATGCAGCGCTCCGTGCGTGGCGAGGTTATTTCCTCTACCTTTGACCGTCCACCATCAGAGCACACTGCAGTGGCAGAGCTGGCGATTGAGCGTGCAAAGCGCCTGGTAGAGCAGGGGCAAGACGTTGTTGTCCTGCTTGACTCCATCACTCGTTTGGGCCGTGCTTATAACAACAGCTCACCAGCATCGGGACGTATTCTTTCCGGTGGTGTGGATTCCAATGCGCTTTACCCTCCAAAGCGTTTCTTGGGTGCTGCTCGCAATATCGAAAACGGTGGTTCTTTGACCATCATCGCAACCGCAATGGTAGAAACCGGTTCTGCTGGCGATACCGTGATCTTCGAAGAGTTCAAGGGCACTGGCAACGCGGAGCTGAAGCTGGATCGTAAGATCTCTGAGCGTCGTGTATTCCCAGCTGTGGATGTGAATCCTTCCGGCACGCGTAAGGATGAGCTGCTGCTTAACCCTGACGAAGCTCGCATCATGCATAAGCTGCGTCGTATTCTGTCCGCACTTGATAACCAGCAGGCTATTGATCTGTTGCTCAAGCAGCTGAAGAAGACCAAGTCCAATGCAGAGTTCCTCATGCAGGTTGCGTCTAGCGCGCCAATGGCTGGGGCTGACAAAGAAGAGGATTACTCCTAATGGCATCGCAGGTATCTGCAGTTGACGATATTTTGTCGGAGTACCACGGCCTGGAGCAGCAAATGGCTGATCCAGAGTTGCACAATGATGTGGCAGCTGCACGACGAGTAGGTAAGCGCTACTCCGAGCTGCAGCCAATCATTAATGTGCACCGTGAGCTCGTTGCTGCTCAAGAAGATCTTGAGGCAGCTCGTGAAATGGCACATGAAGACCATGAGTTCCAAGCTGAGGCAGAACGCCTTGAGGTGGAAGTTGTGGAGTTGGAAGAAAAGCTTGCTGATCTTCTTGCACCTCGCGATCCTCATGATGGCGAAGACATCGTGATGGAGATCAAGGCTGGTGCAGGTGGCGACGAAGCTGCTCTGTTCGCTGGTGATCTGCTGCGCATGTACCAGAAGTTTGCGGATAAGCACGGTTTTGTTATCGAGGTTTTGGACTCTGCGGAATCAGATCTTGGTGGCGTGAAAGACATCACCTTGTCTATCCGTTCCAAGAAGCCTTCCCTGGATGGCGCGTGGAGCCAGTTCAAGTTTGAAGGTGGCGTGCACCGCGTGCAGCGTGTGCCAGTGACTGAATCTCAGGGACGTATCCAGACTTCTGCAGCTGGTGTTTTGGTCTACCCAGAGCCAGATGAGGTCGAGGATGTGGAGATCGATGAGAAGGAAATTCGCGTCGATGTTTACCGTTCTTCCGGTAAGGGCGGTCAGGGTGTTAACACCACTGACTCCGCTGTGCGTATTACTCACTTGCCAACTGGTTTGGTAGTGACCTGTCAGAAAGAACGCTCTCAGATCCAGAACCGCGCTCGCGCGATGCAGGTGCTGGCAGCTCGTTTGCAGGCGATGAAGGAAGAGGAAGCAGCTGCTGAGGCTGCAACTGGTCGTGCTGCGCAGATCCGCACCATGGACCGCTCTGAGCGCATCCGTACCTACAACTGGCCGGAAAACCGCATCAGCGATCACCGCATTGGTTTCAAGGCTAATAATCTTGATTCTGTTCTCGATGGCGAGTTGGACGATTTGTTCACCGCACTGCAGGCCGCTGAGCGTGCAGAACGTCTCGAGGCCGAGGGCTAAAATGCTGACCCTCGGGGAAGCTTTGCGCGACGCCACCACTGTCCTGGAAAGGGCTGGGGTGGCGTCGCCACTTGTTGATGCCCGCCTCATCGCCGCGCATCTTTTGGGATGTAGCCCGCTTAATATTGCGCTTTATATGCGTGATGAAGTGCCGGCTGGCTTTGCCGACGCCGTTCAGCGTCGTGCCACGCGCGAGCCGTTGCAGCACATTCTGGGCACCGCGCCCATGGGCTCGTTGGACTTGCATGTCGGCCCGGGCGTGTTTATTCCGCGCCCGGAAACAGAGGTGCTCGCTGACTGGGCCGTGCGGCAGGCGGGAGGCGTCGACAAGCAAAAAATTGTTGACCTCTGCACCGGGTCCGGCGCCTTAGCCGCCTATATTGGCCATGAGCTTATCGACGCGACCCTTTATGCTGTTGAACTCGACCGCGGGGCAGCAACCTGGGCGCAGCGAAACTTTGATGAGTTTGCGCCTGGTGTACAACTTATTCACGGGGACGTGACAGATCCAACGCTGCTGTCTGATGTGCATGGAACAATCGACATCGTGGTGTCTAATCCGCCGTATGTGCCGGAAACGCAAGATCTAGATCCAGAGGTCTACCAAGATCCTCACATGGCTGTTTTTAGTGGAGCAGATGGCATGGATGTGATCAATGAAATGGTTCACCTTATTTTCAATCTGCTGCGTTTCGGTGGAGTAGTGGGCGTAGAACACGATGACACCACCTCAGAGGCCGTACAACAGGTTTTCCAGGATCATGGAGGATTTGACACTATTGAGGTGCTCAAAGATCTCACCGGTCGGGCACGTTTTGTGACAGCGCGTAAACTCTAAACTTGTAAATTTTTTGATAATCCGTACACCTAATTGAGGAGAAAAACAGTGAGCAGAATCTATAATTGTGCGGACCAAGACTCCCGTGCAGCTGGGCTCAAGGCAGCTGTCGATGCGGTCAAGGCCGGTCAGCTCGTTGTCCTTCCCACGGATACCCTTTACGGCCTTGGCTGCGATGCTTTCAACAATGAGGCTGTAGCCAACCTTTTGGCCACTAAACACCGTGGACCTGATATGCCAGTGCCAGTGTTAGTGGGTAGTTGGGATACCATTCAAGGCCTTGTGAACAGCTATTCTGCACAGGCAAAAGCACTGGTCGAGGCATTTTGGCCTGGTGGTCTCTCCATCATTGTCCCTCAGGCGCCAAGCCTGCCGTGGAACCTAGGTGATACCCGTGGCACCGTGATGCTGCGCATGCCGCTGCACCCAGTCGCCATTGAATTGCTCCGCCAAACCGGCCCAATGGCAGTATCATCTGCCAATATTTCCGGACACACCCCACCAAGCACCGTGACGGAAGCACGCCAACAGCTTAACCAAAATGTTTCTGTCTATCTCGATGGTGGAGAATGCGCGATTGGTCAACCATCTACAATCGTAGATATTTCTGGTGCTACTCCAAAGATCTTGCGAGAGGGTGCCATTAGCGCTGAACGCGTTGGCGAAGTACTTGGAGTGACGGCAGAAAGCCTGCGCTAAATGGGAGTCGGTTTCGCGGGTATTCCGCTGCGCGAATTGGGATTGGTCATCCTCGTTGCAGCCGCCATCACGTATCTCACCACAGGCATCATCCGCACCGTCATGGTCAAAAACGGACGCCTTAATGAGATCCGAGAAAGAGATGTCCATGTCATCCCCAAACCACGCCTTGGTGGAGTGGCGATGTTCAGTGGATTTCTCGGGGCAGTATTTCTCGCAGACCAGCTCCCGGCCTTGACTCGTGGGTTTATGCCTATCACTCCGGAGATGAATGCCGTCATTTGGGCGGGATTTGTCATCGTTGTGGTGGGAGCCTTGGATGATCTTTTTGATCTGGATGCCATCACAAAATTAGTGGGGCAAATCTTAGGCGCAGTTACCATGAGCCTATTGGGTCTGACCTGGTCAATTTTATATTCCCCATTTGGTGGGGGAACAACATTACTTCTTGATCAAGTCCAGTCAACACTCTTGACTACCTTGTTTACCGTGGCTTTAATCAATGCACTGAACTTTGTGGATGGCCTTGATGGTCTCTCTGCCGGCGTAGGCTTAATTGCTGGAGCGGCGATTCTGCTGTTTTCGCTCACCATTCTTTTTGATCAAAATGGTGCTGTTTCGGCCTATCCGCCAGCTATTATTGCAGCTGCATTGGTGGGTATTTGTGCTGGCGTATTGCCGCATAATTTCGAACCCTCCCGTATTTTTATGGGTGATTCCGGATCCATGCTCATTGGCCTGTTGTTGGCGGCAGCATCCACCTCAGCATCAGGAAAAATCAACATGAGCCTGTATGGTGCAGCCGATATCATTGCGTTGATTTCACCCATCATCGTGGTACTTGCGGCAGTGGCCATCCCCCTGCTTGACCTCGTGTTGGCAGTGATTCGCCGTGTGGGTAGGGGAGAATCGCCATTTTCTCCCGATAAAATGCACCTGCATCACCGTTTGCTTGCTATTGGTCATACTCATAGGCGAGTGGTGTTAGTGCTGTACACCTGGGCGGCTGCTGTGGCATTTGGAGCAGTGAGCTTTTCCGTAGTCCCACCACTTTTTGCTACTGGATTAACCATTGTCGGAATACTGATAGCGGTGTCTGTCACCGCAGTTCCTGTGATGAAAAGCCGGCGAGACGCTCACTTGCCTTAAGCGATTGTCGCATTCGGCAATTAAACCGGTAGAATTCCCCTTCGTGAGCGCCGAAAATACCGAAAACCCTGATTCCCCGTTTGAGATCTCCGAATTCGATGACCATCGACGACCCCTGCAAAGAGCCGTTAAATTTGGCTCCTATGCGCTTCTAGCCTTCACCCTAATTTCTTTGGCAATTTGGGGTGCTACCCGAGGCCTTCCTGGAGTATGGGGAGTGGTGATCGGCGCTGCTGTTGGTGGTGGCTTCGTCCTTCTTACCGCGCTGAGTGTGTTGTTTACTGCCAACTCCAATGTCACTACGACTGGCGCTGTCGTGCTTGGTAGCTGGCTGCTGAAGATCGTTATCTTAGTGATTGTTCTGGCCGTAATCAAAGACATGACCTTTTATGACAACACAGCCCTTTTTGTCACAGTGGTGATTGCGCTTGTGGTGGTCTTGATGACTGAGGTCTGGGGAGTGCTGACCTCTCGCGTTACTTATATCGGATAAATTTCGGTACATTCCTTGCCCCCACATCCCTGTGAAACAGGGGAGTGGGGGCATTTTTGTATATAGCGCTTTCGTCCCTGAAATAAGGGTAGGTTGCAGGGGTAGATGAAATTAGTGATTCAGTTCACAGGGGATGGCAGTGGGAGAGCTGAACCGCAGTAAAAGGCCATGGTGTGAGCGCTGCTTGGGGGCGGGGTACTGGCAAACAAACGGGTAACTTTTAGGGATTGGCCACCTAATTGCTGGCAAATTTCTGATGAAATTTCACTGCCAAACCCACACTAACTACCCCCGTTTGCCCTCAAAGCGGGCGTTGTGACACACATAACACCCCCTGATCGTACCCGCTCACGCGCTATTTTCGACGAACCGCCCACTCGTGGCAACGAATGCCCCCGCCCCGCTTGGATAAAAGACGAAATCACCTGTTAATCTATAACGCGGGTTGAACCGAGAAACCTCCCACGGCAGCAGACAATAGCCATAAGGGGTTTTGCGGAGCACGTCCCCTGTGATCGTTGCGCTGATGTGCGACGGAGTCCGTAGCGATTGCAGCGAGTTTTTCAGACGTCCATCGCACCGTGCACAACAACATTTCAGGTGCACGGCCCGAACACGGGAGAGAACGCTGAGCGTTACAACACTGTCCATGAAGGGCGAATTCCACGCCCCCGATTTGGACAAAGAATTTTTCCCGGGGCACGTAACCGATAATGGTGAAGTCGTGAACATGCTGTTCACCGATTTTGCTAATGGTTGGTTCGCAATGGACCGCATCGTATTGATCCGTCTGCTTATGACGGCACTCGTTGTGGTCTTCTTCCTTTGGGCTATGCGTAAGCCAAAGCTTGTCCCGCATGGCGTCCAGAATTTTGCAGAGTACGCACTTGATTTCGTTCGTATTCACATCGCTGAAGACATCCTCGGAAAGAAGGAGGGTCGTCGGTTCCTGCCGATCCTGGCCACCATCTTCTTCGCGGCCCTTTTGATGAATCTTGCAACGATTATCCCGGGACTAAACATCTCACCTAACTCACGTATTGCATTCCCAATCGTGATGGCGGTAGCTGGTTATATCGCGTTTATCTACGCAGGTTCTAAGCGTTACGGTTTCTTCAAATATGTGAAGTCATCGATCGTGATTCCGAACATTCCACCAGCACTTCATATTTTGGTGGTTCCAATTGAGTTCTTCTCTACATTCATCTTGAGGCCAGTCACCCTGGCACTGCGTTTGATGGCCAACTTCCTAGCTGGTCACATCATCTTGGTTCTGCTTTTCTCCGCAACGAACTTCTTCTTCTTCCAGTTCAACGGATGGACAGTAATGTCCGGCGTAACCATCTTGATGTCAGTACTCTTCACGGTCTACGAGCTCATTGTTATCTTCCTTCAGGCATACATCTTTGCTCTGCTGGTTGCTGTTTACATTGAACTTTCACTCCATGCGGATTCTCACTAGATGAACAAAAGGTCGCTGAGAGAGTTTCTTGCACAAGATGCTTAAACAGCGAGCGGACCACTCGGTCAACTGAATAACCCCACTTAACACTTCACAGCCCGATACCCGGGCACCAGAAAGGGAACGACACCTCATGAACGAGATCATCCTGGCACAGGACGCAACTGAGTCCACCATCACCGGCCTTGGCGCTGTCGGCTACGGCATCGCAACCATCGGACCAGGCCTCGGCATTGGCATCCTGGTTGGTAAGGCACTTGAGGGCATGGCACGCCAGCCTGAGATGGCCGGACAGCTCCGCACCACCATGTTCCTGGGCATTGCATTCGTTGAGGCCCTGGCACTGATCGGCCTCGTTGCTGGCTTCCTGTTCTAATCAGCTAACTTAACCGAAAGCTGGTAAACCATGGCGAATTCGATTTACAATTTGGCGCACGCTAACGCGGATGCGCTTCCTCTGGAGGGCGGAAACTCTATTCTGTTCCCTCCTCTGTATGACATCGTCTGGTCCCTCATCCCGTTTTTGATCATCCTGCTTGTATTTTGGAAGCTTGTTCTTCCAAAATTCCAGGAAGTCCTGACCGAGCGTGAGGACCGGATCAAGGGAGGCATTCAGCGTGCCGAAGCCGCTCAGGCTGAGGCCAAGGCTGCCCTTGAAAAGTACAACGCACAGCTCGCTGAGGCCCGTACCGAGGCTGCAGAGATCCGTGAGCAGGCGCGCGAGCGCGGCAAGCAGATCGAGGCAGAACTGAAGGACAAGGCCAACGAAGAGAGCAACCGCATCATCGAGTCCGGTAGCAAGCAGCTTCTGGCACAGCGCGAGCAGGTCGTTAACGAACTGCGTCGCGAAATGGGCCAGAACTCCATCAACCTTGCCGAGCACCTTCTTGGAGATCAGCTCTCCGATAACGTGAAGCGCTCTGGCACGATTGATCGCTTCCTCGCCGATCTCGATACCGTGGCACCGAACGGAAAGTAGGCGACATGCACGCAGCAAGCCGCGAGGCACTGGCAAAGGTTACGTCCGATCTGGACGCTGCTCTAGCAGCAGATAACACCATGGCAGTTGCCGCCCAGGCTGGAACTGAGCTTTTCGACGTCGTCGATGTTCTCGACGGCGACCGAGCTCTGCGTGTTGCTGTTGCAGACTCTTCAAAGGACGCACACAGCCGAGTCGGCCTCATTGAGGCTGTATTCGGTGGCAAGGTGAGCCCAGCTGTTCTCGAAGTCCTCAAGGACGCAGCAGAACAGACTTGGTCCACTCCACGCGAGTTTCGCGCTGGACTAGTCCAACTTGGCCGTCGCTCCCTTCTTCGCTCTGCGGAGAAACAAGGGCAGCTTGGCCAGGTCGAAGACGAACTGTTCCGACTAAGCCGCATCCTGGATCGTGAAAGCAAGCTAACTCAGCTGCTCTCTGATCGCACTCAGGAAATTGGCGGACGACGTGACCTTTTGGCGAAGGTGCTCTACGGCAAGGTAACTTCTGTTACCGAAGCCCTGGCACTGCAGGCAATTGGTCGTCCAGAGCACAACCCAATTGATGACATTTCTGCATTGGCTGGAGCTGTAGCGCAGCTACAGGGCCGTTCTGTTGCACATGTTGTTTCTGCGGTTGAACTCAACGAAGGACAGCAACAAGCGCTAGCTGAAAAGCTGGGACGTATTTATGGTCGTGCGATGAGCATCCACTCCGAGGTTGATACCAGCCTCCTCGGTGGAATGATCATCCGCGTCGGAGACGAAGTAATTGACGGCAGCACCTCGGGTAAACTCGAGCGACTGCGGACAACCTTCGCGTAAAGACACGACGAATTAGACAACATTAGTAATGCTGGAAGAAACAACCGAGAGCAGGAACAACATGGCGGAGCTGACGATCTCCTCCGATGAGATCCGTAGCGCGATTTCGAACTACACCTCGAGCTACTCCGCGGAGGCCTCCCGTGAGGAGGTCGGCGTGGTTATTTCGGCCGCTGACGGTATCGCCCAGGTTTCGGGCCTCCCGTCAGTAATGGCGAATGAGCTCCTCGAATTCCCGGGCGGCGTTATCGGCGTCGCGCAGAACCTTGAAGCTGACCGAGTCGGCGTCGTGGTTCTGGGTAACTACGAGCTACTTAAAGAAGGCGACCAAGTTCGTCGTACTGGAGACGTTTTGTCTATCCCAGTCGGCGAAGCATTCCTTGGCCGCGTTATCAACCCCCTTGGCCAGCCGATTGACGGCTTGGGCGAAATCGCAGCTGAAGAGGACCGCGTCCTCGAGCTTCAGGCACCAACTGTGCTTGAGCGTCAGCCAGTCGAAGAGCCTTTGTCAACCGGTATCAAGGCTATCGACGCAATGACCCCAATCGGTCGCGGTCAGCGTCAGCTGATCATTGGTGACCGTAAGACTGGCAAGACCGCAGTCTGCGTCGATACCATTCTTAACCAGAAGGCTAACTGGGAGACCGGCGACAAGACGAAGCAGGTTCGCTGCATCTACGTCGCAATCGGCCAGAAGGGCTCCACCATTGCAGCCCTGCGTAAGACTCTTGAGGAGCAGGGCGCTCTTGAGTACACCACTATCGTGGCTGCACCAGCTTCCGATGCTGCAGGCTTCAAGTGGCTTGCACCATTCGCAGGCGCTGCTCTCGCACAGCACTGGATGTACCAGGGCGACCACGTCCTGGTCATCTATGATGATCTGACCAAGCACGCTGAAGCATACCGTGCCATCTCCCTCTTGCTCCGTCGTCCACCAGGCCGCGAAGCATACCCAGGTGACGTCTTCTACCTGCACTCCCGTCTGCTGGAGCGCGCCGCGAAGCTGTCCGATGAGCTAGGTGCAGGTTCTGTTACTGCACTGCCAATCATTGAGACCAAGGCAAACGATGTTTCCGCCTTCATTCCTACCAACGTGATTTCCATCACCGATGGTCAGGTATTCCTTGAGTCCGACCTGTTTAACCGTGGCGTTCGCCCGGCTATCAACGTCGGTGTCTCCGTCTCCCGTGTTGGTGGCGCAGCTCAGACCAAGGGCATGAAGAAGGTTGCCGGTTCACTCCGTCTGGACCTGGCTGCATTCCGCGATCTGGAAGCATTCGCTACCTTCGCATCTGACCTGGATGCTGCATCCAAGTCTCAGCTTGAGCGTGGCCAGCGCCTCGTTCAGCTGCTAGTTCAGGCTGAGAACGAGCCACAGGCTGTTGAGTACCAGATTATTTCTCTGTGGCTCGCAGGCGAAGGCGCATTCGACAACGTTCCTGTTGAAGATGTCCGTCGTTTCGAGGCAGAACTGCACGAGTACCTCGGCTCTAACGCCGCTCAGGTTTACGCGCAGATCGATGGTGGTGCACAGCTATCCGACGAGTCCAAGGAAACCCTTCTTAAGGCAACCGAAGACTTCAAGGGCGCTTTCCAGACCACTGATGGCACCCCAGTCATCAACGAGCCTGAGGTTGAAGCACTCGCCGCAGGCCAGGTCAAGAAGGACCAGCTCACCGTTTCCCGCAAGGTCAGCAAGAAGTAAAAGGCAGCGAGCCTACACTAAATGACTGTCCAAGCAACTGAAGGGAGGCGTGTGAACCATGGCAACAATTCGTGAATTGCGTGACCGAATTCGTTCGGTTAACTCAACCAAGAAGATCACCAAGGCTCAAGAGCTCATCGCCACCTCTCGCATCACCAAGGCACAGGGTCGCGTCGCGGCAGCTGCACCGTACGCCGAGGAAATTCAGCATGTGCTGGAGCGCCTCGCGTCGGCAAGCTCTCTCGACCACCCAATGCTGCGTGAGCGTGAAGGCGGCAAACGAGCTGCCGTGCTCGTGGTTACTTCTGACCGCGGCATGGCTGGTGGCTACAACCACAACGTACTGAAGAAGGCAGCGGAGCTGGAAAAGCTTCTTGCTGAAAGCGGCTACGACGTGGTTCGTTATGTCACCGGCAAAAAGGGCGTCGACTACTACAAGTTCCGCGAAGATGCTGTAGCAGGTGCCTGGACTGGATTCTCACAGGATCCAGACTGGGCAGCTACTCACAACGTGCGTCGCCACCTCATTGAGGGCTTCACTGCCACCTCTGAAGGCGAAGCTGCATGGCGCGAGGGACTGAACCAACCAGAAGGCCAGGATATCCAGGGCTTCGACCAGGTTCACGTGGTCTACACCGAGTTCATCTCCATGCTGACTCAAAACCCAGTGGTGCACCAGCTGCTCCCAATTGAGCCAGTTATCGAAGATGAAATTTTCGAAAAGGGCGAGGATCTGCTGTCCTCTTCCGGCGATGTCGAACCCGATTATGAGTTCGAGCCGGATGCAGACACTCTGCTTGAGGCACTGCTTCCGCAGTACGTCTCACGCAGGCTGTTCTCCATTTTCTTGGAGGCCGCAGCTGCAGAGTCCGCTTCACGTCGAAACGCGATGAAGTCTGCAACTGACAACGCAACGGAATTGGTCAAGGACCTATCCCGTGTGGCCAACCAGGCACGTCAGGCACAGATCACCCAGGAAATCACAGAGATTGTTGGCGGCGCTGGCGCGCTTGCCGACAGCGGAGAAAGTGACTAATTATGACTACAGCTCTTAATGAGCAGAACGCACAGCTGGCAGCTACTGCTGGCCGTGTCGTGCGTGTCATTGGTGCGGTCGTCGACGTGGAGTTTCCCCGCGGCGAACTGCCAGCACTGTACAACGCACTGACTGTTGAGGTAACCCTCGAATCAGTCAAGAAAACCGTTGTTCTCGAGGTTGCTCAGCACCTCGGCGACAACCTGATCCGTACCATCGCTATGGCTCCTACCGACGGACTTGTCCGCGGTGCTGCTGTAACCGACTCCGGACGCCCAATTTCCGTTCCTGTTGGCGATGTTGTTAAGGGCCACGTATTCAACGCTCTGGGCGATTGCCTGGACGATGTTTCCCTCAACACCAACCCTGACATCGAGCGTTGGGGCATCCACCGCGAGCCACCAGCTTTCGACCAGCTCGAGGGCAAGACCGAGATCCTGGAAACAGGCATCAAGGTTATCGACCTTTTGACCCCTTACGTTAAGGGCGGAAAGATCGGCCTTTTCGGTGGTGCAGGTGTTGGTAAGACCGTTTTGATCCAGGAAATGATCACCCGTATCGCTCGCGAATTCTCCGGTACTTCCGTATTCGCTGGCGTCGGTGAGCGTACCCGTGAAGGCACCGACCTCTTCCTTGAAATGGAAGAAATGGGCGTTCTTCAGGACACCGCCTTGGTGTTCGGTCAGATGGATGAGCCACCAGGAGTCCGTATGCGCGTTGCGCTGTCCGGCCTGACCATGGCGGAGTACTTCCGCGATGTTCAGAACCAGGACGTGCTGCTGTTCATCGATAACATCTTCCGTTTCACCCAGGCAGGCTCTGAGGTTTCTACCCTTCTGGGTCGTATGCCTTCTGCCGTGGGTTACCAGCCAACCTTGGCTGACGAGATGGGTGTTCTTCAGGAGCGCATTACCTCCACTAAGGGCCGTTCGATTACTTCTCTGCAGGCCGTTTACGTCCCTGCCGATGACTACACCGACCCGGCTCCAGCGACCACCTTCGCTCACTTGGATGCGACCACCGAGCTTGACCGCTCTATTGCTTCCAAGGGTATTTACCCAGCAGTGAACCCACTGTCCTCCACCTCTCGTATTCTCGAGCCAGCTATTGTTGGTGAGCGTCACTACGAAATTTCTCAGCGTGTCATCGGCATTCTGCAGAAGAACAAGGAACTTCAGGACATCATCGCCATCCTTGGTATGGATGAGTTGTCTGAAGAGGACAAGATCACGGTTGCTCGTGCACGTCGCCTCGAGCGCTTCCTTGGTCAGAACTTCTTCGTCGCAGAGAAGTTCACCGGTCTGCCAGGCTCTTACGTGCCACTGACCGACACCATCGACGCTTTCGAGCGTATTTGCAACGGCGATTTCGACCATTACCCAGAGCAGGCCTTCAACGGCCTCGGTGGTTTGGACGATGTCGAAGCTGCATACAAGAAGCTGACCGGAAAGTAAGGTAGAGACACATGGCTGAAATCACCGTTGAACTGGTGTCTGTAGAGCGCATGCTGTGGGCCGGCGAGGCTTCCATCGTGACTGCACAGACCACCGAGGGTGAGATCGGCGTGCTGCCCGATCACGAGCCTCTTCTCGGCCAATTGGTTGAGAACGGCGTTGTGACCATCCAGCCGATCGACGGCGAAAAGCTTATCGCTGGCGTTTCGGGTGGATTCCTCTCCGTATCGAAGTCAAAGGTGACGATCCTCGCGGACTTCGCCGTCTGGGCGAATGAGGTTGATACCGCATCCGCCGAGACTGACCTTAATTCGGACGACGAGCTAGTCAAGGCACATGCCGAGGCTGGGCTGCGCGCGGTCCGCCGCAGCAGCGAAGGTCTCTAAACCTCCGTTTAGCTGATGTACGAGAAGGCCCGCTGGAACCGTAAAGGTTCCAGCGGGCCTTTTGTTTTACCCTATGGAAAGGCTCTATAGCTAAGACCCGAAGAATTAAGAAGCGGATATGATAATCCTAAGCTTTTAGCCCCGCTGTGGGGTAGCTTTGCAAGGTGAGTAGGGCTTTGACAACCTATGATCCTTGACCAAGCAGTAGAGGCTCCTCAGCGGTTTCGTGTCGGACGACATTGTGAGTAGGATCGTCTAAAATCGTTTTCTTTGCAGGGAGGACTTCAAAAGCCGTGGAATTTATTACCTGGGCAGTGGTAGTTGTTGCAGTGCTGGCAGTAATCCTTCTTGCTGCGTGGCGCTTTTTTACACTGCGCTCCAAGGGGACCAGCGTCATCCTGCGTGAACTTCCTCAAAACGGGGTACATGGTTGGCGGCACGGCTTGTTTCGCTACAACGGAAATAAACTGGAGTACTTTAAGCTGCGCTCCTTATTACCTATGTCTAACCTCACTCTAGACCGCCTTTCGGTTACTTTGCTTGATCGTAGAGATCCAGTTTCCGACGAGGCGGTTTTCATGTCTAAAGGGGTCAAGGTGTTGCATATTCAATCCAACGATGACCATATTGAAATTGCTTTGAATACGCACAGTGAGATGGCTTTTACAGCGTGGCTTGAGGCCGCACCAGATGCACGTGCAGAACATACTCTTAATGCACGGGACTTTAATCGATTTCGGCCAGGCAAAGACACCCGTAAAAACCGTTAGCGCAGTGTCATTGTTATGGTGGGTGCATGCGTTTAGTTATCGCCCGTTGCTCAGTTGATTATGTTGGCCGTTTGGAAGCTCATCTTCCCTCCGCTGACCGCCTTTTAATGGTTAAGGCAGATGGCTCTGTCTCCATCCATGCAGATGATCGTGCCTATAAGCCACTTAACTGGATGACTCCGCCTTGTTCGTTAACGGAAAGCCCTATTACCGATGAAGATGGTGAGGCAACAGGGGAGAGCCTGTGGGTAGTGGAAAATAAAAAGGGTGAACAACTTCGCATTACTGTGGAAGAAATTCATTCAGAGCAAAGCTTTGAACTTGGCCAAGATCCAGGTTTGATTAAGGATGGCGTAGAAGACCATCTGCAGGAACTCTTGGCAGAGCACATCACCACGCTAGGTGATGGATATACCTTGATTCGACGTGAATACCCGACCGCCATTGGTCCTGTCGATATTTTGTGCAGGAATTCAGATGGTGAGACTGTGGCTGTTGAAATCAAGCGTCGTGGTGGTATTGACGGCGTTGAGCAGTTGACTAGGTACCTAGAATTGCTTAACCGTGATGAGCTACTGAAGCCAGTACATGGTGTGTTTGCTGCTCAGGAGATTAAGCCGCAAGCTAAGACACTTGCAGAAGATCGTGGTATTAAATGTGTGACACTGGATTATCAAGTACTTCGTGGCATTGAATCCAATGAACTCACGCTATTTTAAGTAGCTGTGCACTATGGCTCGAAAAAATCGTAGAAGTAATATTCAGCCGGCGAGAGATCTGCCAGTTGATGGAACATCCTATTGGGGAACCCAGTCTCAGGAGGGACCCAGCTGGACGTTTGGTGAGCCCTATTTAGTTCGTCAGATGGGTTCCTCAGCGGCAAAGAAATTCTATATTTGCCCTGGATGTAATCAGAACATTCCACCAGGTGTGGCTCACATTGTGGCGTGGCCTAAAGAAGCTGGTGGGGGCGCTGATGACAGGAGGCATTGGCACAAACCGTGCTGGGAGCGTCGATAAGCTTTTTAAGCTTGTGGCTGCGTGATTTCCAGCAGCACGCCGCCTGCATCCTTGGGGTGCAGGAAGTTGATGCGGGCGCCGCCGGTGCCAATCTTCGGCTCAGGGTACAACAGGCGCACGCCTTGGCTGCGGAGGTGCTCTGACAGCGCATCAATATCATTGGTGCGCAGACACATCTGCTGGATGCCGGCTCCCTTTTTCTCAAGGAACTTAGCAATTGTAGATTCTTCATTGAGCGGGGCAAGTAGCTGAATCATGCCGTCAGTGCTCTTTAGATCTTTCGGGCCGATCATAGCCTCTGTGACACCTTGTTCCTCATTGGTTTCTTGATGGTGATTCACCCAGCCAAATGCGGAGCGGTAGAACTCGATGGCTTCCTCGAGGTTTGGTACGGCGATGCCCACGTGATCGAG
Organism: Corynebacterium crudilactis; assembly: GCF_001643015.1. NCBI lineage: Bacteria > Bacillati > Actinomycetota > Actinomycetes > Mycobacteriales > Corynebacteriaceae > Corynebacterium > Corynebacterium crudilactis. The sequence goes on from NZ_CP015622.1 coordinate 1,240,589, forward strand.
GCAGACAACGTACTCATGGGGAATATTCAGAGACTGTGGATTAGGCATGCTTTGATTTTAAGCAGAAGACGTTTCAGAAATATGTGGTTTGGTAACACAATTCACGAGAAACTAACCCCAGGGTAGGGTGGCAGATATGATTGTTGCATTTTCCGTTGCTCCCGCTGTTACCGATAATCCTGATGCAGAGATGGCAGATGCCGTCACTGAAGCGATCCGCGTCGTCCGTGCCTCCGGTCTGCCAAATGAAACCAATGCCATGTTCACACTCATTGAAGGTGAATGGGATGAAGTGATGGCTGTGATTAAAGAGGCTACGGAGGTAATTTCTACCGTTGCTCCGCGCACATCACTGGTGATTAAAGCAGATATTCGCCCAGGATATACCGGCCAATTGACTCGAAAAGTAGAAGCTGTAGAAGAGCGCCTGGCTAGAGATTAGCTTTGTGCATAGACTTAAGTTTTTGAGTTTTATTAAGTGCTAAAGATTAAAGGCTAAAAAGAAAGCGTGAATTAAGTCGTGACTACACCGAATCGTTTTGTTAGTGGCGCTATTGATTTAGGTGAGGTAAAAGCGCGTGCAGATGCACGCCAAAAGGCCCATGAACAGGGTCCAGCTTCTCAGGGCATTGCAACTTCTATTGAGGTCACCATGGAGACCCTGGAAAATGAGGTATTGCGTCGGTCTACTCAGGTTCCAGTGATAGTGCTGGTTGGTACACCGCGTAGCCCTGATTCTGAGCAGCTGAAATCAGATCTCAGCGCGCTTGCTGCACAAAGTGAATTGAAGTTTATTTTCGCTTATGTCAATGCTGATACTGATGCTGATGTAGCTCAGGTATTTGGTGTGCAGGGTCTTCCATCTGTGATTGCAGTGGCAGCAGGACGTCCACTTGCTGATTTTCAAGGCGGACAGCCGGCAGAAGCTCTCAAGCAGTGGACTGATCAGGTCATCCAAGCAATCAGTGGACAATTAGAAGGCTTGCCAGCACAACCTTCTGGTAAAGACGCTGACGAGGAAGTAGAAGTGGAAGATCCTCGGTTTGATGCAGCAACTGATGCCCTGAATCGGGGTGCTTTTGATGAAGCAATTGCTGTCTATGATGCGATCTTGGCAGAAGAGCCAGGACATGCAGATGCAAAGCAAGCACGTGATACTGCCAAGCTGTTAGCTCGACTAAGCGAAGTAGATTCAGCAGTAGACGTGATTGTTACTGCTGATGCAGATCCTCAGTCTGTGGATAAAGCTTTCGCTGCCGCTGATGCTGCTGTTGTCGCAGGTAATCCTGAAGCGGCATTCGATCGCCTGGTGGCTTTGTTGATGATTAGTGCTGGCGCACAGAAAGATCAGGTTAAAGAGCGCCTATTGGAACTTTTTGGCATGTTTGAGGCTGCTGATCCACGTGTGCTCCAAGCGCGAGGAAAAATGGCCAGCGCTTTGTTCTAGGAGATAAAAAACACGTGCCAACGAAAGCTTAAGAAAAAGCTTTGTTGGCACGTGTTTTGTTTTTAAACTTATCCCTGAAGTGCGTAGAATTGTGCACTCATCGCTGGGATATGCAGCTTAACTGACTGCTGGAAACCATCACGTGGCTGCGCAACCGTGTGCACTGATTGTGCAATGCCGTTGTTCGCACCCATGAATTCTGATTCATCGGTGTTGAGAACAAGCTTCCATTCGCCCTCGGCTGCTGTTCCACATTCATAATCTGGTTGTGGAGTGCCAGACAGATTGAAGACACACAGCATCTGGGAGCCATCGCTGCCGAAACGCGTAAACGCCAAAATATTGTTGCCGGCATCATCGCCCTTATTCCATGCGAATCCTTCACCAGTGAAATCTTGAGTGTGGAGCGCAGGAGAGTCGGAATAAACATTGTTGAGGGACCTGGTCAGGCTACGAATTGCCTCGTGGTATTCACCTTGCCAACCATCAACGATATTCCACGGAAGGCCATGTGCTTCAGACCATTCTTCAGGCTGGCCGAATTCTTGGCCCATGAACAGCAGTTTCTTTCCAGGATGCGCCCACATGTAGGCAAGGAAAGTGCGCAGGCCTGCTGCCTTGTTCCAAGTATCTCCAGGCATACGATCCCACAGTGAGCCCTTGCCATGAACTACTTCATCGTGGGAGATAGGCAAAGTAAAGCGCTCAGAGAAGGCATAAACCAAAGAGAATGTGAGCTCATTGTGGTGGAACGCGCGGTGCACTGGGTTCTTGGAGAAATACTCCAAGGTATCGTTCATCCAGCCCATATTCCACTTGAGTGAGAACCCTAAGCCACCGTCCCAAGTGGGAGCCGTAACGCCCGGCCAAGAAGTAGATTCCTCTGCGATGGTCAGAGCACCAGGGTGGAGACGAAGAACAGTGGCATTCATTTCCTGCAAGAACTGCACTGCTTCCAGATTCTCGCGGCCACCGTAGATATTTGGCTCCCATTCGCCGTGCTCACGGGAGTAATCTAGATACAACATGGAGGCTACAGCATCGACGCGTAAGCCATCGATGTGGAATTCCTCAATCCAGTACAACGCATTGGCAACGAGGAAGTTGCGGACTTCATTACGGCCGAAGTCAAAGACAAGAGTGCCCCAGTCTTTTTGCTCGCCGCGCTTCCAGTCTGGGTGCTCGTAGAGAGCTTCGCCATCAAAGCGGGCGAGTGCCCAATCATCTTTAGGGAAGTGGGCTGGAACCCAGTCCATGATGACACCGATGCCACGGGCATGGAATGCATCAATCAAGGCACGGAACTGATCTGGAGTGCCCCACCGAGAACTCGGTGCGTAATAACCAGTGACCTGGTAGCCCCAAGAACCGCCAAAGGGATGTTCTGCGACAGGGAGGAACTCCACATGGGTATAGCCAAGGTCTGCGACATAATCCACAAGCTCAGTGGCGAGATCTTCGTAGTTTTTGCCCCACCGCCATGAACCCAAGTGGACTTCATAAACACTCATTGGCTTGGACGCGACATCAATGTTTGTGCGTTCACGTAGCCATGAAGAATCCTGCCATTGATAATCAGAAGAAGCGATGATGGAGCCTGTGGCTGGGGCAAGCTCAGCGCGACGAGCCATCGGATCAGCTTTATCGCGGCGTTGGCCATCTTTAGTCTGAAGGGCGAACTTATAAACTTCACCTTCCACAACATCTGGGATAAACAATTCCCACAGGCCAGAACCACCCATGGAACGCATTGGATGGGCAGAAGCATTCCATCCGTTGAAACCACCTACCACCGCGCAACCAATAGCATTTGGAGCCCACACTGTGAAAGCGGTGCCGCGGACTGCTCCCAGAGCAGTTTGGTACGTTTTGATATTTGCACCGAGAACTTCCCACAGGCGCTCGTGGCGACCTTCGGAGAACAGATAAATATCCATTTCGCCGACGGTGGGGAGGAAGAAATACGGATCTGCCTTGATCTGTGGTTTTTGATCCGGCCAGGTGACCTCAAGACGGTAGTCAGCGTGTGCACGGCGACCTAGATCAATAGCAAAGATATCATCGCCGATGGAAGACATCGGCAGGGAGGTGCCGTCGATAAGCAATTGAACCTCCGTTGCGCCGATCTGGCGCGTGCGGACAACCGCACCAGCTTGGGTCTCATGCCACCCGTAGAAACCATGAGGATCGTGGTGGTTGCAATGGCGCAGGCGGGCCAAATCTGCCTCAGGAATGGTGATGTGGCTCGCGGGATCAACGGTCATGATTATCGTCCTTGATAGATGAAACGGGGGAAAACATAAGGAAACTATGCGCGGTAGGTTTTGATATCGCGCCAGGCTAGACGCTCGCGGCACGCTGCTGGAAGTTCTGGCAGCACGAAGACATGAGCGACATCGCGTAACGGCTCCAAGCGGACAAAATTAGTGTCAGTCCACAGGTAACGGGAACCTGTGATGGCATCGCGGACCTCAAATTGAGCACCCGCTTCAAGGCCAAGAGCTCCAAGATCAAGGCGCACAGTTGCCTCGCGAGCGCTGCGCGGATCAAGGTTAACCACCACGAGCACAGTGTTTCCGGTCAGGGCATCAACCTTGGAGTACGCAAGGATCTGATCGTTATCTGCATCGTGGAAGTGGATATTGCGCAACTGCTGGAGAGCCGGATTCGCGCGACGAACCTGGTTGAGCAGGCCGATATAATCCTCCAAGGAATCTCCACGCTCACGGGCGCCTTCGAAATCACGAGGGCGAAGCTCGTACTTTTCAGAATCCAAATACTCTTCTGAACCTGGCTTCACAGCCTGATGCTCAAATAGCTCGTAGCCGGAGTACACACCCCACACAGGCGACATCGTTGCTGCCAATACGGCGCGAATAGCAAACATCGCGCGTCCACCGTGCTGCAAGGACGCATGCAAAATATCAGGAGTGTTCACAAAGAGGTTTGGACGAGACACATCCGCCATCTGAGCGATTTCAGTGGCAAATTCAGTAAGCTCCTCCTTGGTGACCTTCCACGTGAAGTAGGTGTAGGACTGTGAGAAGCCAATCTTGGCCAAGCCGTAGAGACGAGCTGGACGAGTGAAAGCCTCCGCGAGGAAAATAACCTCAGGGTTGGTTTCGTGGATTGCAGCAATGAGCCACTGCCAGAAATTCGCAGGCTTGGTGTGCGGGTTATCCACACGGAAGGTAGTAACACCTAGATCTACCCAGAACTTCACCACGCGGTAAACCTCCGCATAGATTTTCTCAGGAGCATTATCAAAATTGATTGGGTAAATATCCTGGTACTTCTTAGGCGGATTTTCTGCGTAGGCAATGGTGCCATCAGCTAGAACAGTGAAAAACTCGCGGTGCTCATTTGCCCATGGGTGATCTGGTGCAGCTTGGAGGGCTAAATCAAGAGCAATTTCAAGGTTCAGCTCGCGAGCACGGGCAATCAGAGCCTGGAAATCTTCGACAGAACCTAAACGTGGGTGAGTCGCATCATGTCCACCATCGTTGGAACCAATAGCCCAAGGAGATCCGACATCATGTGATTCAGGAGTAAGAGTGTTGTTGCGTCCCTTGCGGTTGACTTCACCGATGGGGTGAATCGGAGGGAAATAAACGGTATCGAAACCCATTTTGGCAACCCGTTCCAACGCCTGGGCAGTGGTAGCGAAAGTGCCGTGGACGGGGGTACCTGAATCATCCCAGCCGCCAGTCGAACGAGGGAAAAGTTCGTACCAAGAGTTAACTAAAGCATCCCGGCGCTCTACGCGAACCTGCAGATTTTCACCCATGGTGACCAATTGGCGCAACGGGTTGAGCTCTAGAAGCTGAGTAACATCTGACCGCAGTGCTGGGGCGAGTCGTGCGCGTACATCGCCGCCGCGACGCAGTGAGGAGGCGACATCGAAAAGCGTGGTTCGATCTTCTCTGGGCAAATCCGCTGCAGCCTCTTCGAAAAGCTGGGCGCCGTGCTCAAAGTCGTTGTACAACTCCTCAGAACCCTGACCGGCTTCAATCTTGGTGGTTATCGCATGACGCCAAGTAGCCAGTGGATCCGACCACGCATCCACACGAAATGTCCAATCACCTGGGACATCAGGAACGAAAAACGCATTAGCCTGATCCTGATTATGTGGGGTAGGGCGCATATGAATCTGAATAGGCTCTGCAGCCACCGAAGAATCATCTGGACCATGCACATTTAATGTCGCCGCGATGGCGTCATGGCCTTCACGCCAGACCACCGCAGACACAGGGACAATTTCACCCACTACTGCTTTTGCTGGATTTCCATCCAAAATCCGGGGACGAACATCATCGATTCCGAGACGGCCAGTCACAGTTTTCTCCTCAACATGCGGTGTGAAGTGCGGGTAAGCGCACACAAGCTTAAAGATCTTCTATACAGACACACTGGCAAACGCGCCGGGGGTATGTCTCCTAACGAAAGCTTAATGGAGCTGTGTCACTTCCACACGGAAGCGGAGAAATCAGTCAAGATAGGAGGTGTGACTAACACCTTTAATAACTCCGCTCCTGCCCCTATTCCAGCTGTTGGCCTGGAACCGGAAGACTTCAATGAAGATCTACTCATCGATTTTCAAGGAGTGTTCTTCAAACGAGACGGACGAAACCTCGTCGGCCCCCTTGATTGGCAAGTTGAGCTGGACGAGCGTTGGGTAATTATCGGACCTAATGGTGCCGGAAAAACCACCTTGATTCGCATGGCTGCGGCTGAGGAATTCCCTTCTGGCGGTCACGCTCGCCTCATGGGAGAAAAAATCGGCAAAACTGACATGCGTGATCTACGCTCCATGATCGGTGTGAGCTCTTCCGCATTAGGCAACCGCATCCCAGGTGAGGAAAAAGTATCCGACCTCGTTATTTCTGCAGGATATGCCATTTTAGGTCGCTGGCGCGAAGAATACAGCGAAATGGATTTTGGCCAAGCAACCGAGATCCTAGAACAAGTTGGCGCCATGCACTTAGCAGACCGCACCTGGGGCACTCTTTCCGAAGGCGAGCGCAAACGTGTCCTCGTTGCACGCGCTTTGATGACAAACCCAGAACTACTCATCCTTGATGAACCAACCGCCGGAATGGACCTTGGTGGACGTGAAGATCTCGTTGGTTACCTCGGCGAACTCGCCATGGATCCTGACGCACCCGCCATCGTGATGATCACTCACCACGTAGAAGAAATTCCTGCCGGTTTCACCCATGCCATGCTGCTGGACGAAGGCGGAGTCGTGGCACAGGGACTGATTAACACCGTGATGACCAATGAGAATCTATCCAAGGCCTTCCACCAGCCCATTCAGGTAGACCGCATTGGAGAGCGTTACTTTGCTCGCAGGGTGCGTACAGCTAGAAGCCACAGGGCTTAACCCGCTGGGATCGTTGGGGGTAAGTTCGACTTCGCATAAACGACTTCTCAGGAGCGACTTCTTATGTTCAACTTCTTAACAACGACTTCACTAGGAAATTTTGAAAAATCGTACTGAAGTCGAACCTGAGAAGTCGCTCCTGAGAAGTCGACCGCGTGAAGTCGAACTTGAGAAAGCTCCCAGCCCCTGCCTCAAATCCTTAACCCACGTACCAAATCTACGCACTGCAGATTCAAGTAATGAGGATTAGATCACACATTTTCGTGCGGACTGGGCACAGAATCCATAGACTAGGTCACAGAAGTTTTAGTGTGGAATTGCTTCACGCGAGGCTTTAACAAGCTTTACAGAAAGTCAGGGTGCAGCAATGGTGATGCAGGGCATTGGTGGAAGGAGACTAGCCGCAACGGTGCTGCTAGTTCGGGATAGGATCATCAATGGACAGTCTGATGTAGAGGTCTACATTCAGGAGCGTGTGTCAACCATGGCAAACTTTCCTCGTGCCACTGTGTTTCCAGGCGGGGGAGTAGATTCTCGAGATTTTGCGGATGGGCATGGGAAAGAAGTGTGGAGGGGGCCTAGTGCCGAGGACTGGGCTCTTCGTTTGGGTGTGGAACCGCATGTAGCTTATGCCTTGGTTTTTGCTGCCATTCGGGAGCTTTTTGAAGAAGCTGGAACGCTGCTTGCTGAATATACGGATGGTTCTGGTTTGGTGAAAGATACCAGCCATTTTCATGATTACCGTGCGCAGTTGGAAACTCATGAAATTTCACTCACGGATATGTTGCAAAAAGAAAACCTTGCCATTCGTAGTGATCTGATTGTCCCTTTTGCCAGGTGGGTGAGCCCAGAGGGCAATAAGGGGCAGTTTGATACTTTTTCTTTTATCGCCGAAGAACCAGAGGGGCAATGGGTTGATGGAGATACTTCTGAGGCTTCTTCAACTGGCTATTTCCCGGCACGGCTCATTCTTGATGGGTGGCGCGCCGGGTTGCTCAGGTTAGTTATTCCGACCTGGGCTTCGCTGTTTGAGCTCTCACAATTTCGTACTGTGGCGCAGCTCATGGAGTTCACGGAAAATATTACAGTCGAGCCGATGTTTAATGAGGCTATTGATAATCCTCGGTATGCGGAGTTCTATCAAGCATTGCGGAAAGAACGGTTCTAACTTACCCGTTATATGTGCTAACTCTGATGTGTGGTTTAAGGTTCAGTCATGAGTTTTAGTGCAGATGAGGTGCGTTTCCTGGCACAGGCAGAACAGGAAATCGTTGAGGCTACCGTCAATCTTGACCTCAATAAGAAGACCATGATTTCCGATGTGGCCAGGCTCCGCAAGCACTTTGGTGATTGCGGTCGGGCTGTTGCAGAACTAGCAGCAGCTCGGCGCAGCGCGGAGGGGAAGCTGCCGCAGCAGTGGCTGATGTGTCAGGAATCGGCTCAGCAAACTACCCCGCCAGCAATTTCAGCCGAACGCGCCCGCAGGCTTCACACTGCTTTAGGTAGCAACGCTGTGGTCCATGATGTCACCTGTTCTATCGGTACCGAAGGGCATGAAATCATTGGAGCTGGCTTGCGCTATTTGGGCTCAGATCTAGATCATTCACGCCTGCTGATGGCTGCACATAACCTCAAAGGCCAGAAAGCATTAGTATTCCGCGCCGATGCGCTGACACCAGCCAGCACCGGCGCCAATGTCATCATTGCGGACCCCGCCAGACGTAGCGGGGGCAAGCGCATTACCAATCCGGCTCAGCTCCTGCCGCCCCTGCCTTCGCTTCTCGACGCCTGGAGCAACCAACCAATCGCCGTCAAATGCGCACCCGGACTAGATTTCTCCGAATGGTCCGGACTGGTCAGTGTGGCAAGCGTAGAGGGCGGAGTAAAAGAAGCCTGCCTCTATAGCGCAGATCTCAGCGATGGCGAGACCCGAGAAGCCGTCATCATCAAAGACGGACACGTAGACCGCGTGACTGATCTCTTAGACGATGCCCCAGAACAAAACCTTGCCGCAGCACCAGGAGAGTTCATCATTGACCCAGACGGTGCCATCGTGCGCGCCGGGTTGGTGCGCCACTATGCGGTACGGGAACAGTTGTGGATGTTGGATGAGCGTATTGCTTATCTCACCGGCAATAGGATCCCTGCTGGAACCAGTGGTTTTCCTTTCCTGGAAGAAGTGCCGTTGAAGAAACTGAAATCTGCCATGGCTGCTCATGGTGCAGGTTCGGTGGAGATTTTGGTCCGTGGCGTGGATGTGGATCCAGATCAGCTGCGTAAAAAATTACAGTTGAAGGGCACTAAAGCAATGTCGGTGGTGATCACTCGCATTGGTAGTCGGGGAGTGGCACTGGTGTGTGGGCCACGCCAATGGGCATAAGCATCATTAATAAAATGACCTCCAGAATTGTGCACAGCGCACTGAATTGCTTAGTCTAGAGTTTATAGACTGATTAGTCTGCCGCCGTGGATTCGCAGAGATACTAAGGGCCGACGGTAGTGGGCGTCGAAAAGCAATGGGCGAAGCCCGCGTATTATGGGCGGGCAACGCCAAAAATCGTGAATTGAAAGGTGAGTGTGGATGTCCACAATCGTGGTTCTGGTTAAAAATGTTCCAGACACCTGGTCTAAGAGGACTCTAGAAGCTGATTTCACCATGGACCGTGAAAGTGTGGATCGGGTCCTGGATGAGATTAATGAGTTTGCCCTTGAGCAGGCACTGCGCTTGCGGGAATCCAATCCGGATGCCGCTTACCGCGTTGTTGCTCTCAGTGCGGGCCCAGCTGGCGGAGAGGAAGCATTGCGTAAGGCTTTGTCGATGGGTGCGGATGAAGCCGTTCATCTTAGCGATGATGCTCTAGCAGGATCCGATCTTTTGGGCACTGCATGGGCGTTGAATAACGCTATCAACACCATTCCAGACGTGGCACTTATCGTGACTGGCTCTGCTTCTTCTGATGGTGCGATGGGTGCGCTGCCAGGCGTGTTGGCGGAATACCGCCAGGTTCCTGCGCTGAGCAATCTCTCTGCGCTAAAGATTGATGGCTCTGTTATCACTGCCACCCGCATTGATAACCGCGGCACTTATGAACTTCAAGCTGCGGCTCCAGCGGTTGTATCTATCTCCGATAAGGCTGATAAGCCACGTTTCCCTAATTTCAAGGGCATCATGGCAGCGAAGAAAGCTGAGATTAAAAAGCTCACTTTGGCTGAGATCGGTGTTACTCCAGAGCAGGTCGGTTTGGCGCACGCGGCCACTGCGGTGACTTCTGCAGCGGATCGTCCAGAGCGTGTTCAAGGTGATGTCATTGGCGGATCCGGAGCTGCGCAAAAGATTGCTGATTTCCTCGCTTCTGAAAACCTGATCTAGCCACTATCTTCACAAAGGGGAACATTTACCATGTCTATTTCTTATGTGCTGGTTGAGCAGCTAGATGGCCGCCCAGAACCAGTAACTCTTGAACTGATCACCGCTGCTCGTACACTCGGCGATGTCATTGCTGTTGTTGTTGGCGAGCCAGGTGCGGGCGCTGCTGTCGCTGCAGAACTTGGCACTTGGGGTGCTGCTCAGGTCGTTTCTGCTGAAGCTGCTGGTGCTTCCAACCGACTGATCTTGCCTGCAGTAGATGCACTGCACATGCTTGCAGCTAACAACCCAGGGCCAATCGTTATCGCAGCAACTGCGAGCGGTAATGAAATTGCAGGCCGTCTGGCTGCACGTTTGGCCTCTGGTGTGCTCACTGATGTTGTGGGCATTAATGCTGATCGCACTGCTCAGCAGTCCATTTTCGGCGATACCATCCAGGTTGCCGCAGCAGTTGGTGGCGCAGCTCCGCTGTACACCCTGCGCCCAGGTGCTGTTGAGGGCGTTGCTGTTGCTGCCGCTGGTGCTGTGGCAGTCATGGAAATTCCAGGTGCCACCGCGAAGGATGTCACCATCACTTCCTTCACCCCAAGCACCCAGAGTGCGCGACCAGAATTGCCTCAGGCAAAGGTTGTTATCGCCGGTGGTCGTGGTGTGGGAAGCGAAGAAAACTTCCGCAGCCTTGTCGAACCACTTGCTGATGCTCTTGGCGGCGCTGTTGGCGCTACCCGTGACGCAGTTGATTTGGGCTATTACCCAGGCGAATACCAGGTTGGCCAAACTGGTGTGACTGTCTCCCCAGATCTCTACATCGGTCTTGGCGTTTCTGGCGCAATTCAGCACACATCTGGAATGCAGACCGCAAAGAAGGTTATTGTGATCAATAACGATGAGGACGCGCCAATTTTCCAGATCGCGGACCTTGGCGTTGTCGGTGACCTCTTTGAGATCGCTCCACAGCTCATCGAAGAGATCAACAAACGCAAGTAGGAGTTTTGGACACTTTTTATCTGGACCATGCAGCCACCACACCGATGCGTGAGGTGGCCGCAGCCGCATGGATGGAACATGCACAGGCACTAAACCCAGCGAGCCAATATGGTTCGGGGCGTAAAGCACGCAGCGTTGCGGATTCTGCTCGCGAAGAGATTGCTTCTTTGCTGGGCTGCGAACCGATTGAGGTTGTGTTCACCGCGTCCGGTACTGAGGCGGATAACCTCGCTGTACAGGGTTTATATCAGGCATCACCGCTTAATCGGATCGTTTCAACTCCGATTGAGCACCCTGGAATTCTAGAAACCGTCAATGCTCTAGCTCTGGGTGGGGCAGAGATGGATTTGTTGCCGATTGGTCCAGATGGTCGAGTGTCTTCTTTGGCAGCGCTGGAGATACCTGCTGCTGTTGCCACGATGATGTGGGCAAACAATGAAACCGGTGCAATTCAACCGGTTGCGGAGTTTATCGCTGCAGCGCAAGCTTCTGGCACACCGACCCACATCGATGCGGTTCAGGTGGTGGGCCATTTGCCGGTTAATTTTGCGGAACTCGGCGCCACTACCTTGGCGGCATCCGCGCATAAATTCGGTGGACCCCGTGGCGTCGGTTTGTTACTAGCCAGGCGCTCACCAGCACCGTCTGCAGTCTTGCACGGCGGTGGCCAAGAACGCGGCATCCGCCCCGGCACCTTAGATGTTGCCGGCGCAGCTGCCACCGCAGCCGCATTGCGCGAAGCAGTGGCAGAGCTTGAGAGCGAAGCCACCCGCCTGAGCGGTCTTAAAAAGACGCTTCTCGACGCCATTCTCCAGCGCATCCCCAACGTCCTAGTCCACACCACCGAACCAGCACTGCCAGGTCACTTGCACCTGTCTTTCCCTGGGGCGGAGGGCGATAGCCTGATCATGCTGCTTGATTCTTTGCGGATTGAAGCATCGACTGGTTCGGCCTGTTCCAATGGCGTGAACCGTGCCAGCCACGTGTTATTGGCCATGGGGATTACCGAAACTGATGCTCGCGGTGCCATTCGATTCACCTTGGGCAGAACAACCACGCAAGAATCAATCGAGGCAGTACTTGCTGTGATTGAAGATGTGGTGACTAGAGCTCGCACTGCTGGAATGGCTTTTTAACGGCCATATATCTGGTAGTGCAGGTCTGTTGCAATCGGACAGAGTAGCTGCTGATGCGACAGTGTCACAGTGTGGCACTCACCCACATAAGGTGTGCCGGTGGAAAGAATGACCGCACCAAAAAATCCCTGCAAAAGCACTGTTTCTTGAGCACGGTTAAGTCCAGTGGAAGTCATGGTAGGTCCAGCGGGATCCACCATGTCATTGGCCGGGAAATTAGAAGAAGCTGCTTGAGCAGTTGGGGCGAAAAGAACAGAGCCTGCAATAGTAGCTGCAGCAATGGTGGATAAGTATTTTTTGATCATTGTGAAGACCTTAATGGCCTTTGTGGGGTCTTTCAGCGCAATGTGAGGTTTTTGAAAACCAGCCCATATGACCAAGAATCTAAATTTTCGGAGTTTCTTGGTCATATGGGCTGGTTTCGATCTTTGCTAACCAAACTAGTCGACCGAGGAAGACTTGGATAGAGGGTTTTCGGTCACCTGGTTTGGTCCGTGAACACCAAATTAGATTCCCCAAGCGCTTCGACGGTGTTTGAGAACTCTAGTGAGGTCTCGAATTACCCGTGTATCAAAAGTTCCTGAAGCAAGAATTGTTTCGGCAGCGTTTTCTGTAGCCAACAGCGCCGCGTGTGCAACCGACGTGGCAGTTTTTTCTGGTAGACCGATGGATGCACAGAATTTTAAGAACTTCTTTTGGCTGAGATCCTTTTTGGATCCTTGGATTTCTAAGGCCATTGTGGTGTCGCCGTACACTGCGGTGGAGGGAATGTCATAGATCGGGCTGACCTCGAATCCGCGGCCCTTGTTGATGATGGAGATATTTTTGGCATGAAGATCGCCATTGCCGCTGAGCCAAGCGACTGCGATTTGGAAGGCAAGATTGCGCATCGCAAAGATTGGGGAAGCACACACTGTGGTGAGAGCCTGCGCGATTTCCTCATAGCTCACTGAATACTTATCTGCTGGCCAGATGCCCAGAACTTGTCCTGCATCCTCGACTGGGATTTTGCCCTGGGGTGTGCGATCAAAGCGGTGGACTAGGAGACCGGACCTACCGTGTTTATCACGGAGGACCTCGATTTTAGAAAGCCCAATGCGAAGCTTATTCTGGGCCAACAATTGATAGCATGCTGCTTCGTTTTCTACTAAAAAAGGATATTCAGGCGGGGAGAGTTTCAAGATGGTATCGCTTGCAACTGGGACGGCGATGGTACGTGCAGAGGCTTTGTCTTGGACGCCAGCGAGTGCGACGGGATCAGCGATTCCAGACTCGTTTAGCGCAGCTGAGAAATCGAGATCTTTATCAAACTGAACTGTGGGTTGTGCAGGCTGTGGATTCTCACCATGGTGGAAAATTGATACTGCACCAACGGGGTCAGCGCCAACGGCTAGAAGGAGGGAAAGTTCATCATCGGCAGAAGCCTTGATGTTTCTTCGGAGTGAACTTAAGCGACGACCTTCGGGGAGCAGTCCAGCGAAAAATGGTGGGATTGCCCCGGAGCGAGTAATTACGGGTGCAGAACTGATGGGCAGGGACGTGGCAATCGGAGGGCCTGTGTAATCATTTGCGTAAAAAAATGTGGTTTTGTCGCCGTCACGAGTGAAATGAGCAGCCAGGGTGTCTTGGAACCAAATATCGGCGATGCGGGTCATTGATTAACCTTGAGTGGATCATGAATTCCTACGGAAAGCTCGAGTCCAAGGATGCTAAGAACATCGATTACTTTGTCTAAGCGGACGGTAGTTTTCCCTTTTTCGACATCGCGGATGAATCGTTCGGAAACCCCTGCCAAGTCTGCGAGTTCTCCTTGCCTAAGACCGAGTTCTTTACGGCCGTGGAGTAGTGCCCTTCCGATCTCTTCTGCTTTCATGTACATCTCCTGGATCCAATTTTCGGCATGATCGTGCCGTTTTCCGTAGTATACAAGTATATTTGAGCTTCAACAATAAAAATCGGCATGATCGTGCCGGAAATGATGAATGTGTGGGTGCGGACTAGGGTTGGAGAGGTGAAGCGGTACGATCATGCCGGTTTTATTTTGTTGGTATTCTCGGATTTTATGACTACATTCCACATTCGGGCAGAAGAAGCACACGATATCAGTGCGATTTATGATGTCACCGAAGCGGCCTTTATGGGAATTGAGCATTCGGATGGCGCAGAGCAAGATCTCGTCGATAAGCTTCGTGCGGCAAAGGCGCTGAGCCTTTCCCTTGTCGCTGAAGCTGAAGGCGAAGTTATTGGCCATATTGCCGCCTCCGAGGTGCTGATCGGCGGTGGTGCGCACGGCTGGTTCGGCATTGGACCAGTGAGCGTGCGTCCAGATCGTCAGCAGCAGGGCGTCGGCATTGCGCTCATGGGCAGTGCTTTGGATCAGCTTCGTGCAGAAAGTGCTGCCGGCGTCGTGCTCTTGGGCGATCCGGGCTATTATCGACGCTTCGGTTTTGAGGTCGTGCCCGGCCTTGTCTATCCGCATGCACCAGCCGAGTACTTCATGGCTATATGCCTGAATGCTCCGGAGTTTCCGCAGGGGATTGTGGAGTATCATTCGGCGTTTGGTGGGTAGCCACCTCATCGTGATTAGGCTGCGCACCTGAGGCGAATTTCCGCACCCAATCCTCATCTTTGTATTGAGCCGGAACGCCACCGCCAAGCAGCTCCCGAGTAATCGCAGAAGCCTCGATGCTGGTAGAGCTAAAGAACTCAGTATCCGAACCCATTAAAATGATATTTCCGTAGCGTCTGCCTTTAAGCATTGGCGGATCTGCGATCACAGCAACATGTTGGAAAACCTCCATCATACCGGCCAGTTCTGCCTTGGCACCGCGCAAATCAGAATGATCACCACAGTTGGCTACATAAAGCCCACCTGGTGCTAAACCACGGTGGCAGTGCTGGAAAAACTCCACCGTGGTGAAATTCTGCGGAGTAACAGCGCCCGCAAACACATCACGAATAATGACATCCCGGCTTTCAGGCGCGAAAGACTCAGCGACTACGCGAGCATCATCCACTCGAATTTTCACCCGTGGGGCACGCGGAATATCAAACCATTCACGAGCTAAACGCGCGAGCTCTGCATCCAATTCCACAACAGTATTGCGCGATTGTGGGTAGACATCCGCAAAATACCGTGCCATCGTGCATGCGCCACCGCCGAGGTGAGTAATGCGAAGCTTGGACGCATCCTGATGGGCATCAATAAACGCACGTGCACCGGTAGCGATCCACCGCATGTACTCAAATTCCAATGCCTGTGGCTCACCCATCACGATATGTGAGCTGGGCACCCCATTGACACTGATCAGCCAACCATCGGCGGTATAGGAATCTGCCTCCAATTCAATGACAGAGTATTCCCCTTCATAGGTGCCAGCGATGGGAACATTGGCAGCTTGTTGGGAACGAGATGGTTCAGACTTATTTTTCTTGCGGGCCACGAAAAAACTTTCTTGGGTTGGTAGGGGATTGGGGGTCTTAAGCTATGGGGCGGTGTTGCGGGCTGCTCAGTAGATGCTCGCGCATATAAGGCAGTGTGAAGTTGAGATAACCGTATTTTGGAACCTCCACTAAACCTCTACTTAAAAGTTGCTTTCTCTGCATTGACAAGGCATTGGGCTTGACATTCATGAGGTGTGCGATGTTACCGGTGGATACCATCTCGCCATCGGTAGAGAGCTGGGCGATCGCGTACAAAATATGCAGCTCTCCATCGGGAACATGATGCAAACTAGGCTCATGGACTTGCATACCCATGCGTCGAATAACTTCAGCGCGAACAGCCTCAACCTGGGTTGCCTGGATTGTATCGGAATTATCAAGGGTACTTTGCGCCCAGGCTAGGGAACCGGTCAGCTGCATAGAGTAGGGATAGCCCTTGCTGATATCTGCTGCGAGTTCGGCTGCATCCGAAGCCATCTGACGCTGGCCTTCAGCAGTGGTCTCAATAAACATATTCACCGAGTCCTGGTAGCTCACAGGATTAAGTAGGATGCGCTCGGCTCTGCGGATAAAAGTGGTGCCCTCATGCTGGAGCAATCTATCAATGCCTTCGGGAAGACCAGCTGCCACAAGGGCGATATCAAAATCATCACGCAGGAGATCTTGAACTGCCGTGGCCAAGATGTGTAGTTGTTCTACATCAGCGCTTTGGAGTTCATCAAGAGTGATTAGGATTCCAGAACCATGTTTTTGCAGAGTGGTGGCGAGTTCGCGCAGCCGCGAAATCAGCGTCGGGGTGGGGTCTTTTTTGGTGGGATCCGCGATGGTCGTGACTGCAGCGATTCCTGAAATTGAGACGCTGCTGAGCATTCGTTTGGATTGGGGTCCATCTAGCTTTTGGAGTGCCTCTGGGATTGCGGAGTTCATGAGTGCTTGAACCATTGAGTTATCCGGGTAGGCACGCAGTGTGATCCAGCCTTGAGATGAAGCGGCATCTTCAAACTCATTTAATAAGACGGTTTTACCCATGCCGCGAGAACCGGAAATAAGGAGCGCTCGGAAAGGGCTGCCGGGACCTTCTGCGAGGCCAAGCTTGAATGACTGAAGAAGCGAGTCGCGGCCTGCAAGTATGGTGGGGGAAACGCCGAAAGTTGGGCGGAATGGATTGCGAGCTGACATAAAGGCACCTTTCCTGGCTAGATTTTAGATCTTTTAGAAGTCTAGCGTGAATTTAGATCTGTTAGAACCTTTGTTGTGGGTTAGATCCTTTAGAACTTTCTATGCCAGTGGATGGATAACGCCCATGAATGTGAGAATCAAGGCAATGAGTGCACAAACGGAGTATGTGGAGCAACTTTATGTATTTTCCACAACTCAACAAGCGCAAGAGATTTCTGCGGAACTGTCGAATGAGTTTTTAAAAGAAAATCCTGGCATTTTAAACCATGAAATATCGGTACAGCACTCAGTAGAAGACCCATATGAAGTCGAAAAAAGCTGGGTTGACATAGCGTTGATATTCACGATCGCACAATATCGCTCATTGAATACAGCTTCACGGTCAATTCCAGTGAAAACAAAGACGTAGATGAACTAGGTATGAGCATTTATGCGGTTATCCGAGTGCTCATTAAGAAACATTCGGCGGTGGAATACTTCAGCATGTTTATGCGCGCATCGGATTTAGGGGAAGAGTGAATCATAAACCTTGTCCCTAGGGAAATCTCCCTAATTAAAAGAAATTCGGGATTTCGGGAACATGCGGATACGCTACGGTGTTGAGATTAATTAAATAAACATGGGTAGAAAGCTTTGTAGAGGGGAGATCATGCGGGTTCTTGCAGCAATGAGTGGAGGCGTTGATTCTGCCGTCGCAGCATCACGTGCTGTCGCGGCAGGTCATGAGGTGGTTGGCGTGCATTTGGCACTGTCGCAGGATCCACAAACGGTGCGAGAATCCTCGCGTGGTTGCTGTTCCCTGGAAGATTCCGCTGATGCGCGTCGCGTATGCGATAAATTGGGTATCCCATTTTATGTGTGGGATTTCTCGGATCGTTTCAAAGAAGATGTTATTGACAACTTCATTGACTCCTATGCAATTGGTGAAACCCCAAACCCATGCTTGCGCTGCAATGAGAAAATCAAGTTTGCGGCCTTGCTTGAGCGTGGAATCGCCCTTGGTTTCGATGCTGTCGTTACCGGCCACTACGCACGTTTAACGCAGCCAGCTGATGGCGGAGATGGCTACTTGCGTCGCGGAGTTGATCCCAACAAGGATCAGTCTTACGTGCTTGGTGTGCTTGGCGCTCATGAGATCGAGCACTGCATGTTCCCAGTCGGCGATACCATCAAGCCTGAAATCCGTGAAGAGGCCAGTGCTGCAGGTTTCTCTGTGGCAAAGAAGCCAGACTCCTACGACATTTGCTTCATTCCGGATGGCAACACCCAGGCGTTCTTGGGCAAGCACATCGGTATGCGTCCGGGCATGATCGTGGATCAGGAAGGCACGCAGCTCCGTGAGCACGCTGGTGTCCATGAATTCACCATTGGTCAGCGCAAGGGCCTTGACATTAAGGCTCCAGCAGCCGATGGTCGTCCACGTTACGTCACCGATATTGATGCCAAGACCGGCACCGTCACCGTTGGTACTCGCGAAAACCTAAAGATCAGCACCATCCACGCCGATCGTTTGAAGTTCCTCCATCCAGCGATGGACGGACAGATCGATTGCGAAGTCCAGGTCCGCGCACACGGTGGAGTAGTTTCCTGCTCTGCGACGATTGATCGTGACGCTGATTTCATGGTGCTTAACCTCAAGGAACCTCTTCAGGGTGTTGCTCGCGGCCAGGCAGCAGTGCTGTACCTGCCTGACGCGGATGGTGACATCGTTCTTGGATCAGGCACCATCTGCCACACGGAGTCTTAAGAAAATTGGGCGCTTATGGTTTAGGTGAGCTTCCTGGAAAATCCGCCGCGGAAGCCGCCGACATTATTCAGGGTGAAACGGGCGATCTTCTCCATATTCCTCAGCTTCCGGCGCGAGGTTTGGGTGCTGATCTGATCGGTCGAACCGTCGGTCTGCTGGACATGATCAACGTTGATCGCGGGGCCCGATCTTGGGTGATGAGCACACGCCCCAGCAGATTGACGCACCTGACCGGCGATTTCCTGGACATGGATTTGGATGCGTGCGAGGAAACCTGGGGAACGGGCGTCGACAAGCTAAAAATCCAAGTTGCTGGTCCCTGGACTTTAGGTGCGCGCATTGAGCTGGTCAATGGGCACCGCGTTCTTACCGATCGCGGTGCGATGCGCGATCTCACGCAAGCGCTAATCGCGGGCATTGACACCCATGCACGCGAGGTTGCGCGGAGATTCCGCGCCGAAGTGCAAGTACAAATTGATGAGCCGGAGCTGCGTTCGCTTATCGACGGATCCCTCCCCGGTACTTCCACTTTCGATATCATCCGTCCCGTCAACATCGCTGATATCAATGAGCGTTTGCAGCAGGTCTTTAGCTCAATCGAGGGGATGACTTACCTCAACCTCACGGACCAGATTCCTTCGTGGGAGGTGGCCCGAGGTGCTGGTGCTCGTACCGTTCAGGTATCGATGGATAAAGTTCGCGGCAATGAACACCTCGATGGATTTGGCGAGACGATTACTTCAGGTATCCGCCTTGGCTTAGGCGTGACAAGCAGCAGTGATGTTGTGGATGAATTGTTAGAGCGTCCTCGTGAAAAAGCTGTTGAGGTGGCTCGCTTCTTTGATCGTTTGGGCGTGAATCGAAGCTATCTCGTGGATGACATTGATATCCATCCGCGTGGATCCTTGGCGGAGGGCACTGCAGCTGCCACCACTATCACGCAAGCAGCCCAGGCCTACCGGATGGCGCATGTGATGGCAGGGATGCTGGCTAAAGATTCTGGTGATCTTTAAAACCTCTAAGATTTCTTTACTGCGGACTTAGTCTGTGCGGTATTGCTGGCCATTAGTGAGGCCACAATGCCGATGATAAGAACGGCTGCAGCGAGTAGGAGTGCTTGGCCAAAAGCAGCACCTTCGGCACCTGTGGCAAGGCGAATTTGCATTACAGCACCAATCGCAGCAGCGCCGATGACAGAGCCTAGTTGCCTCGTGGTGTTGAAGACTCCAGAGCCTGCACCCATAAACTTAGGTGGTAAATCGCGCATGGTGGATGTGGAGTTAGGTGCCCACACAAAGGCATTACCAATACCCAATAACGTCATTGCAACAAGTGCCCAGACTAGACCCAAGTCAAAAATCATGGTCAGTGCGAGCCCTAAAATAGAAAGAGCTACAGCGCTAAAACCAAGGGCTGCAAGCCTGCCGGGGTTGGAACGATCAACAAGTTTGCCTACATATGGTGACAGCACGGCAGCCATGAGAGCTTGGGGAACCATCATGAATCCAGCTTCCATGGCATTCATTCCATGAGCCTGCTGGAAGTACAACATGATCGGCAATGGTGTGCCTGCCACAGTAAATCCCATGGCAACAATGCAGATATTGCCGAGGCTGAAGTTCCGTGATTTAAAGATCTGCAGTGGAACCAGGGGATCATTTCCAGATTTCTCCGCACGGCTTTGTTGGAAGATAAACCACGCAAAAAGAACAACCGCTGCAATGATCATGATCCAAATCCACGCAGCCCATCCCGCGCTTTCTCCTTGTTGAAAAGCAAAGACGAGGAAGAAGACCGCTGCAATGGATAACACAATGGACAGGGGATCCAGTGGGCGAGTGAGTGGAGGGAACTCAGGCACAAACTTTAAGACTGCAATTACGGAGAGCACACCGATGGGCAGATTGATATAGAAGACCCATTGCCAGCCCCAGTTCTCTGTGATGACACCACCCAAGATTGGACCTGCAAGCGATGCTAAACCAGCGGTGGAACCCCATACGCCCAGAGCTGCGCCGCGGCGCTCAAAAGCGAAGATTCGGTTGATAGTAGCCATGGTTTGCGGCGTTAATAATGCGGCACCTAAGCCTTGGACACCACGGGCAATGATCAACGTCAACATGTCAGGTGCCAGACCACAAGCAAGTGAGCTCAAGGTGAAAATAATCATGCCAGTGACATAGACATTCTTGGGTCCGTATTTATCGCCCAACCGACCAGTCACCAACAGTGGAACCGCGAAGGTCAGCAGATAAATCGAGGTAACCCAAATGACTTCGTTATAGGAAGCACCCATGTCTGCCTGCAGCGCTGGCGTGGACACTGCCACGATGGTTTGATCCAACAGGATCATAAAGAACCCGATGCACAGAGCAATCAGTGCTGGCCATGCCTGCTTTTCTGGAAGTGGCATGGCTGGGTATGCTTTGGGTGCAGTTTCTAGAGCCTCCTGTGAGGAGAGATTCTGCTTGTTGTCAGACACGTTGAGTTTTCCTTCACACGCGTGGATGGTGGTGGCTCGAGAAAAGGGAAAGTACTTGGCGGGAAAGCAGCTGGGCGCTAAGCAGTTGGTCCTGTTTGTACAGGCCAGGAGGTATTTACATCAGAGCCGTCTTTGCCTTGGCCAATGAGGTATTTTTGGAAGTTCTTTTGCTGCTCGTAGTACTTCACTGCTTGAAATTCCATGAGCTCTTCACCGGTCATGGAGGTGAGCTCTGGCCACATACGGGCCTGCTTCCACGCAATACGTGCTGCAGCGAGTGCATCTGAGGTGGCTTCGTGAGCGTTGCCCAGCTGTACCTCATAATGAGCACACATATCAGTCAGGGTGCGCTTTCCCTTGCGGTAGCGATCCTTAATCTTGTCAATGACAAACGGATCATAAACCAAGCCATCGATGGTGAAGCTTGGATCGTGGCTGCGCAGTACGGTTAGATCATAAGACGCATTGAACACAATCACCGCGAGGCCAGCTTCCCACCCGGCGCGCAACCTTGCGATTGTTTCATTGAGGACTTCTGCGTGGGGTTGACCGTTGGCGCGAGCATATTCGGTGGTGATGCCGTGGACTGCGGTGGCGCCTTCGGGAATCTCAATGCCTGGATCAGCGAGGAGTTCTAGAGGTTCTGCGCCCTTGCTGGTGATGGTCACCATGGCTGAGGTGACGATGCGGGTGTCCAAGGGATTGACTCCGGTGGTCTCCAGATCGAAGGAGAGCATTTTGGCAGGATCAAAGCTCGGTACTGCAGTAGAGGCGTTGTTTTGTTGGTTCATGGTTTCTAACCCTAATAGTCGTATGCGACAGCGGGTGCCCCCGGTAGCTTTTTATGGGGTGTGTTTATAGAAAGTCGGTGTTCATAACTGGGCCTGTTTTGCCTGAACATCTGTGCGAAGAGTGTTCGTGTCGGCCCCAAAGGTTAGAATCGGGAACCGTGACTGAAGATAATGCTCAATTGCGTAGAACGTGGAATGAACTGGCCGAACAGGTTCGATATCACCGTGATCGTTATTACAACGAACAGCCGGAGATCACGGATGCTGATTTTGATGCGCTTTTCAAGCAGCTTCAGCAGTTGGAGGAAGATCATCCGGAGCTGGCTGTACCGGATAGCCCAACGATGGTTGTTGGTGCTCCAGTGGCGGAGCAGTCTAGCTTTGACAATGTTGAGCACCTAGAGCGCATGCTCAGCTTGGACAATGTTTTTGATGAGCAGGAGCTGCGTGACTGGTTGGCCAGAACTCCTGCCAAGCAGTACTTAACTGAGTTGAAAATCGATGGTCTGTCTATTGATTTGGTGTATCGAAACGGTCAGCTGGAGCGTGCCGCTACTCGTGGTGATGGTCGGGTCGGCGAGGACATCACGGTGAATGCTCGCGTGATTGAAGATATCCCGCATGAACTGAAAGGCACTGAGGAATATCCAGTGCCGGCAGTATTGGAAATCCGCGGTGAAGTTTTTATCACGGTGGAGGATTTCCCAGAGGTTAATGCACAGCGTATCGCCGATGGTGGAAAGCCGTTTGCTAATCCACGCAATGCTGCGGCTGGTTCTTTACGTCAGAAAAATGTGGAGGATGTCAAGAAACGTCGTCTGCGAATGATTAGCCACGGACTTGGTTTTGCTGAAGGTTTTAATCCTGTATCGCAGCATGATGCGTATTTGGCGTTGGCTGCGTGGGGTCTGCCTACATCGTCATACACAGAGGCTGTCACGGATCCAGAAGAAGTGGTGAAAAAGGTCAGCTATTGGGCTGATCATCGCCACGATGCGTTGCATGAGATGGACGGCCTGGTGATCAAGGTCGATGATATTGCTTCGCAGCGTGCGTTGGGCTCTACGAGCCGTGCGCCGCGTTGGGCTATTGCGTATAAGTATCCTCCAGAGGAAGTCACCACCAAGCTGATAGATATTCAGGTTGGTGTGGGCAGAACTGGTCGCGTGACCCCATTTGCCGTGATGGAGCCTGTGCTGGTTGCAGGTTCTACTGTGTCTATGGCAACGCTGCACAACCAGAGCGAAGTGAAACGCAAGGGTGTGTTGATCGGTGACACCGTGGTCATTCGTAAAGCCGGCGAGGTTATTCCCGAGGTTCTAGGACCTGTCGTGGAGCTACGTGATGGCACTGAGCGGGAATATATTTTCCCAACACTATGCCCAGAATGTGGTACTCGTTTGGCTCCGGCGAAGGTTGATGATGTGGATTGGCGCTGCCCCAATAATCAAAGCTGCCCAGGTCAGTTGTCCACTCGCTTGACCTATCTTGGTGGCCGTGGAGCTTTTGATATTGAAGCATTGGGCGAAAAGGGTGCGGAGGATCTTATCCGCACGGGCATTTTGGCTGATGAGTCTGGCCTATTTGACCTCACTGAAGAGGACCTGCTGCGCTCCAAGGTATACACCACCAACGCCGGCAAGGTAAACGCCAGCGGCAAGAAATTGCTGGATAACCTCCAAAAGTCCAAGAGCACTGATCTGTGGCGCGTCCTCGTTGCGCTGTCGATCAGGCACGTAGGTCCCACCGCAGCGCGCGCCCTTGCAGGTCGCTACCATTCCATCCAGGCGCTTATCGACGCTCCCCTCGAGGAACTCTCCGACACCGATGGTGTGGGCACGATCATTGCCCAGTCGTTCAAAGACTGGTTTGAGATTGAGTGGCATCAAGCAATCGTGGAGAAGTGGGCAGCAGCCGGTGTCACGATGGAAGAAGAAGTAGGGGAGGTGGCTGAACAAACTCTCGAAGGTCTCACCATCGTGGTCACTGGAGGTTTGGAAGGATTTACGAGGGATTCTGTCAAAGAAGCCATTATCTCTCGTGGTGGAAAAGCATCCGGATCTGTCTCTAAGAAAACTGACTATGTCGTCGTTGGCGAGAATGCAGGTTCTAAGGCGACAAAGGCGGAAGAACTGGGATTGCGTATTTTGGACGAAGAAGGATTTGTTCGTTTGCTTGCCACCGGATCGGCTGATGAGTAATTAAAAATTCCCCAAGGAAAAATATCCTTGGGGAATTTTTTATGCCAGACCAAGCGACCAGCACTGTGCTAAAAAGTAGCGGCTTAGAGATTGCGCGGATAGGGTGTGAAGGTGGGGTAATGAAATAAAGCAGACACGAGGCCTGATAGATATGAATTCGACCAAGAAAACATACAACACCCAGGAGCACTCGTGCCTGCCCTGCCATCATCTATCATCGACCCCCTCTGGCACCAATTCTCCAGGTTAATCCCACCACTGATCGACACCCACCCACTACGCTGTCACCGCCCACGCATCAGTGACCGGATCATCTTCGACAAACTCATCGCAGTTCTCGTCCTCGGTGCCTCCTATCTCAAGATCTCTGATTCCACCTGCTCAGCGACCACACGTCGGGCACGCCGGGATGAATGGATCACCGCCGGAATCTTCCACAAGTTGGAACAGATCTGCCTAGAGTCCTACGACCGTATTATCGGATTAGCCCTGGACAACATCAGTGTTGATGGGTGCATCGTTAAAGCACCGTGTGGTGGTGAGATAGCTGGAAGGTCTCCTGTTGACCGGGGAAAACAGGGCACGAAACGCTCCCTGATGGTTGATGGTAACGGGATTCCTTTGGGGTGTGTGATTGCTGGGGCGAATCGGCATGATTCAATTTTGCTGGTCCCAACATTAAAGACATTATCGAGGTTTGGGGATCATCTACCTGGTCGCATTACGGTGCATTTGGATGCTGGGTACGATTCGAAGAAAACCAGGAGTCTGCTGAGCGAACTCGGTTATGACTGGGTAATTAGTGCCAAGGGGCAGCCTTTGCAGGCTGGGGCTCGGTGGGTGGTGGAACGCACGAATTCCTGGCCCACCAGAGGTTTCAAGAAATTGGGGATCTGTACTGAGCGTCGGGGTCGGGTTGTTGAGGCGTTTATTGCGTTAGCTAATGCGGTGATCATTATCCGCAGGCTGATCCGGGAAGCATGGATCACCTATTGCTGGGACACCCGTTCGACACGTCGGCCTTAACCTATCCGCGCAATCTCTTATACGCTTATTTAAGGCATTCGATTTTTAGAATGAGTATTTATATGAAGTAATTGTTTTAAGGCTCTTAAAATCGATTCTGGGAGGGCACTTTTTTCGTACTTTGGTAGCAGGATTTAGCCACACCAAACGACAGTGCCCACGGACCCTCAAAACCTGATCCGTGGGCACCTATGACCGGTTATCTGCTTGGATAACCAAACCACAGTGCCCACGGAGAGCTGAAATCTACACTATGGGCACCTGTGGCCGGTTTTAAGTATAGAAGTAACCGATGAGGCGCCTGTGATGAGGTTCTGTGACACTCAACCGATCAAGAAGAGCCAGGAACAGCCAAGAAGACTTTGCTCTTGGCCACCTGGTCTTGCCACTACGTACTACTTGTGCAGCATTGCTCCGATGATGGTGCCTAGCTGGCCGAGGTGTTCTACTTCGCTGGCGAGAAAATCAGGGCCACCCGGGCGACCGATGATTAATGCGAGACCATGCTTGCCAATGGGGGCAATGGCCAGGGAAGAATCCAACAAGGACCAGGATTCCGGAACCCAGGATTCGTTTTCTGGGTTGAGGAGGCGAGCTTCTGAGAGCTCGATGTTTTCTGGAACGGTGCCATCATCTTCGGGTGCGGCTTGGGAACCGGCGATGCGGGCGATAGTGCCTTTGAGATCTATCACCAGTGCCCAGCCGGATGTCATGGTGCGTGGAATGACATCGACCATTTCTTCCATTGCACGGGTGACATTTCGGCGCTGCTGGGCAACGGATGCGAGCATGTGGATTTGTCCACGTCGATCAACTGTTCCAGAAAATGGGCGAATGGAATCCACTTCCACGCCGTCGACTTCTTCAGCGGCGGTGATGATGGTGTCGGCCATGACATCGCGTGGGATTGAGATCACCAGGTCGTCCATGACGGTGCCATTGGGGAAGCGTTCCACCACATCCACGGACTGAATATTAGCCTCAACTAGTCCTAGAGCTTCTGCCAATAAGGCCAGGCTGCCAGGGGTATCGGACAACAGGACGCGGATCAGGAATGACATTGGATCGCTTCCTTCTTTTCAAAACTAGGGGACAATTAGTTTCGACAGTACCACCGTTTTTTTATGCCAGGACAAAAATCTCCCAATTGAATATCCTGATGGTTGCACCCTCGCCGATGTGTGTCCATCGCGTGCAGTAAGATAGACCAACAGTTACGCACGCGTGCGTAAGTTAAATCATTTTATACCCATTGTGACTAGCGAAGAGGACCAGAAACCAAGTGCCTGAGATTTCGCGCGACCAGGTCGCTCACCTTGCCAAACTTTCCAGACTGGCGCTCACCGAAGAAGAGCTCGAGCAGTTCGCTGGACAGATCGACGATATTGTTGGATATGTGTCCGCAGTTCAAAACGTTGACGCGGCAGGGGTTGAGCCTATGAGCCACCCGCACAGCATTGCCACCACCATGCGTGAAGATGTCGTGCACAAAACCCTCGATGCTGCAGCTGCTTTGGATCAAGCGCCAGCTGTTGAGGATGGACGTTTTATGGTTCCGCAGATTCTGGGTGAGGGCGACTAATTATTATGACCAACAAGTACCTGGTTGAAGGCTCTGAAAACGAGCTGACCACAAAGACCGCCGCTGAACTGGCTGGTCTTATTCATTCTCGCGAAGTAACTTCTCGCGAAGTTACCCAAGCGCACCTTGATCGCATCGCAGCAGTCGACGGCGACATTCATGCCTTCCTGCATGTCGGCAACGATGCAGCTTTGGCGGCGGCGGATGACGTCGATAAGCGTCTAGACGCTGGAGAGGCACCTGCCTCGGCTTTGGCTGGCGTGCCGCTTGCGCTGAAGGATGTCTTTACTACCACTGATGCGCCAACTACGGCAGCATCGAAGATGCTTGAGGGCTACATGAGCCCTTATGACGCAACTGTGACCCGCAAGATCCGTGAAGCTGGTATCCCAATTTTGGGCAAGACCAACATGGATGAGTTCGCAATGGGTTCTTCTACAGAGAACTCTGCTTATGGCCCAACCCATAACCCATGGGACCTGGAACGCACCGCTGGTGGTTCCGGTGGCGGTTCTTCTGCAGCACTTGCTGCAGGGCAGGCGCCGTTGGCTATTGGTACTGACACTGGTGGATCCATCCGTCAGCCAGCTGCATTGACCAATACTGTTGGCGTGAAGCCAACCTATGGCACGGTGTCTCGCTATGGTTTGATTGCATGTGCTTCTTCCCTGGATCAGGGTGGCCCAACCGCACGTACCGTGCTAGATACTGCTTTGCTCCACGAGGTTATTGCAGGCCACGACGCTTTCGATGCAACTTCAGTTAACCGCGCTGTGGCACCAGTTGTGCAGGCAGCTCGCGAAGGCGCGAATGGTGATCTTAAGGGCATTAAGGTCGGTGTGGTTAAGCAGTTTGACCGCGATGGCTACCAGCCTGGCGTGTTGGAAGCTTTCCACGCTTCTGTTGAGCAGATGCGTTCCCAGGGTGCAGAGATCGTGGAAGTGGATTGCCCACACTTCGATGATGCACTGGGTGCTTACTACCTGATTCTTCCTTGTGAAGTTTCCTCCAACCTTGCTCGTTTCGACGGCATGCGTTACGGTCTGCGCGCTGGTGATGATGGAACCCGTTCCGCGGATGAAGTTATGGCTTATACCCGTGCGCAGGGATTCGGACCTGAGGTGAAGCGTCGTATCATTCTTGGTACTTATGCTTTGTCTGTGGGTTACTACGATGCGTACTATATCCAGGCGCAGCGCGTACGTACCCTTATCGCCCAGGATTTCGCTAAGGCATATGAACAGGTAGATATCCTCGTTTCACCAACCACTCCAACCACCGCGTTCAAGCTAGGGGAGAAGGTTACTGATCCGCTGGAGATGTACAACTTTGACCTGTGTACGCTGCCACTGAACTTGGCTGGACTTGCTGGTATGTCCCTGCCTTCCGGTTTGGCATCTGATACCGGTTTGCCAGTCGGCCTGCAGTTGATGGCTCCTGCATTCCAGGATGATCGTCTGTACCGCGTTGGTGCAGCGTTCGAAGCTGGTCGTAAGTAAATAGCGTTTAAACGTAAGGCCTCGGTCTTTTCTGCTCAATGCAGGAAATGCCGGGGTCTTTCTTGTTTCCTCCAAATTTGTTAGGCTTACCTAGGTTAGTTAAAGATGTATCGATAAGAGGGGATATGAATCCATGGGATCTGTAGAAGCTGCGCAAGCGCCACGGAAAAAGCGTGAGATGAAAATGAAAACTGCGACCGTGACGGGTGTCCAGCAGCTGTCCCCAGATCTTATCCGCCTGAGTTTCGAGTGCCCAGAGGTTATTGGCGCTGAACTTCCCTTTAGTGATCACTACATCAAGATCCTGTTCGTTCCACAAGGTGCAGATTATTCTTGGCCTTTTGATCCGGCAGAAATCGCTGCAACGAAGCCTCGGGAGCACTTGCCTGTGCGACGCACCTATACCTTGCGCACCGTGGATACTGTCCAGGGAGCCTTCGATATTGATTTTGTTGCCCATGGCGCAGACGGATTGGCTGGACCATGGGCACAGCAAGCAGCCGTGGGGGATATTATCGCTTTCGGCGGCCCAGGTGGCGCATGGAAACCTGAAACCGGTTATGAACATTTCGTGTTCGCCGGCGATGAAGCCGCAGCACCTGCCATTTTTGCCGGCCTAGAACAATTGCCCGCAGGCACCACGGCAAAGGCTTTTATTGAAATCTCCACTGCCTCTGCGCTTTTCGACGCCCCCACCAGCGAGTCAATTGAGGTTGTTTGGGTGCCCCGCGATGGCGCTACACATGGCACTTTGCTTATCGACGCCCTCCGCCAGGACGGTTATCCCACCAAGAAGACATCGTGGTTTATTCATGGTGTTGCAGAAATGGTGAAGGAAACCCGAAAATTCCTCTTTGTGGAAGGAGAGGTATCCAAAGCGGATGCTTCTATTTCCGGCTACTGGAGGCTCGGCATGACTGAAGATCAGTGGCAGGCGTCCAAGCGGGAATTCAACGAACAAAATGAGGCGGAAGAACAAAGCCTGGCTAAGTCTTAAAAAATAATGGAGGGCGGCAGTCTGTATTTGGCCGCCGCCCTCCTAATGTTCTACCGAGGTGCTACTGAGTCTTTACTGGGAATCAGAAACTGCGTACGCGATCGCAGCCGCTCCAGCAGTTACGGTAAGAACTGCTGGCCATGCACCGATCTTCTTCGCTAGTGGGTGGGATAGCCCAAATGCACCGATATAGGTGGTCAAGAGACCAGCTGCGACAGCCGGTCCCTTCTTTTTATTCCAGCTACGCACTGCCAATGCGCCTGAAGCTGCCAATGGGATGGTGCCCAATGGGCGGATGCCTGATTCACGGGCAGTCAACCAGCCACCGATAAGACCTGCTGCAACAGCAGTTGCGGTACTAACTTGTGATGCTTTCTTAAGTTTCATATCCATGCTGAGCCAGTTTAGAGAGAAAAATTATTCTGGTGGCGTTCCGGAAACCCTTTTGGGGAAATTTCTGCATAATTCTTGCTCAGCTCTTGCCCGATCAAAAATTGTGTAGTACAACACATGTCCGCTCGGGCAAGATTCATTTGTTGCTAAAACTGCAGCTCTTGCGTTTAAAAAAGGTGGTCAGGGCTATTTTTTTCTGTCCGCCAGGGGGTGTGTTCAGTTATTTTTGGATGATTGTTCCGGCACAGGTGTTGTGATGGGTTTAATATGGAAGATATGCGAATTGCCACTCTCACGTCAGGCGGCGACTGCCCCGGACTTAACGCCGTTATCCGAGGAATCGTCCGTACAGCAAGCAATGAGTTCGGTTCCACCGTCGTGGGGTATCAAGATGGTTGGGAGGGACTACTAGCCGATCGTCGTGTACAGCTTTATGACGACGAAGATATTGATCGAATCCTCCTTCGCGGTGGCACCATTTTGGGTACTGGTCGTCTGCATCCAGATAAGTTCAAGGCGGGCATTGATCAAATCAAGGAAAACCTGGCTGATGCTGGTATTGATGCACTGATCCCCATTGGCGGCGAAGGCACCCTCAAGGGTGCTAAATGGCTCTCTGATAATGGTATCCCTGTTGTAGGTGTTCCAAAGACCATTGACAACGATGTGAACGGCACAGACTTCACCTTCGGTTTTGATACTGCGGTAGCTGTTGCTACTGATGCAGTGGATCGCCTGCATACCACTGCAGAATCCCACAACCGCGTCATGATCGTTGAGGTCATGGGCAGGCATGTTGGTTGGATTGCCCTGCATGCTGGTATGGCGGGTGGAGCTCACTACACGGTGATCCCTGAAGTTCCTTTTGATATTGCTGAAATCTGCAAAGCCATGGAACGTCGTTTTCAGATGGGTGAAAAATACGGCATTATCGTCGTGGCTGAGGGTGCACTTCCACGTGAAGGCACCATGGATCTGCGTGAAGGTCATATCGACCAATTTGGGCATAAGACTTTTACTGGAATTGGTCAGCAGATCGCTGATGAAATCCATGCTCGTCTTGGCCATGATGTGCGCACAACTGTGCTTGGGCATATCCAGCGCGGTGGTACCCCAACGGCTTTTGACCGTGTGCTGGCAACTCGTTATGGCGTGCGTGCAGCTCGTGCTTGCCACGAGGGAAACTTTGACAAGGTTGTGGCCCTTAAGGGGGAAAGCATTAAGATGATTTCTTTCGAAGAAGCCGTGGGCACTCTTAAAGAAGTTCCACTTGAGCGCTGGGTGACAGCTCAGGCAATGTTCGGATAGTCTCCTGTCTTTTGAGGTCAGATCCTCATTTATTACAGCCCTTTCGCAGATATGGCGGAGGGGCTGTATTTTTATGTCTGCATTTAAATAAGTGTCTCAAGTCAAACTGTGCATAAACTGTGACTTGGGCGTCTTGACTTGCCTGGGGTGGGCGGGATAAGTTCAACTTAAACACAATGCAATCGTTTGCATCAAGTTCTTATCCCACAATAGGGGTACCTTTCCAGAAAGGTGGTGAGGAAATGGCTTCCGAAACCCCAATGCCTAAGAAGCGAGCTACAACGCTCAAGGATATCGCGCACGCAACGCAGCTTTCTGTTAGCACCGTGTCGAGGGCATTGGCCAATAACGCAAGCATTCCGGAATCCACACGTCTCCGTGTGATTGAGGCAGCTCAAAAGCTGAATTACCGACCCAATGCTCAAGCCCGTGCCTTGCGTAAATCTCGGACTGACACCATCGGTGTCATCATTCCCAACATTGAGAACCCATATTTCTCTTCATTGGCTGCGTCGATTCAAAAAGTGGCACGTGAAGCCGGAGTATCCACGATTTTGTCCAACTCTGAAGAAAACCCAGAGCTACTTGGGCAAACGTTGGCCATCATGGATGATCAGCGACTCGACGGCATCATTGTGGTTCCACATATTCAATCTGAAGACCAAGTAAGTGATCTGATCAACAGGGGAGTGCCTGTGGTCTTGGCTGACCGTAGCTTTGCCAACGCCTCGATTCCTTCAGTTACCTCTGATCCAGTGCCAGGCATGACCGAGGCTGTTGATCTACTTGTGGCTGCTGATGTGCAATTGGGCTACCTTGCTGGTCCTCAAGACACCTCTACTGGGCAATTGCGTCTCAACACTTTTGAAAAGCTTTGTGTTGAACGAGGAATTATTGGAGCTGCTGTCTATTACGGCGGATACCGCCAAGAATCTGGCTATGACGGCATCAAAGTGCTGATTGAACAGGGCGCAAACGCCATCATTGCGGGTGATTCCATGATGACAATTGGTGCATTGCTAGCGATTCATGAGATGAATCTGAAAATCGGCGAGGATGTCCAACTTATTGGATTTGATAACAATCCAATCTTCAGGCTCCAAAACCCACCGCTGAGCATTATTGATCAGCATGTGCAAGAAATGGGACGGCGTTCTTTCGAGATGCTGCAGAAATTGATTGCTGGAGAATCCGTGCAGGAATCGGTTGTGATTCCAACACGCCTCAATATTCATGGATCAACGGCCGTGTCTCAAAAAGCTGCCGAAAAGGCCGCTGCAAAAGCTGCGCGTAAAGCGAACCAGGGGTGATTATTGATGGAGAGCATGAACCATACTCTGCATAATGATGATCCCGCGCCCATCCTGCAGCTAGACAAAGTATCTAAATCTTTTGGTCCTGTGAATGTGATCAACCAGGTCAGCATTGATGTGCGTCCAGGTAGAGTGCTGGCTCTGTTGGGCGAAAATGGTGCTGGTAAATCAACACTGATCAAGATGATGTCTGGCGTATATCAGCCAGATGGTGGTCAGATTTTAGTGGATGGAAAGCCAACCACTTTGCCAGATACGAAGACTGCAGAATCTTATGGCATTGCCACCATTCACCAGGAATTAAACCTGGTGCCCACCATGACAGTTGCAGAAAACGTCATGCTGGGACGCACCCCGAAAAAGTGGGGGCTTGTTAATTTCAAACATCTGCGCAGGCAGGCGCAAGCTGCGTTGGATCTTATCGGCGTTGATGTTGATCTGAATGCTCAAGTGGGCTCCCTGGGCATTGCCAGGCAGCAGATGGTGGAAATCGCCAAAGCGCTGTCGATGAATGCACGCATCCTCATCTTGGATGAACCTACTGCGGCTCTGACCGGCCGGGAGATTGAACAGCTGTTCAAGGTGGTCGATGAGCTGAAGGCCAAAGGCGTGGCCATGGTGTTTATTTCACACCACTTGGATGAGATTGCACGCATTGGCGATACCGTCTCTGTGTTGCGTGATGGTCAATTCATTGCGGAGCTTCCAGCCGATACTGACGAAGATGAACTTGTTCGTCTCATGGTTGGGCGAAGCATTGAAAACCAATATCCACGCAGTGCTCCACCAATCGGCGAACCACTCCTGGAGGTAAAAAACCTTAATGCGGCAGGACGATTCAGCGATATTTCCTTGACCGTCCGAGCAGGCGAAGTGGTTGGCCTGGCGGGCCTCGTTGGTGCAGGGCGCACAGAAGTGGTGCGTTCTATCGCTGGTGTGGATCGGGTGGATTCCGGAGATGTGATTGTTGCTGGCAAGAAATTGCGCGGTGGCGATATTGCGGAAGCAATCAAACATGGTATCGGGCATATTCCAGAAGACCGTAAAGCGCAGGGCTTGGTGCTAGGTTCCTCTGTGGAGGACAACCTTGGGCTTGCCACGATGGGATCAACCGCCAAAGCAGGTTTGGTTGATCGCTCCGGCCAACACCGACGCGCGATGGAAGTAGCAGAAAAACTGCGCATCCGGATGGCAAACATCAAACAGCCGATCCGCGATTTATCGGGAGGCAATCAGCAAAAGGCCGTGTTCGGCCGCTGGGTGCTTGCAGGTTCCAACGTGTTGCTTCTCGACGAACCGACCCGTGGCGTTGATGTCGGCGCCAAAGTAGAGATTTACAACATCATCAATGAGATCACCGAAAAGGGCGGCGCCGTGTTAATGGTGTCCTCCGAACTACCGGAAGTCCTAGGCATGGCAGACCGCATTTTAGTGATGTCAGGTGGACGCATCGCAGGAGAAATTCCTGTAGAAGGTACGACTCAAGATGATGTCATGGCATTAGCCGTATCCCAGGTGGAAGATTCCATCACTGATGAAGCAGCTGCAGAAATCGAGCTTATGAAGGAGGACCGTTGAGTACTGCAACCGTTACTCGAAATAAGTCCACAACTGCATCCAAAATTGGACATTGGATGCTCAACAATGGTGCTTTAGTTGGACTTATCGCGTTGTGCATTGGCTTGTTCATTGCCACGCCGCACTTTCTCACTATTCCAAACCTCGTTAATATCGGCATCCAATCTGCAACTGTGGCGATCCTTGCGTTCGGCATGACTTTCGTCATTGTGACCGCAGGTATTGACCTCTCCGTGGGATCAGTTGCAGCATTAGGCGCAATGACCTCGGCCTATTTCTTCGCAGAGGTGGGCCTACCTGGTTGGATCACACTAATTATTGGCCTGCTCATTGGTCTTTTAGCTGGTGCGATCTCTGGCATCTCGATTGCGTATGGCAAGCTGCCTGCATTTATCGCAACGTTGGCCATGATGTCGATTGCGCGTGGTATCACCTTGGTTATTTCCCAAGGCTCACCGATTCCTAGTGCTCCTGCTGTTAATGCTTTGGGTCGTACTTACTTTGGCATCCCGATGCCCATCCTCATGATGGCGTTGGCTGGAATCGTGTGCTGGTTCATTTTGAGCCGCACAGTACTTGGCCGATCCATGTATGCCATTGGCGGCAATATGGAAGCTGCGCGTCTCTCGGGTCTGCCCGTGAAGAAAATCCTGGTCATGGTCTACGCGCTGGCTGGAGTATATGCAGCGCTGGCAGGTCTGGTGATGACTGGCCGCTTGTCCTCTGCACAGCCACAAGCAGGTGTTGGTTATGAACTCGATGCGATCGCCGCTGTGGTGATTGGTGGAGCATCACTGGCCGGAGGTACGGGTAAAGCAACAGGAACCTTGATTGGTGCAATCTTGTTGGCCGTGATCCGCAATGGCTTGAACATTTTGAATGTGTCCTCTTTTTGGCAACAGATCGTCATCGGCTGCGTCATCGCACTCGCGGTGGGCTTCGATGTCATCCGAAACAAAACTTCCAAATAATTCCTGAAAGGAATATCTCACATGTACGCTCGTAAACTCATTGCTCTGTCCGCATCTGCAGTCTTGGCTTTCAGCTTGACCGCCTGCAACCGTGACTCTTCCGACACCAGCGCAGACGGCGATGCCACCGGTGGTTCCATTACCCTGGCGCTGTCCACCCAGACCAACCCATTCTTTGTGCAGCTTCGTGATGGCGCTCAGGAGAAAGCTACTGAACTTGGCGTGACCTTGAATGTTCAAGATGCATCTGATGATGCAGCAACTCAGGCGAACCAGCTTAACAACGCCATTACCACCGGCGCCGGCGTGGTCATCGTGAACCCAACTGACTCTGATGCTGTTGTTCCATCCGTTGAAGCACTCAACCAGGCTGATATTCCAGTTGTAGCAGTGGATCGTTCCGCAAGCAGTGGAGACATCGCATCCTTCGTGGCATCTGACAATGTTGCTGGTGGCGCACAGGCTGCCGCAGCTCTGGCAGAAGCAATTGGCGGAGAAGGAGAGATCCTCATGTTGCAAGGTATTGCTGGTTCTTCTGCATCACGTGATCGTGGCAAGGGCTTCGAAGAAGAAATTGCGAAGCATGAGGGGATTACCATCGCAGCAAAGCAGACCGCTAACTTTGACCGCGGCGAGGGTCTTGATGTGGCAACCAACCTGCTGCAGGCACACCCTAACGTGAAGGCTATTTTCGCTGAAAATGATGAAATGGCTCTCGGCGCAATCGAAGCTCTAGGCGCACGTGCTGGTCAAGACGTTATCGTTGTCGGATTCGATGGTACCAACGATGGCCTCAAGGCTGTGGAAGATGGTCGCATGCTGGCCACCATTGCGCAGCAGCCAGAAGAACTCGGCGCCAAGGCTGTGGAAGAAGCAGCCAAGTTGCTCAAGGGTGAAGACGCGGAAGAAGAAGTTCCAGTTGAGGTTGTCACCGTCAAGCTCGATAACGTCGCAGAGTTCAAGTAGATCCTGATGAAACGATCTGGCTTACTCAACCCGGACCTGTGTTATGCCATCGCACGTCTTGGTCATACTGATACGTGGGCCGTGGCAGACTGTGGACTACCTATTCCAGATCACGTGGAGATCATTGATCTTTCATTAGTGTTTGGTATTCCAAGTTTCGAGCAAGTTATTGCAGCTTTAAAGCCAGAAGTAGTTGTTGAAGGCGCACTCATTGCCGATGGCACACCCAAACACATCCGCGATTTGCTGGAGGTTTCTCATGAGGTGATTGATCATGAGGAGCTTAAAGCGCGACTGTCTGACTGTGCATTTGTGGTGCGGACAGGGGAGACCACTGCATATGCCAATGTGATCTTTAAAGCAGGCGTGGCTTTCTAGGAAACTGTCAGTTTTTGTGCACCTGTTTTACAGCGCTCCAAGCGCTGTGGAACAGGTGCACTTAAGCGTCGAAAAGCAATGAATTTAATAGTTTTAAACTGTGCCTTTGCCGAAAATAGGACAAAACGCAATTCTATGACTATATTCATCTCATGCAACTCGCTGAAAACCCGCGTCTGGCGAACGACGCGGTGATCCTCGAGCCACTGTCACATCAGTGGACTCAAGATCTCCAAGAAGCTGTCGCCTCACAAGAATTGTGGCGTCATTGGTTCGTCGCTCTACCCACCCCAGATGGAATGGCCGAAGAAATCGACCGCAGGCTGGCGGAACATGAAGATGGATTATGTGCGCCCTGGGCAATCATTTCCTCTGCAACTGGCCGCGCCGTTGGAATGACTGCATTCCATACCCTTGACCATGCAAATAAACGGCTTGAAATTGGGCGCACCTGGATGGCTGCCCATGTTCAAGGAACCGGCATTAACCCTTCCGTGAAATTCTTACAGCTTCAGCGAGCTTTTGAAGTTCTTGGAGTTAATGCCGTGGAATTTCGCACCAACTGGCATAATCATCGCTCCCGCGCGGCTATTGAGCGACTCGGGGCGAAACAAGATGGTGTGTTGCGCAAGCATCGCATTCATCCCGATGGCACCGTGCGCGATACGGTCATCTACTCCATCACCAATGATGAGTGGCCTGCTGTAAAGCTCACCTTGCTGGAGCGGCTCCACCGCCGCTTGCAAGTTCCCACCATCCCCAACGAGGCATCGCTTTTCGACGCCAGCTAGTCCGTAGAATCCGTTTAAACCGGCTCCACTGTGATTTTTGAATTCATGGTGGCGTCGGTTTCTTCCTTTTCTAAGTGGCTGGGAATTGGTGATTGCGCCAATTATCGGGGGTGTTATTAAAAGCGGTGTGGGATAGCTGTTTTGCATCATAATCTGCACCGCTAAGCATCATTGCTATTACCTCGTATGGGATGGAATGGGGTTAGGGGGATCCTGGAGAAGATCCTGAGTGTTGGGTGGTCTGAATGTTTCCTTAGGCCTTGTGGTGGCAGCGCTGGGAGGGGATGGGGGGGGGAGTGCTGGCCTAGCGAGGCTGGGGTCTTGGTGGCTGCGGGGGGAATTATTTGCATCAAATAAATAATTTGAGACAAAATTATGAAAACATCTCATACCTTGGGAAATTGTTTAGGTTAGGGCTAAGGGAGCTAATGAGTACTCAAGTTGAACTCAAGACACCGAAATCAGAAGACAGAGCGGCATATATTGCTGCGCTAGGTTTTCCGGTTTTGGTCATTATCGGTGGCATAATCGGCTTCACTGCCTCAGACGTGGTGCTCAATATTTCCTCATGGGTCAATCCATTGCTCGGAATCATCATGTTTGCCATGGGCCTGACCCTAAAGCCAGTGGATTTCGCGCTTGTTGCTAAACGTCCACTACCAGTCCTAATTGGTGTGGTTGCACAATTTGTCATCATGCCGTTGACTGCATTGCTTGTGGTGTGGATGCTGCAGCTGCCGGCAGAGATTGCCGCTGGTGTTATTTTGGTCGGTTGTGCACCTGGAGGTACATCCTCCAACGTTGTGTCCTATTTGGCGCGCGGAGATGTCGCACTGTCTGTCACCATGACATCCATCTCCACATTGTTGGCACCACTTCTGACACCTTTGCTCACTCTTTGGTTGGCGGGGCAGTACATGCCACTTAATGCTGCAGACATGGCAGTATCGATCGTTCAGGTTGTGCTGATCCCAGTTGTGGGCGGACTTGTTGTGCGTTTGGTTTTCCCAACCCTCATCGGCAAGATTTTGCCTTTATTGCCATGGATCTCGGTCGTAGCAATTTCCCTAATCGTTGCCATCGTGGTTGCAGGTTCTAGGGACAAGATCCTTGAAGCTGGACTGCTTGTACTTGCTGCTGTGATTATTCACAACACTCTGGGCTATTCCCTTGGTTATCTCGCCGCAAAATTCACTGGTCAGCCAGCGGCCGCTCGACGTACCACCGCAATTGAAGTTGGTATGCAAAATTCTGGTCTTGCTGCCGGACTTGCCTCACAGTATATGTCGCCAATGTCTGCGTTGCCTGGTGCTATTTTCTCTGTATGGCACAACCTTTCTGGCGCGCTTCTTGCGGCAGTGTGCCGAGCTGCCGATAAGCGGGCGGCACAAAAGGGGCAAGAGATTTCTGCTTCATCTTCTGGAGAAACTTCGGTATAAAACGATGTCTTTCCTCGTTGGCCCGCTTGGTTTTTATCTATAAGCCAAGCGGGTTTTTCTGTGCATTTGAATGCTGATTTAGCGGTGCTATTAGTCCAGGTGGACAACTGTGGTGCTTAGCGTGCCACCCCATAGCAACATGCTTGCTTAATGATGACTAGAATAATGATCCATGACTGCAGCCTTTTATGATCTGATGGACTTCGATGAAGTTCTAGAGAAATATGACCCGGTGATGGGACTTGAGGTCCACGTCGAACTGGGCACTGAGACGAAGATGTTCTCCGCTTCTTCTGCACACTTTGGCGCTGAGCCTAACAGCAACGTTGACCCGGTTTCCTTGGGACTTCCGGGCGCTCTTCCAGTAGTAAACGCCAGGGGCGTGGAGTGGGCAATTAAAATTGGACTGGCGCTGAACTGCAGCATCGCTGAGTCCTCACGATTTGCGCGTAAGAATTACTTCTACCCAGATCAGCCAAAGAACTACCAGATCTCCCAGTATGATGAGCCAATCGCGTATGAGGGTTACTTGGATGTTGTGTTGGAAGATGGAACTGAGTGGCGTGTAGAGATCGAGCGCGCTCACATGGAAGAGGATACCGGCAAGCTCACTCACTTGGGTGGCACTTCTGGCCGTATCCATGGCGCGACTGCCTCTTTGGTTGACTGTAACCGTGCGGGCATCCCATTGATTGAGGTTGTGACCAAGCCTATTGAGGGTGCTGGTGCTCGTGCTCCAGAGATCGCCAAGGCATATGTTTCCGCGCTGCGTGATCTTGTTAAGGCACTTGGTGTTTCTGATGGCCGCCTTGATCAGGGCTCAATGCGCGTTGATGCCAACCTGTCCCTGCGCCCAATTGGTCAGGAAGAATTCGGTACTCGTACAGAGACCAAGAACATCAACTCCTTGAAGTCTGTTGAGCAGGCCATTACTTTTGAGATGCAGCGCCAGGCTCAGGTGTTGGACAACGGTGGAATTATCGACCAGGAAACTCGCCACTACCAGGAAACTGATGGAAGTACCTCCAAGGGTCGTCCAAAGGAGACCGCTGAGGATTACCGTTACTTCAACGATCCTGATCTGCCTCCAGTTATTGCACCACGCGAGTGGGTTGAAGAGATTCGTGCAACCCTTCCAGAGCTTCCGTGGGTTCGTCGCGCGCGCATTCAAGAAGAGTGGAAACTGTCTGACGCTGAAATGCGTGACCTGATCAACGCTAACGCGCTTGATCTGATCATCGAGACCGTTGAAGCTGGCACCACTCCAGATGAGGCTCGTGCATGGTGGGTTTCCTACATCTCTCAGAAGGCAAACGAGACCGGTGTTGAACTAGATGCGTTGGGCGTTGCTCCAGCTCATGTGGCTCGCGTGGTTGCGCTTGTTTCCGAGAGCAAGCTGACCAACAAGTTGGCTCGTCAGGCTATCGATGGCGTTATTGCTGGCGAAGGCGATGTAGACGCAGTTGTGGCTTCCCGTGGACTCGAAGTTGTTCGCGATGACAGTGCAATTGAGAAGGCTGTCGATGATGCTTTGGCTGCAAACCCAGATATCGTAGAAAAGTACCGTGCTGGCAACACCAAGGTTACTGGCGCTATCGTCGGTGCCGTGATGAAGGCAACTCGTGGCAAGGCTGACCCAGCTCAGGTTAACCAGCTGATCGCTAAGAAGCTAGCTTAGTTTTACTGGCTGCTGAGCTGTTAAACGCATTCAGTAGCCAAGTTAGAGAATCGCTCCCTTTGAGACGGGGAGCTTTTCTTTTAAGTAAATTACTTGACATGTCAAGCAATTTAGGTCTAATGTGAATCTCATGATCAAAGAATTGCTCAGCAAGCTCTTCGGAAATAAGCAAGTTTCCAAAGCCATGACACCCACTGAAACCATTTCACACAAGGAGAACAACACAATGACTACTTACACCATTTTCGGCCGCGGCAATATGGCAACTGCAATTGCAGGCATTTTGACCAATGCCGGTGCCACCGTAGAACACATTGGATCTGCAGACTCAGATACAGCCACAATTAACGGTGACGTTATCGTTCTAGCTGTCCCTTACCCAGCAGTGGAATCCATTATTGAAACTCACAAGGAAGCTTTCGCCGGAAAGACGGTTATCGATATCACCAACCCATTGAACTTCGAAACTTTTGATTCCCTCGTTGTTCCTACTGGTTCTTCCGCGGCTGCAGAGATCCAAGCCAAGCTTCCAAGCTCTCGCGTTTTGAAGGCATTCAACACTAACTTCGCTGCTACTTTAGCTTCTGGCACGGTCGGGGATATTGTCACCACCGTTTTAGTTGCAGGCGATGATGCGGAAGCAAAGAGCGCTCTGATTGCAGATGTGAACGCAGGTGGCGTAGACGCTCTTGATGCGGGATCTTTGAAGCGTGCGCATGAGCTTGAAGCAGTTGGATTCCTGCAGCTCACACTCGCTGGCTCTGAGAAGATCGGTTGGACCGGCGGCTTCGGTCTGGTCAAATAAGTCTGGATAAATAAGTCTGGATAAATAAAACCCGGCCAGATAAGAAAAGCAGTCAATCCGCTTGAGGATTGGCTGCTTTTCTTCGTATGCACCACGCGTTGTGGCAGGAACACCACAAACTGAGGACAATGGCAGTCATGGCATATCAACCAGCAGACAATCGCTATGACTCAATGATTTATCGTAAGGTGGGAAATTCTGGGCTGAAGCTGCCCGTAGTCTCACTTGGACTGTGGCACAACTTCGGTGATGATAAACCGCTGTCCACGCAGCGCAGCATCATTCACCGCGCGTTTGATAGGGGAGTAACGCACTTCGATTTGGCCAATAACTATGGTCCACCAGCAGGTTCTGCGGAAACTAATTTTGGAAGAATCTTAAACGAGGATCTTAAAGGCCATCGCGATGAGTTGATCATTTCTTCTAAAGCTGGCTGGGATATGTGGCCTGGCCCTTATGGCTTTGGCGGTTCGCGTAAGTATCTGATGAGTTCGCTTAATCAGTCTTTGGAGCGTCTAGGCGTGGATTATGTGGATATTTTCTACCATCACCGACCTGATCCAGATACCCCTCTGGAGGAAACAATGTATGCGTTGCGTGACATTGTTGCTTCTGGAAAAGCGCTCTACGTGGGAATTTCTTCCTATGGCCCAGAGCTGACTGCTGAGGCTGCGGAGTTTATGGCGGAAGAGGGGTGTCCGCTGCTTATTCATCAGCCAAGCTATTCCATTGTGAATCGTTGGGTGGAAGAACCTGGCGATGATGGTGAGTCTTTGCTGCAGTCGGCCTCGAATAATGGTTTGGGCGTTATTGCCTTTTCGCCGCTTGCGCAAGGGCTGCTCACCGATAAATACCTTGATGGTATTCCGGAGGGCTCCCGTGCAAGCCAGGGCAAATCTTTGTCCGAGGGCATGTTGAATGTGGACAATATTGATATGGTGCGCAAGCTCAACGATATTGCTCAGGAGCGAGGTCAGACGCTTGCGCAGATGGCATTGGCGTGGGTATTGCGTGAGCAGGGCGAATACAATGCAGATACCGTGACCAGCGCGTTGATCGGTGCATCATCGGTGGAACAGTTGGATAACAGCCTTGATGCGTTGAATAATCTAGACTTTAGCGCTGCCGAGTTGACGGCGATCGATGAGATTTCCCATGATGCCGGCATCAATATTTGGGCGAAGGCCACGGATTCTAAAACTCGGGAAAACTAGCCCATTGCTATCAGTTTGATCGCCAATGCGGTCAATACGATGGACACACCGACATTGATCCAGCGCCAGACTTTGGGACTGGACAGCGGGCGCGATAGTGCCGCTGCGCCGTAGCCCACTAAGGGGAACCAGATCAGGCTGGCGCACAATGCGCCAGCTGCGAATACCCAGCGGCCTATTTCGCCGTATTGCGCGCCCACGCCGCCGATGAACACGAATGCATCCAAGTAGGCATTCGGGTTGAGCCAGGTTAGTACAATCGCCATGAACATGGGCTTTACCCACACCCGCTGCTTATCGACGCTTACCTTCAGCGGCACGTGCCTTGTCGCAGTGGTCACCGCCGAACCGGAAGAGCTTCCCATAGGGGTGGCCTCATTCGCGGTTGGTTCCGTGTTTTCGATAATGGTCACGGGTTCAGTTTTTGCTTTGAAAGCATCCTTGGCAGCAAGGGTAGCGAACCAAAGCAGGTAGACGATGCCACACCAGCGCAAAATATCGAGCACAATTGGTGCGGCGTCAGAGATAATGCCAACGCCTAGCGTTCCTGCAGCAAAGAGCACGATATCGGATAAGAGGCACACGATGATGACAGCCGTGATGCCTTCACGCTTAATTCCTTGTTTAATCACCAGTACATTCTGCGGGCCAATGGCCAGCAATAAACTGGCCCCCAAAAGCAGACCTGTCATGAAGATTTCCATGACTCCCATCGTGATGGATGAGAGTACTTAAGTAAAATGATTGGTTCTTAA
This sequence comes from Corynebacterium crudilactis, assembly GCF_001643015.1. Classification (NCBI taxonomy): domain Bacteria; kingdom Bacillati; phylum Actinomycetota; class Actinomycetes; order Mycobacteriales; family Corynebacteriaceae; genus Corynebacterium; species Corynebacterium crudilactis. Next base: position 1,283,446 of record NZ_CP015622.1, read on the forward strand.
CATGGTTTAATATAGCTTCATGAACCCTCTTCACCTGGAAACTTTGCTCTCTATCATTGATGAAGGCAGCTTTGAAGGCGCCTCGCTAGCGCTCTCTATTTCACCTTCGGCAGTAAGTCAGCGTGTCAAAGCGCTGGAACATTCTGTGGGCCGCGTCTTGGTGTCTCGCACACAACCGGCACGAGCCACGGAAGCTGGGGAGGTGTTGGTGCAAGCAGCGCGAAAGATGGCGTTGCTTCAGGCAGAAACTCGCGCGCAACTATCTGGGCGGCTTGCGGAAATTCCTCTGACAATCGCTATTAATGCTGATTCATTATCAACCTGGTTCCCGCCAGTTTTTGCAGAGGTTGCATCATGGGGTGGCGCAACATTATCGCTTCGATTAGAAGATGAAGCCCATACATTATCGCTGTTGCGCCGAGGTGATGTGCTGGGAGCAGTGACTCGTGAGGCCAATCCAGTGGCTGGTTGTGAAGTAATTGAGCTTGGCACCATGCACCATTTGGCGGTGGCTACACCTGCATTGCGCGATGCCTATCTAGTGGATGGCGCCCTTGATTGGGTGGCTATGCCGGTGCTGCGCTTTGGGCCTAAAGATGTCTTGCAGGATGGTGATCTCATCGGCCGGGTAGCTGAGCCCGTGGGCAGACGTAGAGTCTCAATTGTGCCTTCTGCAGAAGGTTTCGGGGAGGCAATCCGCCGGGGCCTTGGGTGGGGTCTATTGCCTGAAGCTCAAGTTGCGCCAATGTTGGCAGCTGGGGATGTTGTGATCCTGGATGATGGGCCGATTGAAACACCACTTTTTTGGCAACGTTGGCGCCTGGAGTCGAGGTCTCTCGCTAGACTCACAGACGCTGTCGTTGAAGCAGCAATTGAGGGATTGCGTCCTTAGTTACTGCTGAAATACCTCTGGGTTTTTCACTTCTTCACCTGCTGGAATTGGTCCTGGGAGGGTGACGCCATCTTTGAATGGGGATCCACCGAGCTTTTCACGACCATGAGGTGTGGCGAAACCGGAAAGGTCTGGTCCAACAGGCACGATCTGGGTGGGGTTTACCTCTGCATGAGTGATGTAATAGTGCTGCTTGATCTCAGTGAAATCAGTGGTATCGCCAAAGCCTGGGGTTTGGAAAAGATCCCTTAGGTAGCCCCAAAGGTTCGGCATTTCCGTAATCTTGTTGCGTCCACATTTAAAGTGTCCGTGATAAACGGCATCGAAACGCACCAAAGTGGGGTAGAGGCGGATATCCGCCTCGGTGATGTGATCCCCCATGAGGTAACGGCGCGTCGATAAGCGTTCTTCTAGCCAGTCTAATGCGACCCAAAGTCGCTCGTAGGCCTCGTTGTGTGCCTCCTGACTACCGGCAAAGCCGGTCCGGTAAACGCCATTGTTTACCTCGGTGAAAATACGCTTCATCACCGGAGCCATTTCTTCACGAAGCTCCTCCGGATAAAGTTCTGGGGCACCTTCGCGGTGGTATTTCTTCCATTCCAGATTGAAGTCTACCGTGATGGATGGGTAATCATTGGTGACCACCTTCTTGGAAGATTCCTCTACAAGCGCGGGGACGGTAATTCCGCGAGGGTAGTTAGGGAAGCGATTGAAATAAGCATCCTGGAGACGCGGGATCTGCAGTACTGGATCCAAGTGATTCGGATCAAGATCGAAAGTCCAGGAACGAATATCGTGAGTTGGACCGGTCAATCCTAGAGAAATCACGTTTTCTAGACCAAGTAGACGGCGTGTAATAACAGTGCGATGTGCCCATGGGCATGCACGTGCTGCAACAAGGCGGTAACGGTCGGCTTCAACTGGCCAGTAGAAAGTGCCGTCTTCCTGCGCAATCGGGGCGGATCCTTCTGGAACATCGGAGACGATGCGGTCGGTGATGTAGTTGGTATCGCGGACGAATTCTCCGTCCGAAGAGGCGTTTTGTGGGGCTCCAACCCAATCTGAGGAAGTGTTTGTCATGGCGATGTGTCCTCTCAAGGAAATTTAGATGATACATCAACAATATTATGGAATGTGTGAAAAATCAATGAGGGAACAGCTGTTCGGGGTTATGTTGGGGCGCTCGCGTAGGTGTTGCTAAGGTTTGAGATCATCATGGCTCGATCACAAACTAACTCAACTAACCGCAGGTCAGCGAAGAAAATTAAAAGCACCATTTCCGGAATTATCACAATTATTGTGGCTGTTATCGTAGTCGTCACAATTGTGCTGGACTGGTATGACGATCGATTTTCAACCTCACCTACAGAGCATTCCACAGCTGCTGAATACCGAGAACTCTTAAACGGTCTCGATCAGAAAGGCCGTGCTCCTAAAACTGCATACGATAGAGAGAAGTTTGGCTCGGCGTGGACCGACGATGTCACAGTCGAATTCGGCAAAAACGGGTGCGATACCCGCAATGACATTCTGCAGCGCGATCTTGTGAATTATGAATTCCGCGAAAGCGACAAGCAATGCCTCATTGGCACTGGCACGCTCTATGATCCATTTTCTGGCGAAACGATTGCATTTGCGCGGGGTGAACGATCCAGCGAAGTGCAAATCGATCACATTGTTCCCCTGAAAGATGCATGGGTCAAAGGTGCATGGCGCTGGAGTGATCAAAAGCGAAAAGATTTCGCCAATGATCCCGATAATCTTTTAGCAGTAAAAGGCTCACTGAACCAGCAAAAGGGAGCAAGCGATGCAGCTACTTGGCTGCCACCGAATGACGCGTTCAGATGTGATTACGCAAAGAAAATCATCACCATCAAAGATCGCTATAAAGTGTCGGTCACCAAAGCAGAAGCTACTGCGCTACATGAGCAACTAGACACCTGCCCTGCATAACAGTCAGATAAGCATTTAGGGCGCGCCGAAGATATATCCACCTTGTGGCACTTAATTCGCATATTCTGGGGCACATGACTGACAACTCGCGAAATTCAAATCAGAATTATGAGCAACCGGACTTGAGCGATCTCGATGATGATTCAGCCATCCCAACCTATAAGGGAACATCACCATCCGCGAATTCCGCCAATGCGTCAGAACGCCTCGGTAATTTGTACGATCGCTCCGGCAGAGCTGCACCACAAAATATTCCTGCCGGAAATCCTGTAGCCTCTGCCTCTGAAGCTACTGAAACTACCGCTTTTGAACGGCCAGATAACCAGGCAACCAAGCCTGCATTTACAGAAGCGCCAACCACTGTAAATGGGGTAGCTCAGAAGCATGAGGGATCTTTAGCTTCTGATGCACCAACCTCCTATGTGCAGGCGCAGCCAGCTCCACCTACTGAGGTCACCCGCCAGTTGAACCGACCAGAAGAGCCTGTTCAACCACCGCAGCCTGTTTATTCTGAGCCGTATACTGACTCTGATTTTGCGCCAGCCGGTGCTGCTGCAGCTGCGGCAGTCGCTCCCGTGGAACAGCCTATATTTGCTGAACAACCTCAGATTATCGAAGACACCCGACGCGGCACCTTAGATTTTGGTTTGCTCATTATCCGCGCTGTCATTGGTGTGTACCTCATTGTTCGAGGAGTATTTACTTTCTTCACCCTCGGCGGCTCTACCGGTCTTACAGGGCTAGAAGCTGAGTTTGCTGGATATCAGTGGCCAGAAATTCTGGCAATCTTGTTGCCCTCCATTGAACTTGCAGCTGGCGTATTCCTCTTGCTCGGTTTGATGACACCTGTGGCAGCTGCAGTGGCGATGGTAGCTACCTCATTTACCACCCTGCACCAGGTGAATACTCATGAAGGTGGCTGGGGTCAGCTTAGCGAACCACTGATGCTGGCACTGATCCTCACCCTTGTTGTAGTCGGATTGCAGTTCACCGGACCGGGCAAGATTTCCCTTGATTCTGGTCGCGGTTGGGCAAAGCGTCCATTGGTGAGCTCCTGGATCTTTGTGATCTTGGGAATCGCCGGCGCAGTTTTGCTGTGGTGGTTTGGAGCAGCAGTTAATCCAATCGCCTAAAAGCTAATGTGGTGAGAAAATATGATGACCCTCTTGTAGGGTCATTTTTCATTTCAGAGCATGTATGGAGTTCTGCACCCGTTTTAGTTCTCAATGAGTTTTGCATGGATGAGGTCTTGAAAACCGCTGAGAATCGATTCTAGGGGAGCACTTTTCTGGGGTGTGGGTGAGATTTTTTATCGGACCAAACCAGAGTGCCCACGGCAAGCTAAAACATATCCGTGGGCATTTGTGGCTGGTTTCAAGACAGAGAAACCAGCCACAGATGCCCATATCTTGGAAAATATAGCTCCCTGGGCACTCTGGTTTGGTCTGTTTCTTAGCGCTCGGAGTGGCACTCGTTCAAGCCAAATAAAAAGCACCGGCGCCCTAAAAATAGGGAACCGGTGCTTAAAACATCCTAGAGATTAGTCGACTTGACGGACTGCACCCTTATCTGCGGAAGTAGCGAGCTTTGCGTAAGCGCGAAGTGCAGTGGTGACAACACGATTACGGTTAGCTGGCTGCCAAGGCTTTTCGGAAGCATCCATTGCCTCACGGCGACGCTGGAGTTCTTCATCGGAAACCTCAACCTCGAGGGTGCGGTTGTGCACATCGATGGTCACGATGTCGCCGTCCTCGATCAGGCCGATTGCTCCACCGTGTGCTGCTTCAGGGGAGACGTGGCCGATGGACAGTCCTGAGGAACCGCCGGAGAAACGACCATCGGTGATCAGCGCGCACTTCTTGCCCAGGCCGGATCCCTTGAGGAATGCGGTTGGGTGAAGCATTTCCTGCATACCTGGGCCACCTGATGGACCTTCGTAGCGGACGACAAGAACTTCGCCAGCCTGGATGGTCTTGGTCAGGATGACAGAAACTGCCTCTTCCTGACTTTCGACAACGCGTGCTGGTCCGGAGAAGTGCCACAGCTCTTCTTCGATACCAGCAGCCTTGATCACTGCGCCATCTGGAGAGATGTTGCCACGAAGAACCGCGAGTCCACCATCAACGGTGTACGCGTGCTCGATGTCGCGGATGCAGCCCTTTGCAGCGTCAGTATCTAGCTCGTCCCAGCGGTTCTCGGTGGAGAATGCTTCGGTGGTGCGGATACCACCTGGTGCTGCGTGGAAGAGTTTGCTTGCTTCTTCAGAGGTCTTGCCGGAGCGGATATCCCACTCATCAAGCCAGCCATCAAGGTCGGTGGAGTGGACTGAGTGGACATCCTTGTTCAGCAATCCACCGCGGTTGAGCTCACCGAGCAGTGCGGGAATGCCACCGGCGCGGTGGACATCTTCCATGTGGTAATCGGAGTTTGGTGACACCTTGGACAGGCAAGGCACACGCCTGGAAAGCTCATCGATATCAGTGAGATCGAAGTCTACGTCACCTTCCTGCGCAGCCGCGAGGATATGCAGGATGGTATTCGTGGATCCGCCCATGGCCATATCTAATGCCATCGAGTTTTCGAAAGCCTTCTTGGTGGCAATGTTGCGTGGCAAAGCTGATTCGTCTTCTTCACCGTAGTAACGACGGCACAGCTCGACAACGGTTTCGCCGGCCTTCTCGAAGAGCTCGCGACGAGCAACGTGAGTTGCCAAGGTAGAGCCATTGCCGGGGAGAGAAAGTCCCAGTGCTTCAGTCAGGCAGTTCATGGAGTTCGCGGTGAACATGCCAGAGCAAGAACCACAGGTTGGGCAGGCAGCTGCTTCAACAGCTGCGAGGCCTTCATCATCGACTGCATCGTTTGCGGATGCGGAGATCGCGGTGATCAGGTCGGTTGGTGCGTGTGCAACGCCATCAACAACAACGGCCTTGCCGGCTTCCATTGGTCCACCGGAGACAAAGACAACTGGGATGTTCAAACGCATTGCGGCGTTGAGCATACCTGGGGTGATCTTGTCACAGTTGGAGATACAGACCATGGCGTCAGCGGTGTGGGCATTAACCATGTATTCGACAGAGTCGGCGATGATTTCACGGGAAGGCAGGGAGTACAGCATGCCGCCGTGCCCCATGGCGATGCCGTCATCGACAGCGATGGTGTTGAATTCTTTGGGAACGCCACCAGCCTTGCGCACTGCATCCGCAACAATGTCGCCGACGTTCTTGAGGTGAACGTGTCCGGGCACGAATTGGGTGTAGGAGTTCACAATGGCAACGATTGGCTTGCCAAATTCGTTTTCCTTGGTGCCGGTTGCGCGCCATAGTGCGCGGGCTCCAGCTGCATTGCGGCCGACGGTGGTGACTTTTGAACGAAGTGGGATCATGATGCGCTTTTCAAATCTGCTCTAAAGAGCGACGGATGGATGTCAAGAATCAACGGCACTTTTAAAAACTTGGGTGAGTTTTTACTCGTGCGGAGATGTGGACCTTTGGTTCGGACAACTATTTTAAACTTTAGTGCTGTGACGCGGGGTTATCACGATGTGAGGATTCAGACGCGACTTGTTGTGCCTCTTGAGATACAACACTAGGGGTAGGTGCTGTATTCCCAGAGTCTTGAGAATTCTCATCGAAGTTCAACTGGACTGGTTTACCCAGAGCCTTTTGGCGCTCCAAGTATTCTTCCTTGGTCATCATTACGGAGTAGCCATCTTCCTTCACAACAACAACTTTGCCGTCGGCAGCCTCATGGCTTGCTGTGATCGCATCTGGGATGCGGCCGTAGGAAGCTTTGTCAAGGCGTGGAAGTGAGTTAAAAGTAACGCCTGGAAGGGTGATTTCTTCATCCGAAATGGTGCGGGCAAAAGTGCGAGCACCTTTAAAACCGATTCCGGCGAGTTCTTCCCAGGCGACAAACTTTTTACCTCTGAATGCGTATTGTGCAGCGATGCCATGTTCATCAACCACTGTGGATGATTTAAGAACCCAGTAGATGAAGATGATAGGGAAAGCGAGCAGCCAAAACAGATACTGTGGTGCAGCCCCGATGACCAACAATGAGATCAGTCCAAGGATGATTGCCCCCAAGATGTGGGTGCGTTCTGGGTGAAATTTTTCTGAAAGCTCCACTGATGCCTTTTTTGCGTCTGAACTCATAGTTTCCAATAGTAGTAAAGAAATGGGACCCGTCTGTAATCAGTGTCTTATGGGGTGGACATTGGTGTTGCTGTTTCTTGGGCTGGAGAGGAGGTTTCGGGTGTCTGCGGCGTGGTTTCTGGAACCGTCGTTGATGGTGTGGTTGATGGCTGCTCCTCCGTAGGCTCCTCGGTTTGCTCAGCGGTGCTACGGGGCTGGGAGGTTGCGGTTTCAGGCTGCGTTTCGACGCTTGACTCCACCGTTGGGGACACCGGCACGCTGGGGGAAACTATCGAGCTTGACGGTAGCTGCGTAGGAGTTTCAGAAGTGGTTGTGGTTGATTGCGGAGCGAAGCGGCCAGTGGAATTTTGCCAATTTTCATTAGGTTCAATCATCAACACCTTGGTCAGCGACAACACCATTAATGCAGCAAGCAGTAGGGACGTACTCATGCGGACGCGGCCTCCCAGGGACAAGATCTTTTGCCAACGCTTGGGGTAGAAATCGGTACGGAAAAACTTTTGCAGAGAAGCGTGTTCCTCGGGCGTATCTTCTTCAACGGAAAGCTCCTGTTCCATCACCTCGGAATCAAGACCCTTTTCTGGATTTCCTGGACTGATCACTGTATTAGCAGCGTCATCGTTAGATGATGCTGCTAGCGATGCGACCGTCGCGGCAGCTTCCGGCTTCGGTTCCTGCAAAGCGTTGGGAGAGGCGTCGATAAGCGGATTCTTTTCCTGAACCACGCTGAGGGAATCGATCAGCGTACCGGATGTGGTGGTGGCGCTGCCATATTCTTCCCAAAATTCGCTGATGATTTCGGTGCGGATAGCGCGTTCGACAAGCCATTGATTACCTGCGGTGACCTGGACGAGGAAACGCATGGTCACCATCCAGGGCATGCCAACGACAGAAGGCGGCGTGACATCGATGGCGGGGTGCACATCAAGCTCGCCCAAGATCTCAGGTGCGATTATTTCCTGCGTAAGTGCACGACGAGTCGCAGCTTCAGAACGTGCAATAACATCAGTGATGTTGTCTGAACCAAGCATCGGAATCGGCATGAGCACAACGGCACGCGACCAGCTGTTGGAGTTATTAATGCACACCTTGGCCGTGGAGTTAGGGATGATCACCGTTTGTTGAGCAATCGTGCGGATTTTTGTGGCACGCATGGTGATTTCAATGACAGTGCCTTCAACGATGATGCCGTTGCCTTCGAAGCGCACCCAGTCACCTACACCAAATTGTTTTTCCGTCAGGATGAAAAATCCAGCCAAGAAATCCGCAACGATGGATTGCGCGCCTAGACCAATGGCAGCAGAAGCAATGGTGGCGGGGATGGCGGCACCTGCCAGAGAGAAACCAAAGAGCTGCATCGCTGCAATTGCAAGCATGAAAAATGCCACGATTTGTGCGATATAAAGGCCTACGCCCGCAAAGGCGAGTTGGTTTTTGGTCGTGTCAGTATCGGCGGTGGATTCCACTCGGCGTTTGATAATCCGCATGCCAATCCGGCCGAAACGAGGGATTAAAAAGCCAAGAACCAGGATGATTGCAAGGTCAATGCCTGTATTTGTAATCCAATTCCACAATGAATAAAGAAGGAAAGAGATGCGTTCACCTAAAATCATGAACCCAGGTTAACCCTGAAAATTACAGAGATGCTGTTTGGAATTTGTGAGAACCCTGTTTCCTTGCGAGGTGGGGGAGCAGCTTGGGGGTGAAGGAAAAATGTGCGATGTGGATTTGAAATGACCATGTGTGTACCATGACACACCATGACCATTATTCGACTTGTACTAGTAACCGCGCGGCGCCTGCCGTAACGGCCTTCCAAGTCGTCTCGTCAAGCGCCCTCGACAACACTCACCATAGTGTTGGACCGAGGGCTTTCTTGTTGGATATGACCCGAGTAGCCAACATTGCAACAGACATCTGTCGCACTGCGTGCACACGCATCCGCGTCGGAACAATTTAAAGAAGACGAACCTTTGAAAGAGCTGGATTCAGCTCGATTAAAGCTAGTCCCGTGAAAATCCTTATGTAGTAAAGGAGCCAGAAAGTCGTGAATGTGGCAGCTTCTCAACAGCCCACTCCGGCCACGCTAGCAAGCCGTGGTCGATCCGCCGCACCTGAGCGGATGACAGGTGCACAGGCAATTGTTCGATCGCTCGAGGAGCTTAACGCCGATATTGTATTCGGCATTCCTGGTGGTGCGGTTCTACCTGTATACGATCCGCTATATTCCTCCACAAAGGTGCGTCACGTTCTTGTTCGACACGAGCAAGGTGCTGGACACGCAGCAACTGGCTACGCCCAGGTCACTGGTCGTGTTGGTGTATGTATTGCGACCTCTGGTCCAGGTGCAACCAACTTGGTTACTCCAATCGCAGATGCCAACCTGGATTCCGTTCCAATGGTGGCCATCACCGGTCAGGTCGGCAGTACTTTGCTGGGTACTGATGCTTTCCAGGAAGCGGATATCCGCGGCATCACCATGCCAGTGACCAAGCACAACTTCATGGTCACCAACCCGAATGATATTCCACAGGCATTGGCTGAGGCATTCCACCTTGCCATTACTGGTCGCCCAGGCCCCGTTTTGGTTGATATCCCTAAGGATGTTCAAAACGCTGAACTAGATTTCATCTGGCCTCCAAAGATTGACCTACCGGGCTACCGCCCAGTATCTATTCCGCACGCACGCCAAATCGAACAGGCTGTCAAGCTGATCGGTGAAGCTAAGAAGCCAGTTCTTTATGTCGGCGGCGGCGTTATCAAGGCAGATGCGAATGAAGAGCTTCGTGCATTTGCTGAGCACACTGGAATCCCAGTTGTTACCACCTTGATGGCATTGGGAGCTTTCCCTGAGTCGCATGATCTGCACATGGGCATGCCAGGCATGCACGGCACCGTGTCCGCTGTTGGTGCACTTCAGCGAAGCGATTTGCTGATTGCTATCGGTTCCCGTTTCGATGATCGTGTGACCGGTGAAGTGGATAGCTTCGCCCCTGATGCCAAGATCATTCACGCTGATATTGATCCTGCCGAAATTGGCAAGATCAAGCAGGTTGAGGTGCCAATCGTGGGGGACGCACGCGAGGTTCTTGCTCGTCTGCTGGAAACAGCCAAGGCAACCTCTGCGGAGTCTGAAGATATCTCAGAGTGGGTTGGCTACCTCCAAAACCTCAAGTCACGTTTCCCACGTGGCTACGACGAGCAGCCAGGCGATCTGCTTGCGCCTCAGTTCGTGATTGAGACACTGTCCAAGGAAGTTGGACCGGACGCCATTTACTGTGCCGGTGTTGGCCAGCACCAGATGTGGGCTGCTCAGTTTGTTGATTTTGAAAAGCCGCGCACCTGGCTGAACTCCGGCGGTCTAGGCACCATGGGCTACGCGGTTCCTGCGGCCCTTGGCGCGAAGGCTGGCGCTCCAGATAAGGAAGTTTGGGCAATTGACGGCGATGGCTGTTTCCAGATGACCAACCAGGAACTGACCACTGCAGCAGTGGAAGGTTTCCCCATTAAGATCGCCCTAATTAACAATGGTAACCTGGGTATGGTCCGCCAATGGCAGACCCTATTCTATGAAGGAAGGTACTCAAATACTAAACTTCGTAATCAGGGCGAATACATGCCCGACTTTGTCACCCTTTCTGAGGGACTTGGCTGTGTTGCCATCCGCGTCACCAAAGCGGAGGAAGTACTGCCAGCCATCCAAAAGGCTCGAGAGATCAACGACCGCCCAGTAGTCATCGACTTTATCGTCGGTGAAGACGCGCAGGTGTGGCCAATGGTGTCCGCTGGATCATCTAACACTGATATCCAGTACGCACGAGGCTTGCGCCCGTTCTTTGACGGCGATGAATCAGCTGCAGAAGATCCTGCCGATATTCATCAAGCTGTTAGCGAACCAGATGCCGCCGTTGAATCGACCGAGGCATAAGGAGAAACAAGATGGCTAATACTGACGTCACTCGACACATCTTGTCCGTCCTAGTTCAGGACGTTGACGGAATTATTTCCCGCGTTTCAGGTATGTTTACCCGACGCGCATTCAACCTCGTGTCCCTGGTATCTGCAAAGACCGAGACACATGGCATCAACCGCATCACGGTTGTTGTCGACGCCGACGAGCTCAACATCGAGCAGATCACCAAGCAGCTAAACAAGCTGATCCCGGTGCTCAAAGTCGTGCGACTTGATGAAGAGACCACTATCGCCCGCGCAATCATGCTGGTCAAGGTCTCTGCGGACAGCACCAACCGTCCGCAGATCGTCGACGCCGCGAACATCTTCCGCGCCCGAGTCGTCGACGTGGCTCCAGATTCCGTGGTTATTGAATCCACGGGTACCCCAGGCAAGCTCCGCGCTTTGCTTGATGTGATGGAACCATTCGGAATTCGCGAACTGATCCAATCTGGTCAGATCGCACTCAACCGTGGTCCTAAGACCATGGCTCCGGCAAAGATCTAAACAGCAATCTTGATTGCATCTACTATGTAAGTGTGACCAGTCAAACACTGGCTTGTTGCATGTGTGTGGTAGAACAATAATGTAGTTGTTTGTCCTGTAAACCTTGTTGAGTCTTTACGGGCCAAACATCTTTTCACCAAAATTTTTACGAAAGGCGAGATTTTCTCCCATGGCTATTGAACTGCTTTATGATGCTGACGCTGACCTCTCCTTGATCCAGGGCCGCAAGGTTGCCATTATCGGCTACGGCTCCCAGGGCCACGCACACTCCCAGAACCTTCGTGATTCCGGCGTTGAGGTTGTCATTGGTCTGCGTGAGGGCTCCAAGTCCGCAGAGAAGGCAAAGGAAGCAGGCTTCGAGGTTAAGACCAGCGCTGAGGCTGCAGCTTGGGCTGACGTCATCATGCTTCTGGCTCCAGATACCTCCCAGGCAGAAATCTTCACCAACGACATCGAGCCAAACCTGAACCCAGGCGACGCACTTCTGTTCGGCCACGGTCTGAACATCCACTTCGATCTGATCAAGCCTGCTGATGACATTATCGTTGGCATGGTTGCACCAAAGGGCCCAGGCCACTTGGTTCGTCGTCAGTTCGTTGACGGTAAGGGTGTTCCTTGCCTCATCGCTGTTGACCAGGATCCAACCGGAACCGCTCAGGCTCTGGCACTGTCCTACGCGTCTGCAATCGGCGGCGCTCGTGCAGGCGTTATCCCAACCACCTTCGAAGCTGAGACTGTTACCGACCTCTTCGGTGAGCAGGCTGTTCTTTGTGGTGGCACTGAGGAACTGGTCAAGGTTGGCTTCGAGGTTCTGACCGAAGCTGGCTACGAGCCAGAGATGGCATACTTTGAGGTTCTTCACGAGCTCAAGCTCATCGTTGACCTTATGTTCGAAGGTGGCATCACCAACATGAACTACTCTGTTTCTGACACTGCTGAGTTCGGTGGCTATCTCTCCGGCCCACGCGTTATCGATGCAGACACCAAGTCCCGCATGAAGGACATCCTGACCGATATCCAGGACGGCACCTTCACCAAGCGCCTCATTGCTAACGTTGAGAACGGTAACACCGAGCTTGAGGGTCTTCGCGCATCCTACAACAACCACCCAATCGAAGAGACCGGTGCTAAGCTCCGCGATCTCATGAGCTGGGTCAAGGTTGACGCTCGCGCAGAAACCGCTTAAGTTTCCGCTTGAGTTTTAACTTCGGTTTTAACTAAAAGATGCCCTCCGGATTTTTTGATTCCGGAGGGCATCTTTTTGTTGTGTGTAGATTATGGGGGTCTGTGAACCACACCTTATTTTCAATAAGCTTTCAATAAGGTGAAAAGTGTGCTTAGCTGAACACATGGAAAACCATGATCAACGGCACGGCCATCAACATCATGCACACGGTAGTGAAGGGCCTAGCGATGGCAGCCATGCCGGACATAGCCATGATGGTGATGGCGGGCTGGGCCATTCTCATGCGCCTAGTTCTCTCAAAGCCTTGCTGGCTGTCATTGTTTTCACTTCCGTCATCTTCTTTGCAGAATTAATTGCGGGCCTTATTTCTGGCTCTTTGGCTTTGCTGGCAGATGCCATGCATATGCTGTCCGATTCCACGGGGTTGATTATCGCGGCGATCGCCATGCTGATTGGCCGCCGACCTCGGAGCACCCGTGCCACCTATGGCTATAAACGCACGGAAGTGCTGGCTGCAATGCTTAACGCAACAGTTGTTTCTGCGCTGTCTGTATGGATCGTTATTGAGGCCATCATGCGTTTGGGTAAAGATGTAGAGATCCAAACTGACCTGATGCTGATTGTTGCAGTCATTGGCTTTGTCACCAACGGTATTTCAGCATTGGTGTTGATGCGTCACCAAGATGGCAATATTAATATGCGCGGAGCTTTCCTCCATGTTCTCAGTGACATGCTGGGCTCTGTTGCCGTGATTATTGCTGGTTTGGTTATTCGCTACACCGGATGGATGCCGGCGGATACTATTGCCTCCATTGCTATCGCAGCAATTATTATTCCGCGCGCCGTCAGTCTCCTCAAAGAAGCTCTTAATATTTTGCTGGAGAGGGTTCCGGCACATGCTGAACCTGCCAAGGTTGATGAAGCACTGCGAACGATTCCTGGTGTCAGTGATGTTCACGATCTCCATATTTGGAGTATTGATGGAAAAGAAATCTTAGCCACAGTGCATTTAGTGGTGGAATCTTCTTCTACGCAGCTGTATAGCTGTGGTGTGTTGGATCGGGCAGAAGCGGAACTATCCAAACTTGGGATCTTCCACTCAACGATTCAATTGGAAAGCGTAGATCACAGTGATCATGAGAGTGTGTGCTGATATAGAGTGTGAGCCATGGGGTTTTCCACACCAAGCTATCCGCTAAATGATCTGTTCGCCCGCATTGACCGAGGCGATATCCAACTTCCCGATTTTCAACGGGATTACGCTTGGGATGTTGATCGCATTCGAAGCCTAATAATTACCGTTCTACGGGGTTTTCCAGTGGGTGTTCTGATGGCACTAGACACCCGTGGAGAAGAGATGCGCTTTAGGCCACGCGCGTTGTCTGGAGCGCCGGATACCGGCAAGGATCCAGGATTATTGCTTCTCGACGGTCAACAGCGCCTCACCACTCTTTATCATTGCTTCAGTGGCGATGGCTATGTGAATACGGTGGATTTCCGATCAAAGAAAGTCATCCGGAAGTTTTATATCGATGTGGCCAAGGCCGTTGAATCTCCGGTTATGTCTGATGAGGCAGTATTTTCTGTTGATGAAAGTGGCCAAATCATCTCGCACTTTGGACCCGTCGTGGAAGGTGGCATCGTTGATTTAACTACCGCGCTGGAAAATGGTTGCCTACCAGTCTCCGTGTTGTTGGATGATCAAGGTACTGACCTTCTCTTTGATCTGGCAGATGTTGCAGGCGAGGGAGCTCGTGAACATGCAAAGCGCTTCCAATCGCAAATTGTGAAAACTTTGAGCAGCTATGACATTCCCATGATTCGCCTTGATCGTGAAACTGCGAAGGGCGGAGTGGGTTCAATCTTCGCCCAGGCCAATAGCTCTGGGCTGCAAATGGATGTCTTTGATTTGCTGACAGCTGTGTTTGCCGCTGATGAAACTGCGGGTACGGAATTTTCCCTCCGTGAAGATTGGGGGCGCATTGATCGTCATCTGCGCCAGCACTCCGCTTTAGATGGCATTGGCAGCACGGAATTTCTTACCGCAGTTGCGTTGTTGGTGAGTGCTCGTAAAGGCCATGCCTCGGGTTATCGCGAAGATATTCTCAATTTGACCTTGGCTGAGTATATTCCTGCAGCAGATGAAATACTTGAAGGCTTTGATGAAGCTGCGGAATTTTTACGTCAACGCTGCATTCTGAGTGTGGATCAGGTTCCGTATACCGCTCAGATTGTTCCATTAGCTGTGATTCTTACGTTGTTGGAATCGCAAGACTTGGCTAGTGCACGTTCGTGGGATCGTCTTAACCAGTGGTTCTGGAGCGGCGTATTAGGAGAGCTGTATGGCTCACCTGCAGTGATTGCTCGATCCGGCCGTGATACCGATCAGGTGGCTGCATGGATTCGTGAAGGCATCGGTGAAACTGCGGTGGTGCCAAAAACTATTCGGGACACGGTATTCCACGAGTCCAGGCTGCTGAGTGCAACAGAGGGCACAGGCGTGTGGAAAGGTATCTTTGCCTTGCTGATGGGCAGGGGAGCGCGTGACTGGCGGACTGGCCAGCAGTTTGATCGCTGGACTTTTGATGAGCTGGGATGTAATTTTCACCAGATTTTCCCTACCAAATGGTGCAAGGAACGCGGCATTGATCCAGTGCTGACCGAATCTGTTCTCAACCGCACACCAATGGGACGCCGTACCGAAGTAGTTATTGGTGATACTCCTCCATCACGGTATCTATCACGTGTGCAGTCCAAATCCCTCATGGGTGATGAGGAATTCGATCGAATGCTGGATACACACCTGTTGAGTGCTGAGGATTTGCATAGTTCCAATACCACGCATTTCTTTGCGGATCGCCGTACTAATTTCATCGCAATGGTTGAAGACGCGATCGGTAAAACAGTGGTGAGAGATGTTAACGAAGCTGATCTGACCGGTGGGCATGATGGCCCGGATGCCTTTGAAGATACCGCGGAGGAATAGTAACTAGCGAAGTCGGTTAGGATTGTCCAAAACGATAGTTACCTGAAAATCCAAGGGAAGGGCATCCATTTGGCACGTCTAAAGTCTCCTGTACAGCGCATTATTGCGTCAACTACAACAGCTGTAGTTGTATTGAGCCTGGTTTCCTGTTCTGCGGATGCAGACCGTGAAGGCGCCATGGGCGCTGCGGAGGTAGCCACGGAGGGCGCGTCGATAAGCGAGTCTGCCAGTGATTCTCCATACCGTGAGGCGCATACAGAGAATGTGGCGCGCGTGGTGGCGGAGAAGTTTCCAAGCACACCGACTGTGATCGGTGATGCGGGCTATTCCGGAATCGCTGCCAGCAAGATGTTTTTCGATAGCTCGGACACCGTAGTTGTTTCCGGATCGGGTATTGCGAATGAACTGCGCGCTGCGTCCATTGGCGTGGTCGCACATGCGCCTGTATTGCATGCACCGGGCACTAATGATGCTGAAGTGATTGCAGAGATTGACCGCCTCGGCGCCTCCACGGTGCTGCTGGTCGGTGCTGCGCTGCCGAATTTTGATGAAAATGAAAAAGCCACCAAAATAATTCAAGATAACGGCACTGAAGAAGGGCTCGCGCACTTGACTGCATTGCAATTTGAGACACAGAACGTCGATGATGTTTCAGACCTTGCCCGCTCCACAGCCAGCTTGAATGCTGATGCACAGACTTTGCTGGTGCCATCCTGGGAATCAGTAACGCCTATGTCCAATGACGCAAAGGTGGAGGCTTTTCCCATCCACACCAAACGCGATGGTGAGATGGCTCCCATCGTGATCGCCAGCCCAGAAAGTGGCATTTCTGCAGTTGCTACAGCACGTGCCTATGGTGCAGATATCCGATTCATGGATTACCCCGACCCACGCCTTAACTCTGAGACCATGAAAATGGTTGCAGGCCTTGCAGATCGCCCACTTTTGGCCTTGGGCGAACAATTCGGCACCGGTGAATTGCTTGCTGAAAAAATCGAACGTGGCGAAGAAATAACCACCGAACTTCCAGGCGGTGGTGGCTTGGTTTTCCCAGGACGTCGCATGGTAGCGCTCTACGGACATCCATCTGGACCAGCACTGGGCGCAATGGGCGAACAACCCGCAGCTGAAGCAGTAGCTCGAGTCACGGAATTAGCCCAGCAATACCAGCCTTTTGACGATCAACCAGTGATCCCAGCATTTGAAGTAATCGCCACCGTAGCCTCTGAATATCCAGGTGAGGACGGCAATTACTCCAATGAATTCGCAGAAGAAGATCTGCTGGAATACGTCGATGCCATCACCAACGCTGGCGGTTACGCCGTACTAGATTTACAACCTGGTCGTGCCAATTTCCTGGAACAAGCCAAAAGGTATGAAAACCTACTCAAGCGCCCCAATGTTGGATTAGCACTAGACCCAGAATGGAAAATTGGGCCTGATGAACAACCAATGATGCGCGTAGGCTCCGCCGAAGCTGCAGAAATCAATGAAGTATCACAGTGGTTAGCTGATTTAGTTGCAGAGAATAAGCTGCCACAAAAAGCATTTGTCCTGCACCAATTCCAAACCCAAATGCTCCAAAACAGAGAGCAAATTGATACCTCTCATCCAGAGCTAGCTTTTGTATTACATGCAGATGGACATGGTGCTCCAGGTGATAAATATGCCACCTGGAATATGCTGCGCGAAGGGCTAAGCCCAGATTTCTTCATGGCTTGGAAGAATTTCTATGATGAAGATTTCCCAACCTTCACCCCGCAACAAACCTATGAAGAGATTGATCCTCGTCCATGGTTTGTGTCCTATCAGTAATTTCTCTGCGGGGTTTCCAGGTAATGCTTGAGCGTTTATATGCTGGGGCTCCCTGCCTGTCAGGATTTAGACCCCGTCCTGGCCATTAAGAGCGCGTTGGCTGGGGGAGTTCCCACGAACCAGACTGGGCGACCAAAGGCTACGGATTTTTCAGTAGTCTTGGTCGCCCAGTCTAGTTTCCGAATTCTGGCACCAGACCAGGCGACCAAATGTTCATAGATTGAGAGACTCTCGGTCACCTAGTCTGGTTGGTGAATGGTTCGTGGGAAATCTCGCCTCAAGCCCAGAAAAAATGACCCTCCAGAATCGTATTTAAGAGCCTTACGCCCCTGGATCCGCACATATGCTCATATCAGGTTTTTAGCCTCTTAAATCGCCACTGGGAAGGGTTCGTCTTGGGCACTGCGGATTCCAAATTTTCCGAGATGAGATGAGAGAGTACGGAGGGTGGACCGGAGTGCGGACGGGAATGAAAGTGACGCACTAGAATCCCGGGGAAGTATCCAGTAAATAAAATTCGGGGGAAGTATGCCTGGGGAAATAAGTACTTTTTGCGTGGTGAGACACTTTTGGGGGTAAATCTCACACCATGAATCACTGGGTTGTATGACTTAACCGAGGGGGTTGGGTTTAGAATGTTTTTAGTCGCACGCCAAAACCCGGCGTGGACACGTCTGCAGCCGACGCGGTCGTGCCTGTTGTAGGCGGACATTCCTAGTTTTTCCAGGAGTAACTTGTGAGCCAGAATGGCCGTCCGGTAGTCCTCATCGCCGATAAGCTTGCGCAGTCCACTGTTGACGCGCTTGGAGATGCAGTAGAAGTCCGTTGGGTTGACGGACCTAACCGCCCAGAACTGCTTGAAGCAGTCAAGGAAGCTGACGCACTTCTCGTGCGTTCTGCAACCACCGTCGATGCAGAAGTCATCGCCGCTGCCCCTAACTTGAAGATCGTCGGTCGTGCCGGCGTGGGCCTGGACAACGTTGACATCCCTGCTGCCACCGAAGCTGGCGTCATGGTTGCTAACGCACCGACCTCAAACATTCACTCCGCTTGTGAGCACGCAGTTTCTTTGCTGCTCTCCACTGCACGTCAAATCCCTGCAGCAGATGCAACTCTGCGCCAGGGTGCGTGGAAGCGTTCTTCTTTCAACGGTGTGGAAATCTTCGGAAAAACTGTTGGAATCGTCGGTTTCGGCCACATTGGTCAGCTGTTCGCACAGCGCCTTGCAGCTTTTGAGACCACCATCGTTGCTTATGATCCTTACGCAAACCCAGCACGTGCAGCTCAGCTGAATGTGGAATTGGTTGAGCTGGATGAGCTGATGAGCCGTTCCGATTTTGTGACTATTCACCTTCCAAAGACCAAGGAAACTGCTGGCATGTTCAATGCTGAGCTCCTTGCTAAGTCCAAGAAGGGTCAGATCATCATCAACGCTGCACGTGGCGGTCTTGTCGATGAGCAGGCATTGGCAGATGCTATCGAGTCCGGTCATATCCGTGGCGCTGGCTTCGATGTGTACTCCACCGAGCCTTGCACCGATTCACCACTGTTCAAGCTGCCACAGGTAGTTGTTACCCCTCACCTGGGTGCATCCACTGAGGAGGCACAGGATCGTGCTGGTACTGACGTCGCTGATTCCGTGCTTAAAGCACTTGCTGGCGAATTCGTTGCAGACGCTGTGAACGTTTCCGGTGGCCGCGTAGGCGAAGAAGTTGCACTGTGGATGGAACTGTCCCGCAAGCTTGGCCTTCTGGCTGGCAAGCTTGTCGACGCGGCTCCTGTCGCCATTGAGGTCGAAGCACGTGGCGAGCTCTCCTCTGAGCAGGTCGACGCACTTGCACTGTCTGCAGTTCGTGGTCTGTTCTCCGGAATCATTGAAGAGTCTGTCACCTTCGTTAACGCACCTCGCATTGCTGAAGAGCGTGGCCTTGAGGTCACTGTGAAGACCAACTCTGAGTCTGTCACTCACCGTTCCGTACTTCAGGTCAAGGTCATCACCGGCGAAGGCGCAAGCGCTACCGTCGTGGGTGCGTTGACTGGTCTTGAGCGTGTTGAGAAGATTACTCGTATCAACGGCCGTGGTCTGGATCTGCGTGCAGAGGGTCTGAACCTCTTCTTGCAGTACGCTGATGCTCCTGGCGCACTGGGAACTGTTGGTACCAAGCTTGGTGCTGCTGGCATCAACATTGAGGCTGCCGCACTGACTCAGGCTGGAGACGCCGATGGTGCAGTTCTGATCTTGCGCGTTGAGTCTGCTGTTCCAGAAGCTCTGGAAGCAGAAATCAACCTTGAGCTCGGCGCTGTTTCTTTCCAGGTTAACTTGGATTAATCCAGCTTTTTACAACCGCCTTTCTACTTTGGGATGACCACCGGAGTGGAAAGGCGGTTTTTGCTATTTTTCGGTGTGGAAGCAGGTAGATTAGGAGAAGCTATTTCCCCTATGAAAGGTCTTTTATCATCATGCTTCCAGCAACGCTGTCTACTGTGCTGACTTCTGCGGGACTTGAGCCACACGTGCACAATGATTCCATTGTGGTTGATACTCCTCATTTTAAATTGACCTTTGAGTGGAATGAATGGCTCCGCGCAACAGCCACGTGGGTGGGGGAGCTGAGTGCAGCGGATTATGTGCGTTCTATCGTGGCGATCAACTCCGCCCTTGATGCTTGCGTAGCTCCGAAAATGGTGTTGGATGCTCCTGGCGGATTAACTGGGGTGCTCAAGGCGGATAAGGGAGCCGTGGAAGCGCATGCAATTCAGGCGGTGCCTATTGGTGAGGGGCTGAGCGAGTCACAGGTGGCAGGTTTTGTGGCTGCAGCTTTCGATGGCGCGATTGAGCTCACGCGGGAATTCCATGCGCTCTATCCGGAGCGCTCACCGCGTCAGCGCGGCGCCCTGCTAAATATTAAGCTTGTCGACGCCACCTCCCACACTCAGGTAACCCCCGTGCGAGTGGCTAACTGGTTCATGGATCAAGGCGTGGAAGAGGTTCCTTATGACGCTGCTTCAGGCCTGATTAGTTTTGAGCTGGGGGATACGCCAGTGGACGTGATGTTGAATGATCCAGAGTTGTTGAAGATCCAAGCGGTGGTGACATCCGATCGGAGTGTAGAGGCAACCGAAGTGTTGCATTTGTGTAATCGGGCAAACCTGGATTCAGATCATTCCACGATTTTTATGCGTTTGGACGGTGATGATGTGAACTTTGTGGCCACTGTTGCTGTCCCTATTCGTGCTGGTCTTAACGATTTACAGTTGAGTCAAGCCCTGCAAAATGGGGTAGTGGGCGTGGTGGGACAAGTAACTGCAGTGATTAATCAGCTACACTAGTGAAGTCCATATAGTGAGAAGGGAATCCCACAACATGAAACTTGCTGTTATTGGTGGAGACGGAATCGGCCCAGAGGTTACTGCAGAAGCCCTCAAGGTCTTAAACGCTGTCCGCGACGACATTGAGACCACTGATTATGATCTTGGCGCCCGCCGTTACCTCAACAACGGCGAGCTACTTACCGATGAGGATCTTGCATCACTGCGCGAGCATGACGCTATTCTCCTTGGTGCAATTGGTGCGCCAGGTGCTGTTCCTCCAGGAATCCTCGAGCGTGGTTTGTTGCTCAAGATGCGCTTTGCACTTGATCATCACGTAAACCTGCGCCCATCCAAGCTGTATGAAGGCGTGGAGTCTCCACTGCGTAACCCCGGCAAGATTGATTTCGTGGTTGTCCGCGAAGGCACCGAAGGTGCATACACCGGCAACGGTGGCGCAATCCGCGTGGGCACCCCTCATGAAATTGCCAATGAAACCTCCGTCAACACCCGTTACGGAGCAGAGCGAGTTATTCGCTACGCTTTCGATTTGGCTCAAAGCCGCCGCAAGAAGCTTACCCTTGTGCACAAGACCAATGTGTTGGTTCACGGTGGCGGCCTCTGGCAGCGCACTGTTGATGAGGTAGCAAAGGAATACCCAGAGGTGGCTGTTGATTACAACCACATCGATGCAGCAACCATTTACCTGGTTACTGACCCTTCCCGTTTTGATGTGATTGTGACCGATAACCTCTTCGGCGATATTCTTACTGATGAAGCAGGTGCTGTCTCTGGCGGTATTGGTTTGGCTGCATCCGGTAATATTGATGCCACTGCCACCAACCCATCCATGTTTGAGCCAGTCCACGGTTCTGCGCCTGATATTGCTGGACAGGGCATTGCGGATCCAACCGCAGCTATTTTGTCCGGAGCAATGCTGCTGCGTCACCTCGGTGATGAAGACAATGCAGTGCGCATTGAAAGGGTAATTGCTGCCGATGTTGCTGGCCGTGACAATTCTCAGCCAATTTCTACCACTGACGTAGGCGACCGCATCGTCAAGGCTCTTCAGGGCTAAAACTCAGTATTAGAAAGCCCTCCTTAATTTATTGAGGAGGGCTTTTAGTCTCGAAAATAAGGATTGAACTCATTGGTATAGACCTGGCTGAGATCCACTGCGTTAACGTGAAGTTTTTGTTCAGCCCACTCTGACCAGATCTGGAAATCTTCCGCATCCATTAAGCCGCCGGTGGTAGTCACGCCAGAGCTTTGCCACCCTGTAAAGGCGGGGATCCGGGAAGCTTGACCAATATCTTCGAGGTAATCGCTATAAACCTCACGTACTTCCATAGAGGTGTGAGTTTGTTCGAACTCAAGTGCACGTGCGATTCCATTTACTAGGGTCTCTACTACTTCTGGATCGGAATCAATAAGGCTTTGTTTCACCACGACGCTTCCGGTGTTGCGGTGTCCAATAATATCCACATCTTCAGCTAAGGCAGTGAACTGGTCTAAAGCAAGCGCTCGCTGTTTAATATTATCGTTTACCCAAATCGCATCCACCTGCCCTTGAAATAGTCTCTGTTCGATAACATCTACTGGAATAGGGCGAAGTCGGATGCTGGCTATTTCTGCGGCGGTGAGACCAGCTTGTTCAAAATATAGTTCTAGAACTGCGCTTCCCAGTGCGCCTACATTGTTCATTCCTATCTTTTTCCCCACAAGATCTTTCACGCTCATGATGTCTTCGTCTTTGCGCACTAGCAATGCGGAGGTGGTGTTTCCTGCGGTTCCGGAACATGCTGCAACTGCGGTGATGGGGAAACCCGAGTTGACCTCGGTGATGATTAATCCATTGAAAGGAATGATGGAAAAATCAGTGCGATCATTTTTCATAGATTCAATGGCATCGATGCCACCTTGGGCTCTGCCGACACTGTGCAATTTAATATTCTCTAAATAACCGAGAGCATCTGCTAATTCAACCACGTTGAGGTCAAAGCCGGAGGTTTCGTATCGCAGAATTTTCGTATCTTGTGTATATGTTTTTGGGGGATTCGGGGCGCACGAACTCACCACTACAATGCTTAATAAAGTAGCTAAAGTACGAATGAAAGTGGTGTGAAATGATCGTCGGCGCATGATAGTAGAGGAAACTTTCAGATTCAAAACTACTGTGAATGGATTGAGTTTATAAAATCAGACCTATTAATAAAATACAGTACCGAATTTTTGACTTCTTATGAGGTAAATTTCACTGCGTTTCCTATTCGGGCGAAAGTCAGCAGTTTTTCTTTTATGGTTAAGTGATGTCGGTTGAACTCGAAGAAATCCGAGATTTCTTAGCAGGATTTGAACCTTTTGCTCAGCTCCCAGATGAAGAGCTTGATCAAGTCCCAGGAAAAATGAGCATGCGATATTTCCGGCGGGGTGAAGAAATCGTACCCATCGGTGTGCCTAATCATTTCATGGGCGTGATTAGATCCGGAGCAATTGATGTTCTGGATGAAGAAGATGTTTTGCTTGATCGCCGTGATGCAGGCAGATCTTTTGGGTATTCCACAATGGGTGCTGAGAGCACGTCCCAATACCGCATGGTTGCCGTTGAAGATTCTTTGGTGCTGAGACTCTCGCGTGAAGATTTTGATCAGTTAGCCAAGCGAAATCCTGATCTTAATCGTTATTATTCCAGCTGGTCAAAGCGTATTCGTGCGGCTGCTGATCAATTGCGCCAAGAGTCCAGCACAAAAGTGTTGCGCACTAAATTGGGCGAGTTCAAGATCGCCAATCCAATTTCTTGCAGTCCAGAAACCGCCATTATGGATGCGGCGAAGAAGATGGATGAGCATGGAGTTTCTTCGTTATTGGTGCAAACTAACGGAAAACTCAAAGGCATTGTGACAGATCGGGATATGCGCAGCCGGGTGGTGGCTAAGAATTTGGATATCCAGCGGCCCGTGTCAGATGTGATGACGGTAGATCCACGGTGTGCAACATCTCAAGGGTTGGCCTTTGAAGCAATGCTGCTTATGTCGGAGTTGCGCATTCACCATTTGCCAATTGTAGATGATGGCAAAATCTCCGGAATTGTCACGGCTGCGGATATTATGCGATTACTGCGTCACGATCCGATTTATTTAACTGCTGATCTTTCCCGAAAAAACACTGTGGAAGAGTTGGCCAATACGTTCCAATCTGCGGCAGAAGTGGCATCGCGGTTTATTGATCGGGGAGCCTCCTCCGAAGAGGTCAGTAGCTTGCTTACTGTGGCTGCGGATTCTTTGGCCAGGAGATTGTTGGTCTTGGCGGAGAAAAAATTTGGCGAGCCTCCGGTGCCATATTGCTTTGTGGTGGTCGGCTCCCAGGGGCGCAAAGAGTTGGGGTTAGCCTCTGATCAGGACAATGCGCTTGTGTTGCACAATTCTTATGATCAGCGCGAGCACGGGCAGTACTTTGCCGCGTTGGCAGAATTTGTGTGTCAAGGATTGGATCGGGCTGGTCAAGTGCTGTGCCCGGGAGACATGATGGCATCTAATCCCGAATGGCGTAAAACCACGGATCAGTGGATTTCTACATTCCACTCGTGGATCACAGCACCAGAACCAGATGCGCTGCTTCATGTACAGACTTTCTTCGATTTCCGTGGCATTTATGGGGATATCGAGATGGCACAGCAAGTGCATCAAAGTGCTGTCAATATGGCCAGGGGCGCGCGTCGAATGCATGCTCATCTGGCAAGTCTTGCCGCTAGAAGGGATCCTCCGCTGGGATTTTTCCGTGGTCTTGTGGTGGAACGCTCCGGTGAATATGGCGCCACCTTGGATGTGAAAAAGGGCGGTACCGCAGGCATCGTGCAGATGGCCAGGCTGTATTCTTTGGCTACCGGAAGTGATGCCATCGGCACCCGCGAACGTCTAACAGCCGCAGCTGGACACGGGCAGGTGTCCAAACGAGGTGCGCAGGATCTTTTGGATGCTTTTGATTTCTTATCCTCGATTGCGTTCCGCCATCAAACACAGCTGATCAAAGTGGGGGAGATACCCAATTATCATATTGATCCAAAGACGTTGGGCAAGATGGATCGAGAACATTTGCGTGATGCTTTTTCCATCATTAAGGACATGCAATCAGCGTTGGCTACCAAGTACCCCGTGAGGAATATCTAGTGTTACTGGGGCGTCGAAAAGCGAAAATACGGCGCGCAACTGGCGCATTGCAGGAGTTTTACCAAGTGCCGCGGCCGGAGGCGTCGACAAGCATAAAAGACCTGAAATTGCTGGCCGTGGATGTGGAAACTACGGGCCTGAAGCCGCGCGAGCATCAGATCGTCTCGATCGGATGGGTGCCAATTAACGGCGATGTGATCGATTTAAGCGGTGCTGGATACGCGGTCATTCACGGCAATGAGGGTTTTTCCGTGGGCTCATCCGCGGTGATTCACCAGCTCACCGACGATGAAATCGCCGCCGGCATCAGCATGGAGGACGCGCTGACCCAACTGCTGGCAGCGCTTCAAGGACGCGCCATGCTGGCGCATTTTTCCCCCATCGAGCGCGATTTTATTTCGGCCGCATGCCTCAAACATTTCGGAACGCTTCTCGACGTCCCCCTCGTGGATACCTTCGCCATGGAACGCCGCCATATGGAGCGCATGTCCACCTACCCACGCGGTGAAGACCTCCGCCTGGCACGCGTTCGCCAACGGTATGGACTTCCCAATTATTCCAACCACCAAGCCCTGACCGATGCTCTTGCCTGCGCCGAAGTGTATTTGGTGCAGATCGCTCACCTGCGCGCACAATTCCTCAAAGACATTTGGGAGTAGGGGTCATCGTGCAGGACCCCACCCGAACCGCGTAACATAACGATCATGCGTTTTGGACGAATTGCCACCCCAGATGGAATGTGTTTTTGCTCTATTGAAGGCGAAGGAGATGATGTAGCCAACCTCACCGCGCGTGAGATTGAAGGCACCCCCTTCACCGAACCAAAGTTCACCGGCCGTGAGTGGCCGCTGAAGGACGTGCGCCTGCTTGCACCAATGTTGCCAAGCAAGGTTGTTGCGATTGGCCGTAACTACGCCGATCACGTTGCTGAGGTGTTCAAAGAGTCCGCAGACTCCCTGCCACCAACCTTGTTCCTGAAGCCACCAACATCTGTTACCGGTCCAGAGTCCCCAATCCGTATCCCTTCCTTTGCAACCAAGGTTGAGTTCGAAGGCGAGCTCGCAGTTGTTATCGGCAAGCCTTGCAAGAACGTCAAGGCAGCGGACTGGAAGTCTGTCGTTTTGGGCTTCACCATCATTAACGATGTCTCCTCCCGTGACCTTCAGTTCGCTGATGGACAGTGGGCACGCGCCAAGGGTATCGACACCTTCGGCCCAATCGGACCTTGGATCCAAACCGATATCAACTCCATCGATCTGGACAACCTCCCAATCAAGGCACGCCTGACCCGCGACGGCGAAACCACCCTGAAGCAGGACTCCAACTCAAACCAGATGATCATGAAGATGGGTGAAATCATTGAATTCATCACCGCATCCATGACCCTGCTGCCAGGCGATGTCATTGCAACCGGATCTCCAGCAGGAACCGAGGCAATGGTCGAAGGCGATTACATCGAAATTGAAATCCCGGGCATCGGTAAGCTCGGAAACCCAATCGTGAATGTCTAATATGAGCCACGAACACGAACACCAGCATCGGCCACACGACCAAGTCACTCCAGAATCCATGGAGCACCAATACACCTCCGCAGAGCAAATCTGGAGCGGCAACCCCAACCAAGCACTTGTTGCCTACCTGGGAACACACCCTGCACCACATGGAACTGCACTCGATATCGGATGCGGCGAAGGCGCAGACCTCGTGTGGCTTGCAGCCCAAGGATTTGAGACCACCGGCATTGACTTTGCGCCCACCGCAGTCACGCGAGCAAAGCACAACGCCCCTGATTCGGAAGTCCTGTTGGTAGCATTCACCGAATTTTCCATTGAATCTGGCCGTCAATTTGACGTAGTCAGCTGCTCATATGGCCAAATTCCAGCCAATGACATCTCCGTCGGACACCTGGAAAACCTCGTTGCACCAGGCGGCACCCTGCTGTTTACTCACCATGACTTTGACTCAGAATCCGCAGCCACCCCAAAATGGCTCGCAGAACACCTGAGCTCAAACTTCACGGTAGAAGTACTGGAATCTTTTGAACGTGACATAAAAACCGGAGCCGGCGCACACCACCATGTGGATATTGTGCTCAAGGCGAAGAAGGTTTCTTAAGCTTTAGGTTTCGTTGAAGTATTAGCCCCGCAAGGCATTGGCTTTGTGGGGCTGTTGCTTTGCCTGGGGGTCTCTGGTGGGCTATTTAAGAGTTTTAGGGATCTTAAGTTCGATATCGCAAGGTCAATTTCTTATCCTCAATTTCGCATTACCGAGATCAGTCGGATTTTGGGCAAAAGTGACCGGTCTCGAGGATATGAAATCGGTAATGCGAAATCGAAGTCAAAGGGCTTCTTGAGCACTGGGAGTGTTTCTGAGTCTTAGAGCCCTAGAGTTCGACTTCACGGGAGCGACTTCGCATGCTCAACTTCTCAACAACGACTTCACTACAGAAATCTGGAAAATGATACTGAAGTCGAAGGTGAGAAAGCCACACATGCGAAGTCGAACGTGTGAAGTCGCCCTTTAGCCACGGACAACTATCACCAACACACCCAAAGGTCTCTGAAGGCCCCTTAAAGTCCCAGTGACCTCATGATTGTTTGGAGTTTCGCGGTGGTTTCATCAAATTCTTCTTGGGCGTCTGAATCGGCAACGATGCCGCCACCGGCCCATGCTCTGGCCCAGGTTCCATCTCCAGAGACTTCTGCGCAGCGGATAGCCACCATGTATTCGCCGTCGCCTGTGGAATCGCACCAGCCGACTGCTCCGGCATAGAAGTTTCGTGGTGATTCGGCTTCCACAATAAGTGCTTCTGCTGCGTCAGTGGGGGTGCCACAGATGGCAGGGGTGGGGTGGGTGCGAATCGCTAGTTCCAGGGCGGTGATTTGTGAGTCTTTGAGAGTACCGACGATAGGGGTTGCAAGGTGCCACATTTCGTTGGTTTTGGTGAGCTCTGGGATCACAGAAGCATCTAATTGTGAGCACAATGGCGCCAACACAGTGCGCAGATGGTTGACTACATAGGAGTGTTCTTCTAGGTTTTTCGCACTGGCAAGAAGTTGTTCTCCTTGGGCTTTATCGCGTGCTGGATCGGTCAGTCGTGGGGCAGATCCAGCCAATGGGTATGCGGTGATGGTGGAGCCCTGGCGCTTGATCAACACCTCTGGGGAGGATCCAACCAGCATGTGGCCGTCAAATTCGGGGCCTGCTGGGGTGAGATCCGCGATGAAGCCATCCTTGTTGTGGGATTTATCAATCAAGCGCGCTGCCACCAACAGAGGATCGACTGGTGGATCAAAGGAAATATCTACAGCACGTGCGAGGACAACTTTGTTCAGGACAGTGTTGTTGATGGTGTTAATCGCTGCATTGACACGTCGTAAATGCTCAATCGGTGAGGGATCGAGCCCTGCAACCGAGGCGCCCAGCACCGCGCCGGGTCCGAACCTGTAATAGGCGTGGGGCTCCAGCGGGCCTTCTTCGCGGATGATGGCCTTGGGCACGGTGAGTGCTGCGGGTTTATCGCGTTCGAAGGGGAGAGCGCCAACCACCATGGCTACGCGGCCTTCTTTGAGTGCGTCGACTGCTTTCCAAGGATCGGTGAAGTTCTCTTGCGATCCTTGGGTGCGCACAGACCCATGACCTCTGGATAAGAGGAAATCTGGGGCGGTGGACGGGGCAGATAGATCGCGGTGGGCAGACATGGTTAGTCATTCTAATCTCAGTAGTGGCGGGGTAAACGCGCGGGCAGTGGGTGTGGGCGATTATCATGGCCTCCATGACTGATGTTCGTGTTCGTTTCTGCCCATCACCTACCGGCACCCCTCACGTTGGACTAGTGCGTACTGCGCTGTTCAACTGGGCATATGCTCGTCACACTGGTGGCAAATTGGTTTTCCGTATTGAAGACACCGATGCTGCTCGTGACTCTGAAGAGTCTTATGCCGCTATTATCGATTCCCTGCGTTGGTTGGGAATGGACTGGGATGAGGGCGTCGAAAAGGGCGGCCCTCATGAGCCTTACCGCCAGTCACAGCGCAAGGACATCTACCAGGACGTTTTGAAGCAGCTTATCGACGCCGGCGAGGTGTACCCTGCCTACTCCACCGCGGAAGAGGTTGAAGAGCGTCACAAGGCTGCTGGTCGCGATCCAAAGCTGGGGTATGACAACTATGACCGTGAGCTGACTGAAGAGCAGGTTGCGGCATTTGAAGCTGAGGGCCGCAAGCCTGTGTGGCGTCTGCGCATGCCAGACCAGGATTGGAAGTGGACTGACTTGGTCCGCGGCGATGTGGAGTTTAAGTCTTTCACTCAGCCTGACTTCGTTGTGGCACGTTCCAATGGTGAGCCTTTGTACACCTTGGTCAACCCAGTTGATGATGCATTGATGGACGTTACTCACGTGCTGCGTGGCGAGGATCTGTTGCCATCTACTCCTCGTCAGCTTGCACTGTATGAAGCACTGAAGAAGATTGGTGTTGCGAAGGCAACTCCAACCTTTGGTCACCTTCCATTCGTGATGGGTGAGGGCAACAAGAAGCTGTCCAAGCGTGATCCACAGTCCAGCTTGTTCAACCACCGTGACAACGGCATCATCCCTGAGGGCATGCTCAACTACCTGGCGCTGCTGGGCTGGTCCCTGTCTGCGGATCAGGACATTTTCGGCGTGGATGAGTTCATTGCCAACTTTGATGTTGCCAACGTTTTGGGCAACCCAGCGCGTTTCGATCAGAAGAAGCTGGAAGCCATCAACGCGGATCACATCCGTTTGCTGGAGCCAAAGGATTTCGAGGCTCGTCTGCGCGCGTACATGACGCAGTACACCGAATTCCCAGTTGATTACCCAGCTGAGAAGTTTGCGGTCGCTGCTGAGCTCGTGCAGACTCGCATCAAGGTCCTGAGCGAAGCATGGGATCTGCTGAAGTTCTTGGTCACTGCAGATGAGGATCTGGTGCTCAATGAGAAGGCAGCCAAGAAGAACCTCAAGGAGACCGCTATCGAGCCACTAGACGCTGGTATTGCTGCGCTAGAGGCTATCGAGGAGTGGAACACACCAAATATCGAGGCAGCCCTGAACAAGGCGCTTATCGAGGATCTCGGCCTGAAGCCACGTGTGGCATTCGGTGCACTGCGCATTGGTATCTCCGGCGAGGCTATCTCTCCACCACTATTTGAGTCCATGGATCTGCTGGGCAAGGAGTCCACATTGGTTCGCCTCAAGGCAACTCGTGAGCAGACCCCTTTCGTGGTCGCTGAGTAGTTTTTAGATACAAGAAAGCCCGTTGTCTCGTTCTGAACAAGAACGGAGCAGCGGGTTTTTTGATAGATAATGAACTAGACGGAGGCGTCGAAACGCAAAATGTCTCCGGGCTGGCAGTCAAGCTCCCGGCACAGCGCCTCTAAGGTGCTAAAGCGAATGGCTTTGGCGCGGCCGTTTTTCAGCACGGACAAATTCGCTGGGGTGATGCCGATTTTTTCTGCGAGTTCGCCGACACCCATTTTGCGGCGTGCCAGCATGACATCAATATCGACGATGATGGCCATTTAAATCACCGATTCTAGTTCGGTGGAAAAGCTGATTGCTCGGACCAACAGGGTACGCATGATATTAACCAGCAGAGCAACGCCGGTGATGAGCATCGCGAGGATAAGGCTGAAGATGATTGCACCTGGTGCGTCATCAACTTCGGCGATGATATAGCCCATGGGGATCAGTATCGCGGCGCCTGCTGCAATGGCGATAGTGATGCGATCAACCCAGGAAATGGATTGGGTATTGAAGATTTCATCTCGTTCTACAAATTTCAGGAGGTAAAACAGACACACGATGATGAATTGCACAAGGCCAAATCCGATGATCACGAAGCTTGCCAGGATGATAAGCGGGAGCGGGGAAAGCTCGCCGGAGCTCAAATTATCGCGCACTATTTTGGTGATCAGCAAGATTTGCAGAACCAAGAGCGCAAGAAAAGCTGCACCAAAAATGATGCGGAGAAGCATGAGGATGCGGGGATTCACAAAAGAGCCTTTCTGCTCACAATTACGATGAAATATCGTTTCAAGATGTAAATCTATCGAAAAACGATATATGTGCGCAAGTGGAAAGGCGCTGAAACTTTCGATGGTGGAGATTAGTTCTGCTCGATGAGTGCTTTCAGCTGGCGGTTGGAGGATTCTTTAATGCGGCTAATACTGGCCAGGAATGGCACGCCAGGGGAGAGGAGGCCACTAAAAGACATGGACTGCTCAACTTCAGTGCGCCCATCCTCTAGAGGGCGCAACTTAATGGTGTCGGTGACGGACAGTAACCAGCGAGCAATGATTTTGGTGGACCAGGTCAGTTCACGATTCACGCGCACAACATCAAGCGTGGGCCGGATATTCATGGTCAGGCGTTCTGTTTCTGGGTGCCGAGTTTTCATTTTCAGCCGCATGCCCTCAGAAAGCTCTCCTGCGGCCTGCGCGCGCACAATATGCTCATTCCATTCAGGAAGGCGCTCTGTCTGCAGGATGAAATTCCAGACATCATCCACCGGCGCATCAATCTCGATGGAATTGTCGGCGCGAAGGGGGAGCGCACGGCTGACGGCCCAAGAAGACATCGCAGCGATTCCTGTCCAAAAAATTAGCGGTAATAACAGCGCTGGAAACGGCATTGGGGGAGTATCCCTTCCATCAATTAGTCTTTGCCCTCAGCTTAGCTTCTTCAACGCAGCTTGCGCTGCTTATTAATGCTTATCGACGCACCCCTCCTTCTTGAAAATCTTTCCGCGCGCCTAATGTGTTTGGTCTGGTATTTGCACGCTATCGACCTGCAGATTTGGCTGTATTGCACGGTTGTGGTTATAGTATTCCTCGTTGAACAGCGCGCCGTACAAACAAATACGAAGTGCATGTTG
Organism: Corynebacterium crudilactis; assembly: GCF_001643015.1. Lineage (NCBI taxonomy): Bacteria > Bacillati > Actinomycetota > Actinomycetes > Mycobacteriales > Corynebacteriaceae > Corynebacterium > Corynebacterium crudilactis. Next base: position 1,315,261 of record NZ_CP015622.1, read on the forward strand.
AATGATTGGCCTATGGTGTAATTGGCAACACAGCGGTTTCTGGTACCGTCGTTCTAGGTTCGAGTCCTGGTAGGCCAGCTGCGATCAGCTGGAAACAAATTGATCGTGTTCTAATGCCCCGTTCGTCTAGCGGCCTAGGACGCCGGCCTCTCACGCCGGTAACACGGGTTCAAATCCCGTACGGGGTACTCCGCATCATATAAATTGCGGGAAGTTTTTAAGTTTTACAAGGTTAACAATCTTGAAAAACGATTGGCCTATGGTGTAATTGGCAACACAGCGGTTTCTGGTACCGTCGTTCTAGGTTCGAGTCCTGGTAGGCCAGCTGCGATCAGCTGGAAACAAATTGATCGTGTCCTAATGCCCCGTTCGTCTAGAGGCCTAGGACGCCGGCCTCTCACGCCGGTAACACGGGTTCGAATCCCGTACGGGGTACTTTTAAAAGCATCCACCTTCAGAATCTGAAGGTGGATGCTTTTGTGTTTGCCAGCACATCAGACATCACCCCTTCCCAGGACAAATGTACGGGGTTGCTAAGGTGGCGATTCTTAAAAACCGGGGGTGGGGGACCTCCAGCAGTTGCGGGCAGAAAACGCAAAAGCCTTTACCGGAAATTAGCTTCAGGTTAAAGTCAGGTTCATACAGAGAAGTTCATAGCCGATCACCAACAAGTTGTTGCTCTAACCAGCATAAATGCAACTTTGGAGGCTTCGGAAAGGGCGCTCTGGAGTCAATGGAACCGACCAGTTAAAGGAGAGTGTATGGCAGTAAGTGAAAAGAAGACGAAGTTCGGACACAACGAAACCGTCCTCCCGGCAGCTGGCATCGCCATAACCAAAGATTCCAAGCGCTAGAGATGCGTGAATCAGGAGCTCGCCTCGAAATGACGAATCGTTGCAGTCAACTGACACCCAACTTCTCCACCTTCAACAACCCACACTCGGCACCTTAAGCCCACAAAGGGTTCAGCGGACGCAACGACGAGAACAATTAACTCGAGTTGACGAAACTTCCGCAACATAGCCGGAAAGCGGTGGCAGCAGGTTGAAGCCACTGAGGGAAGTTGAGAGGGTCAGTTAAGAACACACACCGACCCAGATGGATATCCTGGCACCTTCCTCTCGAAGAAAAATTTCGAGGAAGGTGCCCTTACATTTTTGAGTAATGCTCAGGCTGGGCAATCTGGGATATAGGGGGTGGGGGAGTCTTTCTAGATCCAGTAACTGCTCCAGTGGTGAACCCAGAAGGTCTAGTATTTAGAAGCTCAATGAGATTGCTCCTCTGGCGGAACTTCACATTTAGAATGTATTCAAAAGTGTCTTGTGACCTTGCAATTTGTGAGAAAAGCCTTCAGTGGTTTATTGTTATCAAGTCGTAAAAACACGAACGCGCCCCGTTCGTCTAGCGGCCTAGGACGCTGGCCTCTCACGCCGGTAACACGGGTTCAAATCCCGTACGGGGTACCATTGTGTTCTTACACATACGAGTTAGTGATTTAACAGAGGTAGCCAGGTCTTCGGACCTGGCTTTTTCTGTTTCTTGGGGTAAATCCACCCCTGTGGCCAGGTTCTCGTCCGGTTTGAGTCCTGGTACTGGTTCTGCGTGATGCTGCAAACCGATCGACTCATTCTCGGCGATGTTGGTGGTGCGGAAGACTAGCGTCCACGGTTCTAGATGAGCGTGGACATGGTGCTCTTTGTTACCTACGGAGCAGATGAGGACCTTCTCGAAGAAGATCTGGTTGAGAAGGCGCTTTTGGCCGTCCGAGGCTTTGAGGTAGGTGGAGTAGCAATTGGTGGCAAGGCTAAGCGCGGTTTCTAGCAGTTCGTCTTGCTGGACATCACTGCCTTCGAAAGATTTGAGACGGCGCTCCACCTGGGCCAAGCTTTGTTCCAGCTGCTTCTGCTCTCTGGCCATCAGATCCATGGGTAGAGCCTGGTCATAGAAGGCTTCGAGTAGTTTTTCTTGCTTGCGCCGGATAGCTAGTTCCTGGGCCTTGAGTTGGTCACGTTCTTCATCTCGGGAGGAGTTATGGAGATGCAGTTGTTCCTTGAGCCGGGGGCGCATCAATTCAAGAACTCCCGGCGGTACTTGGATGCGGCGGTAGAGCTCTTCCATCTCACCTTCTAACCATTCCACTGGTACGGCGGATATACGGCAGGTGGTGCGCTTGGAGAGCCGGCCGTTACAGACGAAGTAGTCGTACTGCAGGCCTTGGTGGTTGGTTGGTCGTTGGAGGATGAGACGAGAGCCGCAGTCGCCACACCAGACGGTGGATTTGAGGAAGTGGTCGTGTTTGCGGCGGCGTTCACCTTGACGGCGGCTGCTAAGTGTCTGTTGCACTCGGTCGAAGAGACCTTGAGCGATCAGGGGCTCATGGTTTCCGGGGTACTCCACCCCACAGTAGGTCGTGATGCCCAGGTAGTACTTGTTAGACAACATGGCGTGAATGTAGCGCTTGCTGACGGCCTTTGAGGGGTAGACCCGGGTTGGCACGGTGGTAAGGCCTCTGGCGGCCAGCTCGTCGGTGAGATCGGCTACAGAGATGTTTCCTTCGGCGTAGCGTTCGAACGCCCACTGCACCAACGGGGCCCGTTCGGGATCTACCTCGACGGTGCGGGTTTCCACTCCCGTCTCGTAGATCCGAGTGTTGAGATAACCCAAGGGAGCTTTGCCGGCGGTGCCTCCAGAGCGAACCTTCTGGTTCATGCCCTTGGTTACTTCGTTGGCCAGGTTCTTAGAGTAGAACTCAGCGATGGAGCTCATGATGCCATGCATCAGGAGGCCACCAGGGGTTTGGTCGATGTTCTCGCTTGTAGAGACCAGGCGGACGCCGAACTCATCGAACTTGGCGTTGATCGCTACGTCGTCGGCCCGGTTACGAGCCAGGCGGTCAATCTTGTGGACGATGATGTAGTCGATATTGCCCTGTTCTTCTTCAAGGTAACGCAGCAGGGCTTTGAGAGCTGGGCGGTTAGTGCTTGTGCCGGAGACTCCACGTTCAACGAATTCTTTGGCCACTACTGCGCCCAGGCTCTGGGCTTTCTTCCTGTTGGCGTCTCGCTGGGCGGGAATGGAGAAGCCTTCAGATTGCCCACCCTTGGTGGCTTGCTCGCTAGTCGAGACTCGGAGGTACGTGACTGCTCGCTTGGGGGTCATGCTTTCTGCGAAGGCAGCCATGGGGTTGAGATCGGTCATTACTTTTCCTTTCTGTAATCGCGTGTGCGTTTAAGTGGTGTACACCCATTGACGCTTAATAACCTCGACAAGTCCAGGACTGGTTTGTGTCCTGGCACCTGCGATTTTCTGGTGGCTATTTAGTGCTTAAGTCTGAAAGACATGGATCCGACCGCCCCGCGATATCAATACAAATCCCATGCTGTCTTGGGCCCATTCCAGGAACTTATCTATGTCGAAATTTAGGATGTCTTCGGGGATTCCAGCCTTGCTGCGTGTTTCCTCAACGGCTTCGCTCCATCCCAGAGCATCGAAGGACTCCAGAGCCCATTCTTCGGGGTTGGCGTAGCTTCCTACGAAGATGGAATCGAAGTCCTCTTCTAGGCTCTCCAAAATCTCTGGAGCCTGTCCTTCATAGAAGCGATCCAGGTAAGCCAGGAAGGCATGAGGCTCACGTGAGATTAAGCGCCGAGCTGCTGGTAGATGTTCTTGAGCTAGAGGATGGTGGCGGTGCTCCCATTCCTTAAGCGCGGCACTAGCCTTGTTTCCTTGCTCTATCTGAGCCTGGATATAGGTCGGCATGAAGGCGTGGAATAGGCCACCGTCTTCCTCAATCACCATGCCGAGGCTTTGGCTGAACTTCACCGCTGCCTCTGGATTCCAGGTGAGCAGGTCCTGGGGCCACTCATTTTCTTCCTGGAGGCGTTGGAGGTTTTCCTGTCCTCCAATGAGTTCGAAGAAGTCTTCGGCCCAGTGGTCTATGGTTTGGTAGCTTCCCAAGTAGGAGCTATCAAAGTGAGCGGTTATATCCTCGGGCTGATCTGGCAGATAGCAGGCCTTGAGGTATAGGCCGAAAGCACTCGTATTATCCTCTAGAATCAACTTTGCTTCCGGGAGATGTTCAGGCCGCACGTTCTGTAGCCACTCGCGGGCCTGATCTGGGGTTGGATTAGCGGTTTCATCTAGATCGAGGTGATTGGGCAGCGCTAACCCTTCAAGGTTAGAAGGGCGGAATCTCAGGTCGGCTTGGTTAGTGACCATCACTTCGCTTAGGTTGCGATTACGGCTACGGCTGGAATACATGGAGCTGCCCTCTAAAGGAGTAGATCTGGAAGCGTTGGTATTTCTTGGCCCAGTGGATGAAGTAGTCAACACTCCATTCCAGCGCGCCCTCGGGGATGTTGTGCTCGTGCATCATGCGTTCGACTGCTTCGACCCAGCCAAGCTCTTGGTAAGATTCCATCACCCAGTCAAAAAGGCTGTCGTAGGATCCGATATAGGTTGAGTAGAAGTCTTCTTCAATATCGGCGGCACCATGTTGGTAGTGATGCTCCAGATAGAGCAGAAAACCTGCGCCGTGCTTTCGGCGAAGCTGCTTGGCAACGTCGCGATGCTCGGCAGGGAGATGTTCTGCCCATCCCTCTTGTGTAACTGGTCCACCGGCAGTTTCAGGGACATCGACTAAGAACAGTGACCTGGTTGGGGTGATATCGTCCGATAGTTCAGGTGTCTGATGTGTCACCTCTGCCTCTCGGTGCTCAAATGGTTGCTTTTTAGATTGTTCACACATGGCTACCGTTCCTCCCTAGGCTCACGGCTAAATACTGTTACTTGACCGCCCTGGAAGATGAAGTCCAGGTCATCCTTGAGTCGGTCGACTAACGCCATTTCTGCCAATGACATGTGTTTTTCGAGATGACCGAGCGCATTTAATAGCGTCTCCACCGCCTCCATTGGCTCCATGTGATAGGCCCAGTTCTGAGTGAACTCGTCTACCGAGTTGTAGGTACCCCAGTAGTTTTCATCGAAGCGCTCCACGGATTGTTCATCATCGGAAGCTATTTGATGGTGTTGTCGGTAGAGCTCGTAGGCTGCTAGTTCATCGGAGTTGAGCTCGTCGAGATGATGACCGTGTGGCTCGTCCTCCTCTTGAGTTGATGAAGCCATAGCTGCTGACTCATACAGTTCAGTTAGTGTGTAGCGTTCGAGGCTTTCTTGGTCAGGGTTGTCGGAGTTCGGGGTAGGCCCGAATTTTTCAGGATTCTTGTTCATGATGAATCCTCCTTTCGTTATTGCATTTAGCTATAGTTTTTGAGTTATATCCACTCATTTGTTCGAAATGAGGGAAGTTTTTTTGGGTGGTGCCGAGCTTTCCCACTACTTGGTAGGTAGTGGTCTGCTCGGCACCGATTCCAGGTACTTAGTTTTCTTTCGACACGAGGGGCTCTCGGCGGAAGATGAACCAGTTTCTTGGGCCTTCTACGACGTGGAAGTCCGCAAGCAACCTATTCCAGAGCACGACCACATCGACGACCGGAGGAACGTCATGAGGGTCGTCCTGATCCAGCCAGATCGGTTCGATCTCTCCTCGGGCTTCGAGCAGTTCCAGCAAGGCGTAGATGGCCTCATCTTTCGTCGCCGCCTCAACCAGGTAGGAGCCCAGAAGATCCTTCTCGAGGTTGACTGGGTCCCACATTGGCCGTGGCTGGCAGATCAGATAGGCCACCAGGGCCTCGGTGTATGACTGCCGGTAGAGCCGTTCAGCGATTTCGAACCACGCTGGATCTTGGATCAGCCGCTCCAATAGCTGTCCTACTTGCTTCGTCGAGACGGTCGCCTCGAAATCGGCATGCAGAGGGTTGTTATTGTTTGTCATGATGTCCTCCTTTCGTTTAGTTGATGGGTCATGACTCCGGTGGAATCACCTTCTTTTCCCACTGGTAGTAGGACGAGGATGGGTTCCAGTACCGGGTTTGGGGAGATGCCTCAGGTGCGCTGTTGCTGAAGACGAGCTGCAACTAACTGGGGGCACCAGGTCTATGGCGGAGGAGCGACACCGAGGTAGTTTTCGGGACCATCGCGAACTAGATGTGGAAGATCCTCCAGAGTTAAGACGATCCAGAGATCTCTCGGTAGTTCAGGCTCCTCGCTCAAATACCGTCGCAGCTGATCGCGGCGTTTCTCAGTAGGCACTAGCCAGAGGATGGCGGGAAACATACCGGTCTTTTCTTGCTCCACTCCACTCCTGAGGTAGTCGCCATACACTCTGGTTTTTCTTACGACTCGAGCGGGATTTTCGGTCGCCCGGTCAACCTCCACGAAGTAGCGGTCGGTGAAATCTGGCCCAGTAATCTCGACCGCTAAGTCAGGCTTGAGAGTGATGACTTGTCCGTGGGCTCCGACGTAATCGCGCCAGCAGGCTGGCTCCTGATAGATACCGACCTTCCATCTATCCATTCCTTGGATGGTTTCGGTGAACACGAGGCTTACCTCAGTGGCGGCCAGGAGATGTCCAAGAAAGGTGGTTGAAATTTCCTGCGGTCGTTGGCGTCGGGAAGTACCTGACACCACCCGATATCCAGAGGTGCTTAGCGCCCAGATTGATACCGAGGAACCTCCCTGCCACCCACCGATCCGCCTCTCCAGTCGCACGACTAACTCTTGGCTTTCGAGTTTCTGAAGGTGTCTAAGCGTTTGTCGCAACCCAGAGCGTTTAGAGCTGTAGTGATGGGCGGTAAAACGCGATAGCTGATGAGTCGTGGCGAAGCGGTGGGTCTGCAGTCGTTCGAGCAGTTCTTGATGAACCGGATAGGAAGGGGTCAAGAAGTTTGGGAAGTTCATGACATGACTCCTGCTTGGTTGGCCTGGCAGTTGGACTGGGGGCGGTGACCCCGATTAAGGGGGTCAGTCACCGGCGGGGTTCGGGGCTTTCGGCGCATGTCCGGCAGATCTAGTGGATAACTCACCAGAGCCAAACGTCTAGCGAACCGTCTCGATATTTCACTGCGGTTGGATCGAAAACTCGCGGAAATCATGAGATATCCTCCTCGTCCGAGGCTGGCTGCACGGGCGCGGTACGTATCCGACCGACCTTCGGTTTGGGGGTCTCTGAGCGCTTGCCTGGTTCTGGTCCTGATCCTGGCTTGGGTGGAGCTTCGGTAACGGTGTCGGTTTGCGCCGGCGTGTCAGCTGCTGAACTGCGAGCTGTTCTCACCCGCCCGACGGGAGCAGCTGGAGTCTCGGGTAGACGAAGCCGAGTCAGTTCGACCAGCGTGGCTTCTGTCTCCGAAGCACTCACCCCGTAGCGTTCGTGGCTGTGGAGATAGACAACCGAGGGGTCTTGTAGCGGTCGAGAGGGCGGCAGCGTCGAGACTGCGAACCAGTCCGTTCCCTGCCCCTGGTGCATGAGGTTGACGTAGGCGTGGTATTTAGGCAGAAGCTGGAAGTCCGCTGCTTCCAGCTTGTTGGTGGTCTTGGCTAGGTAGCTGGCATCGGCACCGTTTAGACCGAAGACGATCTTGCTTCTGGTGTTGGAGTCAATGGCTGCTTGCATCGCTGGAGTCAGCTGGGAGCGATACTGGTTTGCCAAAGTGAAGGCTGCGCCTAGAGAGCGAGCCTGAGCTAGGGCGTCCGCCAGATCGCCGGGGATCCCGGAGATGAAATCGTGCACTTCGTCGATGTAGATGCCTACGATGTGCCGGCGCTCAGGTGGGTCGGATTGGCGAGCGAGGATACGAGCCCAGAGCTGACCTACCAGTAGCGAACCAAGTAACCTGGCTGCTTCAGCTCCGAGCAGGCCCTTGTTGAGCGAGAGCACCACGATCTTTTTCCTCGAGAATAAGTCCTCGAGATCGAACTTCGGTTTCGGTTGGCCAAGCATGGCTCGAAGCGTTGGGCGGAGGATGAGTTGGCGCAGTTTATTTAGTACCGGCGCAATTTCTTGGGCTTGTCGATCGGGTTTCTTGGCATCGTACTGCTCCCAGAAACTATCGACTCCTAGCGGATCGTTACTTCCCTTGAGTGCTTCTTTGCGAAAAGCTGGATTGGTTAGGAGCGGAGGAAGCCACAGCAAGTTGGCCTCGGGGATTCTGGCCAGTGTCAGGAGTGCAGCGCTTAGAACATCGGCTGTTCTGATTCCCCAGTTCTCATGGAACAGTGCCTCGAAGGTTGATAGGAGCGTATCGGCGGTAACGTGCTCTAATCTCTTTGGCCCAGCTAGCGGATTGAAACCGACCGGGCTGGTACTACTGGGATCGAGGATGACGACATCGCCGTGACGCTTTATCGGTACCCGAGACAAGACATCTGTAGCCAGATCACCTTTGGGGTCGATAACCAGCACCCCTCTGCCGGCATTGATATCTTCCATAATGAGGTTGAGCATGACGGAGGATTTGCCGGAACCGGTGGGCCCGAGCAGATGGGTGTGAAAAGCGGCATCTCGGATGGGAATGCCGATCATCTGGGTGTGCCCGGGGGCGGCTGCCTTAGCGAAAATGCGGTCCATCCGTCCGAGCGATGGTGGTGGCAGCATTCGTGGATGGAGGTTACCGATGACGGGCATGGGAGGTTCACCAACTGGCCAACCGGACAGTCCGACCAGATCGTAGCTGCGTAGCCGCAGTGGCCAACGGCGGGGGAGCGATACTCGATTGAGATGGACTGGTGCTTCCCTCTCCAGTCGGATGCGAGACTCGGTTGTCTCGAGGACACGCAGCGCCCCGAGAACCTGATTGCCAAGATATCTGGCCCGAGCATCCCCCGCCCCAGCGATACCGACTCGCAGGTTGGCGTGGGCTCCATGGAGATCAGCTGAAGCCCGATACTGAGCTGTCTGTGCTGATAATTCCTTTGGCCTCCCTGTTGGTGGACCTAAGACCGCGCCGGCTAGTAATTCGAGCCAGCTTGGGGAGATAGGACGAGCATGGACCGGAGGCAGGATGCGCCGGCCAACCAGGAGCTGAAGTGTCACCTCCTCACCCTTCTGAAGACGCGAAAGCGTGCCATAGAGACCCCGGATGGCTGCTACCACTCGCTCCGGTTGAGTTGAAAGAGTACCGTTGGTGATTTTGATCTTTCCAACGAACTCGACGTCTTCTCGAGGTCCAGCTTCCGTCTGGTGAACATCCAAATGGGTGGACAACAAGCCGGTGATGGAACTGACCTTCGTCTCCGGTGCACCGACCAGCCAGCGGATACCGGCGGTAGTAGCCCGGAGCTCAATCACAACACTGCCGAGCATGCCGTTAGAACATAGATGTTCAAACGCAGTGGCAGCGCCTGAGGGAGTAATCATCTCGGAAAAGAAGATTTCTTCCCAAAAAATCGGTGGGCGATTCGTAGTGAGCCGCTTCATGATGAGTCTCCTTTCTTGGATTTGGTGTGGCGGGCCTGGCGTTTGGTCTTGGGCTTCTGAGCCTTGGCTTGGTGGATAGTCTCGGCGATCAGCACGAGTGCTTTGGCGAACTCATCGGGGTCAACTGCCGGTGTCCACTGTGGGGCGAGGTAGTGAGCCTGGCCGGTAGAATAGTCCGGTTGCTTAGCTGGTGAGGCAGTCATCGGACTCCTCCCCGGTGGCGATGCTGGAGGCGGCCTACCAGTTCTGTCTCTGACGCAGCCACCAGATAACGCTCACAACTCCGGTGACAATAACGGCGATGAGTAGCACCCAAGGCCAGATCGCAAGGATCAGCTCCAAACTGATCTGGAGACAAATGACGCCGCCGAGTATGAGTGCGCTCCCACGGAAGAACCTCGCCGGCCATGAGCTTGGATTGGAATTGGTGGGCATGCTTTACACCTCTCATGACTGATCTCCGGTTTGAGACCGAACCTCAAGTTGGTCGCTGGGGACTTCAAAACCCCAGCGCGCGAGCGAGATGGTGGCATCGACCTCGTTACCCCAAACATCCCAGTGGGCGCGAGACGGTGCCCTGCGCCGGGCAAACAGCTCCAGGAACCGGCCCTCACCCGCCAGGCGCTCGACAATGTGATGGACTTCTTCAGGTTTATGCGAGTGCTCCTGAAGTGGATGGAAGCCCCAGTTGGGCTGGGAGCGGAAGGCGACCTTGGTGCCTTTACCTCGTACTCCGAGAAGTAGGAGCTCGCCGGCGTTACGGAAGGTGTTACCGAGCGTGAAGCGCGGCTTGGCCCAGAAATAAAAACTGGTGTAGCGAAAACCCCAGGATTCAAGAACCCTGAGGCCATCGGGCACGGTGGCGTTGGTGACCCAGAGGAAGCAGAAGGAGTTATCAGATGCGATTTCTCTAATTCCCGCACCCATGGCGCAGATGCGGTCGGTGGTCATAAGTTCATAGTGCTGGGAGGCTCCATATTTGCCCTTTTGCGACGGCACCCATGGCGGGTCGGCGTAGATCGCGGTGTAGGTCCCAGCTGCTGGGGTAGGTGGCGGAACGCTGGCGGCAGAGCCCTGGTGGTTGGTGTTGATAGTCATGATTCGATCTCCTTTGAGGAAGAGGGGTTAGTGGTTCGTGAGCGTGGAGCAGGTCGCAGGAAATCTCCTGGTTGGCTGGCTCTGGCCCTATTACCCGATAAACGGTGTGGAATTAAAAGATGTGGAAAAATGTCGCTGCGCTCGATCCGACACCGCCAGACCCTTAAGAAGTGGTCAAAGTGGTGCCGGCTAGCTACCGGTGTGGAATTAACAACGATGCAGCGCTGAGAGGATTTAACAGATGTGAAAGAGGTTGGGATTGTCAAGGGATAAGCGAATGTCATCGCTGGTGTGCCTATGATCTGAGCCTCGGTAATCGCCGGCAATCCCCTCACCTTTTTCCTTGGCCTGGCCCGTGCTGATCGTCATCCCAGATCCCATCGTCTGGGTGGTTGAACAGGTAGTTGTAACTGTGGCCCACCTCATCAATTTTCCGACGGGCTTCGAGGTAGTCCTGAAACAGCTCGAACGAGGGATTGGAGGGCGTCTCTTGCCTTGATTCTCTGGGCGTGTCTTCGAGCAACATGAGGCCGCAGATCCCGAAATAGACCGCGAATACCCCGAGAGCGAGAGCAAGAAGAGGCCGGTGATTGACCCCTGCTAGAACCGCTGGGATGAAACAGGTGTAGGCGAGGAGGAATAGAAACCGGCTCATTTGAATCGCCGCCCTGAAACCCGATTGGCTGCGGACTGGGCGTAGTTGGCAATGATGGGCTCGATGTAGCGCGCTACCTCAGGGGTGCGCTCGCAGTGCTCCTTTGCTCGACTGACCAGTGCGGCGGTGTGGTTCATTGCCTGATCAGCCAATGCGGCTTGGGAGTAATCCTCGAACATCTCAAGCTCTGCTTGAGACTTAATCTTGGCGGCTTCTAACCGAGTCTGGTGATCGAGTGCTTCGAATGGGTTGGTGGTTGCAACCTGACGGTTACTGCTAAAGAACGGTACGAGGTTAGACATGTCTAGCTTCCTTTCTGAAGTTGGGAGGTTGGTTTCCTCCCTGTCTGAATAAGAAGTTATTTGCCCGCCGGGTTACTGCGTGAAAAGTGGAACAAAGTTGGAATACTCTAGAAAGTTGGAACGGATATAAGTTGCTTATTGGCACATAGGAGCTCGTGGTAATGGAATATTTCAGTAGCGTTGATCTCCTCTCTGATCTGGAGTTACTTCGGAAAAACGAAGGAGCGACCGCCTCGAGGATGGCGATCGCTGGTGCTGTGAGTATGGCTCTAGGGGACCCTGATGAGGATGCCCAAATTAAAGTAGAGAGATTGATCTCTGCCATTCAATCGTTAGACAGAAATCAGGCAGAAGTGTTGATGTTTGCTTTCGGGCTCTCACCAGAGACTGCTGGGGCTAAGAATCTAAAGGCTCGACGAGAGATTTACGGAGCTCGGGTTCAAAGAGGAATCGACACAGTAGCGGCGCGAGAAAAACCGGCGCTAGAGCAACTCCGGATTCAGCTCCTAACGGGTTGGTATCCTGCTTCTCCAATACCCGGTCGAGTGCCGGAGCTCCACAACAGCGTCATTAACGAATATGTCTCGGTGACAACTATCGTTGCTGACGGCCGTTGGATGGAGTCACGCCACCAGTACAGAATGCTGGCGCTTTTTGATAAGGCAGACTACTACGCAATCTCAACCAGTTATCCAATGCAAACGACCAGCTACAACGGGTGGAGATCAGAACAATGGCAGACTGAAGGCGGGTTCCAATTAAGGTTCTTTCCTCCAGAGCCAATGAGGCGTGGAAATTTCTATGATCTACAGTTCAAATTGGAGGCTCCGCCCGGCGATCCAGATGATTTAGGTGCAGTGCAGGTGATCTCTGAAGAGAGTTTGGCGTTTCATGAGCGAACCTTGCAATCCAAGTTCGAGGTTGTTTTCGTGGGGAGAAAGCCTGAACTCGTCTTCCGGTACCGTGGCCTGACCTCGACGGAACGCCCCGGTCGACCACGCTCCGATAATATTATTGATTTCGAGGAACGAACCTCAGTGGTGGCTCAGTTCCACGATTTATATGGCGGGCTCTTTGCTGGATTGGCATGGAAGTGGTGACCCTGCAAAAAGCAGTGACTTGGTAAAGACCCTAGTTGCGAGGCTATATAGCCTGGCGTTTGAGCTTTGTGAGGCACTCTTCGTAGAGGTCTATAGCTTTCCGCGTGTCTGGAAAGCTGGGCGCTCTGGGCGACGCGTTCAACTTCATCAGGGCTGTGATGTTCGACTAGATAATCGAGAGTCTGAAGCACTCTAGCGCTATCTGACTTGTCAGCTTTAGCCATTTCAAGTTGTCCGAATCCGCTACCTAGCTTGGCGTCTAGTTTCACTGTTGCTGCGGAAATATTATTTAGTTGTTCGTCGTTCGTCACTCTTCATTATGAGGCAAGGCTAGATCCGGGGAAAGAGTGAAAGCTACGTCACTTACCTTTCTCACCACACTTGAGCCCACTGCCTCCGATAAATCGCGCCGCCTCCGGTTTTAGCGGAGAGTTCTCGGGCCTCTTCTTCGGTGGCGAGATCTTCGGACCATGTTCCACAGCTTCTGTCGAAAAAGATCCAGTCTACGTAGCCATCGAGGTCGGGGCCGTGGGTGAAATCACTCATGTCGAAAACCATATCCGCGTAGACAGAGCGCCTGGCGGAGTTCATGCCCACTGGATTGGGCAGTGAGGTATTCGGCTGATGCGTTGCATAGGGTAGTGCGGTTTCGAACACCGGTGTTACTACTTTGGTACTTCCAGTCAGGGCGTGTCTTCTATAAAATACCAGGTCATGTCATAATATAAGCCATATGGCCCATCGATAACGGCTCACGAGTTTCTAGAACGTCACCCACTGAATGTCTGGCCAAAAGACTACGGTGCAAGTTGACCTCTAGGAGGACGTGAGTCGCCACCTTGGGCTTGCAAAAATAACGTGCCTTACTTGGCGCAGGAGATTAAGAGAAAGTGATTCCCAAAGTGAAAGAAGCACAACGCGCAGAGCTGCATAAGACAATCTGGCGGATAGCCAATGACCTGCGTGGCAGTGTGGATGGATGGGACTTCAAGTCCTACGTCCTGGGGATGTTGTTCTACCGATACATTTCCGAAAACCTGGCCGAGTACCTTAACCGCCAGGAACGGGCTGCGGGAGCTCCAGACTTTAGTTTTGCCGATCTCACCGATGAGCAGGCGGAGTTTGGCCGCGAGACTACCGTGGCGGAGAAGGGTTTCTTTATTCTCCCTTCTGAACTGTTCGAGAACGTCCGTATCAAGGCGAGGAAGAACGAAAACCTCAACGAGACCCTCGAAGCAGTCTTCAAGAACATTGAAGGTTCAGCTGTCGGCACCGATAGTGAGGACGACCTCAAGGGTCTGTTTGATGACCTTGATGTCAACAGCAGCCGTATTGGAAATACTGTCACGAAGCGAAACGCCACGTTGGTAAAGCTATTGGAGGCTATTGGAGACCTGCCGCTAGGTGACTTCGAGGACAACACCATCGATATCTTCGGCGACGCCTACGAGTACCTGATGGGCATGTATGCATCCTCAGCTGGCAAATCCGGTGGAGAATACTACACTCCTCAAGAGGTCGCAGAGCTTCTCGCACGCATCACGGTGGTCGGGAAGACCAGCGTCAACAAGGTCTATGACCCAGCGGTGGGTTCTGGCTCCTTGCTCCTGAAATTCGACAAGATTCTCGGCAAGGACGGCGTTCGCCAAGGATACTACGGTCAGGAGATCAACCTGACCACCTACAACCTTGCGCGCATCAACATGTTCCTGCACAACATCAACTACGAGAAATTTGATATCGCGCTAGGCGACACCCTGATTGACCCAGCTCATTGGGATGATGAACCGTTCGAGGCGATCGTATCCAACCCTCCCTACTCTATTAAGTGGGAGGGAGATGCCAATCCTTTGTTGATTAATGATCCACGTTTTTCGCCAGCCGGTGTGCTTGCCCCGAAGTCGAAGGCTGATTTGGCCTTTACGATGCATATCCTGTCTTGGCTTGCGGTCAACGGCACAGCAGCGATCGTTGAGTTCCCCGGCGTCCTCTACCGTGGTGGTGCAGAAAAGAAGATCCGCAAATATCTCATCGACAACAACTACGTTGATGCAGTGATTCAGCTACCACCGGACCTGTTCTTCGGTACGACCATCGGCACCTGCATTATCGTTCTGAAGAAGTCCAAGACGGATAATTCCGTGCTCTTCATCGATGGATCAGCGGAATTCAAGCGATCCGGAAACAAGAACAAGCTCACCCAGGAGAACCAGGATAAGATCCTAAACTCTTTCACCGAGCGTGAGGATGTCGACCACTTCGCCAAGGTGATCTCGAACGAGGAAATTGCTACCAACGACTATAATATCGCTGTTTCCTCCTATGTCGTTGCAGAAGACACCCGGGAAGTCGTCAATATTCAGGAACTAAACGCAGAAATCGAGCAGATTGTTGTTCGACAGTCTGAATTGCGTCGATCTATTGATGTGATTGTAGATGGTTTGGAGGGATCTAAGTGAGCCATCTCAACGAATTAATTGAAGTTCTTTGCCCTCACGGTGTCGATTATATTCCAATGTGGCAGATAACAACTTGGGACAAAAAGTTTAACGCGGTAGACCGTGCGAAGCAGCCTGAAGTAAGGAAGTATGAATATCTGCTAGCTAGTGAAATTAAAGATCTCAATGTCAACGGAGGAGACGTTAAACTTCTAACGACTAACGAGTCGGACCTATGGACTACACAATTGGTAGCAGACAGGACTATTTACGACGCCGAGATTATAGCGATTCCTTGGGGTGGCAATGCAATTGTCCAGCACTATAATGGCAAATTCATAACATCAGACAACCGCATAGCAATCGCGCGCAACCCTAAAGTCCTGGATATGAAGTTCTTGTACTACTTCATCAGTAATCACCTCGATGTCCTCGCTACTTTCTACCGAGGTTCAGGTATTAAGCATCCAAATATGGCAAAAGTGTTGGATTGGCCAATTCCAGTTCCACCTATCGAAGTGCAGCAGGAAATCGTTCGCATTCTCGACAACTTCACTGAGCTGGAAGCAGAGCTGGAAGCAGAGCTGGAAGCGCGGAAGAAGCAATATGACTATTACCGACAAGAACTCCTAAGCTTCGATGACGCTATTCCATTGCGGACGGTGGGTGAATTATGCGAAGTAACACGTGGTCGAGTGATGTCGAAGGACTATCTAGCGGCGAACGCAGGGCAGTATCCTGTTTACTCATCTCAGACCGCAAACAGTGGTATTTTCGGCTGGATTGATACCTATGATTATCAAGACGAGTCGATTACTTGGACGACAGATGGAGCTAATGCTGGGTCTGTTTTTTACCACATTGATAAGAAATTCAGTATTACTAATGTTTGCGGCTTACTGAGAATAAAGCCTGGTGCAGACGTTACTACTAAGTATCTTTATCATTGCCTGTCGATAATGACTAAGAGACATGTCTCGGCGGGAATGGGAAACCCAAAACTAATGAGCACTGCAATGAAAAAGATAAAAGTTCCTATTCCCTCACGAGCTGAGCAAGAGCGTGTGGTTAAAGTACTAGACAAGTTCGATGCTCTCGTCAACGACCTCTCCTCCGGTCTCCCTGCCGAGATCGCTGCTCGTCGGAAGCAGTACGAGTACTACCGAGACCAGTTGCTGACCTTTAAGGAGCTAGCGTCATGAGTGATTTAACTCCGCGTAAATATGACCCTATTGCCATCAGCAGCGAGAGCACGGTCGTTGCTGAATACGAGGCGGATAACAACAATGGATCCGCTTACCAGTCGGAGGATCAGCTTGAAAAGGAGCTGATCCGACTACTGCAGTCTCAGGCGTATGAGTACCTGCCGATTACCTCCGAGTCTCAGCTGGAGGAGAATCTTCGCCAGCAGCTTGAGATCGTCAATCAAATCCAATTCTCGGATGTTGAGTGGAAGCAATTCTTCTCAGAGCGTATTGCCGGCAGCAACGACGGCATCGTGGAAAAGACAGTACGAATCCATGAGGACCACATCCAGCTGCTTCGCCGCGATGATGGATCGACGAAGAACATCACGCTGATCGATAAAACCAGCATCCATAACAACCGTCTCCAGGTGATCAATCAATATGAGATCGCCCAGGGTGAGGGTGGGGCGAAGCATGCCAATCGCTATGACGTAACCATTCTCGTCAATGGGTTACCTATGGTGCATGTTGAGCTCAAGCGGCGTGGCGTAGATATCCGTGAGGCGTTTAACCAGATCAATCGCTACCAGAGGGAGAGCTTCTGGTCGGGTTCCGGACTCTTTGAGTATGTGCAGCTGTTCGTGATCAGTAACGGCACATTGACGAAGTACTATTCCAACACCACCCGTCAGCTTCACCTAGCCGAGGCTGCCGGTAAAGCCAGGGGTAAAAAAACCTCCAATAGTTTTGAATTCACCTCGTGGTGGGCGGATGCACAGAACAAACCTATTACGGATCTAACGGCGTTTGCCAAGACCTTCTTCGCCAAACACTCCTTACTTAACATCTTGACTAAGTACTGCGTCTTGACTGCGGACCGCACACTGATGGTGATGCGCCCGTACCAGATTGTGGCTACCGAGCGAATCCTGCAGCGCATTGAGGTTGCAGATAACTACAAACGCCTGGGCACCATTGGCGCTGGTGGCTACATCTGGCACACCACAGGCTCAGGCAAGACCTTAACGTCGTTTAAGACAGCTCAGCTGGCCTCGAAACTACCGAGCGTAGATAAGGTTTTATTTGTCGTGGATCGCAAAGACCTCGACTACCAAACTATGCGTGAATATGACCGCTTTGAGAAGGGTGCTGCCAACTCCAATACCTCAACAGCGGTGCTGAAGAAGCAGCTGGAGGATCCGAACGCCCGGATCATTATTACCACCATCCAGAAGCTCTCCACCTTCATCAGCGGGAACAAGGGCCATTCGATCTACAACGGGCATGTGGTCATTGTTTTCGATGAGTGCCATCGTTCCCAGTTCGGGGATATGCACCAGGCGATTACCAAGGCTTTTAACAAGTACAACCTGTTTGGGTTTACCGGTACGCCGATCTTCGCGGAGAACGCTGGCAGTAGTGGCAAGCCACAGCTGCGGACAACTGAACAGGTCTTCGGTGAGAAGCTGCACACCTACACCATCGTTGATGCCATCACTGATAAGAACGTGCTGCCGTTTCGGATTGATTACGTCAATACTGTCAAGGTCGGCAACGTCGTTGACAAGCAGGTTTCCGCCATTGATACGGAGAAAGCGCTGCTGTCTGAAAAGCGCATTCGTGAGATCGTGAAGTACACGCTTGAACACTTCGATCAGAAGACCAAGCGCTCTAGTAGCTACCAGCATTCGATTATCTCCAATGTTGCTCAGGTCGCCGGCGGCAAGAACAAGATTATTGAAGAGAAAAGTCGTAGTCGCGTCCGAGGTTTTAACGCGATCTTTGCTACCGCCTCCATCGATGCAGCCAAGCGCTACTATTTAGAGTTTGCTCGTCAGCAAGACGGTCTGTTGCCGGATCAGCGTCTGAAGATCGGGGTGATCTTCTCCTATGCTGCTAATGAGGCAGAGAGTGAGGACTATCTCGATGAGGAAGGCTTTGAGACCAGTGGTTTGGATGCATCATCGCGAGACTTCCTGGAGTCGGCGATTGCTGACTACAACCAGATGTTCGGGACGAGCTATGACACCTCTTCGGATAAGTTCCAGAACTATTACAAGGACCTTTCACTCCGGTTGAAGAACCGCGAGCTGGACATGGTCATCGTGGTCAATATGTTCCTCACCGGTTTCGACGCCACCACCTTGAACACGTTGTGGGTGGATAAGAACCTGAAGTCTCATGGCCTGATTCAGGCTTACTCGCGTACTAACCGTATCCTGAACTCAGTCAAGACTTACGGCAACATTGTCAGCTTCCGCGATTTGGAAGAGCAGACCAATGATGCGATTGCGCTTTTTGGTAATAAGGATGCTCGGGGAGTGGTGCTACTTAAGCCATACCGCGAGTATTACGACGAGTATGCCGAGAAGGTCGGCGATCTACTCGATGACTTCCCTCTGGGAATGCAGATTGTTGGAGAGCAGAAGCAAAAAGAGTTCATCGCGCTGTATGGTGCGGTGCTACGACTGCAGAACATTCTCACCTCGTTTGATGATTTCCAGGGCAACGCTATCCTGACCGAGCGTCAGGACCAGGATTACCGCAGCGTCTACCTCAACTTCTACGCTGAGTACCGCAAGGATGCGGACGCTGAGAAGGAAGAGATTAATGATGATGTTGTTTTCGAAATTGAGCTGATCAAGCAGGTCGAGATCAATGTCGACTACATCCTCATGCTGGTGCAGAAGTACCGCGAGCAGCGTGGTGACGGTGACGATAAGGAGATCCGAGCGGAAATCTCCCGGGCGGTGGATGCCAGCCCGAGCCTGCGCAACAAGAAGGACTTGGTTGAAGCCTTTGTCGATTCAGTTTCAGCCAGTGGCGAGATTGACGAGGAGTGGCGCGTGTTTATCGCAGTTCGAAAGGAAGTGGAGCTCTCCCACATCATTGAAGACGAGAGCCTCAAGCCGGCTGAGACGAAGGTCTTCGTTGAGACGGCCTTCCGTGATGGAGCGATCCAGACTTCGGGTACAGCTGTAACAAGGATCCTGCCGCCGGTTTCTCGCTTCGCGCCGACTGGAGGCCACGGGGAAAAGAAGAGCCGTGTACTCAAAAAGCTCGGGGAATTCTTTGATCGGTTCTTCGGGTTAAGTAGCGGAGGTCCCGATGCTACTTAAACGCCTCTCCGTAGATGGGTTTCGACACTTCAGCGGTCAAGAATTATTGTTTGAATCAGGGACAACTGTGTTGGCCGGAGCCAATAACAGCGGAAAGACATCTCTAATTGACCTGCTCAGGGTAACGCTTAAAGCCGGAAGTGACTTTGGAATCGAGGATTTCAATGCTACCGAGCGACACATTTGGTCTCAGGAAATTCTTGCCGCATTCATTGAGGGGGATGAAAAAGTCAAGGAGGTACTCTCAGAAGGAAATCTGAAAGAAAACTCTCCTAAGATCAAAGTCTATTTTGAAGTGGAATATGATCCGGAGAAGGATGACATCAGGGAATTTGCAGATTTCTTGATGGATCTAGATCTATCCCAGAACTCTTTCTACTTTGTTTACACTTTTGAACCTCGTATAGACCTCCTTCAAACCAGTCTCGAGAAGCTAAGCATTGACATACAGACAGCAATTAGCGAAAAGAAATGGACGACGCTGCCGGAAACTGGACAAGATTTGCGGATCGTTCGCGCATTACAATCGCGCCTCTGCAAAGTATTCCACGAGGCATGCACCCCACAAGTTGCCTTTTCAGACAGTACTTTCCAAAGCAATATAAAGATGGAACGGACGCGTTTTCAAAGCTTGTTCAATATGCATCTTGTTAAAGCATCGCGTCCCCTTGACGATACAATTGACGACAAATCCGGTGCTATGAGCGCGAAGTTTGTCAAAGCAATGAAGGGAGATAAAGACTGGGATAAGGTCATCAATTCGCTTCCCGAAAGTGTAATCGATGCGATTGAACAAGCCGGCATCGGCGGGGTTGCAACTGAAGCCGCGATTCAGAGCTTAAATGAAACCATTAAATCTATATCAGAAACTAACGGTCAGGCTCGGGCTGATATTTTTCTAGATTTTCAACTGTCGGAGGCAGACGCATTGCTAATCGTAGCAAAAGCTCTGCAGGCCCGATACTTGGGTGAAGGCCTCCCGTTAAGTGAAAACTCTCAAGGTCTGGGTTATAGCAACCTAATGATTTTACATCTTGAACTAGAGGCATTTCTGCGAGCTGCAAACCAGCCCGAGAACACTTATTTGGTCAACCTAGTTGTAGTCGAAGAGCCTGAATCGCACATGCATCCTCAAATGCAAAATGCTTTCATTAAACACCTTTTTCGAAAGGTCGAGGAAAGCGCGCGGTTTCAAGCATTGGTTACTACCCACTCAAGCGAGATAGTGCGTTCCAGTAGTATT
Organism: Corynebacterium crudilactis; assembly: GCF_001643015.1. NCBI lineage: Bacteria > Bacillati > Actinomycetota > Actinomycetes > Mycobacteriales > Corynebacteriaceae > Corynebacterium > Corynebacterium crudilactis. Next base: position 1,335,716 of record NZ_CP015622.1, read on the forward strand.
CGGTATTTACGAGCTTTAAAGGTGTTCGGTGGAAATGCGAATATTATAGACCTTCAGAAGTTCCATTCTGAGTATGTCGCGTCGAAATTACCGGAAGAACAGCGGCTCTTTAGCCTCCTGTACTCAATTAACTTTGCAGATGTGTTATTTGCCGACAAGGTCGTCATGTACGAGGGGGATACCGAAAGGATGTACTTCCAAGCATTGATCCAGGAGAGCCCTTCTCTTGCAAAACTTAGATCACAGTATGTCTCGTACGTTCAAGTCGGCGGAGCTCACGCTCACGTTTATCTGCCTCTTATTGTGGATACCTTGAAAATCAAGACTGTCATAATTACAGATATTGACTACAAAAATGGAGCCACTGCTTCGACACCGGATAAAATACAGCAACTTGAAACTTCGAATGCGACGCTGAATTTCCTATTCGCGCAATCGGTGCCGCCAGCTGATCGAGCTGAGGACGGTAAAAGTGAACGGCCGCCTCTCCTTGGTGAAATTTTTGCACGGAAAGACAACACAGAGAAAATAGCCCTTTTTGATGAGCGGCCAAATCTTGCGGTTAGTTTTCAGTCCGAGGCTGAAGGCTTCGCTCGAACGCTGGAAGAGGCGGTACTTTCCAAGCTAAATAATCTAGAGGTGTGGAAGCTTCAAACTCGCCAATGGTGGTCAGATTATCGAAAAAATTCCGAGCTCGATTTTTCAATCCCAAATAAAAAACCCAGTATTTCCATCCGTGAAATAGTAGTGTCCACTTCAAATAAAAAGACTGATTTCATGTATTCGCTGATACTGGGAGCGAATTTTCACCAGAAAGCGCCAGACTATGTTACTGATGCTTTGGGATGGTTAAGTGATGTCTAGGTTTAAGATATTCAACGCACCCGCTGGTAGTGGAAAGAGTACTGAGATCAAAGCCCGGGTGCGTGAATGGTCTGATCAATTTCCTCGAGATCATATGCTGTGTGTAACCTACACCAACCGCGCAGCAGATGAACTCAAGGCAGGAATCAGCGCTGACAATGTCGATGTTTCAACCATTCACTCCTTCTTGGCAGAATTCATGGAGCCTATGTTCGTGCTACCTGAAATTGTCGATCTGTACCTTGAAGTTTACAGAAAAGATATCGAAAATCGGATTGCGAACCAGGAGAATTGGCCTCATATCGAAAAAAGCAACGCAAAATATAGAGAGAAGCTTGGGGAGCCACTAACATTCAAACTAATCGGCGAATCGATCAAAACTCTTCACTATAATGAGATGCAGTTTAACTCGCCGCTCGCAGGCGGTTTATCTCATAATGATCTGCTTTCGTTCGCCGCTATTTGTGCGGAGAGCTTTCCAGCATTGCGAAAGCGGATCAGTTCAAAATACCAGCAAATAATCATCGATGAATATCAAGATACAAGCGCGGGCGTCTTGGAGTTCTTCGTGGATGCAGTTAGCGAATCAGAGACATCTTTACATCTCTATGGTGATCCTATGCAGCAGATCTATCAACTGAGTTCGGATCGCCTTAGGTCTATCCTTGATCGGTTTGAGGCGGATAAGCGAACCATCATCAACTACAGGTCGTCATCTGCGATTGTTAAATCTCTAAATCGGATATATAACGACCCATCCCTCGAGCAAGAAGCCGACGACAAGGTAAAGTCTTCTTTACCAAGAATCCACTTGACTAACAGTCCTCTGGAGATGGTAAATGATATCGCAGACGAGGAAACCCTAGTGCTGAGTGTCCGGAATATGACGATATTTGACAATATAGGGGCGACAGCCCTTTTTAAAGCGTTCGATTCAATGCCTGACCATAACTATAGCTCTAGGTACCGCGCACTGGATGTTCTCATGGAGCCGCGTTGGCTTGAAGTAAAAAATTCGCTCTTGCAATTGATGTTCGGGATTCTCTACCTCGAAGACTCCTACAAGAAATTTGAGTATGGCGAAATCATCCAGGCGTTGAGGAAACATTCTTCCATATTCGGTTTTCTCTCCATACAGAATCATTCTGATAAAGGTAGATTGAGGCAAGAGCTGGAAGACTTATTTGAGTTCGTTGGTTCCGATGAAGTAACGATACGTCAGGTCATACTATACCTAGTTTCAGCGGGTCATTTAAAAGCTTCGATCGCGGGGGAGTACCTAGAAAATGAGGATTATTACCCTGTTCTTGAAGTTCCATACCTGCAAGTGCGAAAAATGTATCTGTTCAACCAACGTCCGAACTGGTCCACCCAGCATGGCGTTAAGGGTGAAAGCCATAACAGAGTTATTTTCCTGGCAGAAAACAGTACCGGAACACCCTCTGTCCATATCGATAAACTCTTCAATCTTTGGTCAGTAATTCCCTTCAACCTCCACATGCTAGAAGAGACTTACGTGAAAATTTCGGCACAGTTCGAACAATCTCGCGAAAAGGCTGCCGATTATTTCGATAATCCTCGTAAGAGTTCTTACGATAAAAACGCAGATGTGATCATTACTGAAGCGAGGTCAATTGTAGCGACTTACTCTCATTTGCCCTTATTTAAGTTGCTTTACGGTGAGGTTTTTGACACCTATTTTAATAAGTTAAATACAAGTTCTGCATCAAAGCTTTTTAAAGTTTCGGCTATAGAAGGATTGCTAACGGCCTATCGCCTTTTTTATGTAGGTTGTTCACGAGCGAGACAAAATCTGGATGTAATTGTTAATGCCGAGAAAATCGTCGACAGTCAGGCATTCTCTCGCAAGTTCGAAAACCTTGGGTTTGAAGTTATATCCCATAATGATTTATAGCTAAATTGCATCAATTTTATTGGAAAAGTTATATAGGGATACTCAAATGGTAGAGAAAAAGCAGAAGCAATCATCAATTATTAAAGTAGTATATTTCGACCAGGACACGGCGTCTGACTACTTGGATATTGCTGCAGGAGGAAATCTTGAAGTAATTAAAGAAGGTATACGTAAACGCGCTGATGAAACCCAAATTAATGTAGAAGCGAGTCTCATTGCTAAATTGAGCTGGCTGCCTTTCTTAGGAGGTTCGGGCGAACTCAGGAGCGGAGCAGAAGCTTCCTTGGCGGGAGAAAGTGTGCTGAGTAAGACGCTTTCAAATACGATTTTAACTGATTATTTAAACGCGGCGAGCGAAAGCTTGCAGATTAATAAACTGAGGGGATTTCGAGTTTATCCAGCAGAAAATTCGATGGCTTTTATGAAGATGTTCACGCCATACATGATAGCTGCCCGTACGGAAGACGCTGATTTTAATATTGCGTTAATGGATGAGGCGCTCGAAAAGGCCAAGGGTTATTACGAACTCATTGGCGAAGACGACAATCGCAAGAAAATTGTATTGCGATTTAACATTCGTGCCTTTCGGAACAGTTACGGGCTCTCGGACCTCTCACGAATGAACCTAGTTTTTCATGGAATTAAGGTCGGTCATACTACGGAGCTGAGTTTAAGTATCGAGTCGGAATTAGCCCAAAACTCCTCCCCGGATCTCAAACTCGCTAGCTTCATCGAAGAACCGCACTCTGATTCATCCGGAGTCTCTGGCGACAACAAGCTGCCGGTTTACGACATCATCCTGGCCGGTGTAGAGAGCGGTGCGTAATGGCGACCCATGATATGAAGGCTTATATTTACTATGGACCTTCATCCTGGTTTAAAGCAGAGACAGCAGGGCTGGAAGCGGAATCGTTACTAGATATCGTTTACGAGCGCGACAATCTCAATAGACAGATCAGTATCGTGGATAAACGCGCCTCCATCCCCTCGGAGACAGAGCCTGAAGATGTCGAGGAAGGCCCGGAGCATGTTTTGGCAGAATCTGGAGACTACGCCAGTCTGACAGAAGCAACGATCTCAAATTTTGCCGGGTTAGTGCGGTCAATTGGTCCGAAGAATATCTATTTAAATAATCCTCCCGAGCTCGTTAGATCGCACCTTGAACGAGTAGCCGACGTTGAGGAAGTTTCTTACGAGCTGGGCAGTTTTGATGCGCAAGTGCTGCGAAATTTCAACGCTGATTTCCAAGACCACCTCGTGGGCCAAGACTCGGTTAAGAGCGAGCTTCTTGCTGCGATGTATCAGTTGACGCGTCAGAATGTAGATGGACCCGTTGTGGTGATGTTTTATGGGCCATCAGGGGTAGGAAAAACAGAGACTGCGAAGTTTATCAGTCGCCTCACCGGAGGATTACTTTTCCGGAAGCAATTTTCAATGCTACATAGCGAAAAATTTGCCTCCTATGTTTTCGGAGGAAGTCACCAAGAACCCTCGCTCGCACTGGACCTGATGGAGAGAGAATCAAGTGTGATTCTCTTTGATGAGTTTGATAAAGCAAGTTCAGTTTTCCATAGCGCCTTCTATGAGCTGTTTGACGAGGGTGTGTTGGAAGACAAGAACTATAGAGTCGAGGTTGGCAGGCCGCTAATTATCTGTACGTCGAATTACGGTTCGGAGAGTGCAGTGAAAAATGCGCTAGGCGAAGCGCTTTACTCTAGGTTCGATGCCTTTATCGAGTTCCATCCGTTAAGCAGTTTCGAGGTGGATACCATTATCGACCGGTTGGTCGATGCGAAGTTCGAAAAGCTTACTCCAGAAGAAGTATCTATCCTCAATGCTGATGAACTCAAACTAAATCTTAAGAGCCACTCGAAGCAGCTCGGTAATATTCGAAAACTGAGTAGCGTGATTGATCAGATTATTGGTCACAGATTAGCGCTGGATCTTCTGGAGACAGTGGAATCTGTAGATCCTAAGTCATCGTAGCTCTGGTGTTCTCTTATAACGCCCGCCGATCGCTAACGGGGAGAGCGCTGGCTGTATCGCGGGCTAAGAAGTCTGTCACGCTGATCGGTAGTAGCGCCTCAGTAAAACTGCAGTAGATAATTTTATGTCAGAGATTGCGCGCGCGCGGCACGCCTTGGGGTAAAACCCAAGGCGTGCCGGTCAATGTTGCCACACTCCGTGCCCTCTCACCCCTATGATGGACTCAGATTACGTAATGACGTTGGTTAGACAGAGCTACGAAATGAATCGGTAACCTCCCTTCTCGCTTGGCTGTGTGATTGCTACTCCTGATCTCCACCCCGCTGTCCACCTGGCTTAGTAGACTGGAAGCCAGCCAGCGGATCCGCTATTGGCGGGTTTTACCGGGGACAGATGAGGAGTTAATCATGGACGACGAGAGTGGCCCGATCGAAGCCAAGGAAGTGTTCGACCAGGGTGACGAACCTGGCGATACCACCGACGCTACTGAGACTGGTCAGACGGCAAATTCTGTCTCTGCAGAGGAGTCTGAGGATCATACCCTGATTAGCGAGGATGATGATCCCTCCGAAGATAGTCAGGCTACTCTGGAAGTTGAAGTGGTTCTACGCGATGATGAACTCATGGTCTTTGGCGATGAGCTGGCTGTCCAGGAATTTATAGACTCTCTAGTCATTTCTGAAAAGAAAACAACCAAAATAGACAACATCCTCCTTCGTGACCTAAATGGGCAGTTGAAAAAGAGCGGCACTGTACTACAGGGTGCGTCTGGGATTGCAGAGAATTCTGGCTACTACATCAAGCTCACGAAGGAGAGCGCTGCGCTGGTCAAAAAGCACGGGCTGTATGAGACCAAAGGTGGCATCACCTATGCGATGATCGAAAAGCTTGGAAAGCCTGGAAAGACCGGTAAATGGCTGCAGGTTGACAAAGGTTTTGGATCTTTGCTTACTAATCCGGCCGTGTTGTCGGGCATAGGCGGAGTTATTACGCAGGCGGCGCTGCAGCAGTCTTTGGCTGAGATTACTGCCTACCTCCAGACTATTGACCACAAGCTTGATGAAGTCATTAGGAAGGTAGATGAGGCCCAAGAGTCCAAGCTTTGGGGACTTTTGGCAACCCTTAGGGAAACCAAGATCAGGTATGAGCTTGAAGAGATCGTCGATTCTCACTTCATGAACAAGCTTATTGACTTTCGCAACACGGTGAAAGAAGTTGAAAGCTATGGGTGGGAACAGATCAATGCTATACGCGGAGACCTTGGCAAAATACAGGGACTTAAACCGATGATGCTCGCTACTGAAGAAGCTCAGCGAGAAATTTCTCAGTGGCTGGGTTTTCTTGCCAATGCTTACCTAGCCGAATGTCGTCTGGATGATTTCAAGCTTAAAGAGAAGCGAGAAGAATCCCTTGAGGCATACAACGAAGAACTTAAGACGCTCCGCGTACTACAAGCTGATCGAGACCGGAAGCGTGCGACAAGGGTTCATGATCTGTACGAGACGGCTCATGAAGTGGCGAAGTTTGCAGACAAAAAGTTGCTTACGAATCGGGCTGCCGCCGAGGCGCTGAATCAGCGAGCAAACGAGATGGCTGAGCTGGCTTATAGCTTTGCCGAAGCAGTGCAGTTGACGGTTGAACGAAAGAGCATCCCAATAGAAGAGCTGGGTATGTTTGCAAACTTTGCTTCCCGCTCTATCCAAAAACTTCCAGAAGCAGCTTTAAATCTCGCGATTACTGAGGGAACCAAGACCATAGTTACCCATAGCCCTAAGGTAGTAAAGTTCCTGAAGGGGTTTGACTTAAGTAAAATTAGGTAGCTCAGCTCGTGCTCTTACAATTCATCATTGCTTATGTTTAAATAGACTTAAACTTTGATAAATATAATTAAATAGAGAAATAGTAATTAGATATATGAAGAAGCAAACCCTGCGTATCGGAAACTACTTTAATGGGAAAGTCCAGCTTAGGGATAATAGACTTCCTGGTTTTACGATTGTTGAGTTGCTGATTGTAATTGTAGTAATTGGTATTTTAGCTGCTATCTCCATAGTTGCGTATAACGGTGTCCAAATTAGGGCGACAGATAGTACCACCAAGTCAGATACCAGCAATGCTGGCAAGCAACTGGAATTAATAAAAGCTACAGAAGAAACCTCTCCACCAGATACTGGCGGCCTCAAGAAATCTGAAAATACCAAATATATCTACACAAGCGGCGGAGGTAGCTACCAGCTGACTGCTTATTCGGATAGGCCTGGTACTAAATCATATTGTGTTACGAGTGAAAAAAGTCGGTAGCAGAGGGGGCTTGTTCTGGGCATAGTGTACCTGTAGCGGGAGGCGATGGAAACCCAGTCGCAACTACAGATAGTTGCTTTAGGACTCGAGATGTCCCGGGAGGGGTAACAATTGCTGAGTACTTCGGAGGCGAACTTGTTCCGGGTTTTGAAGAGGATACCACCCAGCCGCTGAAAGCTGAATGCCCTAATGATGTAGTGATTCCTAACCGGATTAATGACAAGGCGGTGGTGGCGATTGGCGGAAACGCCGAGCCTCCATCCGGTACTGATTATGCATTCATTGGAAGGTCGATCACCTCAGTCACTATCCCTGACTCGGTGACGAGTATTGGGAGTTATGCGTTCCTTAACAACCAGCTAACCAGTGTCACCATCCCGAGTTCGGTGACAAGTATTGAGTTTGAGGCGTTTGCCAACAACCAACTAACTAGCGTCAACATACCTAATTCAGTGACGAGTATTGGGAGTGCGGCGTTTTATGGCAACCAGCTAACTAGTGTCACCATCCCGAGTTCGGTGACAAGTATTGAGGGCTCGACGTTTGGGTATAACCAGCTAACTAGTGTCACTATCCCGAGTTCGGTGACGAGAATTGGGGGCTATGCGTTTCATGGCAACCAGCTTACTAGTGTCACTATTCCTAATTCGCTGAGGTATATCGAAGTTGGTACGTTCTGGGACAACCAGCTAACTAGCGTCACCATCCCGAGTTCGGTGACGAGTATTGAGAGTGATGCGTTCCGTGGCAACACCGGAATCAATTGTAGAGTCCCCAACTCTGCCCCATATAATCCGTATAGCCCCAATATTAACTGCACCACTATCGAGAGATACTAGACAGTACTAAGCCTCACGCCACCCAGTGCACTGTCGACCCTCCAGGTCTATTACCTGGGAGATAGAGAGGGTTGCGCTTGAACCTCTTGGTCGTATAAGTTTCGTCCGCTATGCTCGTTTCGTGACGGAGATGCCACCAAAGTGAGCTAATTTAGCATCGGAGACTGTCTGAGTTTAGGATGAGATATTTATCTCATTAGCCCTGGTAGCTGGGTAGCTTTGAAGGGCTCATCTGCACTTGACAGCACCTCGTATATGTTGCGTGATGCCTGGCGTACTTTTAAAAGCATCCACCTTCAGATTCTGAAGGTGGATGCTTTTTTGTTGTGATTAACCGGCTAGTCAGTGGACTGCTCGTGTTTCGGTTGCTGTCGCCGGCTGAATTCAGTAGGTACTCGTACTCTTTTTCTGGATGGCATCACCATTAGGGCAGAGAGTAGAAACGTACGATGTTCGTTCTTGGCGCTAGCTGTGTGGAGGATTTTCGTTGACTCTAGCGCTAGTGCTTGTTAGCATCTGCCGCATGGGTACTTTGAATAAGTAGAACGGGACATTGTGTAGAGCTTCGCTCCACAGTGGGTCCTCAGCACGCTAGATGTAGTTCTCGGCGTGAGGCGAACCTGTTCCTTAAATGTGCTTGATGCACATCTCATGAGGTGGCTTTGAGGTATTTATGCTCGGCTGCCGGAGACGAGAATTCCATGACCCCATCTGCTGAATATTTCCCAAACCCGAAAAATGCGAGGACCTGCGAGATCCACGGAGGTATTGTCCGATTTGCGGATCGACTCGTGCTGTCAGAAATTGACCTCGCTATCGGGCCACATGAACGAATTGCTGTCATCGGTGATAACGGTGCAGGCAAGTCAACCTTGCTTGGCGTGATCGCCGGTACCGTACCGCTCACCAATGGCAAACTCACAGTAAATCTGCCAGGCGGGATTTCTCTCGCCGAGCAAAGCCCGAACTATCCTCTGAAAGCGACAGTCGCGGAAGCGCTCGATATGTTGCTTGCCGACGTTCGACAGCTCGAATCGGAAGTCACTGCGTTATCTGAACGATTAGCCAGTACTCCGGAAGCGGAACAAGAACCAGTGCTAGACCAGCTTGCAGCAGCGATAGATCAATGGGAAGCACGCGATGGGTACAACCTCGACCAAAGGCTGGAGTCGGCTTTGGAGAAGCTTGGTCTTGGTGAACTCCAACGAGATAGATTGGTTGACTCCCTGTCCGGCGGAGAGCGAGCTCGACTTGCCCTTGCCGCCGCGCTGTCCTCCGAGGCAGAGCTTTTGTTACTTGACGAACCCACCAACGACCTCGATGACGCTGCCATTTTGTGGTTGGAAAACAGAATCGCAGTTCATCGTGGCGCGCTGGTTGTTGTGACACATGACCGCGCATTTCTTGACCGAGTTGCAACCGATATTGTGCATCTTGAAAGTGGCTCGCTGCGCCGGTATGGCAACGGCTATTCAGGCTTTCTGAAAGCACGGGAGACTGAACGCCAGAAACTGATTGCAACGTATGCAGCATGGCGACAAAACCTTGCTCGGCAGAAACAACTTGTGTCATCGAACTCTGTCCGGCTCGATACCATCCCACAGAAAATGGAAAAGTCTGGCTTCGGGCATGGCGCATTCAGGGCGCGAGGGCGGGCCCACGGGGCGATGAGCAGGATTCGTATGGCAAAACAGCAGGTGTCGAGGCTTCTGGATGAACCGGCGAAACTTCCAACGGATCCGCTTTCCTTCACACCACCATTTGAGTCCATCGATGACGCTGCCGATTCTTCCAGGCTGCATGTAGAACCACTGCTGTCCGCACGGCACCTTCGTCTCGGCGAAGACTGCGGAGGTCAGCCGCTGTCCCTTGACCAATTAGATATCGGCGCTGGTGCCCGAATCCTTGTAACTGGCCCCAACGGAGCCGGAAAAACAACGCTGCTTCGGGTACTTGCTTGCGAAATAACACCCGAACAAGGAACCGTGGAGCATCGAACTGGGCTTCGCATTGGTTGGTTACGGCAGGATCTCGATGCCTATGGCAGGCTCACACTACAGGAGACTTTCGCCGCTGCCACGCATGAGTACTTGGATGAGGCTGTTGAACATTTATTATCGTTCGGCCTATTTCGACCAGAAGATCTAGATATTCAGCTCGGAGCCCTATCTGTAGGTATGCGCCGACGGTACGAACTCGCTGTTGCCCTTGCTGCACCTTGTGATCTTCTACTCCTAGATGAGCCGACGAACCATCTTGCACCGGAGCTTATCGAACAGTTGGAAGATGCTCTGGATAATTACGATGGTGCCGTTATCACAGTGACACATGACCGTAGGTGGAAGCAACGAGCATTGAAGAACCCTCAAACCATGCATCTCACTGTGGAGTTAGACAGAGTTCGTACAGATGTAAATGCGAAGGAGTAAATCCTGCTTAAGAGAAGTATGGATTCGGATGTGAGTAGCTGATTTGCAGTTGCTCATCTTGCTGAGATTGGATCTAGATGTCCGAGAGTTTGCCTGAAGCGTTCTACTGGCCTACTTGGCAACACCTGAAAAGTCAGATGGTAAGTTGCGTAAATCTGTGTAACGGATCTAAAAGCTTCTGATTTAACCCTATTTAGGGGTGGTTTGTGGTGGGTATGTCCTGGAAAAAGTTTTGCTAAAGAAAATGGGTAGACATATGTCCAGTACTTCCGGCATAGTGTGCGCAATCACGAAAGTGGTTTACCGCACAATCTGGAGGAGTTTTAATGTGGATCTCAAGGTGACGGTGTAGATATTGCGAGAATTAATGCCATTGCGAATCGATGTCTTGAGGTGTATTTCTTCGTGAAAGCGCATTAAGTGTATGCACTCAGTGGGTCCTGGGGATCCTTGACTATGTATGAGATAACGCTAGTTCACGGCAATAAAGTGCACGGAAAACTTCAAAATCCATCAGCGTCACTGGAGCGTACAGCCCAAAACTGCCAGGGCGTCACATGGTTGAACAACATCAACCACACGATGCAGATTTGTGTGTCATCCGCTGAAGGCACGTGCCCGAAGCTTGTGTTCTACCCCTTTAAAAATTCCTTCATAATCCTTTTCCCCTTACTTCAAGGAGACCTTTATGCGTTTTAACGGACTGATCATCCCTGCAGCTGCGGCTCTTACCGCGGTGTTCACACTTGCTGCATGCACACCTAGCGAGGCGGAATCCACCGCTGATGCAGAGGCATCGACATCCTCTGCTACTGAGGCCACTGAAACCTCCGTAGAGCAGGTCTCTTGGACTGAGACTCTCCTTGATGGTCCTACGAAGCCGGAGGATCTGGTTTTGTTGGAGTCTGGCGTGGTCTTCCTCAGCGGAATGTCAGAGAACCCAGGTGATGATGACGGTGGCGCAGGCAGTCTGCATGCTGTCAACACAGACTCCGGTGGGCTTACTAATGTCTGGACTGCAGAGAACATCACTGAAGCGCATGACACCGAAACCTTTGGTACCTGCGATGGCCCATTGGATGCTTCTGTTGCAGCGCCGCATGGGCTTGGTACTGAAGTTTCAGAAGACGGCACCGAGTACCTCTATGTGGTCAACCACGGTGGTCGTGAAAGCATTGAGGTATTTACTGTCGATGGGGAAGCTTTGACCTGGGTTGGTTGTGCGGTGCTACCAGCTGCAAGCATGGGCAATGGTGTTGTTCCAGATCCTGATTCCGATGGATTCTATGTGACCAACTTCCTGGATCCAACCAATATGGAAGCTAGCTTTGAGAAGGCTTTCGCTGGGGAGAATACCGGTGAAATTCTCCACTGGACTCCGGCCGAGGGTTGGTCAGTTGTTGAGGGTTCAGAGATGTCTACCCCTAACGGCATCGCAATTTCTAAGGATGGTGGATCCATCTATGTAGCTTCGTGGGGCGGACGTGAACTAGTGGAACTAGATCGCAGCTCTGGTGAAAGGCTAAATACTGTTGCGCTTGAGATCATGCCGGATAACCTTCGCTACACTGAGGATGGAAAACTCCTGGTGACCGGTCAGGTTATTGATTCCTTTGAGACTTTCGTTGGTTATGAATTTGGGGATCTAGAGCCAGAAGATCGTTACGATGTTTTCGCACTTGCCCCTGAGGCATTCACCGTTGAGACAGTTGCTGCAGGTAAGGTTGCAGGCTTCGGAAATCCAACTACTGCTTTGGAAGTTGGAGACAAGATCTTCGTTGGCAGTGTCGCAGGAGATAAGATTCTTCAGCTCGAGCGCGCATAAGAAGTGCAAAAATTAACCGTTTCAGCCACTCTCTATTGGGTGTATGAAACGGTTTTTGTATTTCATATTTCTGTTCTGACCTGCAGTTTTTTGATATGATGGCGCCGCGTATTCAAATATCTACAATCAGAAGAAGAGGAAGCACCATGGAACTCAGCATGGATAAAGGAAACCAATTTGTGGAGGAGACACAGTCTCCGGAAGGCGCAGCTGCCTGGAAGAAACAACTAGATGAGTTTGCGCCAGGTTCCTCAGATTGGGTTGTCGGCGCAGTATTTGGTGGCACGTATCAGCGAGAAGGTCTTGAGCTTCGTGATCGCCAGATACTGAACATGGCAGCGCTAGCAGCAATGGGTGGAGTTGAACCACAACTGACTGGGCATATTAAAACTGCAGTGGATGTTGCAGGAATGAGTAAAGAAGAAGTCGCAGAGTGCTTTGTTCATTTAATGCCGTATATCGGTGTGCCTAAAACTCTTGCTGCCATGCGCTGTATGAAGGCCGTTTTTGATGATTAGCAGCCTTAGTTATTGAGCTTAAGCAGTCTGTTTCTTCAAGTAGTCCACTAAGATTTCAAATCCTGCAAGGCCATCTTCATCAAGAACAAACTGATTCTCATGGGGGAGTGCTGGTGTGTGATCCTCTGGATAAAACAGTGTTGTGACGTCTGTGCCCAAGCTTTCTAACTTTTCAGCAAATGGTACTGATTGGACATTGGTCAGAGGATCGCCATTTCCACCACTGATAAAAGTTGTCGGAAAATCACTTGTGACGTGGTGGAAAGCAGATATTTGATGGATTGTCGCGCTATCTCGATTATTACGGGTTCCAGTCAATGACCATACCGCTGTGCGGTTTCCCCAACTGAGGATCTTGGAGAGAGTAGGTTCTGGTTCTGCCAAATGTTCTATTTTATAGATGCCGCAGTACAGGATGAGAGCTGTAATATCTGACTTTTCTAGCTGCGGTTCGATATTCATCTCTTGGGCATAACCAGGATTTGTAGTGATCGCAGCTAGTTGGCTTGTCATCTGAGCACCGGCAGAATCTCCTGCGAGAATGATCTTGGACGTATCGCCCTGATAATCCGCAATTTCATTTTTCACATATCCATATGCATCGTTGAGCTGATGGATTTGTGTTGGGTAGGACTGTTCTGGAGCAAGGCTGTAATTGAGGGACACTACGACAAAGCCTCTGTTAGCCAGTTCCTTGAAATAAGGAGCAGCATCGGTTTTATCGCCAGAGATCCACGCTCCACCATGCATCCAAATGATTACAGGTAGTGATGAATCGGTAGTTTGTGGCTGATAGATATCAAGTTTTTCATCGCTACTTTTGGTGCCGTAGGAAATATCTGAATGAACGATGACATCGTCATTCTTATCGCCGAGTATTTGTTGCATGTCGTCATGCTTATTACGGGCATCGGCATCAAAGAGCGTTTTAATAACTTTCGCGCCGGGAACAGGACTCAAAGCGAATGAGGCGACGGCTATGGCAACAAGCCCAACCAGGACAGAGAGTGTTCTAACTAAAATCTTTTTGGAGTGCCTTTTTCCGGCGGGCTTATCCATAGTTAAAATTGCATCCTTAAGCTAAAAACAGCAGTATTTACTTTTACAAGTAAATACTGCTGCAAAACTATTGTTGCGCTGGTGCCTGGTACTCAGGTGCCTCGGAAGAAATACTGGTGTCATAAGACAGGTAGGCTCCGCCACCAGAAAGCAATCCTAAAACGGCGAGTCCCGCAATGATCGGGACGGTGAGTTTTTCGTTGACCGACGTGATAACTATTTGTATTTGATCATTGATGGTATCTAGCATGTGTGCTCCAATTCAGCTCTATGGTTCTATAGGTCAAATTATAATCCACCTGACCAGGGAAAAATTAGAATGCTGGTTTATTTAGTCAAATCATGAATTTCTCGACGTGCACGAAGGATCCATACGTCACCACCTAGGGTGAAGCCACCGAAAGCAAGGAGAAGAACACCCAGAATTGAGCTCACAGCTAGTGCTGCAGAGCCAGGATTATTGAAGAAGATGCCCGCCACGATGAACAGCACACCACTGATGCCGACCATGATGCGAGTTGATGTTGGAAGCGGTGCACATGCGGGCACAATGCTGGATACGCCACGAACCATCAACCAAATGCTCAAGATTAGTGCAACTGCTGCAGCGCTTTCCATTGTGTGGAAGATGACGAATGATCCCGTGATGATGCCAAGGATGCCCATGAGAAGGAGGTATCCTTTGGATTTTCGGTTTTCAGGTCGGAAAGCGGCGACGAGCTCGAGGGCTCCGTCGATAAGCGCATACCAACCCAAATGAGGACCAGCGTAACTGCAGCGCTGACCGGATAAGCAAACGCGATGATGAGAACGGTGGCTGAGCGTTTTGCAAATTCGAGCGTATGTTTCCTTGGGCTAAGTTATTGAGATTATTTAGAGTGGCCCATATATGCATATATATGTATAAAAAGAGGGGTATGAGGGAACTTTTATTGAAGATCTGAGAGCTCTGTAGATGATCTGCCACCTTGAGGCTAGTGAGAATTTTCCTCATGGGATGATGAGGGGATATCAAAGTGGCGATAAACAGGAGGACATCAAGATGGTTAAGCGTTGGATGACAATATCGGGGATCATTCTGGCAGCGGGACTTGCTGCCACAGGGTGCTCGTCTCCAGAAATAGAAGCAACTAATGACACCACCACAACGGTTACATCATCTTCTCCTGCAGAGACCACCGCGCCGGGTTCATCAGAGCCTTCGACCACTGCAACTTCCCAGACCACCGTGGGCAAGCCTGCCTCCTCTACTAACGTGGACACTGCAGACGCGATGACGGTTTTAGGCTTCCTGGAAGTGAAAGGTAGAGCGCCAAAGACTGGATATGATCGCCTAAACTTTGGGCCTGCCTGGGCTGATACTGATCACAATGGTTGCGATACCCGTAACGACATTCTTGCCAGAGACTTAGAATCGGAAACTTTTCGGCCAGGCACGAACGATTGCGTAGTACTCACGGGAGTATTGCATGAGCCTTACACCGCGACGGTGATTAATTTTGTTCGTGGCCAAGATACCTCTGGGGCCGTGCAAATTGATCACGTGGTAGCTCTATCTGATGCATGGCAAAAGGGCGCTCAACAATTAGATGACGCTGAGCGCCTCGCATTTGCCAACGATCCATTAAATCTGCTGGCAGTTGATGGACCTGCGAATATGCAAAAAAGTGATGGCGATGCCGCAACCTGGCTTCCCGCAAACCGAGCATTCCGTTGTGAATACGTCGCCCGCCAGATTGGCGTGAAAGCTGCGTACGGATTGTGGGTAACTGCTGCAGAAAAAGATGCAATGGTCAGAGTATTAGAAGCGTGTCCTGGCCAGGAAGTTCCTGTTGGTGATGCTGCAGGCACTGAGGGAGTAGACAAAGAGAGCTGGTCACTGGCTCCTGTTCTACCAGCAGCGGTGGAGCCTTCTGCGCCGGTAGTTGTACCTGAGCCTGCTGTGGTTCCTGCACCTGAAGGAGAGGGCTTAGATCCTCGATTTAGCAGCTGTAAGAAAGCAAAAGCAGCTGGTCTAGGGCCATACGTTGCAGGCGTTGATCCCGAGTACCACTGGTACGGCGATGGAGATAATGACGGCATTAACTGTGAGTAGGGTTTTCCGTGGGTGGGATATAAAGGTGCGCGTATCTGATGTGATCATCTCATGAGCAGTTAGAGCGATCTATACATTGAGGTTTATGGTTCAGAGGTTCTTTATATTATTTGTATAGAGCGGTGTTGTGTCCTGGTTTTCAGGAAATGTATTAATCCCGTAGAGGTGCCGACACCATAGGTAGTTATGCCCATGTTGCAAATCTCGGTAGGTAAGTATTGTGATTTACAGCACTTAATTACCGAGTTGAAGGGTGGAACATGATATCTCGAACTGATATTCCTTGGATGCAAGCCACTGAGATTGTAGAACTGACAAGTACCGGTCAGCTAGCAGTCTCGGAAATAGCGGAAGCAATGATTTCCAGAGTTGAATCGGTGAACCCAACAATCAATGCCATTGTTGATTTTGACCCTGATCAGGTTCGTAGGGACGCTGAAGCGCTGGATCAGAAGCTAGCGCGAGGTGAAAATGTAGGCCCCTTATTTGGAGTGCCTTTCACCATTAAAGATCTAACTGCGGTTAAAGATCGAAAATTAACATTTGGTATGGCTCCCATGAAGGATAATGTTGCTGATCATGATGCAGTAATTGTTAAACGACTCCTCGGCGCTGGTGGGCTTTTTCTGGGTAAGACAAATACTCCGGAAAGTGGTTACTACGGAGGCACTGATAATCATCTTTTCGGCCCAACTCATAATCCATGGAAGATTGGATACACCGCCGGCGGTTCTTCCGGAGGTGCGGCTGCAGCTGTGGCAGCAGGATTAGGGCCGATCGCAGAAGGTAGTGACGGCGCGGGGTCAGTTCGAATTCCAAGTGCGATGTGTGGAGTAGTGGGGCTCAAACCATCTACTGGACGTATCCCACAGACTATTCTGCCCGGAAGGTACTTTGAATGGGCTTATCATGGCCCGATTACAAGAAGCGTCACAGACAATGCGCTCATGCTTGATGTGGTTAGTGGTTTTGATAATGCTGATCCTATGAGTTTGCCTGATCCAAGCGTGTCATACGTTGCTGAAGTTTCTAGAGGAGTTTCAGGGTTTAAGATCGCATGGTCTGAAAACCTTGGAGTTGGTGAAGTTGATCCCGAGGTTGCTGACATAGCTAGAAATGCGCTTAATCTGCTGACTCAGGCTGGAGCAACTATTAAGGAAGATCAACCTGATTGGGGATTTCCTGAAGATGCGATGTGGCAGGGTATTTGGGTTCCCGGCTTTGCTTCGGAGTATGACTTGCTTGATTGGGATTCTGAGAGTGGCAACGTTGATGAGAATTTGATTGCGATCATGAAGGAAGCGGAAAACACTACTGCTGTCGATTATGGGCGTGCACAGGAATTTCGAGGAAGAATGTGGGATACGTTCAGTTCATTCATGGAAGATTACGACATTCTTGCATCTCCGACATTGGGCGCAGCAGCTTTCCCGCTTGAACAGTTTGCTCCTAGCTGGCTTGAAGGCAAGCCACTTCGGTCTCAGGTATTGCAATGGCTATTTACCTACCCTTATAACATGATGACCACTCCAGCGATTACAGTGCCAGCAGGCTTTACTTCTGATGGCCGACCAGTTGGTCTTCAGTTGGCTAGTCGTTTACATGATGACGCGGCTGTACTACGGGCTGCATGTGCTGTCGAAAAGCTAAATCCATGGGCTCAGTATCGTCCGGAAATTAGCTAAAACTCGTATAAGGGGAAAATCAAATTGATAGGGTGGTGTGACTCGCAATGAATATTCTGGAGGAGAGATGCAAATTCATTCGGGTCTCACCCCTATTTTTGAGGCGTTTGGGATCATAAAGGTAATTGAAAGATTTACCTCAGCTCATGGAATAGCCCTGTTTAATTACAACTCTCAAATTGAGGAGTATGAACAGATTTTTTCTTCAGGTTATCCTGATGCACTTTTAACCTATTTAGCGCATGATTTTTTTGAAGGCTCTCCAGAAGTCAAAGCGATGGAAAAGGTTCTCAACGCTAATAACTGTTGGGAGGACGTGCCAAGATTTCGGGAAAGTCAGGCAGTTGAAGAATGGTTTCGCCCAGCTGGTATCTCAGAGGGAAGCTCGATGTTTTTTCACGATGAAAGGGGGAAGCTGATTGGCGTTTTACACGTTAGCGTAGGTGCTGACAGATTTCTTCCTTACTGGACACAATTGTTGGAGGCAGCACGTCCAGAATGCGAAAAACTGATTCGTGGGCATCGACAAATGTCTGCTTATGGACTGACGAATAGGGAACGTGAGATTTTGAATCTGGTTTCGCATGGTAAAAAGAATTCATCGATTGCGAGACAATTAGGTTTATCTACTAGCACAGTTAACAACCATGTAGAGAGCTTGTTGCGGAAGCTGGACGCGTCTTCTAGAACAGAAGCTGCAATAAAAGTACAGGCACTTAATCTGGGTAAAGAAAGCCGCTAAATCAGGTTTCTGGGGAGGCCTCGCAGAGTATTACGACTTTGGACTATACGGAACCGCATCTGCGGTTATTTTCCCAACAGTATTTTTCGGTGGGGCAGAAAACGCATACTTAGCTAATATCGCCTCATTGGCATCTTTCGGTGTTGCATATTTGGCTCGCCCGCTTGGCGCTATCGTCCTAGGGCGATTGGGAGATAGCTGGGGTAGAAAGAACACTCTCTTCCTCACTCTAGGATTGATGGGATTTGCGACCCTAGTTATCGGATTCCTACCAAGCTACGCTCAAATTGGACCAGCAGCAGGAATCATTTTGGTCATCATGCGATTGATTCAAGGTTTTTCTGCCGGTGGAGAGCAAGCAGGATCAAATACTTTGACATCAGAATGGGCACCACCTGAAAAACGTGGTTTCTACACAGCCTTCACCATGCACGGATTAGCATTGGGACAGCTGCTCGCTTTGGGTGCATTTATCCCATTCTCAGGCTCAGATTCATTCCTCTTTAGCTGGGGCTGGCGAATCCCATACTTCATTGCGATTCCTGTCATTCTCTATGCCATTTATGTACGCACTAAAGTTACCGAGCCACCGCGCCGGGTTGTGCCAGAAGCTGAACAAACAGCTCATAAAGCTGGACTATCTACATTGTTCCGCTTCCATTGGAAAAATGTGCTGCGCATTATTTTCATGGGACAATTTGCGATTACTGGTGTTCTTCTTACCAACTATTCGCTTAATTACGGTGTGACCGCATGGAATATGGAAAAGAGTCAACTGCTTACGCTTGCAACCGTGAGTATGGTTGTGGGACTTCTAGTACAGCCATTGTGGGCATCGCTATCTGACAAAATTGGTCGCCGACCTGTGTATATCACTTCAATGGTTGGTCTAGTGCTCTTGTTCCCAATTCTCTTTTATTCCCTTACCACTGGAAATGTGTTTTTCATGGCCGTAGTTTATGTGCTGCTTGGCCTGATTTCTACGGGTGGAAATGTCGTTCAAGCACCGATGTACACGGAAATGTTCCCAACGGAAGTGCGCATGACTGGATATGCACTGAGTACGCAGCTCGCAAATATCGTTGTCGGATTTACACCAATGATTGCAGCCATGTTGGTTAAACCAGGTGAGCTGGGATGGGTTCCAGTGTTGGTGTTCACTTCCATCATGATGGGCTTGGGTATTCTTTCCTGCATTAGTAATAAGGAAACTAAAGGCAGTGTGATTGTGTAAGGGGTTAAGAACTAGGTTAGCTCCCAGCGCTTCCCATTAGTGTGGTGCCCATGCTGATCCTGAATAAGCGACTTCGATTCGCAATTAATACCGCAGCCACTGCTCATCGTGATCACTCGCGAAAGGGCAGTGGTATTCCTTATGTGTCTCATCTTTATTCGGTGATGTTTTTGCTCAGTCAGGTCACTGATGATGAGGATGTGCTGATTGCTGGTTTATTGCATGACACCTTGGAAGATGTGCCAGAGCGCTACAGTGCAGCTCAGTTAGAAAAAGATTTTGGGCCGCGGGTGTTGGCTTTGGTGGAGGATCTCACGAAAATTGAGCATCCTAGCTGGCAGGTGCGGGCTGATGCTTATATTGAGCATTTGGAGTTTCATGCATCAAAGGAAGCTGTACTGATTTCTACTGCCGACAAGCTGCACAATCTCATGTCTATCTTGGATGATTTAGATGAGATTGGGGAGTCGTTGTGGGAGCGGTTTAACTCGGGTAAAGAAAATCAGCTGTGGTGGTATACGGAAATTTTGCGGGTTTCCATTAAGAGATTGGGTGAAAACGGGTTGAATGAACAGCTGAGGGGAGGCGTCGAAAAGCTAATCGGCAAGCTAAAGGAGAGCGCCTAGGCGCTCGGCGGCGTCGATAAGTTCGGTGCCCCACATGGCTGCCGGATGTGGCCTGAGGCGTTCTGCCACGCCGGAGATGGAGATCGCCGCGATCATGGAGCCGTTGGAATCGAAGACGGGGGAGCTGAGGCTTGCTAGGCCGAGTTCGCGTTCGCCGACGGATTCCGCCAGGCCGGTGGCGCGGATCTGATCGAGCTCTTCGCGGTCAAAGGCTGCTGCGGAGTCGATGGGGAGGTAGGCGGCGAAAACTCGGGCGGCGGAACCAGCATTGAGTGGCATGCGGGTGCCAACGGGCACGACGTTTTTGAGGCCATATTGTGGCTCTTGGCTGGCTACGCAGGTGCGGGTGGTACCAGTGAGGCGGTAGAGCTGGACGGATTCGCCGGTGCGTTCCATCAGATCGGTCATGATCGGCACGGCGGTATCGATGAGCGTATCTGCGCCGCGTGCACCCAGTGAAGCCAAGCGTGCACCGATGGTCCACCTATTATCGCGCGAACGTGCCAGCATGCCATGGACTTCCAGTGCGGAGGCCAGGCGGTGAGCAGTGGCGCGGGGGAGGTCGGTGGCTGCAGCGAGCTCTGCGAGTGAGCGTGGTTGTTCTGCAATCACGTTGAGGATTAATACCGTGCGGTCCAAAACCTTAATTCCGCTTTCGGTGGTGTCCTCTGCATATTCTTGCTGTCCCATACTTTGAATTTAGCATTTCATACTGTGAGACGTATGTAAGAGTGCTCATGTTGATGGTTTGATGCCTGATGTTTTGAAAAAACTTAAGCGCGGGACGTGACAAAGTGGTTCCACTTTGGGCTATACTGTCTCATGAAACGAAATATTAATCCCACATTGTGAGATTCCCTAGATTTTTAGGGAAGCTAGAAATATTAAGGACGGTGAGTTCCATGACCAGCCCCGTGGAGAACAGCACCTCAACTGAGAAGCTGACCCTGGCAGAGAAAGTGTGGCGCGACCATGTCGTGTCCAAGGGAGAAAACGGCGAACCCGATCTCCTCTACATCGATCTGCAGCTGCTGCATGAAGTAACCTCACCACAGGCCTTCGACGGCCTGCGCATGACTGGCCGCAAACTGCGCCACCCAGAATTGCACCTGGCCACCGAAGATCACAATGTGCCAACCGAAGGCATTAAGACTGGCTCACTGCTGGAAATTAATGATAAAATCTCCCGCCTCCAGGTGTCCACCCTGCGCGATAACTGTGCAGAATTCGGCGTGCGTCTGCACCCAATGGGCGATGTCCGCCAGGGCATCGTGCACACCGTTGGTCCACAGCTGGGTGCAACCCAGCCAGGCATGACCATTGTGTGTGGCGATTCCCATACCTCCACCCATGGTGCGTTCGGTTCGATGGCATTTGGTATCGGTACCTCTGAAGTTGAGCACGTCATGGCTACCCAGACGCTGCCCCTGAAGCCGTTTAAGACCATGGCCATTGAAGTTACCGGCGAACTGCAGCCAGGTGTCTCCTCCAAGGACCTGATTCTGGCGATCATCGCCAAGATTGGCACCGGCGGTGGACAGGGTTATGTGCTGGAATACCGTGGCGAAGCAATCCGCAAGATGTCCATGGATGCCCGCATGACCATGTGCAACATGTCGATTGAAGCAGGCGCTCGCGCCGGCATGATCGCACCTGACCAGACCACCTTTGACTACGTTGAAGGCCGCGAAATGGCACCAGCTGGCGCTGACTGGGATGAAGCAGTTGCCTATTGGAAGACGCTGCCAACCGATGAGGGCGCGATCTTCGACAAGGTTGTCGAGATCGACGGCTCCGCGCTGACTCCATTTATTACCTGGGGTACTAACCCAGGTCAGGGTCTGCCACTGAGCGAATCTGTCCCAAGCCCAGAAGATTTCACCAACGACAATGACAAAGCAGCAGCTGAAAAGGCTCTGGAGTACATGGACCTGGTTCCGGGCACCCCACTGCGTGATATTAAAATCGATACTGTTTTCCTGGGATCATGCACCAACGCCCGCATTGAGGATCTGCAGATCGCTGCCGATATTCTGAAGGGCCAGAAAATTGCCGACGGCATCCGCATGATGGTCGTTCCTTCCTCCACCTGGATCAAGCAAGAAGCCGAAGAGCTGGGTCTGGACAAGATCTTCACCGACGCTGGCGCAGAATGGCGTACCGCTGGCTGCTCCATGTGCCTGGGTATGAACCCAGATCAGCTGAAGCCAGGCGAGCGCTCCGCATCGACTTCCAACCGAAACTTTGAAGGCCGCCAAGGCCCAGGAGGCCGCACCCACCTGGTCTCCCCAGCAGTCGCCGCCGCCACCGCAATCCGTGGCACCCTGTCCTCACCTGCAGATATTTAAAGGAAGGCCATAACACAATGGAAAAATTTACTACCTACACCGGCGTCGGCGTTCCACTGCAACGCTCCAACGTAGACACTGACCAGATCATCCCAGCGGTCTACCTCAAGCGCGTTACCCGCACCGGCTTTGAAGACGGACTGTTTTCCAACTGGCGCAAAAACGATCCAAACTTCGTGCTTAACACTGACACCTACAAGAACGGTTCCGTTCTTATTGCAGGTCCAGATTTCGGTACCGGCTCCTCCCGTGAGCACGCTGTATGGGCACTGATGGACTATGGCTTCCGCGCTGTATTCTCCTCCCGCTTCGCCGATATCTTCCGCGGCAATTCAGGCAAAGCAGGCATGCTCACCGGTATCATGGAACAGTCTGACATCGAACTTCTGTGGAAGCTCATGGAACAGACCCCAGGCCTAGAACTCACCGTTAACCTGGAAAACCAGCAGGTTATCGCAGGCGAAGTAGTCATCAGCTTTGAAGTTGATCCCTACATTCGCTGGCGTCTGCTTGAAGGCCTTGATGATGCAGGCCTGACCTTGCGCAAGCTTGATGAGATTGAGGCTTTTGAGGCTAAGCGTCCTGCGTTTAAGCCAAGCACCAACGCTTAAAGTTTTTTCACGCATTGATAAAAAACACCCCGCGAGAGTTTTCGCGGGGTGTTTTTGGCTTGTTGGGTCCATCGTAAGTTTCGGGGGTCGTGGAAACGCCTGATCTGATTTATGGTTTGTTAGCTTATGAAATTCAGCCACTATAATTGTTTCGTTTATTTCGTTTGTTCGGTAATGTGGGGATATGACATATCTACAAGACAACGAAATCGCTAATACTGCAGCCACAGCCCGCGAGGCTTTGCAGAAAATTAACCGTGTGCTTGGTAGTACCGCCAGCCATGAGGATGTCCATGTCATAGTGGAACAGTCTGATGAGGTTATCCGCTTACCCCGGGAAGTAGCCACCGTGCTGCGGGAGATCCTGGTTAATTCAGCGGCTGGAAGGTCGGTGGGAGTTATTCCTATGCGGGCAGAACTGACCACTCAGCAAGCTGCGCACCTGCTCAATGTTTCTCGTCCACATGTTGTTAAATTGATGGATGAGGGTATCTTGCCTGGTCATAAGGTTGGTACTCATCGACGGATATATGCTGCTGATGTGCAGGCATACAAGCATCAACAAGATATTGATGCACGTGCTGCTGCTGATGAACTTACTGCTCTTACTGAAAACATGGGGCTTTACGAGTGAGTGGCTTTACCGTTATTTATGACGCCAATGTGCTTTACCCCAATATGCTGCGTGACATTCTTATTCGTCTGGCTGGCACAGGTATTTCCAAGCACGGTGGACTGATGCCATCTTGGATGAGGTCTTTCGTAATCTCCAAGCCAATAGACCAGACCTGGATCCACATAAATTACGTCGAACTCGGGAGTTAATGTGCCGAGCTGTGGATGATTGCCTTGTGACAGGATATGAAGAGTTAATTGATTCATTGTCCCTGCCGGATCCGGATGACCGGCATGTTCTTGCCGCAGCAATCAGATGTGGTGCTCAAGTAATCGTTACTGAGAACCATCGGGATTTTCCTCAGGACATCATGGGCAGATATGGCATTGAGATACAAAGCGCTGATGAATTTTTATGTGATCAGATTGATCTGTTTGGTATTCGTGTCCACCAAGCGGTCACTTATGCGGCAGCAGCTTTCAAAAATCCACCCAGAACTATCGATGATGTGCTTGATGCATTAGCTAAGTCGGGAGCTCCTTCTGCTGCAGACTTGCTTCGACGATAGAGAATTTTCCCGCAGTTGCCCATTTTAGAATTCCAACGCCTTAACGTGAAGCCTTAAACCAGCATTAAGACGCCAGCGCCAAAATTCTAAAGTCAGGGGAAAACTACTTAACCGGCAGGGAGCTCGCGAGGTAATCGGCGCCGGTGAGGATCCCGTCATGGAAGCTTAAGACCCACACGCTGCCTTTTTTAGCTTTGATTTTTTCATCGATGGGCAAGGTGCCGCTGTCGGAGAGCCATTTGATCATTTCCGGCACGATGGTGCCTTGTCCGACGATCATGGGCACGCCGCCTTGTCTGACCACATCGGTGAAGCGTTTCTTGCAGGCTTCTGGGTCGGTTTCCCAGGAATCATCGCCGAAGAGGCGATTTACGGACACATCGAGGCCCAGCTCGTCGGCAAGGGGAAGCGCGGTTGTCTGGCAGCGGTCGGGGACCGCCGAGTAAATTGAGGTTGGCTTGAAGGGCAACAACATGGGCACCAGCATTTCTGCTTGTCGACGTCCCTTTTTATCCAGTGGACGTTTATTGTCATCCCCAGCCCAGGTCTGGCGACCATGTGCATGTGCATGGCGAACATAAAGGACTCGGGTGGTGGTGGCAGTGCGGAAACGCTTGGCTGCTTTGGCTAATACTTCTGTATCTACCTGATAGCTCAAGAGTTCGCTGGCTTCATCGACGGGCAGCCAACGGATCTCATCTACTTCATCATTGGGAACAAATTCGCCACCGAGTAGTTGCGCAGTCCAGTAATAAACTACTTTGGTGCGGCCTTGAACTGGGTAGGTGACCTTGCCGATCAGCTTTCCAAGACGGATGTCGTAGCCGGTTTCTTCTAAAATTTCGCGTGCTGCGGTGGTTGGAATGGATTCTCCGGGATCGACTTTGCCCTTGGCCAGTGACCAATCGTCATAGTGTGGTCGGTGGATAACAGCGACTTCGATGTTGTCTGGATCGTCGATATCACCGCGCCACAGCACAGCGCCGGCAGCAAGGGTAGGGCGAGTAAATTCCTCCGTTGGGCGGGCCGGAATTTGCTGTAAACGACCATTGATCAGCATGGCTGAATCTTGGTCTTTGTCCACCTCATGGGCCTTATTGTTCTTGTTTGCCATTGGGTGCGCTTCACCTTTCGCATTGTGGTGCACACAAACCTTGGTAGAAACCTAAGAGAAAAACGCGCACATAAGTGAATGAAAAACTACTTCCTCCCATTGTCCACCAGTGGCCCCTGCAATGCAGTGTTTGGGGTCGGCGTGTGGCGTTTTTCTTAAGGCTAATTGAAAGAACTTCAAGCGCTATGGCAGGTTTGCATGCGGTTGCTGTTAATCATGGGCTAACCTGAGACGGTTAAATATTGCTGTGGAAAGGTAGGTTGCGCGTGGTTTCTGTAAGCGTGATGGGTGCAGGTTCTTGGGGAACCACGTTGGCCAAGGTCTTCGCTGATGCTGGAAACACCGTGACGTTGTGGGCTAGGCGGGAAGAATTGGCTCAGACCATCCGTGAAAGCCACGAAAACGAAGGCTATCTACCAGGCATTGTTTTGCCAGAGGCACTGATTGTGACATCTTCTGCAGAAGAAGCTCTGGAAAACGCTGCGATTGTGGTGTTGGCTATCCCGTCACAAGCATTGCGTGGCAACTTGGCGGAGTGGAAGGATTCCATTCCCTATGATGCCACCTTGGTGTCTTTGGCAAAGGGTATTGAAAAGGGCACTCATCTGCGCATGAGCGAGGTTATCGCGGAGGTTACCGAGGCAGATCCATCTCGTATCGCTGTGTTGTCTGGGCCCAACCTGGCTCGTGAGATTGCAGAAGGTCAGCCAGCGGCAACAGTTATTGCATGTTCAGATGAAAATCGCGCGAAGCTGGTTCAGGCTGCAGTGGCTGCGCCGTATTTCCGCCCGTATACCAATACTGATGTGGTGGGCACTGAACTTGGCGGTGCGTGTAAAAATGTTATCGCGTTGGCCTGTGGTATTTCTCATGGTTTCGGTCTGGGTGAGAATACTAATGCGTCGGTGATTACTCGTGGTCTTGCAGAGATTGCTCGTCTGGGTGAAGCGATGGGTGCTGATTCCCGCACCTTCGCAGGTCTAGCCGGCATGGGTGACCTGGTGGCTACATGTTCTTCTCCACTATCACGCAACCGGAGTTTTGGTGTGAGTCTTGGCCAGGGTGGATCACTTGCTAAAGCGCGTGAGGCTACGAATGGTCAGGTAGCTGAGGGTGTTATTTCTTCCCAATCTATTTTTGATCTGGCCACCAAGCTGGGTGTAGAGATGCCAATTACCCAAGCTGTTTATGGTGTCTGCCATCAGGATATGAAAGTTACGGACATGATTGTTGCTCTCATGGGCAGGTCGAAGAAGGCTGAGTAGTTTTAGGTTGTAAGCTTCTTTCCTGTGAGCAACTCTAATTCCGGAAAAGTCCGCGTAGCAGTAGTCTATGGTGGTCGCAGTTCTGAGCATTCTGTCTCCTGCGTATCCGCCGGTGCCATCATGGCGCATTTAGATCCTGAGAAATACGATGTGATCCCCGTCGGCATTACTGTCGATGGCGCGTGGGTTGTCGGTGAATCTGATCCAGAAAAACTCACTCTGATTGATCGTATGATGCCTGAGGTCGAACACCGCGAGGAGGTTCGTCCAAGCCTGGATCCTGCACACCGCGGAGAATTCCACTTTTCCGATGGCAGCTTGTATGCCACCGCCGATGTGATTTTCCCAGCACTGCATGGTCGTTTTGGCGAAGATGGCACTGTGCAGGGCTTGTTTGCACTGTCAGATATCCCAGTTGTGGGACCTGGCGTGTTGGCTTCTGCTGCAGGCATGGATAAGGAATACACCAAGAAGCTCATGGCAGCGGAAGGTCTTCCAATCGGCCGCGAAGTAATTTTGCGTGATCGTGCAGAACTGACCGATGTGGAAAAGAACATGCTGGGTCTTCCAGTGTTCGTTAAGCCTGCACGTGGTGGTTCTTCCATCGGTATTTCTCGTGTTACTACCTGGGCAAATTTCCCTCAGGCTGTTGAGCTTGCTCGTGAACATGATGAGAAGGTCATCGTGGAATCTGAGATCGTGGGCGCTGAGGTGGAATGTGGCGTGCTGCAGTACCCAGATGGCCGCATCATCGCATCCGTTCCAGCTCTGCTCTCTGGTACAGAATCAGGCGCTGGTGGATTCTATGACTTTGACACCAAGTACCTAGACAACGTTGTCACTGCAGAGATCCCTGCTCCACTTGATGAAAAGACCACTGAGTTGATTCAGTCGCTCGCTGTGGAATCTTTCCAGGCGTTGGCATGTGAAGGCCTTGCTCGTGTGGATTTCTTTGTTACCGCCAATGGCCCCGTGCTTAATGAAATCAACACCATGCCAGGATTTACCCCAATTTCCATGTACCCACAGATGTTTGCTGCCTCTGGTGTCTCTTATGAGGAATTGCTTGATGTGCTGGTACAGCAAGCAGTACACCGTGGCACCGTCTAAGAACAGCGCATAAAAATATCGCCCCCACCGCACAAAGAGCGGGAGGGCGATATTTTTATGCCTTATTCAGCTGGAATAGCATCTTCAATGAACCCAGAAATGGTGATCAAAGAAGAAGCTGCAGCCTGTGGCAGATCTACTGCAGTATCAGTTTCTCGACCCAAGGCGTACCAGGTGGATGATGTCGTGCCAGAGGCAAGCAAAGTGTCCTCAAACCACGGGATGCCATCAATTTGCTGGAGCATGGCACCAGCCGCATAGTTTTCAGAAGGGGCAACGCCACAACGAATCACAATCGGCTCCAAGCCCGGCGCGTCCCAGGCGAAGGCATCGGCAGTATATCCAGCGGACTTCATACGGGCATCATCGATGCGGTTGTATGTTGTGCCATCTTCGCCGCCGACCTTGAGTTGCTGAGGGAGGGCGTCGAAAAGCGTTGTGCATGATTGAGGGCTGCTTGCTGAAGCAAGCGTGACAAGGGGGGCGTCGAAAGGCGTGCCTTCGCGCTGCTCTAGTTGCGCTACTGCCGTGCTGAATGGGGCAACTGGGTTGTCAGCGTTTCCGGTGCTGGTGTCATCGGCGGTGATCGCGACGACAGGGAAGCGGTTGACGGAATACCAGGTCTGGAGGGAGGAACCTGGGGTCATATCGGAAATCGGCAGCCAGGTGGTGCCCTCTACCTCAACGGTGTTGGCCAGTGCGGAGTATTGGAAAGGCATATCCACACCGCAGCGCAGCGTGACGCGTTCTAATTCAGTGGTGGACCAGGCTGCCGCGCCGGGAGGAACTGGATCCATGATGGCTGCGCGGGTGTGCCCGAAAGCTTCGTTGGGTAGTGCTTCTACCAAGGCTGCGCATTCTGCGGAGTCTGCTTCGGCTGCGGGGAGTGCACTCATTGCGATTTGTTGCTGGCCGGCGGGGCCTAAGAGGACGCGGGCGCCGACAAGCACCGCCAGCACCAAAACAATAGACAAAATTAGGGCAATAATCATGGGGGTTTTGTTGATTTCCCCGGTGGCTGGTTGACCAGCGCTGTTCACGGCACTCATGTGTCCTGAGCCTACCTGTGGGGCGATAGACTAGAAAAATACTGACCAAAACCCAAGGAGTTGACATTGGTGTATTCACTGACGTTCCCCGATTCGCTAAGTGACGGACCCACCGTTGGAGATCTTGGGGAGTTTGAAGTGATTCGGGTGATCACAGAGCAAGCTGGATCTGCACTCAACGGTGATGATGCGGCGGTGTTGCGGCATGCATCGCCTAATTCTCGGGCGGTGGTGACCACGGATATGTTGGTTGCGGGTCGGCATTTCCAATTGGATTGGTCTACGCCTGAGCAGATTGGGCAAAAGGCTATTGTGCAAAACTTTGCCGATATTGAGGCCATGGGTGCGCGTCCGGTAGCGGTGTTATTGGCTATTTCTGCGCCGTCTTATACTCCGGTGGAGTTTGTGCGCGGGTTGGCTAGGGGTATGAATCAACGCTTGGAGGAATACTCCGCTGAGCTCGTTGGTGGCGATATCACTGGTGGGGATTCCCTCGTGGTGTCTGTGACTGCGATTGGGCAATTAGGCGGTTCGCTTCCAGAACTGACATTGGGGCGTGCACGTCCTGGCCAAAGCGTAGTGGCCCATGGCCGGATTGGTTATTCCGCAGCCGGTCTTGCCTTGTTGCAACATTTTGGCCCCGATAAGGTGCCAGCGCATCTTCGCCCTCTCGTTGATGCCCATTGCGCTCCTGTGCTTAGTCCAGGCCGCGGCATGGTTGCGCGCGCTACGGGCGCAACTGCCATGACAGATAACTCTGATGGATTGATCGTGGATCTTTCACAAATGGCTAAAAAATCTGGTGTGCGCATCGATGTGGATTCCTCCAGCATTGGCCCTGATGAACTACTCAGCGAAGCAGCCTCCGTATTGGGCACTGATGCATGGCGGTGGATCTTAAGCGGTGGGGAAGACCACACCCTATTATCCACCACCTTTGGTGATGCTCCCTCCGGCTTTAGGACGATTGGCAAAGTCACCAAATCTCGCCTTGATGATCTTGTCACCGTGGATAAGAAAACACCTGCCTACTCTGATGGTTGGAGGAGTTTTTAAACACCATGACCACTGAAACCCTGTGGAGCTCCATCGATGAGCTACCCATCCACGATTCCTGGAAGCCCGTTTTAAAACCAGTAGAAGACACCATCATTGGCATCGGCGCCTACCTGGTTCAAGAAGTCCAAGAAGGCCGAGGATTTCTTCCAGCCCAAGAAGATATCTTCAAAGCCTTTAGCTATCCTTTTGAATCAGTAAAAGTGCTGATCATGGGACAAGATCCCTATCCCACCCCAGGCCATGCCATGGGCTTGAGCTTTTCCACCCAACCAGGGGTTCGGCCACTGCCACGCAGCTTGAACAATATCTTCAAAGAGCTAAGCAGCGACATTGGCAGCGCAGTATCCGAGGCCGCATCCGCTGACACATCCTCCAACGCAGACAATGCAGCTAGAGAAAACCAGCAAGGCACCTTAGACCTCGGCCTCACAGCCATCCCAGTTACCTCGGAGGCTACTCCCGCACAACAGCTGCCTGTGGACGGCGACCTGAGAGCCTGGAGTAACCAAGGTGTCGCACTATTTAACCGCGTCCTTACGGTTTCTCCTGGACAAGCAGGAAGCCATAAAGGCAAAGGCTGGGAAATCGTGACAGAACAAGCCATCACCGCCCTAGCCCAAAGACCACAGCCACTGGTCGCCATCCTGTGGGGTAAACAAGCCCAAGAAGTACAGAAATTCTTAGGCGATACTCCCACTATTTGCTCGGTACACCCCTCGCCACTATCGGCATCACGCGGTTTTTTCGGCTCGAAGCCATTTAGTCAAGCGAACGAAATTTTAGACAACCTCGGTACCACCAAGATCAACTGGCAACTGTAAGGTATGTGATTATGTCCAGTTCCGAAAGCTCGCAACCTGAACACCGTGTCCTACCACTTGAAATGGACGGCACCGGAGTTCTTGAATGGGCTCGAACTGCCGTAGAGCAGCTTTCGGAACGCCGCGCAGAAATCAATGCACTCAATGTTTTTCCCGTTCCGGATGCAGATACCGGTTCGAATATGGCATACACCATGACTGCTGCGTTAGATGAAGCAGTAAAGCTGGAGGATACGGATAACGTAGCCCGCATTACTGAAGCACTGGCTGTAGGTTCTGTCCGAGGCGCCCGGGGTAACTCTGGCGTTGTCCTGAGCCAAGTACTGCGCGCCATTGCTCAAGCCGCAGCAGACGGGGTTATTGATGGGCGCACCATCCAACAAGCCCTGGCTATTGCACGCTCACTTGTCGATCGCGCCATCACAGATCCAGTTGAAGGCACCGTCGTTACGGTGCTGCGCTCTGCAGCCATCGAAGCAGAACACCTCGTAGATGCTGGCACCACCGAACTCCCAGATGTGGTTAACGCCGCCGTGACTGCAGCGCGCACAGCACTTGCCAGAACACCATCCCAACTCGCAGTGCTCCGCGAAGCAGGTGTCGTAGATGCCGGAGGCCAAGGCCTCGTTATCCTCCTCGAAGCATTAGCTGCACAAATCATGGGAACACATTCTGCCACCAGCCCACACAACCCTGGCGAACTCGACGAAGAACCCACATTCCACGGCAAAGTCGGCGACCTAGAAGTGATGTTCTACATCGAATGCATCTCAGGCGAGATCCTTGACACCCTCCACAAAGAACTCGAACCACTGGGCGATAGCCTCCTCATTGCCCGCGAGACAGACTCCCGCGCCACCATCCACATCCACTCGCGCCGGGCGGGTGAAGTAATCCAGCATGCAATCAGCGCAGGCCACATTAGCGATCTCCGTATAGAAATCCTCCCAGAACCTGCAGGCAGATTCGCTGAAGAACCGCGCCGGGTTCTCATGGCGGTAGCTCCTGATGGATTAGTAGCAGAACTCTACCGCAGCGCCGGTGTGAAAGTTGTGGCCCGCAATGTGGCTCAACTGTTGGCGGAGGATCCCTCCGATGACATTGTGGCCAAGATTGTCTCCATCGCGCGCAAATCTGATGCTGATGAAATTATCTTGCTGCCCAATGGATTACTAAACAAGCGTGAGTTGGTCTCTATTGAGCGCTCTAGCCATGCCTTTGAGCAAAGTGTGGTCATTTTGCCTACCTCCACGCTAGTGGCCGGTATTGCAGCAGTTGCAGTGCATGATCCCGCGCAGCCGGTGGCCGTGGATTCCTATGCCATGTCAGAAGCAGCAGGTGCCATGCGCACGGCCATGATCCGAAGCGCAACCAGTGCTGCGCTCACCCAAGCAGGCGCGTGCTCCAAGGGTGATCTGCTGAGCTTTATCGGACAGGAGATAGTCCTGGTTGCAGAAGAACTCAACGATGCGCTTTCGCGCACCACATACAAGCTTCTCGATGGCTCCAGCGAGCAAATTACTCTCCTCATTGCTCAAGACCGCCGCTTTGATTTTGATGAAGACCTTTTCCGCCGTGGCCTGGGCACTCATACCGATGTAGAGATCACCGTCTATCCTGCAACTGGAATGGAGAATCTGGTCGAGATCGGGGTGGAGTAAACACATGTTGGGTTGGCATGATGAGCGTTTGCTCAAAGATATCCTTCCGGCAAAGGAAGCCACAGCGATTAAAAAGGCGTTGGGGTACACCACTGCGGAAGAATTGCTTCGCCATAATGTGCGCAAATATTCCCACCACGGCTCCGGCGTTGGCATAGGCGATGCCAATGAAGGCGATCTTGTCACCATGGTTGGCCAGGTCGCTTTTGCCAAACAGTCCTATACCCAATCCGGAAAACTCCTGTACAAGGTCACAGTATTAACGGAGACAGAACGCATCGGCATTTCTTTCTTTGGCGCAAAGCATATTCCGCGGATCCTCCCAGAGGGTACCCGTGCGTTGTTTACCGGCAAGGTGAAGTTTTTCCGCAATGAGCCGCAGCTCTCGCATCCAGAGTTCATTGTTATTCCAGATCCAGGCTCCGGGAAGAAGCTCACCACTACTGGTGGCATGAAATCTTTGGCGGCATATGGCGATGTGGAAGAAGTTGCGCTGCGGTTAGTAGATCGCGAATACATTCCGATCTATTCGGGCACGGCATCGATGACCACATGGCGGATTATGGCGGCGGTCCAACGTGTGTTGGAAACCATGCCGGTGATCAAAGAACCGCTTCGTGTGGTGCCCAAGGGGATGCCGAGTTTTGATGAAGCAATCCGCGGCATTCATGATCCAGGAAATCAGCCACCCAGCACGTTTATTAATCGCCTGAAATACAATGAGGCGCTGTCACTGGCTACCGTGATGGCGATTCGGCGTGCCGATACGAAAAACCGCAAAGCGCCACCGATGCCACGAGCACTCAACGGGCATCAACATATGCTCATTGATGCGCTTAATTTCCAGCTCACCGCAGGACAAAAGCAGGTTATTCGTGAGATCAGCGCGGATATTGAACAACGTGCCCCGATGTCTCGGTTGCTTCAAGGTGAGGTGGGTTCTGGTAAAACCATCGTGTCATTGATTGCGATGTTGCAGGCTATTGATTCTGGCCGGCAATGTGCGATGCTGGCGCCTACGGAAGTGTTGGCTACTCAGCATGCACGCAGCCTGTCCAAAACGCTGCGCGATGCAGGCCTAGATATCAACGTTGTGCTCTTGACTGGCTCGATGCCCACCGCGGTGAAAAGGGAAGCACTCCTGGAAATTATCGCCGGTGACGCCGATATCGTGGTGGGCACGCATGCGCTTATTCAAGATGCTGTGGAGTTCTTTGACCTTGGACTGGTGGTGGTTGATGAGCAGCACCGTTTCGGCGTGGAACAGCGCGATCGTCTGCGCACCAAAGGTAGGGAAGGCCTCACCCCGCATCTCTTGGTCATGACAGCGACCCCCATTCCGCGCACCATCGCCATGACCGTATTCGGCGATCTGGCAGTGTCCACATTGAAAGAACTCCCCGGTGGGCGCCGCCCCATCCAAACCTCGGTGATCCCTGATTATAAAACCGGCTGGGTCAAGCGCGGCTGGGAGCGCATTGGAGAAGAAGTCCTTGCCGGACGCCAGGCCTATGTGGTGTGCCCGCGCATCGAAGGCGAGGGCGGCGTGTTAGAAATCCACGCATATCTAGAAGATCAAGTATTCCCAGGCCTCAACGTGGGCATGCTGCACGGACGCATGGATACTGAACTCAAAGATGCCGTCATGCAGGAATTTGCTCAAGGCGATATCGATATTTTGGTAGCCACCACTGTCATCGAAGTTGGTATCGACGTTGCCAACGCCACCGTCATGCTCATCCGTGAGGCCGAACGCTTTGGCGTCTCGCAGATTCACCAGCTGCGCGGACGTGTTGGCCGTGGCAATCATGATTCCCTTTGTCTGCTGCACACCACCTTCGAGGAGGGCTCCCCACAGGGGCAGCGTTTGGCTGCAATTTCCACCACAACAGACGGTTTTCAACTCTCTGAGCTTGATTTATTGGTGCGCCAAGAGGGAGATGTCTTAGGAACACGACAATCCGGCAGCGATACTAAACTGCGCCACCTCTCCTTCATCAGTGATCAAAAAATCATTGAACAAGCACTTATCGACGCCGCCGAGCTGGTTGCCGCTAGCCGCAGCAGGGCGCTTGAGTTGGTCAGCGATATCGCCATGATCAACCAGGAGTACCTGGAAAAGAGTTGATATTGATAGGGTTTAAGCCATGAAGATCTTCGCACCCTTTGCCGGAATCGTCCACTATTTTGTTGACGAAGGCGATCCTGTAACAACCGGCATGCAGCTGGGCACGGTAGAAACAATCAAGCTCGAAGCTCCCATCATGGCACCAGGACCTGGCATTGTTGCTAGCCTTGCCTGTGATGATTTCTCCGACGTCACCGGTGGCGATGAACTCCTTGAGCTGGAGGCAAAAAACTAATGGGACAAACTCGAATCATTGCCGGCGATGCCCGCGGCCGAAAGCTTGAAATACCACCAGAAGGTACGCGTCCAACCTCTGACCGTGCACGCGAAGGCCTCTTTTCCTCCCTGCAGGTACGGTTTGGTTTCGAAGGCCAACGCGTCCTCGATATCTTCGCCGGCTCCGGTGCATTGGGCTTGGAAGCTGCCTCACGTGGTGCAGAAGAAGTAGTGCTCGTTGAATCGAATCCGGCGGCCGTGGAGATTATCCGCCGGAACGCAGACGTCGTGAAGCATCCGCACGTTGTTGTCGCAGAGATGAAGGCGTCCACCTACCTTGCGTCCGCACCCGATAAGTTTTTCACGATGGTGCTCGCCGATCCACCCTATGAGCTTGCCGATGACGCTGTGACCAGCATGCTCGCAGCACTGACTCCAAAGCTTCTCGACGGCGCCGCCGTGGTCATCGAGCGCCACGTAGACTCGCCTGAAACCGCCTGGCCTGCCTGGCTGGTACCAACCACACAAAAGCTGAAAAAACGCACCTATGGCATTGCCCGCATGGACATGGCCGTATTTGATGAATCTCTGCTGGAGGACTAAACAATGAAAGCAGTTTGCCCAGGCTCCTTTGACCCCATCACCTTGGGACATTTGGATATCGTTACCCGCGCTGCCTCGCAATTTGAAGAAGTCACCATCCTGGTCACCGCCAACCCCAATAAGAACACCGGCCTGTTCACCGTGGAAGAGCGCATGGATCTTATCCGAAAATCCACCGCACACTTACACAATGTGAAAGTAGATACCTGGGCCTCATTGCTGGTGGATTACACCACTAAACACGGCATCACCGCACTGGTTAAAGGCCTGCGCAGCTCGCTTGATTATGAATACGAACTGCCCATGGCGCAGATGAACCGCAGGCTCACCGGCGTAGATACCTTCTTCCTTCTCACCGATGAAAAATACGGCTATGTCAGCTCCACCCTCTGCAAAGAAGTAGCACGTTTTGGTGGCGATGTCTCCGGCCTGCTTCCAGACTTGGTGACACAAGCACTCATCGAAAAATATAGCCAAAACTAATGCTCGATCTGGTCAGCATCGGTGCCATCGTCTTCTTTGGCGCCACTCTGCAACGAGTATCAGGCCTCGGGCTTGGACTTGTTGCCGGACCCGTGCTAGCCGTCATCTTAGGGCCTATTGAAGGCATTTTCGTCGTCAATGTCATCTCTACGGTCAATGCCTTACTCAATACCCTCAGCACACGCTCAGCCGTGGATTGGAAAAAGACCAAATTAATCGGCGGAGTGCTGATCTTTGGTTCCATCCCCGCTGCTGTGCTGTTAAACCTTGTTCCCGTAGCCGCAATATTGTCCCTGGTGGGCGTGCTCCTCATCATCGCCCTTGGTGTGGTGACATTCGCCCAAGACAAAGTACCGCAGGTAACAGGACGTTTACCCGCCGTACTTGCAGGTGTCGGCGCCGGATTCATGAATACCCTCACCGGTGCCGCCGGCCCCGTACTTACTGTGTATGGCCAAGCAAGCAGGTGGGAACAACGCTCCTTCTCTGCATCCCTCCAACCACTATTCCTCATTGCTGGGGCTATCTCCGTAGCCGTGAAAATAGTGCTGGGCACAGCCACCCTCTCCCACACCAGCATCTGGGTATGGCCACTATCGGCAGTGGCGATGATCTTGGGAATCTTCATGGGATCGTGGTTGAGCAAGCACATATCTAAAGCAGTCGCACGGAAATTCGCCCTACTGGTGGCACTCGCCGGATCCATCTCAGTGCTTTACAAAGGAATTACTGGCTTGATGAGCTAATGCAGCCTAGACTCTAAAACTTAACTTGTCACAGACACGTGAAGAGGAGGTGACAGCGATATGGGTGTGGACCGACGTATGTGGAAAATGAGTCCTGAACGATTACAGGAACATCTACAACTGAAAAACCGCGCACGACAAATCCCGGACAAGAAGAAACAAAACAATAAAAGGGCCTGCCGAGAAGTTTCTCGGCGGGCTTCCCGCATTTTTAGGGGTCTTGCGGAGATTTCGGGTATAGAAAGTCCTGGAAAAGATTATCGCTGGACGTACTGTGGGCGAGTACCAGACTGGGGGACCAAAACTCGATGTGCGGCTATGGATTTGGTCGCCTGGTCTGGTTTGAGATTTGGGCAACCAGACCAGGTGACCAAAAGTGCATATAGTGGAGTCAATTTTGGTCAGCCTGTCTGGTGAGACAGAGAAGCTCTGGCTAGAGGCTCAAAGAGTGCTCTCTCAGAATCGTTTTTAAGAGCATTGCAGCATCTTTCCGATACGAAGATTCATCCTGAAAACTCGAGGTCTTAAACAGGTGCACGTGGACATAGAAAAACCTGCGAGTCGAAAATGACTCGCAGGCAGTAGAGCGTGAGATTTAGTTAGAGCAGCGAAGACAAGAATTCTTTGGTGCGCTGTTCCTTCGGATTATCCAGCACCTGTTCTGGGGTACCGGCTTCTACGACAACGCCATCGGCCATGAAGACAACCTGATCGGCAACTTCATGAGCGAAGCCCATTTCGTGGGTGACAACCAACATGGTCATGCCGTCGTCAGCAAGCTGCTTCATCACGCGTAGCACCTCACCGACAAGCTCAGGGTCTAGGGCGCTGGTGGGCTCGTCGAAAAGCATGAGCTTTGGTTCCATAGCCACAGCACGGGCAATTGCCACACGCTGCTGCTGGCCACCGGAAAGCTGCACTGGGTAAGCATCTGCCTTGTGGGCGAGGCCAACCTGCTCAAGCAACTCCATGGCACGTGCGCGGGCAACACTTTCAGGCTGCTTCTTCACATGGATGGGTGCTTCGATGATGTTCTCGATCACCGTGCGGTGAGGGAAAAGGTTGAAGTTCTGGAAGACCATGCCGATATCGGAGCGCTGCTTGGCGGCGTCCTTCTCGGCGATTTCGTAGAGCACGCCATCGCGCTCACGGTAGCCAATCAGATCGCCATCAACATAAAGACGACCAGCATTGACTTTTTCCAAGTGGTTCACACAACGCAGCATGGTGGACTTACCGGAACCAGAAGGACCGATCAAACATGTCACAGTACCTTTTGGCACCTGCAAATCAATGCCTTTGAGCACTTCCAAACGACCAAAGTTTTTGCAGACCTGCTCGGCGTGGATCATCAGTTCAGACATTTACTTGTCCTCCTTGGAAATTTCAGGAACAACGGTGACATTGCCAGGGATAGCACCCTCAGCGTCAGCAAGAGCTGCAAGTTGACGAGCAGTCAACGTACGAGTGCTGCCCTTTTCAAAGTGCTTCTCCAGGTAGTACTGAGCAACCATGAGAACCGAAGTGATAACCAAGTACCAGCTCGCAGCAACCAGAAGCATCGGAACTGGCTCAAACAGGGAATAAGCAATATCCATGCTGCGGCCGTACAGCTCCAAAGAATAAGGAATCGCAACAACCAGGGAAGTGGTCTTCAGCATGGAGATCAGCTCATTGCCGGTTGGTGGAATGATAATCCGCATCGCCTGAGGCAAAATGGTGCGGCGCATAGTCATGGACCACTTCATGCCCAAAGCTTTCGACGCTTCCATCTGTCCTTCTGGCACAGCCTGGATACCAGAACGCACGATTTCAGCCATATAAGCAGCTTCGTTCAATCCAAGGCCAATGACGGCAAGCAAGAACATATTAGACAGCAGGCTCTGGAGATCAATTTCGGCAAAACCTAGATTGATGGACTGGTAAAGCGAACCCAATAGTCCCCAGAACACCAACTGAACATAGATTGGAGTACCACGGAAAATCCACAGGTAAAGCCATGCCACGCCCTGCATCACTGGGTTTCCAGACATACGCATGACCGCCAAAATAGCGCCCAAAACCACACCCATGATCATGGACAAGACAGTTAAAGCAATAGTGTGCAATGCAGCTGTAGCAACGCGAGTATCAAAGAGATAAGCGCGGTAGGTATCCCAGCCGTAGGCTTCATTGTTGAAAGCCCCGATGAGGAACCACGCAAGCAAAGCGAGCAGGATTGCTGCTCCGACCCAGCGTCCAGGATGACGCAATGGTTTTGCTTCTATCGGTTTTGGTTGGTGGTGGGCCAATGATGTTTGAGGCCCTGGGTTGAGCTCTGACATAGGTGTTGTAATCCTTAAAATTTTGCTAGTTAAAAGGGTTGTTCTTAGCTAAGAGGCTTTTCGTTGATGAGGGCCTCATCAAGAAGACCTTCTTCAATGCCCCATTGGGTCAAAATACGCTGGTAATCACCAGTATCGATGAGATGCTGGAATGCTGCAGCAGCTGCAGGGGTGAGGTCTGATTCCAGAGGGAAGGCAAAACCAAAAGGTGCAGCGAGGTAAATATCGCCAACCACTTCAATGCGACCCTCTGAGCGTTCCGCAGCCCATGCAGAGACAGGGGAGTCAGCAGCAAGCGCATCAGCACGTCCCAAAATCAGGGCCGTAGCAGCAGTATCTGCAGTTTCATAGGACAAAATGGTGATGGGTTCTTTACCTGCAGCGACACATTCTTCAGACCGCGGCCGGACATCATCTGTTTCGGCCACTGTTGTCCGCTGCACGGCAACCGTGAGACCACAAGCATTATCCGGATCAACGGGAGTATCCCGATCAGTTGCTTGTACCCACTGGACACCTGCATAGAGGAAGTCAATGAAATCAAAATTTGCACGACGTTCTTCATTATCCGTAAAGCCAGAAGCACCAACATCAATGGTTCCAGCTTGAACGGATGGAAGAATCAGGGAGAAATCTTGTTCCTGAGGGGTGAAATCCAAGCCCATAACACCAGCCATGGCGCGGACAAGATCCATCTCCACACCAATGATCTGACCGTCTGAGTCCTTAAACTCAAAAGGTGGGAATGGGGGATTAGCTCCCGCAGTGAGCACACCACGTTGTGCTAATGCTTCTGGTACGAGAGCCTGAATTTCTGGTACTGGAGCCGGAACGATCTGCTCCCAGCCTTCTGGTGTGCCATCTTCTACATTGGTCACACAAGAGGCGAGAGTGAAAGAGGTTGCCACGATGCCGATAGTTGCCACTAAAGCGCGCTTGTGGAACTTAGGGAAACGCAAGGTACTGTGCAGCAGCTTATCCATGGACCTTGTGGGCCGTTTTTGGGGCTGCTTTCGCAATCGGGTGAAACTCTCAATCATGGGCAAAATACTACCTGCCGAGGTGTGATTACCTTAAGTTAGGTTGGTTTCTGTCTATTTCCAATACCTTAGGTAGAAGAAGCTCTAAAATCATTTACTATGTCGAGCGAACAATCCGTCTTCATTATCGTGCTGTTTGGTGCTGTGATTTTATTTAGCATCGTGGTTATCTCCGCGGCATTTCGAACAAGAAAAAGACGCGCGACAGCCCGTGCGCAAGGCATGGCTAACCCGCATAATCCCATATCGAATGTGCCGTGGCGACGGTTCGCAGGCGCATTAGGAGCGATCTATGCACGATCTGAGTGGCATAAATCGCGAGGGGCAAAACGTGTTTATACAGCCGAACAGACTTATTTTGGGTGTGTATCAGCGTTCTCCCTAGGAATGGTGCGCAATATGCTTCGGACTGATTGGGGAGTGAAAAATTCAGCGCAAGCTGTAGCTCAACTCACTAAGAGCATGGAATCAATCAGCATGGTTGCTGCAGCGACTTGGAGAGGCAGTGGGGTATCGCCTGATCAAGTGGAAGAAATTGGAACTGAATTAGTTAAAGAAGGTTTAGCCAAGGAGCATTTTCTTCATTTTCATATGCTTCTCCAACACGTAGATCCAAGTGCAGAATACGATGTGGATGTTTTGGCATTTGATATTGCGCGTGTAGCAAATTTTGTCCGTTGGGCAGGTTATGCAGATTATTTGATTCCTGCCGAAGCACGCTGGTTTCAAGACCAATTGGGAATTGCTGCAGCTGTGTCATTTGAAAGCTGGGAAGAATATGGCGAGGGATATGTCCGTGGTTTAAAAAAGAACTTTAGAGGCGGAAACAAGCCGTATATCAGCGCAGAACAGTGGTTGAACACGGAAGCAGACAGCCCGTGGAAAACCCAGAAGTGGATTAGTGGTTAAAAGATAAAGAAAATCGCCTCAAGCTAGCAGTGTATGCAAGATTGAGGCGATTTTACTATTGGTGTGAAGCTTTTAGCGTGGTTGTTCCTCTAGAACGATCTCAGATTCAGCATTCTTAGAAGAAATCCGCTCAACAAACATGAGGGCAGCAACGATTGCACCACCAAGGAAGACAAGGCCGAAGATCATTACTGCGTTATCGCCTGGTGCGAGCAGATTAGCGTCCGTATCCTGCCAAGGCCACAGAGCACGGAGAGAACCCAACATCAGTCCTGCCATGATGGTCAACGTGATGGTGCGGTGGTATTCCAAAACATAGGACAACACCTTCACAAACAAGATGACACCAGTGAGTGCACCTGCGATAAAGACACCGATGACGGTCCAATCGCGATCAGACAAAGAAGCCATAATTGGGGCGTACAAGCCAACTGCCAGTAGGAAGAAAGAACCAGAGACACCAGGAAGCACCAGTGCACACACTGCAATAGCAGCACAAACAAAGATCAAGATCAGAGAAGGATCAGTACGCGGTGCACTGGTAAAGGAAGTGCCAAAGAAACCAAGGAAAGCACACAGAATAAACAATGGAACCACAACTGCCAGGCGCTTTTTCGCATCACGCATATCCATCATGCCGAGTGGAACCAAAATGGAAACAGCAACCATGCCCAAGAACAATCCACGAGTGATCTCTGGATAGTCATCGACAACAGTGTGCAAAATTGAAGACATAGAAAAGACCATGACCACCATGCCCACTGCAACGGCACCAAAGAACCACCAGTCAATTTTCGCCGCAGCTTCCTTGAGCTTGGAACGATCCTTGATCAACACCTTGATCAGGTCGATGAGCAAGTTACCATTATGCAACGCACGCTCGTAGAGGCCAAGCACCAAAGCAACAGTGCCACCGGAAATTCCGGGCACCAACTCAGCCATTCCAATCAATCCTCCGCGGATGATATTGAAAATCACCGCGAGTGGAGTCTTTTTAGTCTTGGTCGGGTAGACGTGGTGTACGTCTGGGGCGTCCGCGTTGGTGGCGCTCATAGGAATCCAATTATCTTTCTTAGGCTCTGGGCAAAACGCCTCTCACTATACGTGTTACTAAAGATAAGTGGGTAGCTGGTGAAGCGTGATTATTGTTTCGTGCGCCAATTTAAATGGACACTTTTAGATGCTGGTGCAAATTTCAGGTGGAGAGCTATGATGCTCGTTATCTGTCATTCTCCGATACTGGCTGTATGGCAGTGTTCTTGGGAAGTTGCATAATGACTGTAGGTAGTCAGATCTTATCTATATGCGGAGAATGAAAGAGCTTGAGCGATTTCTACGAAGATTTTCGTGGTGATATCAAGTTCTGAAACTTGTTTATTTATTGAGTTCTTATAATTCAGGAGAATGCATTTCAACTTGGAATAAGCTGAAATTCATTTATATGCCCCTTGATTTAATGCCGTGGGAGTTGATTTGAAATGCATAATCGCGAGCTTGGAAATGCGACCCTTCGATAATTTATCCCGTTGATCAGAAATCGGTTTCTCTTGACGCAGTTAGGAAGTCGGCAAAGGCTGTTTTCAAAGAATGGGGAGGAAGTTAATAAGGCAGCTCTGTTTATAGGAGAACTCAGGGTGAGAGAGTTCGGAGGAGAATGGTCCTCTTATATTTCAACGGATAGTGATTTGGAAAAGCTTTGGAATTCTTCGTGATTTCTGGCGCTAGTGATCCTGAAGGTTTATCCGCAGTAGGCAACTGGACTCGAATGGCAAATGAAGGAACGATACCTGGCCCGCTTTCTGACCTTGTTTCTTGCCTCTAAGGACTGAGACGAATTTGAGTACTTGTCTTAACTATGCGTAGTCATAGGTTTTTACAGTCACGTACTAAAGGCTTCTTGTGTTCTTTCAGCGTGTAATGACGGTGCACTGGTATAAACCTTTCAAGTTTCCGTCTGCACACCCTTTCCCCGAAATTAGCCACGACAATTCCACGACATGTGGGACAGATATAGGGCTTTATTACGCTGCGTTGAAAAAATAAAACCTCCGACACACTGTATAAACAGTGTGTCGGAGGTTTTAAGTGGTGCCCCTGGTCGGACTCGAACCGACACTGGACGGGTTTTGAATCCGTTGCCTCTGCCAATTGGGCTACAAGGGCATTAATCAATAACAAAACAAGCTCAAGTGTTTTCTGAGCGCGTCTTGCTGACTGGAAATAATATTAGACCATTAGTGATTCGGAATGGAAATTGGGGCTCTGATTTGGGTGAATGTGTCGTGGGTTTTGGCTCTCGCCTACACTCGGGAGGCGTGACTGAGAAGACTGACCAGACCTTAATGCTTATTGATGGCCACTCCATGGCCTTCCGTGCGTTCTTTGCTCTTCCTGCAGAGAATTTCTCTACGTCGGGAGGGCAGGCCACTAATGCTGTCTATGGCTTTCTCTCGATGTTGTCCACGTTGTTGAAGGAAGAAAAGCCTACGCATATCGCTGTGGCTTTTGATGTGGGACGTAAGACCTTCCGTACGGATATGTTTCCGGCGTATAAAGCGCAGCGTGATGCCACTCCGCCTGAGTTCAAGGGTCAAGTGGAGATCCTTAAAGAGGTGTTGGCCACGTTGGGTATTACGACTGTGGAGAAGATTGACTTCGAGGCGGATGACGTTATCGCAACTCTTGCTGTTGCGGCGAAGCCGTTGGGCTTCAAGACGTTGATCGTGACCGGTGACCGTGATTCCTTCCAGTTGGTCAATGGCACCACCACGGTGCTGTATCCGATGAAGGGTGTGTCGGTTCTGCACAGGTTTACTCCTGAAGCAGTTGAGGAGAAATATGGTTTGACGCCGCAGCAGTATCCGCAGTTTGCGGCGCTTCGTGGTGATCCTTCCGATAACTTGCCTAATATTCCTGGTGTCGGTGAAAAGACCGCGACAAAGTGGATTATTCAATATGAAACTTTGGATAACCTGCTGGATCATGCTGATGAGATCAAGGGCAAGGTCGGCGAGAACCTCCGTGAACGCATTGAGCAGGTGCGGATGAACCATCGTTTGACGGAAATGGTGAAGGATCTGGAACTGCCTGTTGGCCCTGATGATATGGAGATGAAACCAGCTCAGGTGGCAGAAGTGGCTGCCAAGTTCGATGATCTGGAATTTGGTACTAATTTG
Organism: Corynebacterium crudilactis; assembly: GCF_001643015.1. Classification (NCBI taxonomy): domain Bacteria; kingdom Bacillati; phylum Actinomycetota; class Actinomycetes; order Mycobacteriales; family Corynebacteriaceae; genus Corynebacterium; species Corynebacterium crudilactis. The sequence continues at coordinate 1,379,681 of NZ_CP015622.1, forward strand.
CGTGAACGCGTTCTTGCGGTGGTGAAAACCGAGGGAACAGTAGCCCCAGTGGTGGAGGTTGAAGCGGAACAGGTGGTCGTCGATACGCAATCTTTGGCGCAATGGCTGCCGGCGCGTGCTGGCCAGGCGCTTTCGCTGGCGCTGACTGGCGTGGCTAAACCTGCAGGTGGCGATACCTATGCGGTGTCGATTGCCGATACGCAGCGCCACGCGGTGCTGGCTGATCTAGCCGATATTTCCGCCGAAGACGAGCAGGCCTTGGCAACGTGGTTGGCATCTGAGGATCCGAAACTGTTGCACGGCGCTAAAGCCGCCTATCACATGCTCGCTGGTCGCGGTTTTGATTTGCGCGGCGTGGTCCATGACACGGCCATCGCGGCTTATTTGCTGCGTCCAGGGCAGCGCACCTACGAGCTTGCCGACGTCTACCAACGGCATCTTCAGCGACAGCTTTCCACCAATGACAATGGTGGACAATTGACTTTGCTCGATGCTGCCGATGATCAATCTTTAGTAGACGATGCCATTGCGATTTTGGAATTGTCTGAAGAACTCACCAAGCAGCTTCAAGATATTAAGGCTTTTGAGCTTTATTATGACCTGGAAATTCCGCTGTCGGGAATTTTGGCGCGCATGGAATCCATTGGCATCGCTGTTGATGTGGAGACTCTTGAAGAGCAGCTCAAGACATTTATTAGTCAAGTTGCACAGGAAGAAGAAGCAGCCCGCGAGCTCGCTGAAGATCCAACCCTGAACCTGTCTAGCCCGAAGCAGCTGCAAGTTGTACTTTTTGATACCTTTGGCATGCCAAAGACCAAGAAGACCAAGACGGGCTATTCCACGGCAGCAGCGGAAATCGAAGCTCTGGCAATCAAGAATCCACACCCATTCTTGGATCACTTGTTGGCGCACCGCCAGTACCAAAAGATGAAGACCACCCTGGAAGGTCTCATCCGTGAAGTCGCTCCTGATGGACGCATTCACACCACGTTTAACCAAACAGTCGCATCTACCGGCCGTTTGTCTTCAACGGACCCTAATTTGCAGAACATTCCAGTACGCACGGAAGCTGGACGCAAGATTCGTTCTGGATTTATTGTTGGCGAAGGCTATGAAACCCTGCTCACCGCCGACTACTCCCAGATTGAAATGCGCGTGATGGCGCACCTTTCCCAGGACCCAGGTTTGATTGAGGCCTACCGCGAAGGCGAAGACCTCCATAACTATGTGGGCTCCAAGGTGTTTAATGTGCCTATTGATGGCGTGACACCTGAGCTTCGTCGTCAGGTCAAGGCTATGTCTTATGGTCTTGTTTATGGTTTGTCTGCGTTTGGTTTGTCTCAGCAGCTCAGCATTCCTGCTGGTGAAGCGAAGAAAATCATGGAGTCTTATTTTGAGCGCTTCGGTGGTGTGCAGCGTTACCTGCGCGAAATTGTGGAAGAGGCCCGCAAGGCTGGCTACACCGAAACGCTCTTTGGGCGCCGCCGTTACCTGCCAGAGCTCACCTCAGATAATCGCGTTGCCAGGGAGAATGCAGAACGTGCTGCGTTGAACGCTCCGATTCAGGGCACTGCCGCAGACATTATTAAGGTGGCGATGATTCGTGTTGATCGTTCCCTCAAACAAGCTGCCGTGAAATCTCGCGTCCTACTGCAGGTTCACGATGAATTGGTCGTGGAAGTAGCAGCCGGCGAGTTAGAACAAGTACGCGAAATTTTGGAGCATGAAATGGATAGTGCCATCAAACTATCTGTTCCTCTAGAAGTTTCCGCAGGCGATGGCACTAACTGGGATGCCGCAGCACACTAAGGGCGAAATTTAGCCCTCAAGTGTGGCCACGAAAATGGCCGTACCGGGGAAAAGCTTGCCACGAAGTGGTGACCACTGTCCCCAGTTGTCCTTCAGCTCATCGGGCCATTCTGGTTCGATGAGCTGATCGAACCGGAAGGAGGCGTCGATAAGCTCCTTAATCCGCGCGCCCATGGTGCGGTGCTGTTCCGCATAGCTCAAGGTACCGGTGTCCTCATCTTCTTCGACATAGCCGCTTTGATCGAAGTAGTTGGTGATTACAGTTAGCCCTGCGGCGCCTGGATCGTCGAGGAAAATCCAGCGCATCGGGTGCGTGATGGAGAAAATAAGGCGTCCGCCCGGTTTGAGGACACGCGCAATTTCCTTCATCAGTGCTCCGGAATCCTCCACGAAAGGGATCGCTCCGAAAACGGAAAAGACAACATCAAAAGAGTTATCAGCGTAGGGGAGTGACATCGCATCGGCTTGGACCAGGTGTGCTCCATGATCTTGACCTGCATAGCTCAGCATCTGGGCGGAAATATCAAAAGCGGTGACAAAAGCTTCGGGAACCTCATTAGCGAGCCAACGCGCACAAGGGGCGGAGCCGCAGCCGATTTCAAGAAGTTTCTTGTTCGCAAGTTCTTCCGCTGTGCCAAGTAGGCGGACGTCTTTTTCGTGGAGCATCTCCGGGCACCAATAAAATTCGCCATGAGGAGAATCATTTCCGAGATACTCCGGATGGCGGGTGTGATAATCATCAGCGTCTATGTCCCACCAATATCTATTGGCCTGAGAAAAGTCGCTCAATTGTGGTGCAGAAGATTTCTCATGTGTCCCATTGGTATCGTACGTGCGCATTGTTGCAATTCTATTTGCTCTAGCTGCATAAACGGCGTACTGTTTATAGGGCGTGTCGTTGCGTCATGTATCGGTGTGTTCTTGTAGGAAAACATATCGAACGTGAACGTGAGATCAAAACCCCGTCTACACAGGGCATTTGAAAGACATTGCCTCCTGTCCATTTTCGAATTTCCTATCCATTTCGGAGCAATTTACACATGCCCACCAATAATGCACCTCAGGTAGCCATCAACGACATTGGCTCTGCTGAGGACTTCCTTGCAGCAATTGACGCAACCATCAAGTACTTCAACGATGGCGACATCGTCGAAGGCACCGTGGTTAAGGTCGATCGTGACGAGGTACTTCTCGACATCGGATACAAGACCGAGGGTGTTATCCCATCCCGCGAGCTTTCCATCAAGCACGATGTCGATCCAGACGAGGTTGTCGAAGTCGGCGACCAAATTGACGCTCTTGTCCTCACCAAGGAAGACAAAGAAGGCCGTCTAATCCTTTCCAAGAAGCGTGCTCAGTACGAGCGTGCTTGGGGCGCCATCGAGGAGCTCAAGGAAAAGGACGAGCCTGTCACCGGTACCGTCATCGAGGTCGTCAAGGGTGGCCTCATCATCGACATCGGACTGCGTGGCTTCCTGCCTGCTTCCCTCGTCGAGATGCGCCGCGTCCGCGACCTGGATCCATACATCGGCCAGGAGCTCGAAGCTAAGATCATCGAGCTGGACAAGAACCGCAACAACGTTGTTCTGTCCCGTCGCGCATTCCTCGAGCAGACCCAGTCTGAGGTCCGCTCCGAGTTCTTGCACCAGCTTCAGAAGGGCCAGGTCCGCAAGGGCGTCGTCTCTTCCATCGTCAACTTCGGCGCATTCGTCGATCTCGGCGGTGTCGACGGACTGGTTCACGTTTCCGAGCTTTCTTGGAAGCACATTGACCACCCATCCGAGGTTGTCACCGTTGGCGACGAAGTCACCGTTGAGGTTCTCGAGGTCGATCTCGACCGCGAGCGCGTATCCCTCTCCCTGAAGGCAACTCAGGAAGATCCATGGCGCGTCTTCGCACGCACCCACGCTGTGGGCCAGATCGTGCCAGGCAAGGTCACCAAGCTCGTTCCATTCGGTGCGTTCGTTCGCGTCGAAGAGGGAATCGAAGGCCTCGTTCACATCTCCGAGTTGGCTCAGCGCCACGTTGAGGTCCCTGACCAGGTCGTCGCAGTTGGCGAAGAAGTCATGGTCAAGGTCATCGATATCGACCTCGAGCGTCGTCGTATCTCCCTCTCCCTCAAGCAGGCTGACGAAGATTACACCGAAGAGTTCGACCCATCCAAGTACGGAATGGCTGACTCTTACGACGAGCAGGGTAACTACATCTTCCCTGAGGGCTTCGATGCAGAGACCAACGAATGGCTCGAAGGCTTCGACGAGCAGCGTCAGGCTTGGGAAGCACGCTACGCAGAGTCCGAGCGTCGCTACCAGTCTCACACCGCTCAGATCGAGCGTCGCCGCCAGCAGGCTGAAGAGGCTGCAGCTGAGGCTCCAGCAGGCAACTACTCCACTGATTCTGCAGAAGATGCACCTGCAGCAGAAGCAGTTGAAGAGACCGCTGGCTCCCTCGCTTCCGATGAGCAGCTCGCTGCTCTTCGCGAGAAGCTTGCAGGCAACTAATAGTTGCTGCACCTCTAAGAGGTTTTGCTGACGTTGACAGCAACACTTCTTAGAGTTTGCTCCGCATAAACACCCCACACTTTCCCTTTGTTAAAAAGGGCGGAGTGTGGGGTGTTTTGTTATGCGTGGGTTTTTTGCGGGTAGCGGCGTGAAGTCCTATTGTTTGAATTTGTGGGGATTAACTTTAGGGCCTTGCCGTGGACTGGGGATCGGCAGCGGGGCAGTGCTGTGTGGAAAAAGTATTTTCCGTAGGAGGGATTATTTACTGCTTAGGCACCTCAAGGGGAGTTTAAAGCCTGATTGCGGGCGGTCTTAGGTGGGCGGAATTGGCTATTTGATTAGAGCTCCGGCGTAAGGACGTTTTGAAGGGGTTTTTCTTGTCATTCATATGTGAATTAGATCAAAAAAGTGTGTCAATTTATTGCCATATTAATTGTATTTATTACCTTATATATTTTCCGAGCCGCCAGCGCGGGCAGTGGTGCAGGTCACATTAAATTACTTAAACCTGAAATATCACAGAGGTTAAAGAAGTGTTCCCCGATTTTTTCATCGGGTAGGGTGGGGCCCGGCTTTAGGGCGGAGCGTGCTCATATTATTGGGGCGGTTTTGGGTTACTGGGAAGTGTGTTGCTGTTGTGCATTTTTCAGAGTTGCAGGTCGGGCGCACTCAAACGTATTACCTTTTTGGTTTGTATGTATTCAGCTTGTTTTGCATTTGCTTCGGGCATATTATGATGGGTGACTTATCGCTTAATTGAAAATGAGTGTGATCCATCACAGTGTTCTTGTGGTGGAGCTCGGGCTGCCGAGTAAAAAATTTTACCTGTTATGCAATCGTTTTCACGCATAAAGGGGCATTGCCAGTTAAGTGATAGGCGCTGAGGAATTGAACCCGATTCTTTTTCGGCCCATTTCGTAAGGGCGTGCCTCTGAAGTGGATAAGGCACATGACCCCTTCAGAAGACAGGCCCTACGTTTAGAAAGGTTTGACATGGCGTCCAAACTAACGACGACATCGCAACATATTCTGGAAAACCTTGGTGGACCAGACAATATTACGTCGATGACTCACTGCGCGACCCGCCTTCGCTTTCAAGTGAAGGATCAATCAATTGTCGATCAACAAGAGCTAGATTCTGATCCAACGGTCCTCGGGGTTGTACCTCAAGGATCTACAGGAATGCAGGTTGTAATGGGCGGCTCTGTTGCCAATTATTACCAAGAAATCCTGAAGTTGGACGGTATGAAGCACTTCGCTGACAGCGATAGCGAGGAGAGCTCATCAAAGAAGGAATACGGCGGAGTCCGTGGCAAATACTCATGGATTGACTATGCCTTTGAGTTCTTGTCTGATACTTTCCGACCAGTTCTGTGGGCATTGCTTGGTGCCTCACTAATCATCACTTTGCTGGTACTCGCTGATACTTTCGGCATGCAGGACTTCCGTGCACCAATGGATGAGCAGCCATCCACCTATGTGTTCCTGCACGCTATGTGGCGTTCGGTGTTCTACTTCCTACCCATCATGGTAGGTGCTACTGCAGCTAGGAAGTTGGGAGCCAATGAGTGGATCGGTGCAGCTATCCCAGCAGCGCTGTTGACTCCAGAGTTCTTGGCTTTGGGAGCTGCAGGCGATTCCGTTACCGTCTTTGGTCTGCCGATGGTTCTTAATGATTACTCCGGCCAGGTATTCCCACCGCTGATTGCAGCTGTTGGATTGTACTGGGTGGAAAAGGGTCTTAAAAAGATCATTCCAGAAGCCGTCCAGATGGTATTCGTGCCATTCTTCTCACTGCTGATCATGATCCCAGCAACTGCTTTCTTGCTCGGACCATTCGGTATTGGTGTGGGTAATGGTATTTCGAACGTGCTGGAATCAATTAATAACTTCAGCCCATTCATTCTCTCTATCGTGATTCCGCTGCTTTACCCATTCTTGGTTCCTCTTGGACTGCACTGGCCTTTGAACGCCATCATGATTCAAAACATCAGCACCTTGGGATATGACTTCATCCAGGGCCCAATGGGTGCATGGAACTTTGCCTGCTTTGGCCTCGTAACTGGCGTATTCCTGCTCTCTATCCGTGAACGAAACAAGGCCATGCGCCAGGTTTCCCTCGGTGGTATGCTAGCTGGCTTGCTTGGCGGTATTTCCGAGCCTTCCCTCTACGGTGTGCTTCTTCGATTTAAGAAGACCTACTTCCGTTTGCTGCCAGGCTGTTTGGCCGGCGGTATCGTAATGGGAATCTTCGATATCAAGGCATACGCCTTCGTGTTCACCTCCTTGCTCACCATTCCTGCAATGGACCCTTGGTTGGGATACACCGTCGGTATTGCTGTTGCGTTCTTCACCTCAATGTTCCTCGTATTGGCACTCGATTACCGCTCTGATGCAGAACGTGACGAAGCCCGTGCCAAGGTAGAAGCAGAGAAGAAGTCAGAAGAAAATACTGTAGCTCCAGCACAGGTTCCAGTTGCTGCAGCTGGTACCACCGCTGCAGCAACGGCTGTTGCAGCCAAGCCCAAGTTGATAGCTGGTGAAATGGTAGAAATCGTTTCTCCACTTGAGGGTCGTGCTGTGCCGTTGTCTGAAGTCCCAGACCCAATTTTTGCAGCAGCGAAGCTTGGCCCAGGTATCGCCATTGAACCAACTGGAAACACTGTTGTAGCACCAGCTGATGCCACCGTTATCCTGGTGCAGAAATCTGGTCACGCTGTGGCATTGCGTTTGGACAGCGGCGTTGAAATCCTCATCCACGTTGGCTTGGATACTGTCCAGCTTGGTGGAGAAGGCTTTGAAGTTCATGTTGTACGCAAACAACAAGTTAAAGCAGGAGATCCTTTGATCACCTTTGATGCAGACTTCATTCGCTCAAAGGATTTGCCTCTTATCACCCCGGTTGTAGTATCAAATGCTGCAAAATTCGGCGACATTGAAGGTATTCCTGCAGCTCATGCAGATTCTTCCAGGACTGTAATTAAGGTCAACGGCAAGAACGAGTAATCTGGGATCCATGTTGCGAATTGGATTAACTGGAGGGATCGGCAGCGGTAAATCTACCGTTGCCGATCTTTTGTCATCTGAAGGATTTATTATCGTCGATGCAGATCAAGTTGCTCGCGATATCGTCGAACCTGGTCAGCCAGCATTAGCAGAGCTTGCTGAAGCTTTTGGCCAGGACATTCTCAAACCTGACGGCACTTTGGATCGTGCAGGTTTAGCCGCCAAAGCATTTGTTAGCGAAGAACAAACAGCGCTGTTAAATGCGATTACCCACCCTCGAATCTCTGAAGAATCAGCCAGCCGCTTCAAGGAAGCCGAAGCTAATGGAGAAAAAGTTGCGGTATACGATATGCCGCTGCTTGTAGAAAAGGGGCTCGACCGCAAGATGGATCTTGTGGTTGTAGTTGACGTTGACGTAGAAGAACGCGTCCGCAGATTAGTGGCAAAACGAGGCCTAACGGAAGAAGACGTCAGGCGTCGAATTGCCTCTCAAGTTCCAGACGATGTGCGCCTTAAAGCTGCAGATGTTGTTGTGGATAATAATGGATCTCTAGAGGATCTACGTAAAGAAGCAGACCGCCTCATTGCAGAAATTCTTGGTCGAGTGAACTAAAAATAACCCACCGTCACATAAAATGACGGTGGGTTATTTAGATTCGGCTATGCTCACTTTTTCTTGTCTTCAAGGAATCAATAAGTGAGGAGAGCTGATCATTGCAGGAGTTTATTTCCTGTGTTAACTCCGTGAGTATGTCGTGGGGCAGTGTCGTTGTATTAGTAGCAGCAAGACGTTGTTCAGTTTCAAGCGCAGAGTCTCGGACCTGTTCAAGCTGTAGCGCGAGCTCTGCCGCGGTACGAAGAATATCTGTGTTATTGCCTGTTGACGTGAGGAATTCAGACCATCTTCCCAAGACAGACGTGAGATGGTTTTGCTCTTTGAAAATAATGTGTCGGAGCTTTTCTAATTGGATATGAAGGCTCGGGGAGTCAATTGCTGAGGGGATAGTTAAAAACCGTGGGGAAATTGCACCACGACTGAGGTCACTGTGCTTTTCATCCGCCAATTGATGAAGTAAGGAAGTCAGCGCCATGTGGGTGACTGGTTCCCATCTGGCTTCGAGTTGGCGTTGATGAAAACGGTTAATAAATACTGTTGTGAGTAAGAAAGAAACGAGACCTGCTGCCAGTCCGGAAAGAATCACCATCTCTTGCCAGAGGGTGGTGGAGATGTCGATCCAAATAATGATCAAAATTAGAGCAAGTGCCCCAAGTATGGTGCCGACTTGTAGTACATCACGAAAAAACGGGGATGTGGTTCTTTTAGGGCCGCGCATGATGAGTCTCTCATTTCATCTGGAATTTTTAGCTGGTTAAACAGGTCTAACCTCTGACTTTAACGGAATGTATGTCCGGGTGATGAAGGATGTCGAAACTTGGGGTGAGACGTCGAAAGCATCTGTTTGCGTGTGGTTTTGCGGCGGCCCGCAACGTGTCGCCCCTGTGGCGTATCCTTGAATGCATGGCTTTTGCTGCTGAACAACCTGTCCTGTCCCATTCTGAGCATCGCCCGGTGGGTGATATTGAGCGTAGTGATGACGAATTTGTCGTCGTTAGTGAATTCCAGCCTGCGGGTGATCAGCCGGCGGCTATTAAAGAACTCGATGAGCGCTTAGACCGCGGTGAACGTGACGTGGTGTTGATGGGTGCTACTGGTACGGGTAAATCAGCGACGGCTGCGTGGTTGATCGAAAAGCAGCAGCGTCCCGCTTTGGTAATGGCGCCGAATAAGACGTTGGCTGCGCAGTTAGCCAATGAGTTGCGGCAGCTGTTGCCCAATAACGCGGTGGAGTATTTCGTGTCTTATTACGATTACTACCAGCCAGAAGCGTATATCGCGCAGACTGATACTTATATTGAAAAGGATTCCTCGATCAATGAGGATGTGGAGCGTTTGCGTCACTCTGCAACGTCTAGTCTGTTGAGCCGGCGTGACGTCGTGGTGGTGTCTTCGGTGTCGTGTATTTATGGCTTGGGCACACCACAGTCTTATTTGGACCGCTCTGTGGTTTTAAATGTTGGCGAGGAGATTGATCGGGATCGTTTCCTACGCTTGCTGGTAGATATTCAGTACGAACGCAATGATGTGGGCTTTACTCGAGGTGCGTTCCGCGTCAAGGGCGATACCGTGGATATCATTCCGGCCTATGAAGAGTTAGCGGTGCGCATTGAATTTTTCGGCGATGAAATTGATGCGCTGTACTATATCCATCCGCTTACTGGCGATGTGATCCGCAATGTGAAAGAGATCCGCATTTTCCCGGCAACTCACTATGTTGCAGGTCCTGAGCGTATGGAAAAAGCGGTCGCAGATATTAAGGCGGAACTGGAAGATCGCCTCGCTGATCTTGAAAACCGCGGCAAGCTGCTGGAAGCACAGCGTCTTCGGATGCGTACTGAATATGACCTGGAAATGATTGAACAGGTTGGTTTTTGTTCAGGCATTGAGAACTACTCGCGACATATTGATGGCCGTGGGCAGGGCACTTCGCCTGCGACATTGATTGATTATTTCCCAGAAGATTTCCTCACCATCATCGATGAGTCCCATGTGACCGTCCCACAGATCGGCGGCATGTTCGAGGGCGATATGTCCCGTAAGCGCAACCTGGTGGAATTCGGTTTCCGCCTGCCATCCGCGATGGATAATAGGCCATTGACCTGGGAAGAATTTGATGAGCGCCGTGGACAAACAGTCTTTATGTCTGCAACTCCAGGCAAGTTTGAGATTGCTGCCGCTGAGGGTGAATTCGTGGAGCAGGTAATTCGTCCAACCGGTCTTGTGGATCCAAAGGTCACCGTGAAGCCTACGAAGGGGCAGATCGATGATTTGATTCATGAGATCCGCCTGCGCACAGATAAAAATGAGCGTGTCCTGGTCACTACGTTGACCAAGAAGATGGCTGAGGACCTCACAGATTATCTGCTGGAAAATGGCATTCGGGTGCGTTATCTACACTCCGATATTGATACGTTGCAGCGAGTTGAACTGCTACGTCAGCTGCGCTTGGGTGAATATGATGTGCTGGTTGGCATTAACTTGCTGCGTGAGGGCCTGGACCTGCCAGAAGTCTCTCTTGTCACGATCTTGGATGCCGATAAGGAAGGTTTCCTGCGTTCTACCACCTCACTGATCCAGACCATTGGCCGTGCTGCCCGAAATGTGTCCGGTGAAGTAATCATGTACGCCGATAAAATCACGGATTCAATGCAGAATGCCATCGAAGAAACTGATCGACGCCGCGAAAAGCAGGTGGCCTATAACAAGGAGCACGGCATTGATCCGCAGCCACTTCGCAAAAAGATCGCCGACATTCTCGACCAGGTGTATGATAACGCTTCTGAATCATCTGGTGCATCCGTGTCGGGAGACACTGCCGTTGTTAGCAAACCAGATGTCTCCAGCATGCCGGAAAAAGAAGTGCAAAAGCTTATCGACGACCTCAGCGCTCAGATGGCTGCGGCCGCACGTGAGCTCAAGTTTGAGCTCGCTGGTCGCTTACGCGATGAGGTCTTTGAGCTCAAGAAAGAACTGAGAGGTATCAAGGATGCAGGCATCTAAGTCTGCTTGCTCACTTAAACCCATGAAAACAGTACTTAAGCTTTCATTCTTTTGTTAGACTTGGGCACTAATTACAGATATACAGGGGTCTCGTTCTTCAGGGCCCCTGTCATAAGTATTTGGGAAGGTCACATGAGCGAGAATTACAGCAAGATTGTCGTTGGCACTGATGGATCCAAGTCATCCCTTTTGGCGGTTGAACGGGCTGCACGGATCGCTGCGGCTTTTGATGCCACCTTGATCATCGGATGTGCGTATTACGAAAGCAAGGAAGATGCTTCTAAGACTTTGCGTCAGGATTCTGTGACCATCCTTGGCGATGATCCTGCTCGTGAGAACCTGGAAAAGGCATCTGACGCTGCACGTGCAGTTGGCGCAAACTCCATTGAAACTGAAGTTCGTTCAGGCACCCCAGTTGAAGCACTGATGGCGATCGTTAATGATCACCAGGCAGACCTTCTCGTTGTGGGTAACCGTGGTATCAACTCCCTGACCGGCCGTTTGCTGGGATCCGTTCCTGCAGATGTCGCGCGCCAGTCTGATTGTGATGTCATGATTGTGCACACAGTGAGCTAAATATTCTCGCATAAAACCGGTGTTTTCCTCCTAATGTGGAGGGTGGCGCCGGTTTTTGGGTTTAAGGGGTGCTATTTATCGGTTATTTTTCAGATATTGGGTTCTCTAAGTAGTAAAACCAAACGACAGTGCCCACAGTAGGGAAAAATTTGATCCGTGGGCATCTGTGACCGGTTTCTAGACTTCGAAACCAAACCAGGCTGCCCAGGAAGTCTAAAAGTCGGTGTCGTGGGCACTGTCGTTTGGTCCAGTGGAAAATCCTACCCAAACCCCAGAAAAAGTGACCTCTCAGAATCGCTTTTAAGCGCCTGGTAAGACTTAACCCATATAAATACTCATTCTAAAAACTTAAGGCTTCAAACAGGAACGTATGCCCTTGGGATCCGAGAAAGTACGGAAATTTAGATTAATCGGCGTGCTGCTTATCAAATTCCTCTTGGGCGTGAAGTATCTGCTCTAGTTCCTGTTCCACAGTGTTAATTAAGGTGAGAAGTGGTTCAGCGATCTTATTCCCGAGCGGTGTAAGTGAATAATCAACGTGTGGGGGAATGGCGCTATGCATTGTTCGGGTAGCCATTCCGTCTCGTTCTAATTGTGCAAGAGTCTGGGATAGCATTCGATCACTAATGCCATCTACTTTTCGCCTCAACTCAGCAAAACGCATGGGGGTGTCACTTAATTTCAGCGCAACCATAGTGAGGCCACCCCAACGGCTAGTGACATGGTGCAATGCGCCGCGTGATGAACATGCGGAAGAGAAAACATTTGCGGGGAGCTTTGCAGGGGAAGTGGACATGGTTTCTTATCTTATCCCCAACATTGATCTAACAAAAGTATTGTACTTACTTTTAGTTAGTGCTATCTTCGAGTTGTACCGCAAACAACACGAGTGGAGTAAAAATGCGTATTGCAGTAACTGGAGCAACCGGATCTTTGGGTGGATTTGTCATTGACAATCTTTTGGAGAAGGGAATTGCCGCATCTGACATCGTGGCAATTGTTCGAAATGAAGAAAAGGCGGCAGAGCTCAAAGCACGTGGCATTACTCTTGGTGTTGCATCTTATGAAGACCAAGCAGCATTGACCTCTGCACTTGACGGTGTAGATCGTTTGGTATTGGTTTCCGGTAGCGAGGTGGGGCAGCGCATTGCACAGCACACTAATATCATTAGTGCAGCTAAGGCTGCCGGCGTAAAATTCATTGCGTACACAAGCTTGCTCAACATTGAGACTTCGGAGCTTGCACTTGCTCCAGAACATGTGGCAACTGAAAAGCTGCTTGCAGAAAGCGGACTTGATCACGCTTTGCTTCGTAATGGTTGGTACTGGGAAAACTATGAAGCATCAATTGGTGCGGCCAAGGCAACTGGCAAGTTCTTTGGAGCGGCTGCCGGAGCTCGTGTCTCAGGTGCTGCGCGTAAGGATTTTGCAGAAGCTGCAGCGGTTGTTATTACCAGTGAAAACCAGGCAGGCAAGGTATATGAGCTCGCTGGTGCTCCTGCGTTGACCTATCCAGAAATCGCGCACGCAATTGCTGAGGTTATTGGCGTGGAAGTTGAATACGCTGATCTTTCAGTGGAGGAGTACCAAAAGGTCCTGGAAGGAGCTGGAGTTCCAGCAGATTTCGCAGGACTACTTGCTGGTATGGATCCAATTATTGCTCAGGGTGCGCTGTATTCTGAGAGCACTGACCTGCAGGATCTCATTGGTCGTCCAAGCACCTCATTTGTTGAGGCACTTGGTTAAAGATCTCCAATGATGGTGAGACTCTGCGTTGCACGGGTTACTGCAACGTAGAGATCTTGCAGACCCTGCGGGGATTCTTCGATAATTCCTGCAGGATCTAGCACGATGACATGGTCAAATTCTAGGCCCTTGATATCATCCACTACATAGAAATTATCTCTATGGTGTTCATATGAGGAGATCACAGCAACTGTTCGCCGTGGATCTTCTTCGGTTAAGCGCTGGATAACCTCATCCACATCGGCATCGATGGGCAACTGCAGCACCTCACGGCCAGATTCTCGAATAGCCATCGCCGGCGCGATGTTTGGATTGATGTCTTCCAGCAGCTTATTGGCCACAGTCATGATCTCGGCGGGGGTGCGATAATTGACGGTGAGTTCGTGGTGCCTGAAACGCTTTTCGACGAAAGGCCACAGGGACTCTGCCCAATCATCAACACCGGCTGGTGAACCAGTTTGAGCAATATCTCCAACTAGTGTCATCCACCGAGACGGACTGCGTCGAAAGACCATGCGCCATTCCATCGGACTGAGTTCTTGGGCTTCGTCAACAATGACATGCCCATAAGCCCACTTGTGATCTGCTTGGGCACGTTGCGCAGTCGTGCGATTATCTGTCACGGTTTGACGCTGCGCGAGTGTTTCAGCATCGATGACGTCGAAAGCGGAGAGAACTTCGGCTTCGATGTCATCATCAATATCGGAAGACTGTGAAGAACTGAGAACATCGAGCACTTCCTGCGCATCCTCAATTTGTTCACGCCACTTGGCATCTGCTTTTTCGCGTGCTTCTTCGGGATCAGGAAGCCCGACGAGTAGTGCTAATTCATCTAAAAGTGCTGCATCTGTTGGTGCCCACGGATCGAGCTCACCACGCAGTAGAGAAGATCTAGTTTCTTCGTCATATCCCGCAGCAGCTACATCTATGCGTTCTTCTGAGGTGAGGAGGTCGTACAGGACATCTTGAGGCCGCAGCTCCGGCCAAAAATCGTCGATGATGGTCAGTAGGGCCGCGTCGTCAAGTAAATCATCATGAAGCTGATCGATATCGGCTGCGGAGAGCAGATTTTTGCCCCCCAGTGGATCAGCGCCGATGATCTGCGCCATTTGGTGGGCGAGTTGTTCTATCAAATGCTCGCGGAAAATGGGGCGAGCCATATTATGCGGTTGTCGAGCCCGGCGTGCACGCGTGCGAGATTTGGCGACGGTTTTTTCATCGATGGAAATCTCAATGCCATCGACAGTGATAAAGATTGTTCGTTCAGGAGTGACCTGGTACGCCTTCACTGCCTCGGCAAGGATATTGGCCATCTCTTCGCTGCCTTTAATTTCCCGGGTCAAAGCGCTTTCTTTGCCTGTTGGTTCAATTCCAGGAAAGAGCTCTCCGATAGTAGAGAGGACCACGCCGGTTTCACCAAGCTCAGGCAAAACGTGGGAAATATATTCCAAAAATGTCTTATTTGGACCAATGATGAGGACACCAGTTTTAGCCAGCTGATCACGCCATGTGTACAGCAAATAAGCCACGCGGTGCAGTGCAACAGCAGTTTTGCCAGTTCCAGGTCCGCCTTGAACCACCATGACGCCACGGGTGGTATCACGGATAATTTCATCTTGCTCTCGCTGAATTGTCTCAACAATATTGCGCATATGGCCACTGCGGGCCTGCTCAAGAGCTTGATGGAGCACAGATTCGGAACCGACACCACCTTGTTCGAGAGCTTCGGAAGAATTGCCGGACAGCACTTCATCATCGACGCCAGTGACAACACGGCCGCGCGTGCGGATGTGGCGGCGCATGTGCACGCCTTCAGGTGAGACCGTGGTGGCCAGATAAAAAGGCCTGGCCATCGGGGAACGCCAATCCAGCAACAGGGTGCGATAGTTGTCTTCTCGCACATCTAGACCCATGCGTCCGATATAGCGACGATCTAATCCGGGGTGACCTACGACAGGGTTTTCGGCATCTTCTGCCACGGACTCCACATCGATACGACCAAAAACCAATCCAAGTTGGGCAAGATTTAGTCGGTCCAGCTTCTGGTTAAGTCCGTGGTATTCGGTCTCACGACGAACCAAAGCTTCTGGATCGGGATTGTATGGATCGACGTCTTTCATAACCTCTGCGAGGCGTTGATTAGACCTGGTTACTTCATCGTCAAGGCGACCAAAAAGTACATCAACATAAGCCTGTTCCTGGCTGATTGCGATGGCGGGAGCGTTGTGGATATCTGATCCTGACTCAGAATTCCTGGTGGTGGTCACTCCGGGAGGCCTCCTATTTCCTGATGTGGTGCAAGTGTGAAGAGTGTTTTAGCTGGAATAGATACAACACTTAAGAGCTATCAATCATTCCAGATGCCATATGAACCCGGACGAAAGGGTGAAAAACCGCCACGCTGTCCCATGGAGAAATGGGCAACGTGGCGGAAAAGGTTTCACGTAAAAAGATGGACTTAGCTGTTGAACTGCTTCAATTTATCCTGAGCTCGTCCGATTGCTTTGTCAGCCTGCTTTTGTAGCTTGTCGTAATTCTTGGTGGCTTTCTTCTGCGTACGGCCGGTGGTTTCTTCTGCAACCTGCAAGGCAAAGTTTGCCTTGTCTTGTGCTTTTCCAGCTGCCTTCACTGCAGACTTACGAGCAGTCTTAGCATTGGCCTGTGCTGATTCTAGCCACTCACCGCTGGTTTCTTCGAGGTAAGAAGAAGCCTTGTGCGCATAGTCGCTGACAGAGTCAGCTACTTTGTGAGCGGTATCGGTAGCGCTCTTGATCCAGTCATCTTTATTCTCGCCAACAAAATCCTGTGCGGTGTGCGCGTACTCCGTCACCTTTTCAGAGGTATCAGAGAACCAATCAGTAGCTTTGTCCCCAAATTTTTCTGTTTCAGATTTGGTTGGCAGTGCTTGCTGAAGCTGCTTCTTGCTGCGCTTTGCAGCGTTGGTGGCGCGCCACTTCACACCTGGCTTACCTTCAGTGTCGGCAGAAGTGATGAACAGGCCGCCTAGAAGAGCAATGTTGGTGAGGAATCCATTGCGACGATTACGCTTTTCCTCTGCATCTTGGGTTTCCCAGAACGCATTTCGGGCCAAGATAGTTGGGATAGTCAGGATGGCCAGGGTAGCAGCGGAGGTACGTGGTGCACGCCCGATTGCTAGAAGTGAACCTGCGCCAACCTTGGTTCCGCCAATGGCTCGAGCGACAAGTGCTGGATCCTTAGAAATGAGCTTTGCGTACTTACGGGGAAGGACATAACGAATGCGATCCAGAACGAGCTGCGTGCCTTCGACGTGCGCGCTGGTATTCAATACTATTTCTGCGCCATCAGCGATGTAGAACGATGCAAGCATTGGTCGAGCAAGTTTACGGATCATTATGGTGATGCTCCAATCAAAATACTGTTGTCCAGCTTAAGGTGGCTGAATATGCCAACTGGATCGATTTCAGATTTTTCTCCTCAATCGATGGTACCTAGGTAATGGGCTATGCGTTGGCTGCTTGGACTCTTTTAAAGGAAATTTTCAGGAAATTACCTGGAAGGAGTGCAGCTATTGACAAGTTGGTTGGCAAGGTGTGTTCTACCAACGTCGTTCCCACCAAATTTCAAGCTGTGGACGCTCTGCGCCGAGGGTAGTGTTGGTGCCGTGACCTGGCCAAACAATGGAATCATCAGAGTAGATGTCAAAGACGCGTTCTTTGGCATCGTTGAATAGTCGAACAAAGTCGCCTTCGCTGCTTGTTTTTCCTAAACCGCCGGGGAATAAGCTGTCACCCACGAAAAGGTGAGTTTTCCCATCAATTTCAGCGGTGAGCATCGCGCCACCTGGAGTATGTCCACGAAGAATGCTGATAGGGAATACATATCCTTCGAATTCGATTGAATCTCCATGATGCAGTTCCACATCGACTGCCGCAGGTAGTGCGGGAACTTCTAGGAAAGGCGCATAGTGAGTTGCACCAGTTGCCTGGAGAATTTCCGGCAGTGCACGAACGTGATCTGCGTGGCGGTGAGTGGTGAGGATCTTGGTGATGGTGACGCCGGCATCTTCGGCTAGTTTGAGTAGAGCAGGTGCGTCATCTGCTGCGTCGATGAGTAAACCGTTTCCATTAGCCGCCAAAAGGTAGCAATTATTGTCCATTTGGGACACGGAAATATGGTGCAGAGTGAGATCGTTAGTCATAGGATTCAGACTAGCGGAAACACCTTGTTCGATGCTATGTTCGAAGTTGTATTGAGGATATCTAACCCGATTATTGAAGGGCAGTTGAGCAGTGGCTGATCGGCTAGTAGTGCGCGGAGCGCGTGAACACAACCTTAAAGGTGTGGATATTGACCTGCCACGTGACTCGATGGTGGTGTTCACCGGATTGTCTGGCTCAGGTAAATCATCCCTGGCATTTGACACTATTTTTGCCGAAGGTCAGCGTCGATACGTCGAATCACTGTCAAGTTATGCCCGCATGTTTTTGGGCCAGATGGATAAACCGGATGTTGATTTAATCGATGGATTATCACCAGCTGTCTCCATTGATCAAAAATCAACTAACCGTAATCCGCGTTCTACGGTGGGCACTATCACGGAGGTCTATGATTACCTTCGCTTGTTGTACGCCCGCGCGGGAACAGCACACTGCCCAGTCTGTGACGCTCCTGTGCAACGGCAGACACCACAGCAGATGGTTGATCAGATCTTGGAGATGGAAGAAGGGCTGAAATTCCAAATCTTGGCGCCAGTGGTGCGTACTCGAAAAGGTGAATTTGTTGATCTTTTTGCAGATCTAGCATCCCAAGGCTATTCCCGTGTCCGGGTCGATGGGGAAGTGCATCAGCTCTCTGATCCACCTAAGCTGGAAAAACAAATTAAGCATGATATTGATGTCGTGGTTGATCGTTTGCAGGTTAAGGCAACCCAGAAGCAACGCCTGACTGATTCCATTGAAACTGCCCTGCGTTTGGCTGATGGCGTGGCAGTGCTGGAATTTGTGGGGCTTGCTGAAGATGATCCCAATAGGCTCCGCCGATTCTCTGAAAAGATGAGCTGCCCTAATGGCCATGCACTATCTGTAGATGAGCTGGAACCTCGTGCATTTTCTTTCAACTCGCCATATGGTGCTTGCCCTGCGTGTGATGGCTTGGGCGTGCGCACTGAAGTTGATATTGATCTGATCATCCCAGATCCAGATGCGCCAGTAACAAAAGCTGTGCAGCCATGGAACTCTAGCCCTAATCACTCTTATTTCGAGAAGTTAATTGAAGGCCTTGCCAAGGCTTTAGATTTTGATCCAGAAACGCCTTATAGCACGCTGACTGCCGCGCAGAAGAAGGCATTAGTTTATGGCTCTAAAGAAGAAGTAAGTGTTCGCTATAAGAATAGGTATGGCCGCGTTCGTTCATGGACGGCTCCTTTTGAGGGAGTCATGGGGTATTTTGATCGAAAATTGGAACAGACTGATTCTGAAACCCAAAAAGATCGCCTGCTGGGCTACACCCGTGAAGTGCACTGCAAAACCTGTAAAGGTGCTCGTCTCAAGCCGGAAATTTTGGCGGTTCGCCTAGATTCTGGCAGCCATGGAGCACTGTCTATTGCCGGATTAACAGCCCTGTCTGTACATGAAGCTTTCGAATTTTTGGATAACCTCACCCTGGGTAAGCGCGAAGAAATGATTGCGGGTGCCGTACTGAGGGAGATTCACGCTCGCCTCAAGTTCCTACTTGATGTGGGTCTTGCGTACCTCACCCTGGATCGTGCTGCTGGCACGCTCTCAGGCGGTGAAGCTCAGCGCATCCGCCTAGCAACCCAGATTGGTTCCGGTCTAGCTGGTGTGCTTTATGTCCTTGATGAGCCTTCAATTGGCTTGCATCAACGAGATAACCAACGCTTGATTACCACTCTCGAGCACCTTCGAGATATCGGAAATACCTTGATCGTTGTTGAACACGATGAAGATACAATCAGGCGCGCTGATTGGCTTGTTGATATCGGGCCACGTGCTGGTGAATTCGGTGGAGAAGTAGTCTACCAGGGTGAACCGCAGGGAATCCTGGACTGCGAGGAATCCCTGACAGGTGCTTATCTCTCGGGGCGTCGTACACTCGGAGTTCCAGATAACCGACGTGAGATTGATACTGATCGACAACTCAAGGTCGTTGGAGCACGAGAAAATAACCTCCAAGGAATTGATGTAAAAATTCCACTCGGAGTGTTGTGCTGCATCACTGGTGTGTCCGGTTCAGGTAAATCCACGCTGGTAAACCAGATTTTGGCAAAGGTACTGGCTAATAAGCTGAACCGCGCTCGTCAGGTGCCTGGACGCGCAAAACGTGTCGAAGGTCTTGAACACTTGGACAAATTAGTTCAGGTAGATCAATCGCCAATTGGTCGAACCCCCCGGTCAAACCCGGCAACATATACCGGCGTTTTTGATAAAGTCCGTGCCTTGTTCGCAGAGACCACAGAAGCGAAGGTACGTGGCTATAAGCCCGGCCGTTTTTCTTTCAATATCAAGGGCGGACGCTGTGAAGCATGCCAGGGCGATGGCACCTTGAAAATTGAAATGAATTTCCTCCCAGATGTGTATGTGCCATGTGAAGTATGTGATGGACAGCGCTACAACCGTGAAACCCTTGAAGTGAAATACAAGGGGAAAAATATCGCTGAAGTGTTGAATATGCCGATTTCTGAGGCAGCAGACTTCTTTGAGCCCATCACATCAATTCACCGTTACTTGGCAACGCTTGTTGATGTTGGTCTTGGTTATGTGCGTTTGGGTCAAGCTGCAACGACCCTGTCTGGCGGTGAAGCTCAGCGCGTGAAGCTTGCAGCTGAGCTACAAAAACGCTCCAACGGACGCACCATTTACATCTTGGATGAGCCCACTACTGGTTTGCACTTTGAGGATATTCGCAAGCTCATGATGGTGATCCAGGGCCTAGTGGATAAGGGTAACTCTGTGATCATCATCGAACATAACCTTGATGTGATCAAGGCTGCCGATTGGATTGTCGATATGGGTCCTGAAGGTGGATCCGGAGGCGGAACCGTGGTGGCAGAAGGAACTCCTGAACAAGTCGCCGAGGTTAAGGGATCCTACACCGGTCAGTATCTTAAAGAGTTACTGTAGGAAGCCTTAGCCAGGAAGCCTTAAAGCAGTGAAGCTGTTAGCTTAAAGCTCCACTGCTTTAAGGCTTAGTTTGTTTCAGCGACGTGATCCTGAGCCTCAGTCACGGAACCCGGTTGCTCTTGAGCGATGGCATGTTCTGCCACATGATGTTCAGAGGTGCGGCGGCCACGCATAGCCGCGATAGTGAGTAGTGCAATACCAGACAAGAGGAAGGCGATGGCGCGGGGAACTCCTGAAAGCGCTACTAAATCGAAGAAGACCAACTTGACGGTGCCGGCAACTGCTAGGCCAACGCCAGTCCATAGGGCTCCGGGGGCATTGAGAAGCTTTCGATTAAGCATGAGTGCTGCAGCAATAACCATCCAGAGGATAGATACAGTGGCGTGTCCGATGAGGAAGCCCAGCATCATGCCTGCATTGCCGGCGATGAGATTGCCCATAAACGTTGTGATAGTCACGATGGCAATGGCAGATAGCGTGAGAAGTGTTAGCCCGACCAGGATTTGGAGCCAGAGTTTGTGTCCATAGAAGTTGCGTCGGGCTTGTACGGTTGCTGCGATAAACACGAGGATTAGTAGTGCTTGAATCAGCGCTGGCATATCGGTGAGCCATAGTGGGGAAACGCTCACTACATTGCGGAGCAGTACGCCAGCCATTGCAACGGCTGCTATAAGCCAGGCAACCCATGGCACAACTCCTAGTTGACGTTCTGCAGGAATTGTTCGAAGCCAGATAAAGAGTGCAGCACCTACGGCGAAGAATCCAATGACGAATTCCGGTTTGGTAGGTAGTTCGTAATAGAACAGTTGGACAAAAGTGCCAGCTACAAGCGCAAGGCCAACCACGGAGGTAAGGCGGGCGATGCGCTGTGTTTCCACAGCTGAAGCATCGGTGGAGTAGAGGGCGATAAATCCGAGTATGGCCATTCCTGCCACGACTGGTATTGCTAGCCATGGCAAAGCCATGAAGGCAAAAATGTTGGTTGTGAACACCAAGATTAATGCTGGGGCGACAATGCCTGACCAGGTGGATACAGGGTTGGTTTCGAATCCTCGCCAGTACTCTGCAATCGCAATTTCTTTACGGTTGAGTGCGGTGATTTTGAGGGGATCCCACAAGGTGAGCGCGATAAGTAGTAGTGCTCCGATGACGCCTGTGAGTGCTGCCGGCCAGGAGTAAAATTGCCATGCTCCATTGAGAATGAACTGGAGGAGCACAGCGAATACCGCGATGGTTCCACGGATGATATTGGTGGAGATGCGGTAGGACATGAGCAATGCGGCGATGACAGACAGGATCGGCCACCAGGCTTGTTCCGTGATTGCAAAGAGCAATGTTGAGATACCTGAGACAATGATGGCGCCCACAAAGACTGCGTGGCCTTCTTTAATTGCTCTCTCGGTTTTAGAGAGACTCCACAGCCGGCCCAGCATCAAGAACGCTAGATTTCCGATAAGGATCGCGAGGGAGCCAAGACCAGGCGGCCACCAATCAAGAATAAATATGATGGCGCTGGTGGTAGCGATAAAAGTAATCTGGGCGGTCACTGTCAAAGCGACGATAGCTTCGGTCCGTGTTCCGCGTTTGCGAACATAGGAAGCCGCGGTAGTAAAAGCGATCGCAAGGAGATATGCGCCAATTACTCGGCCGAGCGGTCCCAGCCAACCACGCTGGATTGCCACGGAGACAAGCAAAATCACACCGGCCACAGTGATGATGCCACCGCCGATGGCAACGCCACGCATGATCTTTTCCTCTGAGGTCATCGGCGGCTTTGCCGGACGAGCCGGTCTGACCGGGCGCGGGTAGGCAGGTGCTTGCGCAGATCGCTTATCGACGCCTAACGGCCAGCCTGCACTCGCGGGATCTAAAGTGCGGTGGCGTACATAGCGAGGAATGCGATTACTGCGTGCCTCTATTAACAGCGAAGGCCGTGCCGATGACGTTGCATACGTTAATGGTTCGACGAGCCTTGGCTCGGCAGCGGCGTTGATCGTGGAAGGGGCGGGGGCCGCGTCGATAAGCGGAGTTGTGTGGCTGTCTAAGCGGGCAACGAGATCTTTAATATCGTTGCTCGCAGAGGCCATAGCTGTGGCCGATGCAGAAAGCTTTTCCAGTGCGGAGTGGAGAGCCATTCTGTCTGAAGGGTTCAGGTCCATATGCATAAGGTTATGTTGGTGGGAGCGCTTATACAGCTGGAATATCCCAGTGAAGCGAATTTGTTATACAGATGCACTGCTTTGATGGCGTATGAGCAGCAGTTTTGTGTTTCATTGGGGAGGGTGTTAGAGTTTATGGCACTACCGCCCGACATTTAGTTTTCTAGATGTGGGTCGCAAGAGGAGATCTTCCCACCTAAGGCCGCCAATTAATTTTGGTTGGATACAGGTAAAGCAAGTAGTGATGACACGGAACTAGTGCCCGTGGATAACTCTTGAAAGTCAGATCTCCCGTTCACCCTTTTAGGTGAACGGGTTTTTGGTCTGCATAGGGGCAATCATCTTAAGTGGTTCGGTACGTCAAATTTTCCCGCACTGCAAACAGAGGAGTCCACATCAGCGCTGAAGCTCGCATTAATGAGCGCATCCGAGTTCCCGAGGTCCGTCTAGTCGGACCTAACGGTGAGCAGGTTGGCATTGTTCGTATTGAAGATGCCCGCAAGCTCGCTTTCGACGCAGACCTAGACCTGGTCGAGGTCGCACCCAACGCCAAACCTCCGGTCTGCAAGATCATGGACTACGGAAAGTTCAAGTACGAAGCGGCCCAAAAGGCTCGTGAGTCACGCAAGAATCAGCAGCAGACCGTGGTCAAGGAGCAAAAGCTTCGTCCCAAGATCGATGATCATGATTATGAGACGAAGAAGAGCAACGTGATCCGCTTCCTTGAGAAGGGATCAAAGGTCAAGGTTACGATCATGTTCCGTGGTCGTGAGCAAGCCCGCCCAGAGCTTGGCTACAGACTCCTTGAGCGCTTGGCAAACGATGTCGTAGACTTCGGCATCGTGGAAACTCGCGCAAAGCAGGACGGACGAAACATGACAATGGTTCTCGGTCCGGTGCGCAAGGGCAAGAAATAATCACGAATAGGGTTTAAGGACAACTTTCATGAAGAACAAGACCCACAAGGGCACCGCAAAGCGCGTTAAGGTGACTGGTTCCGGCAAGCTCGTTCGCGAGCAGGCTAACCGCCGCCACCTTCTCGAAGGCAAGGCATCCACCCGCACCCGTCGCCTGAAGGGCATCGTTGAGGTTGACAAGGCCGACACCAAGCGCATGAAGCGCCTGCTCGGCAAGGCTTAGTTTAAAACCTTCGCCTAAACCCCTCCACCTTTCAAGTCAAGATTTAAGGAAGTACCACCGTGGCACGTGTCAAGCGGTCAGTCAACGCCAAGAAGAAGCGTCGCGAAATTCTAAAGTCCGCAAAGGGCTACCGCGGCCAGCGCTCACGCCTTTACCGTAAGGCTAAGGAGCAGTGGCTGCACTCCATGACTTACTCTTACCGCGATCGTCGCGCCCGTAAGAGCGAGTTCCGTAAGCTATGGATCCAGCGTATCAACGCTGGTGCCCGTATGAACGGCATCACTTACAACCGTCTCATCCAGGGCCTGCGCCTTGCTGAGATCGAAGTTGACCGTAAGATCCTTGCTGATCTCGCAGTCAATGACTTCGCAACCTTCTCCGCAATTTGCGAAGCTGCTAAGGCTGCACTTCCTGAGGACGTTAACGCTCCAAAGGCTGCTTAAGCTTAAAGCACTTTAAAGACCTGTATTCTGTCACCTTCGTGGTGGCGGGGGACAGGTCTTTTTCTGTTTTTAAGGTACTTAAGCACAAAAGAAACCCGCTGTACTAGCAAGCTAGTACAGCGGGGTTTCTCAATTTTACAGGTTTTTAACCTGTTTTCTGATCCCTACCGTATTTTGGCAGTAAGCATATTATCAATGTACTAGGAAATCTGTGCTTCAACTATCCAATGTTTTTGTACGGTCTGATTCGCACGGTTCTTTCTGATTCCATGATTACGCGCGCAATAATATATAGCCAGGTAGGGGAATTTCAAGGAAAAAGTTCTTCAAAAGGACAGTGTTCACCTAATGGTCATTTCTTTTATGTGGGAAGTTTTCCTCTAGCTCCAACAATTCAATTGAAAAACACTGATAGGACATTTTGCCCGCATAATATTTCTGCTCGTGTCCACATTAATCGCAGAACCAGAGGTGGATAAGCTACGCAAAAAGGCCAAGAGATCACGGCGGACTGAATGGTGGCTTGCCGCTGCACTTCTAGCTCCTAACTTGCTTCTTTTGGCAATTTTTACGTACCGACCACTGTTAGATAACTTCCGGTTGTCTTTTTTCAACTGGAATATTTCTTCACCCAACTCAACTTTCATCGGGCTGGATAATTACATCGAGTTTTTCACTCGAGATGACACAGTCCAAGTAGTGCTCAACACTCTCATCTTCACGGCATGCGCTGTGATTGGATCGATGGTGCTCGGCTTGCTGCTGGCCATGCTTTTGGATCAGAAGCTGTTTGGCCGTAACTTTGTTCGTTCTATGGTTTTCGCACCGTTTGTTATTTCTGGTGCTGCCATTGGTGTTGCTTTTCAGTTCGTCTTTGATCCAAATTTTGGTTTGGTTCAGGATTTACTAGGCAAGATTGGTGTAGATTCACCGCAGTTCTATCAAAGTCCTGGTTGGGCTTTGTTCATGGTGACCTTTACTTTTGTGTGGAAGAACCTTGGATATGCCTTCGTTATTTATCTTGCTGCTCTGCAGGGATTGAATAAGGATTTGGCGGAGGCCGCAGCGGTAGATGGCGCAAATGCGTGGACACGATTTTGGAAGGTTACTTTTCCACAGCTGCGCCCAACTACATTCTTCCTGTCGATTACTGTCACGCTGAACTCTGTGCAGGTCTTCGACATCATTCACACCATGACTCGTGGTGGCCCGTTAGGAAATGGCACGACCACGTTGGTCTACCAGGTCTATACCGAAACCTTCACTAACTATCGTGCGGGATACGGCGCGACGGTCGCAACGATTCTCTTCTTGTTGCTGCTCATTATCACCGTTATCCAAGTCCGCTATATGGATAAGGAGAACAAGCAGAAATGATCGGAACAGATAAAAACATTTTAGTGAAGATCATGGGCTATGTTGGCATGATTGCTGCCATCTTGTTCATTGGTCTACCACTGGTGTTTATCATTTTGACCAGTTTTAAGCAGCAGTCTGAGATTTACACTCAGCCAGTAACGTGGTTTCCTTCGGAATTTAACTTTGACAATTACATCAATGTTTTTGAGAGGGTTCCGTTCTTAGATTACTTCCGGAACTCCATCATCATCACAATTGTATTGTGCATTCTGAAGATTATCCTCGGTGTTATTTCCGCATATGCATTGTCGATTTTGCGTTTCCCAGGACGTAACCTCGTGTTCTTGTTGGTGATTTCTGCGCTGATGGTGCCATCAGAAGTAACCGTTATTTCTAACTACGCATTGGTTAGCCAGCTTGGATGGCGTGATACGTATCAGGGCATCATCATTCCACTGGCAGGCATTGCTTTTGGCACCTTCCTCATGCGAAATCACTTCATGTCGATTCCATCAGAACTTATCGAAGCAGCTCGCATGGATCACTGCGGACACTTCCGACTCCTCTGGCAAGTATTGCTTCCTATCTCCATGCCCACGTTGGTCGCGTTCTCCATGATCACTGTGGTCAACGAATGGAATCAGTATCTCTGGCCTTTCCTCATGGCAGAAACTTCAAATTCAGCAACTCTGCCAATTGGTTTGACCATGCTTCAAAACAATGAAGGTGTTTCCAACTGGGGACCTGTTATGGCGGCAACAATCATGACTATGCTGCCAGTGCTTGTGATGTTCTTGGCACTGCAGCAGTACATGATCAAGGGCCTTATCTCTGGCGCCGTCAAGGGATAAAACTTCCCCAACACGCGGCTCCACAAAGGCTTCAACAAGAAGCCTTCACACACTTTAAGCTTCTCTCAACTTTTAAAAGGATTGAAAATGGCTCAGATTTCTCGTCGTTACTTCCTGGCTGCAGCTTCTGTTGCAAGTGCAGGCGTTACTTTGGCTGCATGTGCAGGCACTGGCGGAAGCACTTCTTCCTCTTCTAATTCAGGTGCTGAAGGTGACACCAACACCATCGTCTGGTGGTCTAACCACCCAGCGAACTCCAAGGATGTCGAGCTGGAGTTGATCTCCCGCTTTGAGGCGGAAAACCCAGATCTTAAGGTTCAGCTGGTAGATGCAGGCGCAAACTACGCTGAGGTTTCTCAGAAGTTCAATGCTGCGCTGTCCGGTGGAGACCTTCCTGACCTCGTGGTGTTGTCTGATACCGAGTGGTTCAACTTCGCTATCAATGGTGCAACTGCAAATATTGATGAGCTGGCAAAGCGCAACAACATTGATACCTCTAGCTACGTTGACTCCCTGTTCAATGACTACTCCCACGATGGTGGACATTACGGTCTACCATTTGCTCGCTCCACCGTCCTGTTCTACTACAACAAGGATCTATGGGCTAAGGCTGGCCTTGAAGATCGTGGACCTAACTCTTGGGAAGAATTCACCGAGTGGGGACCAAAGCTGCAGGAAGCAATGGGCAGCGGTTTCGCACACGGTTGGGGAGATGCAACCAGCTACCTTTCTTGGACTTTCGAAGGCCCAATGTGGTCCATGGGCGGAAACTACTCTGAAGGTTGGGAGTCCCGCCTGACTACTCCTGAGACCATCCGCACTGTTGAATGGTTGAAGTCCACTGTTGATGATGGTTACGCAACCATTTCCACCGATGTCACCAACGAGTTTGTCACTGGCCTTATCGGTTCTTGCATCCAGTCCACTGGTGATCTTTCCTCTGTTTCCGGTGCTGCAACCTTCGATTGGGGTGTGGCAGCAATGCCTAACCCAACCGGCGAAGGTGCTTGCCCAACCGGTGGTGCAGGTCTAGGTATCCCAGCTGGTATTTCTGAGCAGCGCCAGGACAATGCCATTAAGTTCGTTGATTTCCTTACCAATGCGAAGAACACCGGTTTCTGGTCCCGCGAGACCGGCTATGTTCCAGTGCGTAAGGATGCAGCCGAAGATGCAGATCACGCAGCATTCCTGAAGGAAAACCCTGCTTACAACGTTGCTGTTGAGCAGCTTCCAGATACTCGTTCCCAGGATAACTTCCGCGTGCTCCTGCCAAATGGTGACCGCACCATTGGTGATGCACTAGAGAAGATTTGCCTGACCGGTGCAGATATTGATGTCACGCTTGCAGAAGTTGAAGAGAAGCTCAACACCATCTACACCCGCGACATCAAGTCACTGATCTAAGTTTTCTTTCACAACTTTTAAGGAGGCCGTGACATGGCGTCAATCGTCTTTGAAAACGTCACACGTAAATACTCTCCGGGTGCACGCCCGGCCGTCGACAAGCTCAATTTGGAAATCACCGATGGTGAATTCCTTGTGCTTGTGGGTCCATCGGGCTGCGGAAAATCCACATCTTTGCGCATGCTTGCAGGTCTTGAGCCCATCGACGAGGGACGTCTGCTCATCGACGGTAAAGACGCCACTGAACTGCGTCCACAAGACCGTGATATCGCGATGGTTTTCCAGAGCTATGCGTTGTACCCAAATATGACCGTTCGGGACAACATGGGTTTTGCATTGAAGAACCAGAAGATTGCTAAAGCAGAGATCGAGAAGCGTGTTGCTGAGGCTTCTCGTATTCTGCAGCTTGATCCTTACCTTGATCGTAAACCAGCTGCACTGTCTGGTGGTCAGCGCCAGCGTGTGGCCATGGGGCGTGCGATTGTGCGTGAGCCTTCGGTTTTTTGTATGGATGAGCCATTGTCTAACTTGGATGCAAAGCTGCGTGTGTCCACTCGTGCGGAGATCTCTGCTTTGCAGCGCCGCATGGGCGTGACCACGGTATATGTTACCCATGATCAGGTTGAGGCGATGACCATGGGTGATCGTGTGGCTGTGCTGTTGCTTGGTGTACTGCAGCAGGTGGATACGCCACAGAATCTTTATGATTACCCAGCTAATGCGTTCGTTGCCAGCTTCATTGGTTCTCCTTCCATGAATCTCATTGAGGGCACTATCCGTGGCGATAAGGTGGCTTTGGGTACTGGCATTGAGATTGCTGTACCCGATGAAGTAGCAGCGGAAGTGCGCAATAACCCAAGCCATTTTGAAGGCCGTCCGGTGATTGTGGGTGCTCGCCCCGAGCACATGTATCTCACCTCTGAGAATGAAAGTGGCGCCGTCTCAGCTGAGGTCAGCCACATTGATGAGCTGGGTGCAGATTCTATGGTGTACGTCAAGGCTACTGGCGTGAAAAACCCTAATACCGATCTATTGGGTGAAGGCATTCCAGAAGATATGCGCGTAAAAGTCATTAACGCAGCAGACACCGATACTGCACAGCTGGGTGTGCGCGTAGAGCGCCATCATGGCTTGCAGGCTGGCGATAAGGTGCACATTGTTGCGGCACCTAGTGATGTGCACCTTTTCGACGGTCTTGATGGCCGCCGAATCGGAGCATCTGTGTTGGCTCCAGCCCATGAACTGCAGGCTTAGGGCTTTAATTTTTCTACCAGTGCAGCTCGCCAGCAGGGGAGCTTGCTAAAAATCGAGTGGGATCGCTAACAGTGGCGTAATCAACGCCAGCTTGTTGTGCGATCCCAAACGCATTTTCATCCCGAATTGTCCAGCAACCAACCTTGATTCCCTTGGTATGCAGATCAGCAATTGATGCCAGGTTTAGTGCCTTCCATGACGGCAAAATAGCCCCAACGTTCTTCAATGGAATGTGATCGAGAATGCGCAGATCCTCCATGGAAGTATCCCGGAGAATACCCACGCGCGCTTCCGGGAGCCGGTCTACGATTTCTACCAATGCAGCGTCAATGAAGCTGATAAACAGCAGACGCTCCAGGTGTTCTGGATATTTGTGCAAGAGGGTAGCAGCTGCGGGGACAGCGCCTGCCGATTTGATTTCCACCTGGATGGGCAAGGTGGTCTCCAGAAGTACCTCTTCTAGAGTTGGTACGGGGGATCCGTCGATAAGCGTTATTTCTTTGATCTGCTCGGCGCTTAAGCGCGCGACTGGCGTATCGCGGTGAGGTGAACCCGGCGCGGCGACACGCGCTGCGGTGCGGTCGTGGATGACGATGGCGTGGTTATCGGCTGTGGCGTGGATGTCCAGCTCAAATGCATCAGCAGGGGAGGCGGCGCGGAACGCAGCCATGGTGTTTTCTAGGTGCAGATCTTCGGCACCACGGTGGGCAACAATGTGCATATTTTCCTTCATTCTTTTCTCGGGGCTTTTTAAGGATAGGGAGCAAAGTTGACCAGCTGGTTAACTGTTAGTGTTAGGGATATGGCATTGGACTTTACTGAGGCGTTTACCGAACGCACTCCGCGCATTGTTAACGCAGCTAAATTGCATCGCGCAGCACAGCGCAAAAAAGATAAGCGTTTTCTTGTTGAAGGCGAGAATTCTGTTGAAGCGGCAGTAGCAACCGGCGCTGCTACCGACCTTTTTGTTACCGAAGCAGCTGCGGATCGCTTTGAGGCGATCGTTCGCACAGCTGGTTATATGAACGTCTACACCCACGCAATTACAGATAAAGCCGCGAAGCACCTCAGTGATACCGTCACCAGCACAGGCATTTTTGCGCTTTGCGACGACGTCCTGTGGTCAGTCGGCAAGGCGATCACCGGGCAACCACGCCTGGTGAGCGTTCCAGTTGAGACCCGCGAGCCGGGCAATGCTGGCACTCTCATCCGTGTGTCGGATGCAGTTGGTGCTGATGCTGTTATTTTCGCTGGTGAATCTGTCGATCCACTGGGTGCTAAAGCCGTACGTTCTTCCGCTGGTTCCTTATTCCACGTTCCAGTGGCACGCAACAACAATATTTCTGACGTGCTTGGACAGCTGCGCTCCAAGGGTCTGCAGATTCTGGCTACTTCCGCTGATGGTGAAGTAGACCTCGATGATGCGGCAGAACTGCTGTCCAAGCCAACCGCATGGCTTTTCGGCAATGAAGCACACGGTCTTGATGAAAAGCTGCTTGCTCAGGCGGATCACCGAGTGCGTATCCCAATCCGGGGCCGTGCAGAATCACTTAATTTGGCAACAGCAGCATCAATTTGTCTCTACGAATCCTCTAAAGCGCTTTTCGCTGGTGAGTAAACCCTGATTCATGCCCAGCGGGTATGATTGCGGGGTTAGTTGACTTAACAATAAACATGAGGAAAGGGCTGGACTACACGGTGTCCGAAATTCAGTTGACCGAAGCCAGTTTGAACGAAGCGGCTAACGCTGCGATCACGGCTTTCGATGGTGCACAAAACCTTGAGGAACTCGCTGCACTGCGCCGCGATCACCTTGGAGATGCCGCACCTATTCCGCAGGCGCGTCGCTCACTGGGAACTATCCCTAAAGATCAGCGCAAAGATGCGGGCCGCTTTGTCAACATGGCGCTTGGTCGTGCAGAAAAGCACTTTGCCCAGGTGAAAGTTGTATTGGAAGAAAAGCGTAACGCAGAAGTTCTTGAGCTTGAGCGCGTTGACGTCACCGTTCCAACCACCCGTGAGCAGGTCGGTGCACTGCACCCAATCACTATCCTCAACGAGCAGATTGCTGATATTTTCGTGGGCATGGGTTGGGAAGTATCCGAAGGTCCAGAGGTGGAAGCAGAATACTTCAACTTCGATGCGTTGAATTTCCTTCCAGATCACCCAGCTCGTACGTTGCAGGATACTTTCCACATTGCTCCGGAAGGTTCCCGTCAGGTACTGCGTACCCACACCTCCCCAGTTCAGGTGCGCACCATGCTTGATCGTGAAGTCCCTATTTATATTGCCTGCCCTGGTCGTGTGTTCCGCACCGATGAGCTTGATGCAACCCACACCCCGGTCTTCCACCAGATCGAAGGTCTTGCAGTGGACAAGGGCCTGACCATGGCTCACTTGCGTGGCACCTTGGATCATCTGGCTAAAGAGCTTTTCGGTCCAGAGACCAAGACTCGCATGCGCTCGAACTATTTCCCATTCACCGAGCCTTCTGCAGAAGTAGATGTCTGGTTCCCTAACAAAAAGGGCGGCGCTGGCTGGATCGAGTGGGGCGGTTGCGGCATGGTCAACCCAAATGTGCTCCGCTCAGTGGGCGTTGATCCAGAAGAATACTCCGGCTTTGCATTCGGCATGGGCATTGAACGCACCTTGCAGTTCCGCAATGGCTTAAGCGATATGCGCGACATGGTTGAGGGCGATATTCGCTTCACTCTCCCATTCGGTATTCAGGCTTAAAGCATCCCGCACACGATTTATATATAGGAGCTAAATCCACCATGTTGATTGCACAAAACTGGGTCACGGGACTGCTTGGCCACGCAAATGAAGGCTGGAAGGTACCTTCCTCCGACCTGGATTCAGGTTATGTCCGAGTAGGTTTTGAAACTGAAGGTTTCTGGTCCATTCCAGAGACCACCGGCCCGTTGGTTATTGGCCGTGTAGAAACCATCGAAGAGCTCACTGAGTTCAAGAAGCCAATTCGCCACTGTCACGTCAATGTTGGCGATGCCAACGGCACCGGCGAATTGCAGTCCATCGTTTGTGGCGCTCGCAACTTCGCGGAAGGCGACACCGTTGTGGTGTCCCTTCCAGGAGCTGTGCTGCCTGGCGATTTCGCTATTGCAGAACGTGAAACCTATGGACGTATGTCTGCCGGAATGATTTGCTCCGCTGCAGAGCTTGGTTTGGCAGATAAGCAAAACTCCGGAATTATCACCCTTGATCCTTCCTATGGCGAGCCAGGACAGGATGCCCGTCAAGCACTGGGACTTGAAGATACCGTTTTCGATGTTAATGTCACCCCGGACCGTGGCTACGCGCTGTCTGCTCGTGGCTTGACTCGTGAACTGGCTTCCGCATTCGAGCTGTCTTACACCGATATCGCTGCAGAGCCTGCGGTTGCCGGCATTGACGTGAAGGTTCCAGCAGTTGAAGGCTCCTTGATTAACGTTGAGCTGCGTGAAGAGACCAAGGCTGTGCGTTTTGGCCTGCGTAAAGTCTCTGGCATTGATCCAGCTGCGGAAACCCCATTCTGGATGCAGCGTGAACTCATGCTGTCTGGCCAGCGACCAGTCAATGCAGCCACCGATGTCACCAACTACGTCATGGTGCTGCTCGGTCAGCCAATGCATGCTTTCGATGCGGACAAGGTTGCTGGCGATCTCGTTGTTCGCAATGCAACTGCCGGCGAAAAGTTTGAGACCCTTGACCACGTCAAGCGCACCCTGAACGAAGAAGACGTTGTCATCACCGATGACAACGGCATTCAGTCTTTGGCTGGTGTCATGGGCGGAGTGACCTCTGAGATTTCCGATACCACCACTGAGGTGTACTTCGAGGCAGCCACCTGGGACACCATCACCGTTGCGCGCACCTCACGTCGCCACAAGCTCAGCTCTGAGGCTTCTCGACGTTTTGAGCGTGGCGTTGATCCTGCGATTGTCGAAGTTGCTCTTGATATCGCAGCGACCCTCCTCGTTGAGATTGCAGGCGGCACCGTAGCTGCTGGCCGCACTTTGGTCGGCGAGGTCCCAGCAATGCCAGTGATCTCTATGAAGGTCACCCGTCCTTCTGAGCT
Organism: Corynebacterium crudilactis; assembly: GCF_001643015.1. Lineage (NCBI taxonomy): Bacteria > Bacillati > Actinomycetota > Actinomycetes > Mycobacteriales > Corynebacteriaceae > Corynebacterium > Corynebacterium crudilactis. The sequence goes on from NZ_CP015622.1 coordinate 1,412,747, forward strand.
CGCCGGTGTGGAGTACTCTGCCGAAACTGTGATCAGCCGTTTGGAAGAAGTGGGCTGCACCGTTGTTGCCACTGGTGACATGCTGGAGGTTACTCCTCCAACCTGGCGTGGCGATCTCACCATGTCTGCAGACTTGGTGGAAGAAGTGCTGCGTTTGGAAGGTCTGGAAGCAATTCCAACCATTATCCCAACTGCACCTGCAGGCTGTGGACTTTCTGATGCACAGAAGCGTCGCCGTGCAGTAGGTCATGCATTGGCATACGCGGGTTACGCCGAAATCATCCCGAGCCCATTCGTGGACCCAACTGTTTTTGATGTCTGGGATCTGCCAGCTGATGATGCCCGCCGCAAGACTGTCGGTGTGCTCAACCCTCTCGAGGCAGAGCGCAATGCACTGAGCACCTCCTTGCTTCCTTCCATGCTGGAAGTCGTCAAGCGCAATGTGGCACGTGGGCACAATGATTTCTCCATCTTCGGCCTCCAGCAAGTTGCCTTCGAGCAGGGATCTGGCGTTTCACCAATGCCTTCCGTTGCACAGCGTCCTGAGCAGGATGTTGTTGCAGAACTAATCGGATCGCTTCCAGCACAGCCACTGCATGTGGCAACTGTTGGTACCGGAAACATTGAGTTCGAAGGACCATGGGGCAAGGGTCGTGATTACACCTTTGCCGATGCCATTGAGTCTGCGCGTTCTGTTGCCCGCGCAGCAGGCGTGACCTTGGAGCTGGCCAACGCGGATGCGCTGCCTTGGCACCCAGGTCGCTGCGCGGCATTGCTTGTCGACGGGAAAACCGTTGGTTTTGCCGGCGAACTTCACCCACAGGTACTAGAAAAGTTAGGTCTTCCTGCACGCACCTGCGCAATGGAACTTGACCTTAGTGCATTGCCATTGGTGGAAAACCTTCCTGCACCTGTGCTCTCTGCTTTCCCAGCGTTGCACCAGGACATCGCTTTGGTTGTCGATGAATCCATCCCAGCCGAAGATGTTCGCGCAACAGTAGAAGCTGGCGCTGGCGAACTCATCGAATCCGTTGAACTATTCGATGTCTACCGCTCCGAGCAGCTTGGTGAAAACAAGAAGTCTCTCGCGTTTTCCCTGCGCTTCCGCGCAACTGACCGCACCCTGACTGATGAGGAAGCCAACGAGGCTCGTCTTCAGTCGGCAGAATTGGCTAAGCAGAAATTCAATGCTGAAATGCGTGGCTAGTTCCACATAGTTTTTAGGCGCCTTAGATGGTTAATTCCATCGGAGGCGCCTTTTGCTGTGTTGAGGGCTCTATCACCGACTTCACGTGGTCGACTTCAGTACGATTTTCTAGATTTTCCTAGTGAAGTCGTTGGTGTGAAGTCGAACTCTAAGACTCTGGTTTGCTCTCCGAATCCCGGCTCCCTGTGCTCTCCTTAAGTTCGAGATCGTATACTCGATACCTCGAGCTCAATTTCGTGAAGTTTTTGATGGTTTTCCTAGCAGTATCGAATATATGAAATTGAGTCCAAGGTATTGAGTATGTGAAATCGGTACCGTGATCTCGAATTTCCGAGTTGTGGTGGTGGGGTAGCTGAATAAACACTTAGTTTTTGCTTAAGCACCCAAAATACAGTGACTGATGTTACTGTTGTGACTGAAGTTAATTGATTGGCATGCAAATGTACTTGTAGGCATGTTTGCCTGTTATGGTTTTGTACGTCAAATAACAGTCCCACAACAGTTCCCGGGAAATGATGAACGGGAAAAGGAGAAGACACATGGCTCAGCGAAAACTGACCTCCATGATTGGTGCTGCACTTGCCGCATCTGCTCTATTGGCCGGATTGGCGACTCCCGCAGCAGCTCAAAGTAGCGGGAGCTCCTCAACTGACATCACTCGAGCAATCACATCAAGTGGAGGTGTCGCTGATAGCCATGCACCAGAAGGTGGTGCAAAGGTTGTCGTATTCGGAGACTCCCACACCTCTGGAACAAATGCACCGTTTCGCACTGATGAGCGCGGTTGCCTCAAGGGTGCCAACAACTGGGCAGATCAGCTGCAAGCGCAACTTGGTTTAGGCAGGGGAGAGCTCATTGATGTCTCCTGCTCTGGCGCGTCGATTAATTCTGATGGATTCCATTTCTCCGATGAAGTCCGCCACGCAGAAGCTCGGGGAGCAATTGGCCCCAACACTACTGATATCTTTGTTCAGCTAGGTAAAAACGATCAGTGGGGCTTGTCTGGCGTTAACCTTTTGCAATCTGTGCAAACCTGCTTGATTGACCTTGCCGCCGGATGTGGCGATCGTGCCGTCGCAGCTGGAAAAATGCAGGATCCTAATGCCGTGACTGCAGAAAACTATGCATCACGAGTTAAGCCGGTTATTGATTACCTGAAGTACTACGCTCCAAACGCAGAAATTACTTTGGTGGGATACCAGGAATACACCGCTCGTGGCGGAAGCCAGGTGTGCGTCCGTTTGGGTGGAACACCTTTGGTAAAAAATGATGCTCCTGCATTGGTCTCCTTTATGAACCAGCTTGATATGGCCATTGATGGTGCGGCTGGCATCTTGGGTGTGAGCCACGTCGATCTACGTACTGCTACGCAAGGTCATGGCAGCTGCTCCAATGATCCTTGGGTGAACGGCGTATTGGATGCTCGTGCAGAAATGATTGGTGGACCTTGGCATCCATCTGTCAAGGGTGACTCTGTCACTGCGGGTATCCTGCGAGATCGAGTTAACGCCTAAAGATGTCGTCGATAAGCGTTAACGGTAAGCGCCCGAACCTGCCGTCGCTCACTGGGGCGCGGTGGCTCGCAGCGCTTGCTGTCTATTTATTGCATGCACTGGTTTTCTTATCGGTGTACCCATTCCAGCAATCGGAACTTTTTGCCACCATTCATAAATTTGTTCCGATGCAGCTGGGCTCTGCTGGTGTGACGTTCTTTTTCATTTTGTCTGGATTTTTGATCTATTGGTCAAATAGCCAGCTCAAAGGATTTAAGAATGTGCTGTATTACTGCAAGCGTCGGGTGACCAAGATTTATCCGATGCATCTCATCGCGTTGGTCATGTTTATTGTGGCTTCGGCGAAATTTACGACAACCGGCATTGCCTGGGTACTAGATTTTACGCGGCTTGAATTATGGCTTCCCAATGCGTTGCTCATTCACACATGGAGTCCGGATTGGGTGACGTTGGGTGGATTGAATGTGCCTTCCTGGTCGCTCGGTGCTGAAATGCTGTTCTACCTGACGTTCCCCCTTTTTATCCCGTTGGTGAGAAAAGTGAAGGGAGTGGGGAACTGGTGGGCATTTGGCATTACATTTGCGCTCAGTCTCGCGCTGATCACTGTGATCCACTTTTATGCAGAGGGGCCGAAAGGCATTGAGAACTTCTTCGTTCCACGACTCTGGGATACTAATGTATCGCCAGTAGCGGAAGTTCATGCAGACCCAGTGTGGTTTATGCAAGAAGAAATCCCGGTGCTGGAATCATATTGGCTGTCTTATTATTTCCCATTGACCAGGCTCATTGAGTTCTATTTGGGCGTGTTTGGTGCAAAGCTTGTGGCTGAAGGCATGTTCAAGAACACGAATATCAACATTCCACTGGTTGCTTTGGCACTCTCCTTCGCGGCTACCTGGTTTGTGCCTTTGGCGTTCAAGATGTCTGTCATCATGTCTTTGCCTATGGCATTTGTGGTGGCAACGCTGGCAGTGCGAGATATCGAAGGCAAGAGCGGAGAAATTGCATCACCAAGAGCAGTGCTTTTGGGAAATATTTCCTTTGCTTTCTACATGGTGCAATTCCCCGTGATGGTATTCATACAGCGATATTTCATTGCTGGAAAGGAATTCGGATTCCTAGGCTGGGCATTCTTCGCAGTAGTGTGCTTCCTCTTGTCGGTGGCCTTGGCTTGGGTGCTGTTCACTTTTGTGGATGATCCTTTGATGAAAGCCACTGCACGTAAAAAGGGCACCCGGTATAAAAAGCAATCCAGCGTTCTTAGTCGAGATCTCAAAGTTCTTTTCGGGAAGAATTCAGAAAAGCCCGAAAAGCTTAAAAAGGCTGAAAAATCTGTAAAAGTAGAGACTCGCGTTGAAGAACCCACAGAAACTACCGATGCTCCCGCTAAGGTAGCAACCGGAAATAAATATTAGGGAAGGAAAACATATGACTATTTACCGTAAGCTCGCTGCATCCGCTGCAGCTTTGGCACTGTCCGCATCTCTCGTCGCTTGTGGCGATTCCGAGGAGAGCACCGAAGAAACCACCACCACCCCTTCTTCTTCGACTTCTAGCTCTTCCACATCATCCAGCGAAGCAGCTCCTGTAGAGGAGTCTCCGGCAGTGGAGGAACCTGAGGCAGAAGCTCCTGCGGAACAGGCTCCCGTTGAGGAAGCGCCAGCACCGGCACCAGCGCCAGTAGTGGAACAGGCTCCAGCACCTGCGCCGGCACCTGTTGAGCAAGCTCCGGCACCAGCGCCAGCACCTGCACCAGTTGAGCAGGCACCGGCCCCGGCGCCAGCCCAAGACGCTCCACCTGCATTGCCAGGTGGCGGTGGCGGACACGCAGGCTACTAAAGCTTTCCCGCTTTATTAAAGGCCCACATTTTCAGTTTCTTATGGAATGTGGGTCTTTTTGCATGTCTGGAGTAAATCTCTATGCAGGTCCACGAACATCAAAATGCACAGAAGTGCATAAACTAAGGAAAATACGTCGTAAATCAGGAAAATATGCATGAATAATTTGCATGATTATGCATAACGTGTATGGTGTAACTATGACAATCAAGGTTGCAATCGCAGGAGCTAGTGGATACGCCGGTGGAGAAATCCTCCGCCTCCTCCTAGGTCACCCAGCTTATGCATCTGGTGAACTAGAGATCGGAGCGCTCACCGCAGCGTCAACAGCTGGCAGCACTTTAGGTGAACTAATGCCACATATCCCTCAATTGGCGGATCGTGTCATTGAAAGTACTACACCTGAAACTCTAGCCGGACATGATGTTGTATTTCTCGGACTTCCACACGGATTTTCTGCAGAAATTGCGCTTCAATTAGGACCAGATGTCACAGTGATTGATTGTGCTGCGGATTTCCGTTTGCAAAATGCTGCAGATTGGGAAAAGTATTACGGCTCCAAGCATCAGGGAACATGGCCTTATGGTATTCCAGAGATGCCTGGGCACCGTGACGCGCTTCGTGGAGCAAAGCGTGTTGCAGTTCCTGGATGTTTCCCCACTGGTGCAACGCTTGCTCTTCTTCCCGCAGTGCAGGCGAATCTTATTGAGCCAGATGTCTCTATTGTTTCTATTACCGGAGTCTCAGGAGCTGGCAAAAAGGCTTCTGTTGCACTCTTAGGCTCAGAGACTATGGGTTCCCTGAAGGCGTATAACACCACTGGTAAGCACCGCCACACTCCAGAAATTGCGCAGAATCTCGGTGAGGTTACTGATCTGCCTGTGAAGGTGAGTTTCACTCCAGTGCTTGCACCTTTGCCACGAGGCATCTTGACTACTGCTACAGCACCTCTTAAAGCAGGAGTTTCTGCAGAGCAGGCGCGCGCAGTATATGAGGACTTTTATGCACAGGAAACTTTTGTGCATGTGTTGCCGGAAGGCGCCCAGCCACAAACTCAAGCAGTACTTGGTTCAAATATGTGCCATGTACAGGTGGAAGTAGATGAAGCTGCAGGAAAGATTCTGGTTACTTCAGCAATCGACAACCTCACCAAGGGCACTGCTGGCGCAGCTGTGCAGTGCATGAATTTGAGTGTTGGTTTTGAAGAATCAGCTGGTTTACCTCAAACCGGTGTTGCACCTTAAATAGCATTTTTAGAATACGAAAAATAGTAGGAGTTCATCATGGCAGAAAAGGGCATTACCGCACCTGCGGGATTTGTTGCCTCCGCAACTACTGCGGGAATTAAAGCTTCCGGAAATCCAGATATGGCTTTGGTGCTAAACCAAGGTCCTGAGTTTTCTGCAGCTGCGGTTTTCACTCGCAACCGGGTATTTGCAGCACCAGTGAAGGTAAGCCGTGAAAACGTTGCAGATGGCCAATTGAAGGCTGTGCTGTTCAACGCTGGAAATGCGAATGCATGCAATGGTGTGCAAGGTGAAAAAGATGCTCGAGAAACCGTTACCAACGTAGCGAAGAACCTGGGCCTTCAAGAATCTGATATCGGTGTCTGTTCCACAGGTCTTATTGGTGAATTATTGCCAATGGACAAGCTCAATGCAGGAATTGGCGAGCTGACCAAGCAAGGCGCCTTGGGAGATAACGGCGCTGCGGCTGCCAAAGCAATCATGACCACTGACACGGTTGATAAAGAAACTGTTGTCTTTGCAGATGGTTGGACTGTCGGAGGCATGGGTAAGGGTGTTGGCATGATGGCACCATCACTAGCCACCATGCTGGTGTGCCTGACTACCGATGCATCGATCACACAGGACATGGCTCAGATCGCGCTGTCTAATGCGACTGCCGTTACCTTTGACACTCTAGATATTGATGGATCCACCTCCACCAATGACACCGTGTTCCTTCTTGCTTCCGGCGCTAGTGGAATCACCCCGAGCCAAGATGATTTAAACGATGCAGTTTATGCTGCGTGTTCTGATCTGGCAGCAAAGCTGCAGGCAGATGCCGAAGGTGTGACCAAGCGGGTTGCCGTTACTGTTACCGGTACAACCAACAATGAACAGGCAATCAGCGCTGCTCGTACTGTTGCTCGTGACAATTTGTTCAAGTGCGCAATGTTTGGCTCTGATCCAAACTGGGGCCGTGTGCTGGCAGCTGTCGGCATGGCAGATGCTGATATGGAGCCAGAAAAGATCTCTGTGTTCTTCAATGATCAGGCAGTGTGTCTTGATTCCACAGGTGCGCCTGGTGCTCGTGAAGTTGATCTTTCCGGTGCGGATATTGATGTCCGTATTGATTTGGGCACCGGCGGGGAAGGCGAGGCTACTGTCCGCACCACTGACCTCAGCTTCTCCTACGTAGAGATTAACTCCGCATACAGCACCTAAAAAATCTCGATCACGATAACAACCTTTAAGAAACAGAGCACAGATATGAATGACTTGATCAAAGACCTCGGCTCCGAAGTACGCGCAAATGTCCTCGCTGAGGCACTGCCTTGGTTGCAGCATTTCCGCGATAAGATTGTTGTCGTGAAATATGGCGGAAACGCCATGGTTGATGATGAGCTGAAGGCTGCTTTTGCGGCTGATATGGTGTTTTTGCGAACCGTAGGCGCAAAGCCAGTAGTTGTGCACGGCGGTGGCCCTCAGATTTCTGACATGCTCAACCGTGTTGGTCTGCAGGGAGAGTTCAAGGGCGGCTTCCGCGTGACCACACCAGAGGTCATGGATATTGTCCGCATGGTGCTCTTTGGTCAGGTGGGCCGTGATCTTGTTGGTTTGATCAACTCACATGGTCCTTATGCGGTGGGTACTTCTGGTGAGGATGCCGGATTATTTACTGCTGAAAAGCGGCTGGTCAATATTGATGGGGTAGCCACCGATATCGGCTTGGTGGGAGATATTGTCAATGTCGATGCCTCTTCCTTGATGGATATCATTGAGGCTGGTCGCATTCCTGTCGTGTCCACTATTGCTCCCGGCGAAGATGGACAGATTTACAATATCAATGCAGATACCGCGGCAGGTGCTTTGGCTGCAGCCATCGGTGCAGAGCGCTTGCTGGTTCTTACCAACGTGGAGGGTCTGTACACCGATTGGCCAGATAAGAGCTCACTGGTGTCCAAGATTAAGGCCACTGAGTTGGAAGCTCTGTTGCCAGGACTTGATTCCGGCATGATTCCAAAGATGGAGTCTTGCCTCAATGCGGTTCGTGGGGGAGTAAGTGCCGCGCACGTTATTGATGGTCGTATCGCTCACTCAGTGTTGCTTGAGCTGTTGACCATGGGCGGTATTGGCACGATGGTGTTGCCAGATGTCATTGATCGGGAAAATTATCCTGAGGGCACAGTGTTTAGAAAAGATGATAAAGATGGGGACCTGTAACAGATGAATACGCTAGAAACTTGGCCAGAAGTAATCATTAATACCTATGGCACTCCGCCGGTTGAGTTGGTCTCCGGTAAGGGCGCTACTGTCACCGATGATCAGGGAAATGTCTACATTGATCTTCTCGCGGGCATTGCGGTCAATGCTCTCGGACATGCGCATCCTGCGATCATCGAAGCGGTAACCAACCAGATTGGTCAGCTTGGTCATGTCTCCAATCTTTTTGCCTCTCGGCCGGTCGTTGAGGTTGCGGCCGAGCTCATTAAGCGTTTTTCGCTTGACGACGCCGCCCTCGCCGCGCGCACCCGCGTTTTCTTCTGCAACTCAGGCGCCGAAGCAAACGAGGCGGCATTCAAGATTGCTCGCTTGACTGGTCGCTCTCGCATTCTGGCTGCTGTCCATGGTTTCCATGGCCGCACCATGGGTTCGTTGGCACTGACCGGTCAGCCTGATAAGCGTGAAGCTTTTACTCCGATGCCAAGCGGTGTGGAATTTTATCCTTATGGCGACACTGAGTACCTGCGCACGTTGGTCGAAACCAACCCGGGCGATGTGGCTGCCATTTTCCTGGAACCAATTCAGGGCGAAACTGGCGTGATTCCTGCGCCGGAAGGATTTCTTAAGGCTGTGCGCGAGCTCTGCGATGAGCATGGCATTTTGATGGTTACCGATGAGGTACAAACTGGCGTGGGTCGTACTGGTGATTTCTTTGCCCATCAGCATGATGGCGTGGTGCCAGATGTGGTGACCATGGCCAAGGGACTTGGCGGTGGCCTTCCAATCGGTGCGTGTTTAGCTACTGGTCGTGCCGCTGAGCTGATGACCCCGGGCAAGCACGGCACCACATTCGGTGGAAACCCCATTGCTTGTGCTGCTGCCAAAGCTGTGTTGTCTGTTGTCGATGATGCGTTCTGCGCTGAAGTCACCCGCAAGGGTGAGCTGTTCAAAGAACTTCTCTCCGAAGTGGACGGCGTTGTAGAGGTCCGTGGCAGGGGCTTGATGTTGGGCGTGGTGCTGGAGCGCGACGTCGCAAAGCAAGCTGTTCTTGATGGTTTTAAGCAGGGCGTTATTTTGAATGCTCCGGCGGATAACATCGTTCGTTTGACCCCGCCGCTGGTTATTACCGATGAAGAAATTGCAGACGCTGTCAAGGCTATTGCCAAGACAATCGCATAAAGGAAGTTATTTACTATGACATCTCAACCACACGTTCGCCATTTCCTGGCCGATGATGACCTCAGTCCAGCTGAGCAGGCAGAAGTTTTAACCCTTGCGGCGAAGCTTAAGGCGGCGCCTTTTTCAGAGCGTCCGCTAGAGGGCCCGAAATCTGTTGCGGTGCTTTTTGATAAGACCTCGACGCGTACCCGTTTTTCCTTTGATGCTGGCATCGCGCAGCTTGGCGGGCACGCCATTGTGGTGGATTCAGGCAGCTCACAAATGGGCAAGGGCGAAACACTGCAGGACACGGCGGCGGTGTTGTCTCGTTATGTGGAAGCAATCGTGTGGCGCACCTATGCCCATGATAATTTCCATGCGATGGCAGAAACCTCCACGGTGCCACTGGTGAATTCACTATCTGATGATTTGCACCCATGTCAGATTTTGGCTGATTTGCAGACCATCGTGGAAAACCTTTGCCCAGAGGAAGGCCCAGCCGGCCTCAAGGGTAAAAAGGCCGTGTACCTCGGTGATGGCGACAACAATATGGCCAATTCATACATGATTGGTTTTGCTACCGCTGGAATGGATATTTCCATCATCGCCCCTGTTGGATTCCAGCCTCGTGCGCAATTCGTGGAGCGTGCCACCACGCGCGGCGCGGAAACCGGTGCTCAGGTTGTTGTTTCTGACAGCCTGGATGAAGTTGCTGGCGCAGATGTTGTGATCACCGATACCTGGGTATCCATGGGCATGGAAAATGATGGCGTTGATCGCAGCACGCCTTTCGTTCCTTATCAGGTCAATGATGAAGTCATGGCACAGGCAAATGAGGGCGCAATCTTCTTGCATTGCCTGCCTGCTTACCGTGGCAAAGAAGTATCCGCATCTGTTATTGATGGACCATCCTCCAAAGTGTTCGATGAAGCAGAAAATCGTCTGCATGCACAAAAAGCATTGCTGGTGTGGCTGCTAGCTAACCAACCGGAGTAAAACATGTCTTTGAGCGAAACTTCCGATAATTCTGCACCGGTCACCCGCACCACCCGCCAAGCGCTGATTTTGCAGATCTTGGATAAACAAAAAGTCACCAGCCAGGTGCAGTTGTCTGAATTGCTTCTTGATGAAGGCATCGACATCACCCAAGCCACCTTGTCCCGTGATTTGGATGAATTGGGCGCACGGAAAGTACGTCCCGATGGTGGACGTGCCTTCTATGCAGTTGGTCCAGTGGACAGCACAGTGCGTGAAGATCTGCGCGGACCTTCGGAAAAGCTTCGTCGGATGCTTGATGAACTTCTCGTATCCACGGACCATTCTGGAAATATTGCGATGCTGCGCACCCCACCCGGGGCCGCTCAGTATCTGGCCAGTTTTATCGATAGGGTGGGACTCAAAGAAGTCGTGGGCACAATCGCAGGTGATGACACTGTATTTGTGCTCGCCCGTGATCCCCTCACAGGTAAAGAACTTGGCGAATTATTGGGCAGGCGCGCAACCTAGTTCAAGCCTTGTTAATGCAGGCAGGTAAGGTATACCCCGAGTGTTTTATCGAGGTATAGCAAGCCTTTCAACACAGTAAAAATCTTTAAATATCCTTTTGGCACAAGCGCTCAAAAGGACCATATAAATGAAGGAGTACACCTTAATATGACTAACCGAATCGTACTTGCTTACTCTGGCGGTCTAGATACCACCGTGGCAATCCCATACCTGAAGAAGATGATCGAGGGCGAAGTTATCGCAGTATCCCTCGACCTTGGTCAGAGCGGTGAGAACATGGAAAGCGTTCGCCAGCGTGCATTGGATGCCGGCGCAGCTGAGTCCATCGTTGTTGATGCAAAGGATGAGTTCGCTGAGGAGTACTGCCTGCCAACTATCAAGGCAAACGGCATGTACATGAAGCAGTACCCACTGGTTTCTGCAATTTCTCGTCCACTGATCGTCAAGCACCTCGTTGAGGCCGGCAAGCAGTTCAACGGTACCCACGTTGCACACGGCTGCACCGGCAAGGGCAACGACCAGGTTCGTTTTGAAGTTGGTTTCATGGACACTGATCCAAACCTTCAGATCATCGCACCTGCTCGTGACTTCGCATGGACCCGCGACAAGGCTATTGCCTTTGCTGAAGAGAACAACGTGCCAATCGAACAGTCTGTCAAGTCTCCTTTCTCCATCGACCAGAACCTTTGGGGTCGTGCAGTTGAGACCGGTTACCTGGAAGATCTGTGGAATGCTCCAACCAAGGACATCTACGCGTACACCGAGGATCCCGCTCTGGGCAATGCTCCTGATGAGGTCATCATCTCCTTCGAAGGTGGCAAGCCAGTTGCTATCGACGGCCGTCCAGTTACTGTGCTGCAGGCAATCGAAGAGCTGAATCGCCGTGCAGGTGCACAGGGCATCGGCCGCCTCGACATGGTTGAGGACCGTCTCGTCGGCATCAAGTCCCGCGAAATCTACGAAGCTCCAGGTGCGATCACATTGATCAAGGCACACGAGGCTTTGGAAGATGTCACCATCGAGCGCGAACTTGCTCGCTACAAGCGCGGCATCGATGCTCGCTGGGCAGAAGAAGTATATGACGGCCTGTGGTTCGGCCCACTGAAGCGTTCCCTTGACGCTTTCATCGACTCCACCCAGGAGCACGTCACCGGCGATATCCGCATGGTTTTGCACGCAGGTTCCATCACCGTTAACGGTCGTCGTTCCAGCCACTCCCTCTACGACTTCAACCTGGCTACCTATGACACTGGCGATACCTTCGACCAGACCCTAGCTAAGGGCTTCGTGCAGCTGCACGGCCTGTCCTCCAAGATCGCCAACAAGCGCGACCGCGAAGCTGGCAACAACTAAGCTGCCACCTGGGGGTCCTCATTGTGGACCCCACCCAGCAAGTAGATTTTCATCGAATTTAAGAAAGTAGAAACAACACATGGAACAGCACGGAACCAATGAAGGTGCGCTGTGGGGCGGACGCTTCTCCGGAGGACCTTCCGAGGCCATGTTCGCCTTGAGCGTCTCCACCCATTTCGACTGGGTTTTGGCCCCATATGATGTGTTGGCCTCAAAGGCACACGCTAAGGTCTTGCACCAGGCAGAGCTACTTTCCGATGAGGATCTGGCCACCATGCTGGCAGGCCTTGACCAATTGGGCAAGGCTGTTGCAGATGGTACTTTTGGTCCGCTGCCATCCGATGAGGATGTTCACGGAGCGATGGAACGCGGTCTCATTGACATCGTCGGCCCAGAGGTCGGTGGCCGTTTGCGTGCTGGTCGTTCCCGCAACGACCAGGTAGCAACCCTGTTCCGCATGTGGGTGCGCGATGCTGTGCGCGATATCGCGCTTGGCACCACAGAGCTTATCGACGCCCTGAGCACCCAGGCCAAGGCCCATGCAGATGCCATCATGCCAGGTAAGACCCACTTCCAGGCTGCTCAGCCTGTATTGTTGGCGCACCAGCTGTTGGCTCATGCTCAGCCTTTGCTGCGCGATATTGATCGTATCCGCGATCTGGATAAGCGCCTGGCTATTTCTCCTTATGGCTCAGGCGCATTAGCTGGATCTTCACTCAAGCTCAACCCAGAAGCTATCGCTGAAGAGCTGGGCTTTGATGCTGCTGCAGATAACTCCATTGATGCAACCAGCTCCCGTGACTTCGCATCTGAAACTGCATTCGTGCTGGCACAGATCGCTGTGGATATGTCCCGCTTGGCTGAAGAGATCATCGCATGGTGCACCCCAGAATTTGGGTACATCACCTTGTCTGATTCGTGGTCAACTGGCAGCTCGATCATGCCGCAGAAGAAGAACCCTGATGTGGCTGAACTTACCCGTGGTAAGTCTGGTCGTTTGATCGGTAACCTCACTGGTCTGCTGGCTACCCTGAAGGCACAGCCTTTGGCATACAACCGCGACCTGCAAGAAGATAAAGAGCCAATCGTGGATTCGGTAGCACAGCTGAACCTGCTGCTTCCTGCCATGACTGGTTTGGTCTCCACCTTGACGTTCAACACTGAGCGCATGCGTGCACTTGCACCAGCTGGTTTTACCCTTGCCACCGATTTGGCTGAGTGGATGGTGCGCCAGGGCGTTCCATTCCGTGAAGCACATGAGGCTTCTGGCGCATGCGTGCGCATCGCAGAGACCAGGGGAGTAGACCTTATTGATCTCACCGATGAAGAACTTCACGGTGTGGATGCACGTCTTACTCCTGCAGTTCGCGAAGTGCTCACCATTGATGGAGCTGTTGCTTCTCGTGCAACACGCGGTGGTACCGCAGGCGTGCGCGTTGCGGAGCAACGCGCACGCGTGGAAACCGCAAGTACGGCTCATGCGCAGTGGGCACGTGCGGGGGTACGTCGATAAGCAGTAATTTATGGCCTGTGTTGCTCTCCGATTGCGGGAGTATCACAGGCCATTTATTATCAATGCATGAATAGCTCCCCTGATAACTCGCAAAGTACTCGAGGCAGGGGATTTTCTGTATTAATTGGCATCTTATTGCTGGTTATTGCAGTATTAGCAGTTTTGGTGGGGCGGGGAAATATAGGCATCCCAAGCTTTGGACAGTCGAAAGATCTAACGGAAATTCGAGCTGTTATTGGATCTGAGAAGAAAGAATTTTTCGACGATCCAGAGGTGCAAGAAGCATTCGCTGCACATGGCTTTGAGGTAAAAGTAGACACTGCAGGGTCGCGCAGAATTGCCACCGACGTGAACTTGAGCGCATATGATTTTGCGTTTCCCTCATCTGCACCTGCAGCACAGAAAATTGCTGAAGAAAACACCAACACTGATCGCTTCACGCCATTTCATTCACCGATGGCAGTAGCTACCTTTAAGCCAATCAGTGACATGCTGGGCAGTCGCGGAATCGTCACAAACTCCACGATTGATTTAGAACAACTACTAAGTGAAACCCAGGCGGGCACACGGTGGAGCGAATTAAGCCCTAACTATCCATCAAATCGTGTGGTGCAGATTTCCACGACAGATGTGCGCACTTCAAACTCTGCTGCGATGTATCTCTCCATGCTGGCCTGGGTGAAAAATGATGGAAAAACAGTCGGCAATATCGCTGAAGTGGATGCCATGATTCCAGAATTAAGTCAACTATTTGTGGGCCAAGGCTATACCGAAAGCACCTCTGCCGGGCCTTTTGATGAATACCTCTCCCAGGGCATGGGGGCAAAACCACTGGTGATGATTTATGAAGCGCAATTTCTTGCGGAACAAAACAAGGATAATTCGCGGATTACTGCAGATATGGAATTGCTCTATCCCAGCCCAACGGTTTATAGCACCCACACCGTTGTCAGCTTGAGTGAAGCCGGCGCAGAGGTGGGAGCACTGCTAGAAAATGATGAGAATTTGCAAAGGCTTGCCGTCAAACATGGATTTAGGCCGAAAAATGCTGCGCTCATCGCAGAGGAAGGCATGAGCGATCGCATGCCGAGCGCTCTGAATATTATCGATCCACCTGATTATGACTTCCTGGAACGACTAATTGATGGCGTGGGCGCCTCCTATAGCGCCGCGCCGACAGAAGAGGACACAGACCTATGAAAACTCTTTTTAAAGGTGCAGTACTCAGCTTGAGCGTGGTGTTGCTTGGGGGCTGTTCTTCTGTGTCAGATTCTTTAAGCGGCATTGGAGGTTCCGCGGAGCCGTTAAAAATTGTGGCGGCAACGGAATTAGAAGATCTTCAGCCTGCGATTGAGCGCGCATCTGATGAATTGGGTTTTGATATTCAACTGAGTTTCCCAGGAGGCACGCTTAGCAACAGCCAGGCGCTCAAAGAGGGCGCTTTTGATCAAGAGTTTGATGCCACTTGGTTTGCCACCAACCGTTATGTTGATCTGATTGGTGCCTCCGGAAAACTGGGGGAGACCACTAAAATAGCAACCTCGCCGGTAGCCTTCGGAGTCAATTCCGCGATGGCACAACAATACGGTTGGGATCAGCGTCAACCCACCTGGGTGGAATTGGGGGAAGCCTCACAGAGCGCTGATTTCACATTCGGCATGACAGATCCAGCAACATCTAACTCCGGTTTTTCGGCTTTGGTGGCGATGGCCACAGCCTATGCAGACACCGGGCAGGCATTAACGGAAAATGATATTCCAGCAATCGCGTCGCCCATGTCCACGTTTCTTGCTGGCCAAACAATAACGTCGGGTTCTTCTGGCTGGCTCAAAGACACATTTTTGGAACAGTCCAATCGCGCAAACGCCATCATTAACTATGAATCGGTGCTAAATACCATGGTGGAGGATGAAGGAGCCGATATCACGGTAGTTGTACCTGCTGATGGTGTGGTGAGCGCTGATTATCCGCTGTCCACCATCAACGGCTCTGAGCAGCAGGACCAAGTGGCAGCGCTTGCGCAGTGGTTTGCTGAGCACCCAGAAACACTCACAGACACTTTTCGACGTCCGACCACTGCGAACTCCACGCTTCCAGCGGCCTTAAGCCGCCAAAGCATCATCGAAGCTCCCTTCCCAGGGAGCAAAACAATTACAGACGCGCTCATTGATGCCTACACCAACCAATTCCGTGTCCCAGGTGAAACCACATTCGTACTTGATGTTTCCGGCTCCATGGAAGGTGAACGCATCGCATTATTAAAAGAGACCATGTCAGATCTCATCACTGGTGATGCCACAACCGAACTGGCCAATGTCTCACTACGAGACCGTGAAAAAGTATCCATCATTCCATTTAGCTTTGGCCCACATGAGGTGATCAACGAAACCTTAAGTGCTGTGGGAAGCCCAAGCCGAAACCATGTGCAACAGCAAATTGAAACGTTGCACGCAGATGGTGGAACAGGCATTTACGATGCAGTTTTGGCAGCGTATGGAGAATCAATCGGTGGCGAGTATATTCCTTCCATTGTTCTTATGACTGATGGAGAGCTCACCGCCGGACGAAATTATCAAGATTTCCTAGCCGAGTGGAACGCTCTTCCTGACACGATTCGAGCCATCCCGATATTTATCATCCTTTATGGCGAAGCGAATGTTGCTGAGATGGAAGAACTAGCCAAAACTACTGGCGGAAAAACATTTGATGCCATCAACGGCGATCTAGATGAAGCGTTTAAGGAGATTCGTGCCTACCAATAATCGAGGATCCTTCTTTTTCTCCCGGAAGAATGCGGCCGGTATAGCTATTGCCACGTTGCTCATTGCGGTGCATTTGATCATTGGTCTTGGTGCGTTTTGGCCACTGGTAGCCGTTGCCGGATATGGTGCTGCTGTCGCACTAATACCGAGTACACCGGCTCGTCGTACTTCGGCGCTTCCACCAGTACGGACTCCACTGGAAGTGGAAGGGCCGGGGAGGTTATCTGTGCATTCCAAAGAGCTAGTATCCACGCTCTACCGGCATGGAGCAGCTGCACCTGCAGTAGAAGCATTGAAAGGGTTAAATAAATCACTTCAATTAGTCATCGATAATTGGTCAAGCCTGGAAAATTTCCCAGAACACCAAGTGACAATTCGCTCCATCATTAACCAGTACATTCCGGGAATTATTGATGCATATTTGAAGATCCCCACCCGGAATGATCCTCGTGCAATCCAGGACATGGTGGAATCCTTCGGTTTGCTGAATGCTGAAACAACCAAAATTTTTAATGCCATCCAAAAAGAAGGCTTAAGTAATTTGGAAGATCATGGTCGAGCGTTGCGTATGCAATTTGGGCAACTACCTGAAGAATTTAGGGAATAGTCCCTGAATGCAGCACAGGTTTGAAGGACAAGTAGGATAGTGCGTATGAGTCTTGATCCACAGCTTCTTGAAGTCCTGGCCTGCCCCAAGGACAAGGGCCCACTTCGATATCTGGAGAGCGAACAGCTCTTGGTCAACGAACGTTTAGGCCTGGCCTATCGTATTGATGACGGAATTCCGGTGCTTCTCATTGATGAAGCCACCGAGTGGACCCCCAACAACTAGAAGCAAGTCAAGGACTTTTAACACATGAACATCATTGATGAACTTTCCTGGCGCGGACTAATCAACCAGTCAACTGACCTGGAAGCACTGCGCGAAGAAGCAAACACCCCAATCACCCTGTACTGCGGATTCGATCCAACTGGACCATCCCTGCACGCAGGTCACCTGGTTCCCCTGCTTATGCTGCGTCGTTTCCAGCAGGCCGGACACAACCCTATCGTTCTTGCAGGTGGAGCAACCGGCATGATCGGTGACCCTCGCGATGTTGGCGAGCGCACCATGAACTCCGCTGACACTGTCTCCGATTGGGCAGACCGTATTTCTGGTCAGCTCAGCCGGTTCGTTGACTTTGATGGTGAGCATGCGGCACGTCTCGTAAACAATGCAGAGTGGACCAACGAGATGTCTGCTGTATCTTTCCTCCGCGATGTTGGAAAGCACTTCTCCCTCAACACCATGCTTGCACGCGATACTGTCAAGCGACGCCTTGAGTCAGACGGAATTTCTTACACAGAATTTTCCTACATGCTGCTGCAGGCAAACGACTACGTGGAACTAAACAAACGTTTCGGTTGCACCCTTCAGGTTGGTGGCGGAGATCAGTGGGGCAATATCGTTTCTGGTGTTGATCTCAACCGTCGTGTTAACGGTGCTTCTGTACACGCAGTTACTGTTCCTTTGGTAACTGACTCTGAAGGCAAGAAGTTCGGAAAGTCCACCGGTGGCGGAAGCTTGTGGCTTGATCCAGAAATGACTAGCCCATACGCCTGGTACCAGTACTTCATTAACGCTGCTGATGCTGATGTTATCCGTTACCTTCGTTGGTTCACCTTCCTTACTCAGGAAGAACTTGCGGAATTGGAAGTTGAAGTTGCAGAGCGCCCATTCAAGCGCGAAGCACAGCGTCGCCTTGCTCGTGAGATGACCAACTTGGTTCACGGTGCAGACGCTACTGAAGCCGTAGAGCTTGCAGCACAAGCATTGTTCGGCCGTGCGGATCTCCGCGACTTGGATGAAAAGACCTTGGCAGCATCAGTTTCCGAAACTGAAGTTGCAGAGATCAAGGCAGGGGAGCCACGCACCATTATTGATCTCTTGGTTGCCAGTGGACTTGCAGATTCCAAGGGTGCAGCAAAGCGTGCAGTTAAAGAAGGCGGTGCATACGTAAATAACGAACGCATCGAATCTGATGACTGGGAGCCATCTGCGCAAGACCTTCTTCATGAATCATGGCTTGTCTTGCGTCGTGGCAAGAAGAACTTTGCAGGAGTCCAGATTCTGGGTTAGTTCTAGATAAAGATCTACAGATCCGGGTTCCTCACCACTTTTTATTGTGGTGAGGAACCCGGATCTTTAATTTTAGCTATTATTTTGCCTCTGACCTGCTTATTTGTACTTGTCTGCAGGGGTGTGTAAATTAATTCGAGTCGCCAAGAGAGCGCAAGAACTTCTAGCAAGAAGGGAAAGCATATCGAGGTGACAGAGAGATTAATTCGAAGTTGACTTCAAATTGCAAATCAACTAGGATATTTCTTCAGCTACTGCAGAGATTAAGATGCATATAATGCCTTGATTGAACAGTGTGCGTATGTTGTTTGAGAACTCAATAGTGTGCCATTTATTTTATTTGTCACTACAACCAGGAACAGTGTTTTTGGTTGTGGGTCATGCCGGGTGGTGGATTGCCAATTGTATCCATCACTGTAAATAAAGCATAGTCATCATTTCGGTGGTGGGTGTGTAAATTTTGTTGGCATGATTATTTTTTGTGGGTCTTCTTGTTCCCCGTCAAGGGAAGAGGCCCATATATCTTCCATGCCCACGTTGTGGGTGTGGGTAATCATTAATTTTTTGATGAAATGTCAGCTACAACTAGTCGCACTGTGTGTGGGTGGTTGTTGTTGTTTTTTGTCAGGTTTGGGCTTTTCACGGCCTAAAAATGTTTTTCATTTTTGTGGAGAGTTTGATCCTGGCTCAGGACGAACGCTGGCGGCGTGCTTAACACATGCAAGTCGAACGCTGAAACTGGAGCTTGCTTCGGTGGATGAGTGGCGAACGGGTGAGTAACACGTGGGTGATCTGCCCTGCACTTTGGGATAAGCCTGGGAAACTGGGTCTAATACCGAATATTCACATCTTCGTAGGGAAGGTGTGGAAAGCTTTTGCGGTGTGGGATGAGCCTGCGGCCTATCAGCTTGTTGGTGGGGTAATGGCCTACCAAGGCGTCGACGGGTAGCCGGCCTGAGAGGGTGTACGGCCACATTGGGACTGAGACACGGCCCAGACTCCTACGGGAGGCAGCAGTGGGGAATCTTGCACAATGGGCGAAAGCCTGATGCAGCGACGCCGCGTGGGGGATGAAGGCCTTCGGGTTGTAAACTCCTTTCGCTAGGGACGAAGATGTATTTTGACGGTACCTGGAGAAGAAGCACCGGCTAACTACGTGCCAGCAGCCGCGGTAATACGTAGGGTGCGAGCGTTGTCCGGAATTACTGGGCGTAAAGAGCTCGTAGGTGGTTTGTCACGTCGTCTGTGAAATCCCGAGGCTTAACTTCGGGCGTGCAGGCGATACGGGCATAACTTGAGTGCTGTAGGGGAGACTGGAATTCCTGGTGTAGCGGTGAAATGCGCAGATATCAGGAGGAACACCAATGGCGAAGGCAGGTCTCTGGGCAGTAACTGACGCTGAGGAGCGAAAGCATGGGTAGCGAACAGGATTAGATACCCTGGTAGTCCATGCCGTAAACGGTGGGCGCTAGGTGTAGGGGACTTCCACGTCTTCTGTGCCGCAGCTAACGCATTAAGCGCCCCGCCTGGGGAGTACGGCCGCAAGGCTAAAACTCAAAGGAATTGACGGGGGCCCGCACAAGCGGCGGAGCATGTGGATTAATTCGATGCAACGCGAAGAACCTTACCTGGGCTTGACATGGACCGGATCGGCGTAGAGATACGTTTTCCCTTGTGGTCGGTTCACAGGTGGTGCATGGTTGTCGTCAGCTCGTGTCGTGAGATGTTGGGTTAAGTCCCGCAACGAGCGCAACCCTTGTCTTATGTTGCCAGCACGTTATGGTGGGTACTCATGAGAGACTGCCGGGGTTAACTCGGAGGAAGGTGGGGATGACGTCAAATCATCATGCCCCTTATGTCCAGGGCTTCACACATGCTACAATGGTCGGTACAGCGAGTTGCCACACCGTAAGGTGGAGCTAATCTCTTAAAGCCGGCCTCAGTTCGGATTGGGGTCTGCAACTCGACCCCATGAAGTCGGAGTCGCTAGTAATCGCAGATCAGCAACGCTGCGGTGAATACGTTCCCGGGCCTTGTACACACCGCCCGTCACGTCATGAAAGTTGGTAACACCCGAAGCCAGTGGCCCAACCCTTGTGGGGGGAGCTGTCGAAGGTGGGAT
The DNA here is from genome assembly GCF_001643015.1 of Corynebacterium crudilactis. Classification (NCBI taxonomy): domain Bacteria; kingdom Bacillati; phylum Actinomycetota; class Actinomycetes; order Mycobacteriales; family Corynebacteriaceae; genus Corynebacterium; species Corynebacterium crudilactis. Next base: position 1,433,289 of record NZ_CP015622.1, read on the forward strand.
CGGCGATTGGGACGAAGTCGTAACAAGGTAGCCGTACCGGAAGGTGCGGCTGGATCACCTCCTTTCTAAGGAGCTTTATTAACCACCGGCAACACTGTGTGTTGTGTGTGTGGTTGTTGGTGTTGGAACCCGTTCGTGGTTGCCATCAACACACTATTAATCGGGTGGAGATGACCCCTAGGGTGACAAAAGCTAAGACAACAGAGTTTTAGGTAATAGGTGGCATGCTGTTGGGTGTCTGGAATGACATCGCAAACATTACGGTAAGTAGTGTGTGTGGGTTGTTTCTACATCGAATACGATCAGCAAGAAATATGAGATACACAGTGTGTATTGATGTTTGTTGGTGGTGGTGTTGTGTTGTGTGAGAACTGTATAGTGGACGCGAGCATCTTTATTTTTTTGTTTTTTTGTTGTGTAACCGAACGCGCCAATCGCACTGTGTGTGGTTGGTAGTTTTTTGTGTTGTGTGTGTTGTTTTTTAGGGCACACGGTGGATGCCTTGGCATATCAAGCCGATGAAGGACGTGAGAGGCTGCGTTATGCCTCGGGGAGCTGCCAACTAAGCGTTGATCCGAGGATGTCCGAATGGGGAAACCCAGCTGCAGTAATGTGTGGTTACCTGCTGGTGAATATATAGCCAGTGTGGAGGTTTACACGGGGAAGTGAAACATCTCAGTACCCGTAGGAGAAGAAAACAATTGTGATTCCGTTAGTAGTGGCGAGCGAACGTGGATGATGGCTAAAACTTATGTGTGTGATACCCGGCAGGGGTTGCATGTAGGTGGTTGTGGGGCAATGGCGTTAACATTCTGCCGGATGTTGGCATGTGCTGCGTGATTAGTGGAAGTGGTGTGGAAACGCCTACCGGAGTAGGTGAGAGTCCTGTACACGAAGATCATGGTGGTGTGTGTGGTTGTTGATACCCCGAGTAGCAGCGGGCTCGTGGAATCTGCTGTGAATTAGCCGGGACCACCCGGTAAGCCTGAATACTTGATATGACCGATAGCGGATTAGTACCGTGAGGGAATGGTGAAAAGTACCCCGGGAGGGGAGTGAAATAGTACCTGAAACCGTGTGCTAACAAACCGTCAGAGCATCCTTGTGGTGTGATGGCGTGCCTTTTGAAGAATGAGCCTGCGAGTCAGCGGCATGTCGCGAGGTTAACCCGTGTGGGGTAGCCGTAGGGAAACCGAATCCTAACTAGGGTGAATTAGTGGCATGTCTTGGACCCGAAGCGGAGTGATCTACCCATGGCCAGTGTGAAGCAGCTGTAAGAGGTTGTGGAGGCGCGAACCCACTTAGGTTGAAAACTGAGGGGATGAGTTGTGGGTAGGGGTGAAAGGCCAATCAAACTCCGTGATAGCTGGTTCTCCCCGAAATGCATTTAGGTGCAGCGTCGTGTGTTTCTTGCCGGAGGTAGAGCTACTGGATGGTTTAGCGGGACTACAATCTTAGCGACATCAGCCAAACTCCGAATGCCGGTAAGTTAGAGCACGGCAGTGAGACTGCGGGGGATAAGCTTCGTAGTCGAGAGGGAAACAGCCCAGATCGCCGGCTAAGGCCCCTAAGGGTGTGCTAAGTGGAAAAGGAGGTGGGGTCGCGAAGACAGCCAGGAGGTTGGCTTAGAAGCAGCCATCCTTGAAAGAGTGCGTAATAGCTCACTGGTCGAGTGATTCCGCGCCGACAATGTAGTGGGGCTTAAGTACACCGCCGAAGCCGCGGCAATGATCTTTTTGAAGATTGTTGGGTAGGGGAGCGTCGTGCACGCGTTGAAGCAGTCTGGTGACGGGGTGTGGAGTGTGTGCGAGTGAGAATGCAGGCATGAGTAACGATTGATACGTGAGAAACGTATCCGCCGGATGACTAAGGGTTCCTGGGTCAAGTTAATCTTCCCAGGGTGAGTCGGGGCCTAAGGCGAGGCCGACAGGCGTAGTCGATGGATAACGGGTTGATATTCCCGTACCCGAGTATTGGCGACCATGGTGAATCAGTGATACTAACCGCCCATAAGCACCCATAGATGATCTTTGATTGTCGTGGTGTGTGGTTGCGTGGGACCTGATCTGGTAGTAGCTAAGTGATGGGGTGACGCAGTGAGGTAGCTTGGCCACTTATTGGATTGTGGTGTAAGCGTGTGGCACGACTGGTTGGTAAATCCGCCGGTTTTTTGTGTGAGGCGTGATGCGGAGCCCTTCGTGGGTGAAGTGAGTGATCCTGTACTGTCGAGAAAAGCCTCTAGCGATGTTGATATTCGGCCCGTACCCTAAACCGACACAGGTAGTCAGGTAGAGAATACTAAGGCGTTCGGGTGAACTGTGGTTAAGGAACTCGGCAAAATGCCCCCGTAACTTCGGGAGAAGGGGGGCCATGATATGTGAACAACTTTTCGTTGGGAGCGTGTTGTGGTCGCAGAGAATAGAGGGAAGCGACTGTTTACTAAAAACACAGGTCCGTGCGAAGACGTTTAAGTTGATGTATACGGACTGACGCCTGCCCGGTGCTGGAAGGTTAAGAGGACCGGTTAGCCGTAAGGCGAAGCTGAGAATTTAAGCCCCAGTAAACGGCGGTGGTAACTATAACCATCCTAAGGTAGCGAAATTCCTTGTCGGGTAAGTTCCGACCTGCACGAATGGCGTAACGACTTCCCTGCTGTCTCAACCACAGGCCCGGTGAAATTGCAGTACGAGTAAAGATGCTCGTTACGCGCGGCAGGACGAAAAGACCCCGGGACCTTCACTATAGCTTGGTATTGGTGTTTGATTCGGTTTGTGTAGGATAGGTGGGAGACTGTGATCATGTGACGCTAGTTGTGTGTGAGTCGTTGGTGAAATACCACTCTGATCGGATTGAATGTCTAACCTTGGCCCATGATCTGGGTTGGGGACAGTGCCTGGTGGGTAGTTTAACTGGGGCGGTTGCCTCCCAAAATGTAACGGAGGCGCCCAAAGGTTTCCTCAGCTTGGTTGGTAATCAGGTGGTGAGTGTAAGTGCACAAGGGAGCTTGACTGTGAGAGTGACAGCTCGAGCAGGGACGAAAGTCGGGACTAGTGATCCGGCACCAACTTGTGGTTGTGGTGTCGCTCAACGGATAAAAGGTACCCCGGGGATAACAGGCTGATCTTCCCCAAGAGTCCATATCGACGGGATGGTTTGGCACCTCGATGTCGGCTCGTCGCATCCTGGGGCTGGAGTAGGTCCCAAGGGTTGGGCTGTTCGCCCATTAAAGCGGCACGCGAGCTGGGTTTAGAACGTCGTGAGACAGTTCGGTCTCTATCCGCCGCGCGCGTTGAAACTTGAAGGAAGGCTGTCCCTAGTACGAGAGGACCGGGACGGACGTACCTCTGGTGTGCCAGTTGTTCCGCCAGGAGCAGGGCTGGTTGGCTACGTACGGAAGGGATAACCGCTGAAAGCATCTAAGCGGGAAGCCTGTTTCGAGATGAGGTTTCTTTTGAGGTTCCCTAGAGATTATGGGGTTGATAGGCCAGATCTGGAAGCACTGTAAGGTGTGGAGGTGACTGGTACTAATTTACCGATAACAACACCCACAACACGATTAGTGTGTGGTGTAACGCAACGTAACAAAGAGCAAATGAATATAAGCTCGCGTCCATTATGCAGTATCTGACACAACACAACCAACCTTATTGGTTGGTGTTTGGTGTGACACAAGGTGTGTCGGTGGTGATAGTAGCAGGGAAACGCCCGGTCCCATTTCGAACCCGGAAGCTAAGCCTGGTTACGCTGATGGTACTGCACTCGGGAGGGTGTGGGAGAGTAGGTTACCGCCGACCTAAAACTTAAAAGTGAAATAGACAGAAAGAGTGTGAGTCAATTGTAGAGGTATTTAAAGTCCTCCTATTGACTCACACTCTTTTTGTCGTTCTATAATAAAAGTCTTTACACAGTTCTCAACTTCAAGGAACAACATGGCTGAAAACTTCGATCGCACTCGTGATAATGATCGCTCCGGCAACCGTGCACCTCAGGGTGGACGTGGAAACTACCGTCAAAACCGAGATAGTGAATCACGAGATCGCGGTGGCTTCCGCGGCGATCGTCGTGACAACCGCTCAGGCGAATATCGTCAGCGTGACGATAGGCGTGATGATCGTAACAACAGCGAGCGTCGCGGCGGATATCAATCCGAACAGCGAAACTCAGACGACCGTGGTGGCTACCGTGGCGATCGCCGAGATGATCGTAGGGATGACCGCCGTGGTGGCGATCGCCCATACGGTCACAATGATCGCGACGGTCAGTCACGCGATTCACGAGATTCTCGTGGCGGCTACCGTGGCAACGATCGTAATGACCGCCGTGAAGATAACCGTGGTGGCGAGCGTCGTTATGAAAAGCGCGATGACAACCGTCGTGGTGGTGGACAGGGTCGTCCAGGTTCTCGCGATGGTGGCGATCGCCAGCACGCAAACCGCGGTGGCCGTGATCAGCAGCGCGATGCTTTGCACCCACAGCGTGCAGGTTTCCGTGAAGAGCGTTTGAACACTCGACTCAACGAGCCTGATCTTCCAGGCGATATCGATGTCAAGGACTTGGATCCTTTGGTACTTCAGGATCTTCGCGTGCTGTCCAAAGACAATGCGGATGGCGTCGCAAAGCATATGATTATGGCTGCTACTTGGCTGGCCGATGATCCTCAATTGGCACTTCGCCATGCTCGCGCTGCGAAGGATCGCGCAGGACGCGTATCTGTGGTTCGTGAAACCAACGGCATTGTTGCATATCATGCTGGTGAGTGGAAAGAAGCACTCTCCGAATTGCGCGCTGCACGCCGTATGTCTGGCGGACCTGGTCTTATTGCAGTCATGGCTGACTGTGAGCGCGGCTTGGGTCGCCCAGAAAAGGCAATTGAGCTAGCTCGCAATGAGGATTTGAGCTCTTTGGATCAAGAGAACTTGATCGAATTGGCCATCGTTGTTGCTGGCGCTCGCCATGATTTGGGTCAGCATGATTCCGCAGTTGTGGAACTGCAGAAGGTTAACCCAAGCCTGAAGAGCACCGGTTTGACCCATTGCCGTTTGTCTTATGCTTACGCTGATGCACTTGTTTTGGCTGGTCGCAGCGATGAATCACGTGAGTGGTTCCAGCACGCAGCCGATCTGGATGAGGATGGTTTCCTCGATGCAGCCGAGCGTATCGCACAGCTAGATAAGGGTAACAACTAGACTAGTACTCTATGAGTGTAATAACGGAGTATGACAGCCTTCTTCTCGATTTAGATGGCACCGTCTATGAAGGCGGGCGAGCCCTTGACCATGTAATTTCCGCAATTAATGGTTCGGGCTTGCCCGTCATGTATGTCACCAATAATGCCTCGCGTGCTCCGGAGGTGGTGGCGACACAACTCCGTGACATCGGTCTAGAATCAGCCCAAGCTAGTGATGTCATGACATCTGCACAGGCTGCGTGCCAAATGGCAGCCGAAAAAATTCCTGTAGGCTCAAAAGTGTATGTTTTGGGCACTGATTCTTTCAGGGATTTAGCTCACGTTGCGGGGTTTGAGGTTGTTGCATCAGCTGATGATCATCCCGTAGCCGTGTTGCACGGACATAATCAAGAAACTGGTTGGGCTCAATTGAGCGAAGCAGTGTTGTCTATCAATGCTGGTGCTCAGTACTTTGCCTCTAATTTAGATTCCACGTTGCCGATGGAACGCGGTCGACATATCGGTAACGGTTCCATGGTGGCAGCAGTTGTGCACGCCACGGGGGTGAGTCCGTTATCTGCAGGAAAACCAGGCCCAGCTATGTTCCATGCAGCTGCTAAAACACTCAAATCCACTCGACCTTTGGCCGTTGGTGACCGCTTGGACACAGATATCGCTGGTGGCAATGCCGCTGGCATGGATACTTTTCAAGTGCTGACAGGCGTGAGCGGCTATTACGATTTAGTGTTCGCAATACCTGAAGAACGCCCGACCTACGTGGCAACATCTTTGCAAGATTTTTACAGCGATGCAGCCAGCCTAAGACCTGGTGTTCAAGGCGGTTTTACAGCGCTTATCGACGGCAGCACCCTTGTCATATCTGGAGGCGCGTCCACTGCAACTCCGGTTGAAGCTTTGCGAACCGCACTGGCTGTAGCGTGGTCTTCCACACAGACAGTGACTGATGTTCGTGCTGATTCTCCGGCAGCAGCCACCGCGCTACAGAGCTGGTGGTAATCCGATATGGACCCTGTAAAACCACATGATCCGCGGGCAACTTCTGCTGATCCAGAAGAAGTTGTGGCACAGGTCAATGAAGTACTTGGCCGGACAGCTGAGTCTTTAAAAGAGGAAGCATTAAATCTTGAGCAAGCCCACGGGATCCTCAACGAAGCTTTATCTTAGAAAAAATCATTATTCGTACACATGAAAGAAGAACACCTCCAGATGGTTGCACGCAGAAGACTGGATGCAGAACTTGTTCGTCGAAAGATCGCACGATCAAGGGAACACGCGGTTGACATGATCCGTGGCCGCCGTGTCTTTGTCGCGGGAATGCTTGCTCTCAAGCCTGCGACAGTGGTGGAACCAGAGGTTTCAATTCGTGTTGAGGAAGACGCAAGCGAAGGTTGGGCATCGCGTGGTGCCCATAAACTCATTGGTGCTTTGGAAGCTTTTGAGCCTTTGGGTCTTGATGTGAAAAACCGCCGCGTTTTAGATGCCGGCGCTTCGACAGGCGGATTTACGGACGTTTTGCTCCGTCGAGAAGCATCTGAAGTTGTGGCCGTGGACGTGGGATACGGCCAGCTTATTTGGCGCCTGCAAAATGACGATCGGGTTCGGGTCGTAGATCGCACCAATATTCGTTATATGACGCTTGAAGATACCGGCGGAACGTGCGACATGATGGTGGGCGATCTTTCCTTCATCTCTTTAAAACTCACGCTTCCAGCTATTGCACAAGTACTCAGCGATGGCGCCGATCTATTGCCTATGGTCAAACCACAATTTGAAGTAGGAAAAGAACGCTTAGGCAGCGGTGGTGTCGTACGCTCACCAGAGCTGCGTGCTGAAGTAACTGCAGATGTCGCAAAATTTGCGGCCACATTGGGGCTTAGCCTCAAACAAGTTGTGGCTTCTCCACTACCTGGGCCTTCCGGCAACGTAGAATACTTCCTATGGCTGGTCAAAGATGGTGGCGCAACGATGCCAGATGACGAGCAGCTTTCGGCAATGATCAGCACGGCTGTGAAGGAAGGTCCGCAATAATGTCTGTATCTTCGTCCAGGGACACTGAGGTTCAACGACGTGTCTTATTAGTTCCGCACACTGGACGTTCCTCGAATATTGAGTCCGCTATCTTGGCAGCAACACTGCTTGATGATGCGGGCATCGATGTGCGAGTGTTGATTAATGATGCAGATGATCCCATTGCAGAGCATCCAGTTCTAGGGCGTTTTACTCATGTGAGGCATGCCGCAGATGCCGCTGAGGGAGTAGAACTGGTTCTTGTCCTGGGCGGAGATGGTACCTTTTTGCGTGCTGCAGACATGGCTCATGCGGTGGACCTCCCTGTCCTTGGCATCAACCTGGGACATGTGGGTTTCTTGGCGGAGTGGGAGTCTGATTCACTGGAAGAAGCACTCAAACGTGTGATCGATCGTGATTACCGAGTGGAAGACCGCATGACCTTGGATGTGGTTGTTTTTGATGGTGGTGCAGAAGAAATCGGTCGCGGGTGGGCATTGAATGAAGTGAGTATTGAAAACCTCAATCGTCGAGGTGTTTTGGATGCCACTTTAGAAGTAGATGCGCGCCCTGTGGCATCCTTCGGCTGTGATGGAGTACTGATCTCTACGCCAACTGGATCGACTGCTTATGCGTTTTCTGCGGGCGGTCCGGTGCTGTGGCCAGAGTTGGATGCCATCTTGGTGGTGCCCAACAATGCCCACGCGCTTTTTACAAAACCACTGGTTGTGAGCCCAAAATCAGCAGTGGCCGTGGAATCTAATTCTGATACTTCAGCTGCAATGGCTGTGATGGACGGTTTCAGGCCGATTCCCATGCCTCCAGGATCTCGAGTGGAAGTAACTAGGGGAGAGCGCCCAGTGCGCTGGGTTCGCTTGGATTCCTCTCCATTTACCGACCGTCTTGTCAGCAAATTGCGGCTTCCGGTAACAGGGTGGCGTGGTCCGCACAAGCCCTTCGATGGAGAAGATCCCAGCTCAGCTCGGTAAATCGAAAATCATTCGAACAATTTTCTTTACTTAGAAAAAACGTTCGCATGGTATCGCGGGTTTGTTGTACACTTTGAGGCATGCTCGCAGACATCGCTATTGAGAACCTCGGAGTGATCCCAGCCGCCTCAGCTGAGTTTAGCTCGGGTTTAACAGTGCTCACCGGTGAGACCGGAGCTGGAAAGACCATGGTAGTTACTGGTTTACGGCTTCTTTCCGGTGGCCGCGCTGATGCATCTCGTGTTCGTACCGGATCTCCGCAGGCTGTCGTAGAAGGTCGCTTTGTTACTACTGGTGTACCAATTGACATTGTCGAACGTGCAACCGGAATCGTATCGAATGCTGGTGGTGCTGCAGATGAAAACGGAGAGTTTTTAGCGGTCCGATCCGTCGGCGCAAATGGTCGTTCCAAAGCTCATTTGGGTGGCCGTTCTGTTCCTGCAGCTACATTGTCAGAGTTCTCAGATGAGCTGCTCACCATTCATGGTCAAAATGATCAGCTTCGGTTGCTTTCCCCAGAACGCCAGCTAGAGGCCTTGGATCGCTTTGATACTCAGCTGGTGGAGCTGCGCACTGCTTATGGCGCTAAGTATCTGACGTGGAAAACCCTTGACCGGGATCTGCAAAAACGTCTTTCAAATAGGCGAGAGCTTGCTCAAGAAGTCGATCGTCTGCAATTTGCTATCAATGAAATCGAAGAGGTCGCACCGGAACCCGGCGAAGATAAAGGATTAGTTGAACAGATTCGTCGGTTGCAGGATGTCGATACGCTAAGAGAACAGGCTGCTTCGGCGCTTGCTGCTATTGATGGGGCTGGCGCGTTGAGTGACGCTATGGGCGGTGCATCAGGATTTGATGAGGAACAAGAATCAGCTTCTGATCAACTTGGCCAGGCGGAATCAGCATTGACAGGAAGTGAGGATGCACAGCTGAAAGATATTGCTTCCCAGCTGTCTGAGATCACGAGCCAATTGAGCCAAGTATCCATGGAATTAGGCGGATTCCTATCAGATTTACCTGCGGATCCGCAAGCACTCGATGACATGCTCACGAGACAACAGCAATTAAAGTTGCTTACGCGTAAGTACGCAGCAGATATTGATGGTGTTATTGAGTGGCAAAAGAAAGCCCAAATCCGTCTCGATAGCATCGATATCTCTTCAGAGGCCGTCGACAAGCTTAAAGAGGATGTGAAAAAAGCGCACTCATCCATGATGCGCGCCGCCAAGAAGTTATCCACGCTTCGCTGCAAAGCTGCCACTAAATTGGGCAAGACCGTGACAGAGGAACTTCAAGGTCTTGCTATGCAAAAGGCACGCTTTGAGGTAGCTATGGCAGTATCTGAGGCAAGCCAGACAGGCATTGATCAAGTGGAATTCCAATTAGCCGCAAATGCTTCGGCGCAGGCTCGGCCTTTGGCTTCATCAGCTTCAGGTGGTGAGCTCTCTCGCGTCATGTTGGCGTTGGAAGTTATTCTCGCAGCAGGAACCACTGGAACAACTCTTGTTTTCGACGAAGTAGACGCCGGTGTGGGTGGACGTGCAGCAGTAGAAATCGGCCGACGTTTGGCGCGTCTTGCGAATAACAATCAGGTTATTGTTGTCACCCACCTTCCCCAGGTGGCTGCCTATGCAGATACACATTTGCATGTCGCAAAAAATGTGGGGGAATCTTCTGTTACCTCCGGCGTGGAATCGTTGACCTTTGATCGTCGGGTTGAAGAACTCTCACGCATGTTGGCAGGACTTGATAACACTGACACTGGTCGTGCTCATGCCACGGAACTGCTTGAAAGGGCACAACGGGAAAAGCAAGATATTGAGGAGATACCTGTGGAACAGGTATTAGTAGGCAGTGTATAGAAGCTTTATTGAAATTTTTTAGGCGCGCCTCCACCAATGGTTGAGACTTTGGTTCCACAATGGGCTGCATGAGTCTGTTCAACCGCAAAGCCGACCTGCCCGGCCTGCATGGTGCAACCCGAATCTGCACCGCGCAGGGCAAAGGGCTAAAGCGACTGTCCGAAGGCGATCTAGCCATCATTGATGCGCCAGATTTATCCAGAACCTTCGCCCAACGATTGCTCGCAGCCAAACCAGCTGCAGTTCTTAATGTTTCACGGTTCACCACGGGATCTGTGCCTAATTTTGGTCCTCAGCTGCTTATCGACGCCGACATCATGCTTGTTGAAGGCTTTGGGCACGAACTCCTCGACAACACCAAAGACAGCAAAAAAGGTCGACTCACGGAAGACGGGCAGCTCTTCTACGGAGAACGCCTTATCGCCAACGGCACTGTGTTTAGTGGCGCTGCGGCTGAACATGCCTTTGCAGATGCTCAGCAGTCCCTCCTTGACCGCATGGAAGCTTATTTCGGCAATACCATCCAGTTCATTCATTCTGAGGCTCCGTTACTCATTGATGGACTGGGGATTCCTGAGACAGGCAAATCCATCGAAGGACGTAAAGTTCTGGTTGTCTCTCCGGGCGATAACCATCGCACCAGGATCAAAGAACTGCGTAATTTTATCCGTGAGTACGATCCAGTACTCATCGGTGTAGATGGTGCAGCGGACACGTTGGTGGAATTAGGCTACAAACCAGCTCTTATCGTGGGTAATCCCACGGGTATTGGCGCAGATGCTTTGCGCAGTGGTGCCAGCGTTATTTTGCCTGCTGATCCAGATGGACATGCGGTTGGACTCGAGCGCATTCAAGATCTCGGTATTGGCGCAATGACATTTCCTTCGTCGGTGAACTCTGCTACAGACTTGGCATTGTTGTTGGTGGATTATCACAACCCACAGATGATCGTGAATGTTGGCGGTCCGGTTACTTTGGACGGCATTTTTGAAAACCGCGAGGATTCAGATCCCGCAGCGCTGCTGACGCGCGCCAAGGTAGGCACCAAGCTTGTCGACGGCTCCGTCATCGCCGCGCTCTACAATATGCGCAACACAAGCAGTCTTGGTTGGCTTTGGGCACTGTTGGCAGTCTTGGTTGTGTTGGCAGTTATCATTGTGATTGCCGGAACTGCTGGCGCTGGCTCCTTTACTGACAACCTCATTGACACCTGGAATAGCTTCGCGCTGACTGTCCAGGGTTGGTTTAAATAGGAAGGCAACATGGCTAAACGACGTGGAAAAGGTGCAGCAGTCATTGCTGCTCTTGGCTTTGGAGCAGCCGCAGGCATTGCTTTCGGAACATATGTGCTTGCGCCTAACCTTCCTGAAAATGTAGACCCCAATGCACCAACATCGGCAGATCTTGCCAAGGCTGAAACCCTAGCTGAAGTAAACGCGGTGCAAGCTGATCAAGCCGATAGCATTATTGACCATATAGTTAATGATGTGGTGGCAGGTACATTAGCTGATCGTCCAGTGCTCTTGATGCGCACTGCGGATGCAGAACAATCTGATGTTGATGATGTCGCTTGGCTTCTTCAGCAAGCTGGCACAGTAAACGCTGGAACCATCACGTTGGAAAAGTCATTCTTTGCCCAAGATGGTGCTGATCAGCTGAAATCAATTGTGGCAAATACCTTGCCGGCAGGGGCTCAGCTATCCGAAACCCAATTGGACCCAGGCACTCATGCTGGAGAAGCCTTAGGCGCTGCGCTGCTCTTAAATCCTGAGAATGGTGAACCTCTAGCTAGCACCGGAGAGCGCAGTCTGCTGCTCAATGTCCTGCGCGACAATGGCTATATCAGCTATGAAGATGGCACGATTTTGCCTGGTCAAGTCATCGTCTTGATCACCGGGGATAGTGATGGCTCAGGGGATGCTGCTTTTGCTGCTGAAACTCAGTCGCTATTTGCACGAGCTTTGGATGCTCAGGGCTCAGGAGTTGTGGTGGCAGGTCGCATTCATACTGCGGCAGATACTGGAGTCATTGGCAGACTAAGGGCTAATCCTGATGCAGCTGGAAATGTCTCAACCGTAGATTCCCTTGATCGTACGTGGGGCAAGATGGCAACGGTGTTGTCTGTGCGTGAAGAGCTGGCCAATAGGGCAGGTGCCTATGGTGCTGCTGCCTCTGCAGATGCAGCAAGTCCGTCACTTGATGGATTTACGGCGGCACCAGCACAGTAGTTTTCAGAAGATAAAAACGGAGTTTCTACCCTTAGGAGCTCCGTTTTATTTTCCCCAAAAACATAACCTGTTGATCTATAGATAGATTCCCTGAAAAGCGTGCCTGAACTGGGGTTATTCATTCTTTTATAAGCTGTGTTATGCTAGGGTTCCGTAGGTTTGAAAAGTCGGAAACTTCTCCGAGCTTTCCCTGCGGTTTTTGTTTCCCGCAATCCCAATCCAGGGCATTTTGGATAAACAAAACATTGCAGAGAATGCATTTCGGTGGGGACCGTGGCCACGTGCCGGCAATTTGAGCACACCGTTCGTTTAAGTTTTCCGCACCGCCTAGTTTTTAGCTAGGTTCAATCAGGAAGGTCGTCTTCAGACATTATGACCTCAACACGAAAAGTTCATTCCACCAAACACATCTTCGTGACCGGTGGCGTTGTTTCTTCCCTTGGTAAAGGGCTGACAGCTGCAAGCCTTGGACAGCTGCTCATTGCACGTGGCCTCTCAGTAACCATGCAAAAATTGGATCCATATCTCAACGTTGATCCTGGCACCATGAACCCTTTTGAACACGGCGAAGTCTTTGTTACCGAAGATGGTGCAGAAACCGATTTGGACCTGGGACATTACGAGCGTTTTCTTGATCGAAACCTCGGTCTCAACGCCAATGTCACCACCGGAAAGGTGTACTCCACGGTGATCGCCAAGGAGCGCAGGGGAGAGTACCTGGGCAAAACAGTGCAGGTTATTCCACATATCACCGATGAGATCAAAGCTCGTATTCTCAGCATGGGTAATCCAGATGCTGAAGGAAATGCACCAGATGTCGTTATTTCTGAAATTGGTGGCACCGTCGGAGATATTGAGTCCCAGCCGTTTCTCGAGGCAGCGCGTCAAGTTCGCCATGAAATTGGCCGTGATAACTGCTTTTTCATTCACTGCTCCTTGGTGCCATATCTTGCTACCTCAGGGGAACTGAAGACAAAGCCCACACAGCATTCTGTTGCAGAATTGCGCGGTATTGGAATTTTGCCAGATGCATTGGTGCTTCGCTGCGATCGAGATGTTCCACAAGGGCTTAAAGATAAGATCGCCATGATGTGCGATGTAGATCATGAAGGGGTCGTATCCTGCCCGGATTCTAATTCGATCTATAACATTCCAGATGTGCTTTACCGTGAGCATCTTGATACGTTCATCATTCGACGATTGGGTTTGCCATTCCGGGATGTTGATTGGAGCACGTGGCGTGATCTGCTAGATCGCGTGAATAACCCACGCCATGAGATCACCGTGGGCATTGTGGGTAAATACATTGATCTCCCAGATGCGTACCTCTCAGTTGTAGAAGCAGTCCGTGCCGCAGGTTATGCCACTTGGACTCGCACCAATATCAAGTGGATTACCTCTGATGATTGTGAATCTCCTGCAGGTGCAGCTAAGGCACTTTCTGGTGTGGATGCAATTGTGGTGCCTGGCGGTTTTGGCATCCGAGGTATTGAGGGAAAAATCGGAGCCATTGGCTTTGCTCGTGAGCAGAAGATCCCGCTGCTTGGCTTGTGCCTTGGTTTGCAGTGCACTGTCATTGAAGCAGCGCGCCAAGCTGGACTGGAGCAAGCATCGTCTACAGAGTTTGATCCCTTGGCTAGCCAGCCTGTTATTGCCACCATGGAAGAGCAAAAGGCTGTTATTTCTGGTGAAGCAGATTTGGGTGGAACTATGCGCCTTGGCGCGTACCCCGCAACGCTGGAAGAAGGTTCTGTGGTGGCTTCGTTGTATGGCACTACTGAGGTTTCTGAGCGCCACCGTCACCGCTATGAAGTAAATAATGCTTATCGCACACAGATTGCTGAAGGTTCTGAGTTGGTCTTTTCTGGAACTTCTCCAGATGGGCAGTTGGTGGAATTTGTGGAATATCCACAAGATGTGCACCCATTTTTGGTGGCTACGCAGGCGCATCCAGAGTATAAATCCCGGCCAACCAATGCTCATCCACTGTTTTATGGTCTTGTTAAAACTGCTGTGGAATTGCGTGTCCACCCCTAGATCTACAATGTGATCATGGTTTCAAACACACATAGTCCAGGTTCCCATGAGTTTAAGGTTTTATCTACTGAGCTCCTTCTTGAGTCCCCAATTCTAGGTGTGCGCAGAGACACCGTGGTCATGCCAGGAGGGTCTGCTGCGCGGCGTGAAATCGTTGAGCATTTTGGTGCTGTTGCAGTTGTCGCCTTTGATGGAGAAAATATTGCGATGGTCAAGCAATATCGTCGTAGTGTTGGTGATCATTTGTGGGAGCTTCCTGCGGGATTATTGGATATCGCAGATGAAGATGAACTCACCGGGGCGCAGCGTGAGCTGATGGAAGAAGCTGGGCTGGAAGCTCGTGAATGGTCGGTGCTGACTGATCTGATTACCTCTCCGGGGTTTTGTGATGAAGCGGTTCGGGTGTTCCTTGCCCAGGGACTTACTGAGGTTGCCCGTCCGGAGGTAACCGGCGATGAAGAAGCAGACATGCTTAATCAATGGATTCCATTAGCTGATGCGGTGGGCATGGTTTTTAGCGGTGAGTTGGTTAATTCCATTGCTCTTGCTGGGGTATTGGCAGCAGACGCCGTGCTTGCAGGTCGTGCGCAGGCGCGGCCAGTCAGCTCACCTTTTAGGTACCGTCCAACGGCGTTATCGGAGCGTCGAAAAGCGCGTGGCGTCGTGCCTGATATGAAGAAACTATGAAGGTTCGTGCATTTGCAAAGATTTGGCTGACGCATTTGGCGGTGGAACGCGGGCTGTCGGTAAATACGCTGAGTAATTACCGCCGCGATATTGAGCGTTACTGCGATTGGCTGGAAGCTGCAGGAATTGAGCGCATTTCTGATATTTCTACATCGCATGTGGAAAATTACGTGAAGGATTTGCGCCGAGGAACCGATACTAATCAAGCGCTCTCGGCGTCCTCCTCCGGGCGCGCGCTTATTGTGGCGCGCGGCTTGCACAAATTTGCGCTGATAGAGGGCGAGGTTGCAGCGGACGTTGCGGCTGAAGTTTCTCCACCTGCCATCGGCCGACATTTGCCGGACACGCTGAGCATCAATGAGGTAGCACTGCTTATCGACGCCATCCCTGAAGGTGATATTGCCACCGCTGTAGATATTCGTGACCGTGCGCTTATGGAATTACTCTACGGAACTGGTGCACGTATTTCTGAAGTGATTGGTTTGGCAGTAGATGATGTCTCTGAACTTCCGGAAGTGTTGCGCATTACAGGTAAAGGCTCCAAACAAAGGATTGTCCCGTTTGGGTCGATGGCACAAAAAGCGGTTCAAGAATATTTGGTGCGCGCGCGACCTTCCCTAAGTAAAGGAAAAAGCCATGCACTTTTTCTGAACCAACGTGGGGGAGCACTGTCAAGACAATCGGCATGGGCGGTGTTGAAAAAAGCTGTAGAACGCGCAGGTTTGGAAAAAGATATTTCCCCCCATACGTTGCGCCATAGTTTTGCTACCCATCTGTTGGAAGGCGGTGCGGATGTCCGAGTAGTCCAGGAATTGCTAGGACATTCTTCCGTAACCACGACTCAGATTTATACGCATATCACTGCAGAAAGCTTGCGGGAAGTATGGCGGGAAGCTCATCCTCGGCACTAGTAGCGTGAGCGTGCTGATATTCGCATATAGGTTATGTGCTTAAAATCTTCTACCACTTTATCAAGCCTAAAAGATTGACTAATTGGTAGGAATCCAGGAATTACGGCGTGTAAGACGACAGGATGTCCAAGACATCTATATCCTGAATGTATTGTGGTCGCTGAGACTAAATGACAGTCTGATAATTTCAGGGCTGTCAGTCAGGGTTATGAAGGCGAAAAGTTCTTTATCCCCCAATTCGCGCTGAAAATTGTTAAATGACTACAATAAGAAGCCCTAGTCAAGGAAGAAGGTTTGACTGTGAGTAATGAGGGGAAGAAAGATTCTTCCAAAGCAGAGGTCGGGCTCACTGGTCGACCCCTGCGCGAGTTGCCTGAGCTACCTCTATTAGACAAACACGGCCCAGCAACGATCATTGCCATGGCGAATCAAAAGGGTGGAGTTGGTAAAACAACGTCCACGATTAACCTTGGTGCGTGTCTTGCAGAGGTCGGGCGTAAAGTCCTGCTCGTTGACTTAGACCCGCAGGGAGCCCTGACCGCAGGTTTGGGCATTCATTACGATGATGTGGACACCACGATTTATGACCTCATGGTGGATAATAATTCCACCATCGATCAGGCCATTCACCACACTCGTGTGGCTAATCTAGATCTTGTTCCTGCAAACATTGACTTATCCGCTGCGGAAATTCAGCTAGTTAATGAAGTGGGTCGTGAGCAAACTCTGGCTCGTGCCTTGCGCCCCGTAATGAAGGATTATGACTTCATTATTCTTGACTGCCAACCTTCATTGGGATTGCTAACCGTGAACGCACTGGCTTGCGCCCATGGCGTCATTATTCCTATGGAGTGTGAATACTTCTCACTACGTGGCCTAGCACTGCTCAATGATACTGTGGAAAAAGTCGCAGACCGGTTGAACTTTGATCTGGAAATTCTCGGCATTTTGGTCACCATGTTTGACCGTCGTACCTCGCATGCGCGTGAAGTGATGTCTCGTGTGTTGGAAGTTTTCGATGAACAAGTCTTTGACACGGTGATTACGCGGACCGTTCGTTTCCCGGAAACGTCAGTAGCCGGCGAACCAATTATTACCTGGGCGCCTAATTCTCAAGGTGCGGAACAATACCGTTATTTAGCTCGTGAAGTGATCCACCGCGCCCAAAAATAAGACTGAGCGAGTGTACTTCTTTGTGCTGGCCTTTAGCTGAAGCGCGCAGACGCATCAGCTAAAGTCTGGGAAATATCATGACAAAAGTTATCGAGTTGAACCCACAAGATCCAGAAGCTACCGAGGCGGAACTCAATGTGAAAGACATTGAGAACGCCACTGTTGTTGATTCTGGAAACGTGGCAACAGAAACTTTTCTAAGCAGCGTGCCGGTCACTCAGGTCGGGCCGATCGGTCCGGAGCCTGTGGCTGGCTCAGAAGATACGGCTCCGGCAACAGGGTTTCAGGTACAGCTAGATAATTTTGAAGGTCCCTTTGACCTGCTTTTGCAATTGATCACCAAGAAAAAGCTTGATGTCACTGAAGTTTCTTTAGCGCAGGTAACTGATGAATTCATTTCCTATGCCAGAGCGCTGGGTGAGACTAGTGATCTCGATGAAACCACAGAGTTTTTGGTGGTGGCTGCGACCTTATTAGATCTCAAAACTGCGCGCTTGCTCCCACGTGGCGATGTCGATAACGAAGAAGACTTAGAGCTTCTGGAAATTAAAGATCTCTTATTTGCGCGACTGCTCCAGTATCGCGCCTATAAGCAGGTCGCTGAGCTATTTGCGCAGTGGCAGCGGGAGGCTCGTAGACGTTATCCACGTGCGGTTTCGTTGGAAGCTCAATTTGCCGATCTTTTACCTCCGGTTGCTTTGGGAAAATCCTTGACTGGTTTTAGTGAGCTTGCTGCGGTGGTATTCCGGCCAAAACCGCCGGAGACAGTACAAACAGATCACATTCATCAGGCTACGGTGTCTGTTCCGGAGCAGGCTGAAAGAATTCTTAATACTTTGAAGCTTGCTGGCATTGATCATTTTTTAAGTTTTCAGCTTCTCACCCGTGATTGCACGGCGTCTATGGAAGTGATTGGCCGGTTTCTTGCCTTGCTCGAATTATATAAAGCTCGTGCAGTGGAAGCCGTGCAAGAAGAACCCTTGGGGGAGCTGAAGGTCGCGTGGACAGGCATGGATGTAGATCCAGCTGTGGTAGCTGTAAATAAATGGAAATAGTGGGCTTAATATTTTGCAAGCAAACATTGCCGAAATGGTGGTTGTCACTTAAGCTGCAGGAGCCAGTTTGCTGAAATGGTGGCAAGAGGTCAGGAAGCCTCTTGTTGCTTATAAAAAGCTCCCATGGAACCTGCCTTGGAGAGGGAAGGGTTCCATGGGAGCTTTTTATATATAGCTATAGGTAGTGTTTATGGACGGTTTTTCAGCATTTCTAGAATGTCATCGCTGAGTGGGCGATCTGAGTAGATCCTCACGCTTGGCTCATTGGGATCATCTTCAGTGCCAACGCGTCGGCCTTCCCATACGGGAGTCATACCCAGTTTTTCCAGGATATGCGAGGATGCTGGGTGGTTGGTGGTTACTCGTGCGGTGAGCGGGAGGTTGTCGTCGATACGCTTGGTGGCAAGCGTTGCGGCGTTGGAGATTTCCGTAGCGTAGCCATTTCCCCAGAGATCTGGGCGTAAGCGGTATTTAAGGTCCCACACTTTGCCATCGACGAGTTCAACTCCGCCAACGCCAACAAATTCAGAAGGGCGATCTCGGAGGTAAACGCCCCAGGGGCCCAAGTCTTTCTTTCCCCAACTTTCATTGGTGCGCTTGATGATGTCACGGGTATCGCGCACGTTGGTGTGACGCGCCTGTGGACGGTGTTCCCAGATTCGGTTATCGGAATAAATCTGGTGTGCCTCGTCTTCGAGCTCTACGGTGAGCGGTACAAGGATGAGTCGGTCGGTGCGTGTAATCGTAGCCATGAGAAAATGTTAGATCATGAGACGTCTTATGTGTGATGGTTCTCACCAATGATATGAATTTGTGATGTAACTCGTAATTTCTTCTCAGCTTGTGCAATGGCTAATGAATTAGAGTGCACAGGTTTACCCTCAATAGAGGGGGTTAGAGTTTTGCTTTCTGGCCTTTTCTGAATTTAATCCTGTGAACTGAACGGAACTTGTCCCATTTGGGTGGTGTTAAGCATTAAGATGGCCGGTTATGACTTCTCTTAAAGTGACCTCGCCAGCTGACTCTTCCCATAGTGATAACGCCTACTTTCCTCACGGTCCCGTAGTCTCCGTCGATTGGTTATCGCGCAATTTAGACCGCGATGACGTGGTTGTACTGTGTGCATCGATGGGAGATGCGGAAAAAGCACGTGATTCCGGTATTCCAGGTGCATTTCTCGCAGATCTGGAGGGAGACTTTTCTGATTCCACCTCTGAGTTGCCGCACACTGCACCACAGAATTTAGTGGGTTTGCTAGAAAGCTACGGCATTAGCACTGAGACCACTGTGGTTGTTTATGATCGGCAGGGGCTTATGGTTGCACCTCGCGTGTGGTGGCTTCTTCGGGTTGCTGGGCTTGAAAACATTGGTGTTGTAGATGGAGGGCTTCCGGCATGGAGCGCGCAGGATCTTCCAACCGAGCCGCTGTCCCTACCTGTCGGTGGTGGACGCATTAATGCGGAGCCACAGCCAGAGCTATTAGTAGGCTCTGAGGGGGTAGAACGAGCAATTGCGCGATCCAGCAAAGCTGTGGTGGATGCGCGAAGTGCAAGCCGTTTCTCAGGCGTTGATGAAGAACCTCGTCCAGGTCTAAGGAAGGGCTCTATCCCCGGTAGTGTCAATATCCCATTTACTGATATTGCAGATAAGCAAGGTTTCGTGAAGCCAGCTGCGGAACTTAAAGAGCTGATTGCAAAGCGCACTCACGATGCGAAGTCATTGGTTTTTAGCTGCGGCTCTGGTGTAACTGCTTGCGTAGATGCATATGCTGCCGTTATTGCAGGGTATGACGATGTAGTTGTTTATGAGGGCTCATGGGCAGAATGGGGCAATCCGGCTAATCAGAAGCCAATTGCTTAGGCCGCTAAGATAGCCCTTTATGAATGATTTTGATCCAGCACTAATTTCTTCGATGAGCCTTATCCCACAGACGCGGTCTCGGATGGAATCAATTTTATTAGTGGTGGATACCCCGGTTTCAGCGCGCACGCTAGCCGGGGTTTTGGGGTTAGAGGTTGCCTCGACTGAAGCTCTGTTGCAAGAAATGTCTTTCGAGCTCACCGAGCGTGGAAGCGGAATTGATCTGCGAGAAACCGCTGAAGGATGGCGTTATTACACTCGCCCGGAAAATGCGGATATCGTGGAGCAATTTTTGCTTGATGGCAACCAGACCAGATTATCGCGTGCTGCTTTGGAAACTCTTGCCGTGGTGGCTTATCGGCAGCCGGTATCAAGATCACAAATCTCGGCAGTGCGTGGCGTGAATGTCGATGGCGTGATGCGTACTTTGCAGCTTCGAGGCCTTGTCAAAGAGGTCGACGTAGAAGAGGAAACAGGTGCGCACAGATACGCAACGACAGAATTGCTACTGGAGCTTTTAGGAATTGATTCTTTGGATAAACTGCCTGATCTGGCACCACTTTTGCCAGATGTAGATTCCATTGATGAGGACTTCTAACTAGTTGCTATCTCAGCCAACTATTAAAATCCCCCAAAATAGGCTAGAATTCACGGGATTCAATTTCATACGCTTTTTCTAAGATTAAGGACACTAACGTGACCCCACCCGCTCGCCGAGATGGCACACCGGATAAGAAGCAGAGCAATCGCTCTGGCGGCTACCGGTCTTCTGTTCGTGGCTACAAGCCAGGATCATCCCGCCCCAACACACGCCAGCAGCCACAGAAGAAGGATGAGATCCTTCTCTCCAACGCAAAGCCTGCTAAGAAGCAAAACGTAAGCTCCACTGACGATTGGTCAATGGGCTTCCTCGATAACAACGACTCCAAGGGCATACGCCTGCAAAAGGTGCTTGCCCAAGCTGGTGTGGCATCTCGTCGTCACGCAGAAGTTCTGATCGATAACGGCCGCGTTGAAGTCAACGATCGCATCGTGACCACTCAGGGCATGCGCGTTGATCCAAACAAGGACGTCATCCGTGTTGATGGCGTACGTATCCACATCAATGAGGATCTTGAGTACTTCGTGCTCAACAAGCCACGTGGCATGCATTCCACCATGAGCGATGAGATGGGTCGTTCTTGCGTCGGCGATTTGGTCAGTGAAAAGACTGCAGCAGGTCAGCGTCTTTTCCACGTGGGCCGCCTCGACGCCGACACTGAAGGTCTGCTGTTGTTGACCAACGATGGTGAGCTGGCAAACCGTCTCATGCACCCGAAGTACGAGGTTTCTAAGACTTACTTGGCAACTGTTCGTGGTGAAGCGTCCAACAAGCTCATCAGCGCATTGCGCGAAGGTGTTGTCCTGGAAGATGGTCCTGCAAAGGCTGACTTTGCACAGATCATCGACGTTTTCCAGGGTAAGTCTTTGCTGCGCGTGGAGATTCACGAAGGTCGCAAGCACATTGTTCGTCGTCTGTTCGATGAGCTTGAGTTCCCAGTTGAGCGCCTTGTGCGCACCAAGCTGCACACCGTACAGCTGGGCGATCAAAAGCCTGGCTCACTTCGTGCCCTGAACAACTCCGAGCTGTCCAGCTTGTACAAGGCGGTTCAACTGTGACGGAACTTTCCAATATGCCTGCCGGTGGCCTCATTGTGGCCATCGACGGGCCGTCCGGAACTGGAAAATCCACCACCTCACGCGCACTCGCTACCCGTCTCTCGGCCAAGTACCTCGATACTGGTGCGATGTACCGCGTCGCAACGCTTCATGTCCTCAACCAAGGCATTGATCCAGCTGATACAGCTGCGGTTATTGCTGCGACCGCCGTTTTGCCGTTGACCATCTCTGATGATCCGGCATCGACGGAAGTACTGCTTGCAGGCGTAGACGTGCAAAAAGAAATTCGCGGCGCGGAAGTTACGCACAATGTTTCTGCTGTTTCTGCGATTGCAGAAGTCCGCGAAAACCTCGTGGCTTTGCAACGCGCACTTGCCGACAAGGCGCATCGCTGTGTCGTCGAAGGACGCGATATCGGTACCACCGTGCTTGTCGACGCGCCGATCAAGGCGTTTCTCACCGCCTCAGCGGAAGTCCGCGCCCGCAGGCGCTTTGACCAGGACCAAGCTGCTGGACGCGACGCTGATTTTGACGCAGTACTGGCGGATGTTATTCGCCGAGATGAACTTGATTCCACCCGTGTGGCATCACCGCTGAAACCAGCAGATGATGCACATATCGTGGATACCTCTGAAATGACCATGGATGAAGTACTCAACCACCTCATCCAACTAGTGGAAGCCTCCGCTGAAAGGAGCAACCAGTGACTAATAAACACAATATGCCTGGTGAAGAGGACGACACCGTATTCGTCTACCACACCCACAAGGGTGAAATGGACGTCGAAGGTGCCTTCGCCGATGAAGAAGAACTCGCACCTCATGGCGGCTGGGCTTCCGCGGACTTCGATCCTGCAGAATTCGGATTCGATGATTCCCATGAAGAAGAACTCGCCCCTGAAGACTTCGACGAGTCTGAATTCTCCAACCCTGATTTCGGTGAGGATTACTCCGAAGAAGACTGGGAAGAAATCGAGACTGCTTTCGGTTTCAACCCAGGCCACATTGAAGAAGCACTGTGCACCGTAGCAATCGTGGGTCGTCCAAACGTGGGCAAATCCACCTTGGTGAACCGCTTCATCGGACGTCGAGAAGCCGTCGTTGAGGATTTCCCAGGTGTTACCCGTGACCGTATCTCCTACATCTCTGACTGGGGCGGACAGCGTTTCTGGGTACAGGACACTGGTGGCTGGGACCCTAACGTAAAGGGCATCCACGCATCCATTGCACAGCAAGCTGAAGTTGCGATGGAGACCTCAGATGTCATCGTCTTCGTTGTTGACACCAAGGTCGGCATCACTGAGACTGACTCCGTCATGGCTGCTAAGCTGCTGCGTTCTTCAGTTCCAGTGATTCTGGTTGCTAACAAGTTCGACTCCGATAGCCAGTGGGCTGATATGGCTGATTTCTACAGCCTCGGCCTGGGCGATCCATATCCAGTATCCGCACAGCACGGCCGTGGCGGTGCTGATGTGCTGGATAAGATCTTGGAGCTTTTCCCAGCTGAACCTCGCGCAAAGTCCATCGTTGAAGGACCTCGTCGTGTGGCTCTTGTGGGTAAGCCAAACGTGGGCAAGTCTTCTTTGCTCAACAAATTTGCTGGTGAAACCCGCTCCGTCGTGGACAATGTCGCCGGCACCACCGTTGACCCTGTTGACTCCATGATTGAACTGGATGAAAATACGTGGAAGTTTGTTGACACCGCAGGTCTGCGTAAAAAGGTCAAAACTGCATCTGGACACGAGTACTACGCGTCACTACGTACCCGCGGTGCCATTGACTCTGCAGAGATCTGTGTTTTCCTGATCGACTCCTCCGAGCCAATCACTGAACAAGACCAGCGCGTGCTGGCCATGATCATTGACGCCGGAAAAGCCTTGGTCGTTGCTTTCAACAAGTGGGATCTCATGGATGAGGATCGTCGCATCGATCTTGACCGTGAACTGGATCTTCAGTTGGCACACATCCCTTGGGCAAAGCGCATCAACATTTCCGCCAAGACTGGTCGAGCATTGCAGCGCCTTGAGCCAGCTATGTTGGAAGCTCTACACAGCTGGGATCGTCGTATCTCTACTGGTCAGCTCAACACCTGGCTTCGTGAAGCTATTGCAGCGAACCCACCACCAATGCGTGGCGGACGTTTACCTCGCGTGCTGTTCGCTACACAGGCATCCACTCAGCCACCAGTGATCGTGCTGTTCACCACCGGCTTCCTTGAAGCTGGCTACCGACGCTACCTGGAGCGCAAGTTCCGTGAGCGCTTCGGTTTCGAAGGCACCCCAGTACGTATTGCTATCCGTGTCCGCGAGCGTCGCGGCAAGGGCGGCAAGAAGTAAAAGGCTGTTTTTAGCTTAAAGAAGAGCACTCACCAGATTTGCCGGTGAGTGCTCTTCTTTATTTATAGAGGTGTTTTCGGTGCTCATAATAGGGGAGAGGGATTTCAGTGAAAATAGGAAATTTTATTTTTCCACACCATGCGAGACTGTTTGATGATTTAAGCAAAGCTTGCGCTGTGAACTATGGGGTCTTTGATCCTAGGTAGAGTTGTGCGTCAATACTGCAGGCGGAAACTGGACTGCTGCAACGATATTCGATAAAAATCTGTAATTTTATAAGGGGCTGCTATGGAAAATCACTCTAAACGTGCTGCCAGGAAAAATTATCTTGCTCAATTATTCCTTGCACTTTTTCTGGCGTCTTTAGTCGTAGGTTGGATGTTTGCTCTTGGCACTCCTGATCTGGGCGCTACAGCTGTTTCAATTTTTGTCGGTATTAGTTTCTTAGTAGCTGCACTTGCTTGCATCCTGACATCGAAAGCTCATGTCTGGATTTTGGCGCTGCTAGGTAGCGCGGGAATCGTGCTTCTTTTAACAGGAATCTATATGAGCGTCATGCAACCAGAAGGAATTTTAACGGCGTATTTAATACCGCTTGGTTGGGGGCTTTTACTAGGAGAAACCGCTATAGCAATAGAACGTTATTGGCGCCGACGCCATGCTTGATCGTTTTATAGCACGGACCTGATCCCTGTTAGGTGATGCTCCTATGTTGGGTCAAGCGCTTTTAAGGAATTCTTCGTAGGTTAACTTCAACTCTGATAGTCGACGTTTGCCGGTTTCAATATCACTAATTCTTGCTGGAGCGCATCCAAGTTTCCTAGCGACTTGAGTTTGTGAAAGACCTTTTTTCGAGCGCAGAGCTCTGAACTCATCACTACGCAATCCACTGGATTGTTTCACAGGTCGCCCTAGACACAGGACTTGGTAGATTTCTCGGACGATCGCGCGTTTTAAGCACCGCATGATTTCTTTCTTCGACAACCCTTCCCTGGTTCGACGTTGAACATAGTCCCTGGTGCGTTCATCGTGACACATCCTGACCAGAACAATACGATGCAATGCTGCGTTAGCGTGCCGGTCGCCACCTCTATTTAGTCGATGTCTGTTCGTCCGTCCGGAACTCGCCAGAATAGGTGCAACTCCCCACAGATGCGCCAACGCAGCCTGTGAGCGGATCCGTTTCGGATTTTCTCCCACGCTCACGATCAATTCTGCAGCGTTAATGGCCCTACAGCCAAAAATCTGTGTCATCTCGGGATTGATTACCTCGACCAGATCGGTGATCTTGTTATCGAGTTCATCGCATTGCGCCCGCAGCGTGTTGTAGGTGGTGGCCAAGGTCTTCAAACTGGTCAAGGTGCCATTAATTGGATCGCTGAGATCTGAGGACGGGCGACACCTGGATAAGGTTGCGATCAAGGTCGGGGTCGTCATTGCTGTGTAGCGTTGTCGAACGTTGACGGGCGCCGTGATCAGCAAAGACTTGATGAGAGTTACTAATTTCGCAGCTGTGGCGACCAGTTGATTACGGGTGATCTGCAACATGCGCAGTGACTCCACCGGCCCTGTGGTGTCCTTTGGGATGCTCAGTGCTTGACCGGTGAGCACCTGGCGGGCGGCAGCGAGTGCGTCGACGGGATCTGATTTACCATCCCTGCGTCGAAGTGCGCGGGTCGGACGAAGTACCTCGAAAACTTCGTATCCATGGTCAATGAGATGTCTTGTTATGGCAGCCCCATAGGAATTTGTACCTTCTACCCCGACAACTGTGACGTGGTGAGCGGTGAGGAAGTCGGTGAGCTGGTGGTACCCATTGCTGGTGGTGGGAAAGGTCTCGGTGGCCAGATGTTTTCCGGTTTCGGTCACGATGGCCACAGTATGAGTATCAGTGTGCGTGTCAATGCCGGCTACGAGGCCAGCAAGTTCAAGGGTCGGTGCGGGCATGATATTCACGGGCTTCCTGACGAAGGCGTATAGGATGTCCGAAATCCTGCAAGCTTCAAGCAGACAAGACGCTGATGAGACCATTACCATGACACCTTGTCGAGGAGTCATGATGAAATGGTCACGCTCCTATGAGGTCATGACTGAAACTTAAGGATCGCGGTACGGGATCAGATCCAGTCCAAAAGACAGATCACATGCAAGGCACACAGCGTGGCCAGTCTACCAATGGGTCATTTCGGATGGTTCCGATCCCGTAGTCCCATTATCAGCGTCTACCAAACAGGGATCAGGTCCAATATAGGTCAATGCAGACAGGGTAGTGAGTGTTTTGCCACCACCCATGTTGAGGAAGGTACCGGAATAGGGGCGGTCAATAACAAATTGACGGACGACTTTTTGAAAAGGTTCGAGGGTGTTTTCAATGACCTCATCCCAGGGCTCAGAATTGGTGTCTGCACTGAGCTCAGGTGTCGTGGTGGGTTGGGTTGTCGTGGACATAGCAGTGGTCTCCTATGCTGGAAAAAGGGAAATAATACATATATGTATATTTTAAAAGAAGCGAAAAAGAACCCCTCCGGGGCGTGTGGCCGAGGAGGGGTTCGATGTGTCGTTTTAAGTTAGGCGCAGCCCTTGCTGGGCTGCCGGTTAATAAGTCTTGATCATTAAAATCCGGGCAAGCATATCCAGCTGAATTGTTGGTTGGATGTGGGTACTGGTTTCAGGAATCCTCGGACAGTTCGGTGAAACATAGGCACTGCTCTAAATATTCCCCCCTTAATTTAGCCCCATAATATGAGAACTCTTGAAACTTTCTGTAGTGAACCTTACGTTTTATCTTGAAAGTACTATCCACGCTCTAAAGAGGCATCATTTTGTTACACCGCAAACTCTCTCGCAGTCTAATTTCTTTGGCTCTTCCCATTGCTTTGTTCGCGTCCGGATCAGGAATTTCACCAGTTCAGGTCGCGCCTAAGGACCCTGCAAACTCAATAGTTGATGGATCTATTGAGAGGCAACAGATTTCGGAAGAAACACTCAGAGAGGCTTATGATGAGCTTTTGGCATCAGACGCTGAACGAAATCACCATGTTCAAGACGGTGAGCCGTTTGTGACTTTCGTCCTCCAGCAGGGAATCGAGTTAACGCTTCCAGATTTCAACGCGCCTCGTCCGTTTGTATCCGCTGGCCGTTATGACGGAGGTTTTTGGATCGAGTTCACTTCAGGTGAGCAATCGTTCGTGATTGGGGGTGCAGGAACGATTTTAACCTCGGGTATTTGTTCCCTGCTTTCACTAGGAAATGCAGCATGCCTAGTCGTGGGAATTGCTATGCACGCTGCATCAACGTATTTGAACAAGAATCGTGAGTGCCCAAATAATTCGATCCGGATGTTTTATAACTGGGCGGGACAAATTCAGCGAACTGAGTGCCAGTATTAGGTTTAGTCGTAAATACAGATAGCAGATGTTTTGGAAATCAACCTTATTGCAATAGCGATTGGCTCAATCACGTTTGGAGTTCTCTACACAGCAGGAATGCACATCAGATATAAAGATATTCGGACGACAGTTAAGTGTGGACTTGGATTGTTGGCGATTTCGTTGGTGCTTCTTTTCCTTTTAAGAAGCGCAGCAATCTGAATACTAGCGGGGCGCCTTGTGAGTAGAAAAGTGGCTCTTTATTTTTAGAGTGAATGGACTCGATCGTCAATGAGGCTACCCTATCGGCCAGTATCCCGTAGCGGGCGCCGAGTTACGAAAAAGAGCCAACGTATCTCTGCTTCAGGTAGTCATTTTTTGTGTCGCCTCTTCGCCAAACCGGATTCTTGGGAAGCCTTTAGTTTTAGCTATGGGGTGGGGAGTGGCGACAGCACTCCGTATGGACAATCTTAGAAATACACCTTACCGATGTTTGTCGCAGTCACAGGGCTTGAAGACCCCATACGCGATCATCAAACTCACGGGGAGGATGAAAATCATGAGATACCAGTCAAATCCGCGCTGTGTGATGAGTGAGTACACTGCGATGGATGAAACGACAGGTAGGATAAAGAGCGCAGTGCTTTACACCTTGTGCCAAATATCGACCAAAGGATCGTCCTCATAAGGGCACGCCTTGCGCATATTAGCCTGGTAGAACCCGATAATGAGGCTGATGGGTGCAGACCATGATGTGCTGTATTTGACCTACTCGAAACTGTTGAAAATTGATGCACAGCAACGCGTTCGTAGTGCCAAAGTGTAGAACTATCACGGCATTGTCTATCCGCATCTGCTGAAGGCCGGCATTAAGTGCGGCATCAGTGAGTCGATTCGGGAATTCAACAAGAACTTCAAGCATATTTCTCGCACGTTCCCAAGCTATGACCTGCTCGTTATTGATGAGTACCAGGACATCACGGAAGACTTTGCGGAACTGCTGCGCAACATTAAGTCCGTAAACCCGCTCATGCAGATTGTCATGGTGGGTGATTTGGAACAGAGAGTCCGGTCTGACACCACTCTTGATCCACAAGAATTTGCAGCAGAGTTGTGTGAAGATCCAGCTTTTGCACCGCTTACGCAATCGTTTCGGATTGGCGAGACCATGGCTGCGGGCTTGGCTGATGCGTGGAATAAGCCGATTGTTGGTGGGACTCCAAAACGGGAAGAGCCATATATGTGTTCGCACATATTGTTTTAGCCCGCTATATCTGCCCTTATGTGGGGACACTCGTTCAGGGGTACTGTGTCCTAGCTGGGTTTGTGGGGTGGGAAAAAACCTCTGCATATTATGCATGACAGAAAAGGACTCTGAGGGGTCGGGCCCACCGCTAGGTTGAGGAGACAGCAACCAGGAATATTTATCTACTGCGGTTAGCGAAATAGCAGAGTCCTTTTACACAGATGGAATAAGGGATTACTCTTTGATTCTCTGCCTGAGCTCTTAAGTATCCACTAAAGTCAAGATCGAGCTCATGGTGGAACATTGAAAGGGCTTATTAGCTCAAGAGTTCCGTCATGGAAAAATCAACATAAAATAGATAGAAAATGAGTTTAATGATGCTAGTTGTTGTACTTTTATTTGCTCTTGCTGGGATTGCTCTTATTGTTTTGGGATTACTTGAAGAAAGGGGCTATTTCCCTTTTTCGTTCTGAGGATGTGAATTCTAGTGAGCAAAAGTGGAAGAGCGGATACAAAGCTGGGGGAGTCTGGATTATTGTTGCTGGTGTAGTAACCATTGCAGTAGGAGTGGCTTCTCTCTGGGTAACGAGTGAAAATCAGCGCTCAATGTTGTATCTAGTAGGCGGAACGATTTCACTGGGAATCTTTTATCTTGGCTCGATGAAAGCAGATCAGGCTGCCAAGGCTGTCAAATAATTGGTGGAGCTTTGCTAAAACCAAGATCAATCTCTGGAAGTAGCGAAGTAATGGTTCATCAAGAAGCTCGCGGAATTCTTCAATCATTGTTTCAACCGATTGTCTTTTGAGAGGTTTTACAGCCGGATCAGTATCTTCTAGGGTGTTGCCCTGAATCAACGATCGACAGCAAACTTGGCTTCTTTTTAACACCTATGAGCAGTTGGTATGGAAAAGGCCCGGTTAACGACATGTCAAATGTGAATTGCTGTTAAATATTAAGCGGGTACTCAGTGCCAGGAACCCTAGACTTCCGAATACGTTCCGAATGTGCTGGGAGTATGACTAGAGCAGCTGATGTGTATTACCGGACACGACGTTCTTCAGAGTTGAGTAAACACCCCGCTGAAGTTTTCGCTGAAGCTGAGGAACATCCCGTGACAGTGACACGACGCGATGGTGAATCACTGGTGCTGATATCGCAGCGTGAGGCCGACAGGCGTGCAAAGCTGCTTGAATTCGCCACACAGTTAATCACTGTAGCTACTGATGAGCATGGCACTTTAGCTGAACGTATGTCCAAAGTATTCCCCTGGATGTTAGCTCTTTCAGTAACAGATCGTAGTACCTGTGCTCGTGAGATCCTTGATGCTGCACGAGCCTCGTTTGCTACCGAGCAACCTCATCTAGCTATTGCAGAGTTGACCGCATGGAAAGAAACCGCAACTGCTATCGCAGCGGGGCTACATAGTGCTGATCTGGAGTGGATTGACGATGAACAACTGGTTGAGCGGCCATAAACGTGGCTGCAAAGAAAGAGGCATTAGTTCCTCTCCCACGGAAGAAGAGTGAGTACGAAATTCGTTTTGCTACCACTCAAGCAGCTAAAGGGCGGCGAGATCTGCTGGCAAATATTCGTAACCCTATGGCGAATACCTGGGACTTTTGACCATGACCCGGTTGTTGACAACGCCAACCAATTACCGACTCAAAGGAGCACTAGGCGTGGTCCACCGTAATGGCACGGATCATGATCGGTGGCAGCATAAACCCAGGGTGAAGGGCTCTGCCCGGATCTGGTTTTATGTTGAGAAGAACATAGTGTACTTAGAGTATGTGCATTACGCATCATCCCAATGAGACAAAGTAATCCTCATCAAGAAGTTAGATATCTTGGTTAACTATTCTGATGCTGTTCGAGCCTGAGAGACTTCAGGCTCACGACTGGAGTAGGGAGCAAGCGTTCTTCTGCAGATACGGTCTGATCCTGCGGCTGGAAACGATTTAATTTATGATGTGCGCGAAGGCTTGAATTTTTTAAAAATAACCCAGGAGTTTTGGCTGGTACAGGTATCCTTACGCTATAGCTCTTGTTAGAGTCGAGCACATGTTTGGTTACGTTCCCACTGGCCCTTTCGACATGGCTGACGAGGATACAAAAGGCAAGCCTATTCGGAAAACAAAATCCCGGGTCTACAAGATAGCTGTGTGGGCTGGACCGTGGGGCGCACACCAGTTTTTCCTTAACAATACTTCCGGTGCTTTAGTTCATTGCTTGATTTTGATAACTCTGGCAGGTTTCCCTTCTTTACTCGGTACCTGGCCAGGACTCGTAATCGCTTTAATGCTTAATGGGGCAGCGTGGCTGTTTGCTATTTACTCCATGGCAACCATGTCGGAAAATGATCCCCGTCTTCAGGGGCATACTGCTGCAAATTATCATGAGCGTATGATCTTTTTCTGCAAGATCTCCCTGTGGGGTATTGACTTTTGGAAAAAAGAACGAAGAAAAAATGCAGACGCATAGCTGCATGTTCTGTTGAATGTACCTAGTTATAATTAATTTTATGTGAGAAAGTTCTTCACTAATCTCAATGTAATAGGGGGGGGGTCATGCTGTCAATCTGCGCAAAAATAGGATATTCAACTCCAATCGCAGAACTGGAACTGAATTTTAATAAAGGAAAAATATACGGTATTTGCGGTGCGAATGGAGCTGGAAAATCAACGCTTCTCCGCACTCTTGCCGGTGAACTGTATCCTCTCGAGGGAACAGTAAAGATAGGTGATGTCAGTGTCACAGATCTGAAATCTGTAGGAAAAATTATTACTATATCGACACCTGATTTTTATCCTGATGTATCGATCGGGGAGCATTTTAAAATACTAAGTAAAACGGGGAAAGTGAATTTTGCAGACTCCATTCAACGATGGAATCTTGAGGAACTGCTCAGAAAATCGCCCAATAAAGTCTCTAGCGGTCAACAACAAAGAAGCTTTTTGGCACTACAACTCGAGATACATTCTGAGGTAGTTGTATTAGATGAGCCGGAGAGACATTTAGATGCTTTCTGGATAGATATCCTGGCTCAAGAGCTAAAGAAGAAAGCTACAAATGGTACTGCCGTTATTTTAGCGAGTCATTCTCAGGACATCCTGAACATATGCGATGAAGTAATTCACCTGGAAAAATATGATATCGCATCTTAATAGAATTATTAGATTTATTTTCCTGCTTGGCCTTGGGGCCTGGACCGTGTACTCGATGCTCTCGTGGGTCTCTAGTCAGTATGAGGCTAGTGTGGATGGGCACTCTTTAATTCTTGGGGTCTTCTGGAGTGCTGTTTTAGTTCTCAGCGGATCATTGTTGGTGGAGAAATTCCTACCGCTTTTATCAATTTCAAAGCTTGAATGGATATATCAGGTCAGACCTACAGGTCAGGTTAAGTTCAATGCACGTGAGCCTATTGCGCAGATTGTTGCTTTTTCTCTGTTTGGTATGGTCCTGGGAGCGGCACATGGACAGATGTGGCTGTGGTTGATCATTAGTTGCTTAGTGCGCTTAGCTACGGGATTAGCTAAGAAAAGATCACTTCCAAGTCTTCTTACCGCTGGTGAAAAGAAAATTCTGTCTGCGGCTAGCCTGAGCGTTTTAGACTCTGGATTAGTTGCGGATGCTACGACAATTACGCATTTGCGATGGAAGGAACAAGCACCTACCGCAAATTATCTTGTGCTTGCTGGTAGAAGATTTTTCCGGCGTCCTCATATTGCGTTGATGATGTTGGTGATTATTTCTTTTACATTTTCTTTTTCGGGTATTTTTGGAGCCTATTCAGCATCGATTTTTCTGTTGTTATGGTCTGTTGTGGGTGCTGATGTGGCTCGGTGCGCAGATTTTTCGAAGTTACACGCGCCAGGTCACTATAAAGCGGTTGTTCTTTTGTTTCATGCTGTTCCTGCAATTGGGATTGTTTTATTAATCACGGATCCTGCGCATGTTCTCGTGCATAGCTTGTTGATTGTGGTGAGTGTTGTGTGGGCAGGGATTGCGAGAAGTCGCCCACGACGGGTGGATCAGATTACCTACATCGATAGCGGTATTGCAGGTCCAGTGTCGCCTGAAATTATAAGATTCTACCTTGCAGGCCTGCCTCCAGCGCTCTTCGCATCCCTGCTGCTCTTATACTTTTCAGTGTGAATTAGCGTTCCTTAGTCTCAATGCTATTTTTCTGATGTTTTAGATTTATCAAGAATAGTGACGACTGCTGGGGCAAATAGAGGTAGTCCTGCAGGAAATACGAATATAAAGGTGGCTCCTACACCGAGTACTACCAGGGTGCTAAAGAACCAGAACTCTGTGGTTGATACTTTTGGGGAGTTCTCACTTTTATATTCAACAAAAAGTGCAAAAATTGTCTCGATTCCTGCCAGGGCAGCAAAGAGATATACCAGGTTAATATTTCCTGCGATGCCGAAGACGATAGAAAGAGACATCGTGAGCATGGCGCCTATTAAAAGAATTTTACTCATAAGTACCTGATCTAAAAATGCTTCCTAGTGTGAGTTGTATAATTAAGCGCATATTTATTATGTATGTGCGTAACCATACTGTGAAAGTCACTTGCAGTTGCAGATACGGGAACTTTAATTACAGTATTTTTCTTTTATTTAAAGGTAGCTATGATTTTTTATATTTTTATTTTTGTCTTTGTCTTTGCGCTGATTGCTGGTGTCAAATATGCGCGTGATAAAGGAAAACTAAAAGAGTTTTCAATCTTCGCAGGTGGGCTCTCCACGGTGGGGTTCTTCACCGTGATTGCAGTATCTATTTATACGGGTGGGCACACGACCGACTTAATTATTGCTTTCTTAATTTTAGCGGCTCTCCTTTACCCATTCTGGCTACTTTTTAAGAAGATTGAGAAAGAGATTAAGCAGCGTAAATAATGAAATCATGGGGTTTCATACATGAGCGCAATAAAGATGAAATTACTGCTGGGTATGTCCGCATAGGGATGCAGGGGAGTGAGGACTTAAACATTAGCGCCCGAGCTACTCCATCAGGATAAATGTAATTTATCCTGTGAACACGGTTCCCGTCGGAACGCTTAAAATAGTCCCGTGGGTCTTCGCACCCATGCTGCTCCTGAACCTTTCAGCATGAATATTCGGACCCTAATCTACAACGTTAATTCCTAGATGTTTGGCAAATGCACTGGATAGGTCAACGGCCTGTGTGGTGGAGATAATGGTGCCGGCTATGGAGTCGACGCCGCTGATGCTTGCGATATCAATGCCACGTAGATCCACGTTGCTGAGTACTGCATGATCAAGGATAAGTGTATTTACCCTGCAGTCTTTGAAAGCGATTCTTTCTGCGCGGGCTTGGCTCAGATCTAGCTCTTCGATGACACATTGGTCGAATAGGACGTCTCGAAGATGTGCAGAGCGTAGATTGATGAAGGCTAATTTTGAGTCAGTTATTTTCAAGGATTGGATGCTGGCTTCGTACATTTCGAGAGCACCGAATCGTGAACTAGTGATTTCTACGTTTCGCCAGGTGGAGCGGGCTGCTTTTAGCGTTGGGGCGTTTGCGCGTTCGATACGGGTATCGACGAATTGGGTGTTACGCAGTTCGGTGTCGTGGGCTTCTAGTCCGAGGAATTCGCAGTCGCTGAATCCGGTGCCAGAAAGATCTCGTTCAGAGAGATCAGCATCGGAATACCGCTGCGATTCGTAGTGCTCGTGTGCTTCGATATTTTGTGGATCAGCATCATCGAGGTTTCTCAGGTGGAGATCTTTGATTCGAGGGGCTGATATTTGTGAATGTCGTTGTGCTGCCATATCAACGGGCTCCTAGATTGTGTCGGGGACGTTTTCCCGTTTGTACCTTATAAGTTGGCAGCGGAGGAGTTTACTTTAGCTTGGTGTAAAGGTCTGTTTGTAGGGTTGCTGGGTCCATGTCCGGGGAAGGTTCGGTTACGTAGACTTCCCAGAATGGCATATCTGCGGAATGTCCTGCTTGAGCTACTGATTCCATGAATGTGCCCCAGGCTTGGCCTAGTCCATCAAATGAACCAAGGTGGCTGATACGCGCGATTTTTCCACCAGGAATTGTGGAGTTCTTCAATACGATGCCGTTGTCAGCGGTGATGTCTCCATCAAGTGGCTGATCTACGGGAATTCCCACTTCAAGGCTCACCGTGTCGCTGGGGACGGATGTATAGAGCGCGTAGCCGGGGCCGATGGGGTGAATGCCTTGTGCAGCCAACGTGGGGAAGAGGACTTGATAGGTGCTGTCGAAAGCTGAGGCCATCTCGGACATGGGATGGTTGTCAAAGACTGCGACAACCGTTGCAATGTCATCGACTTCAAGGATTTCAAGTTCAGATACTGGCGGTTTCATCAAGTACATGGTGGAGAACTCCTGGTATGTGGAGGGTGATGTTTTGACCGCCAGGTTACCTTAGCGTGTGAGAAGAAACGCGTCACAGCGGTAGGGTAGCGCAATAACCTGGTCAGCAATAAAGCCTAAGTGTTCGTAGAGGTACCAGCGCAGGTTGTCATCCACGCGTTGTTTGATTTTCTCGGATGCGTTGAGCCAATAGGAGCGGGTGTGGGCTAATTGGATGATCTCTTCAGGTGTTAAGTGTTGTTCCCACGCGGTGCGCACTTCCTGGGTAATTGACCAGGGGTGGGCAGTTTCTGGGATGAATCCAGGTTTGAGTACATCGCCTGCGTGCATGATGCGGCTCAGTCGATGGACCCAGGCGATGGAGGTATCCAGGTTGTTCCACACCAGCATCACGGCACCATGAGGTGCGATGATTCGATCAAATTCTGTAGAGGCAGCCTTGACGTCCACCCAGTGCCAAGTTTGGGCGCAGGTAATAAGGTCGATGGTGGCATCCGCCACGCCGGTGTGTTCTGCGGTGGCTTGCCAGCATGGAATATCAGGGAGTGCGGAATGAAATACACGCAGCATATCTAAGCTTGGGTCAAGAGCATAGACCTGATCAGCACTCAATTCACCGGTGAGTTTTCCCGTACCTGCGCCGACATCTAGGATGCGTCCAAATCCTGTGGCTAGTGCCCGGACATCTTCGGGGTAGCCTGGGCGCACATCGTGATAGGTGGAACTGCCCTGATTAAAGGCGCTTGCGCTATTTACACGATGCTCAAGGCCGCTGAACAGTGGTGCGTCTCGTTTTGATACTGGTGGAATTGGGGGATGCGCTGGATCATTCATATCGGAATGCAAGTCTAATAGGCCACGCGGAGCAAAAGTAGCGATATATCGTTTAAGTATCCCCATGGGATAGAGTATTTCCTTGTGCAACATACGACCTACATGGATTTAGATAGGTATAAAAACCTTCCAGGACCCGGCGCGCGACCGTCGAAGATTCCGGCTTTGGACGCAAAATTATGGACGTTGAAGGTGGCTTTATCGCAGCGTCCGTGGAGTTTTGTGGCTTCTGCTGGCATGGCGGTGTCGTTTATCTGCAATGGTTTGACCCCGGTGATTGTGGGTAAAGCGGTAGATGATGCCATTGCCACGAGTGATATGCAGCGGTTGGTGTACTGGTTGTTGGTATTGGCGGCTCTTTTTCTTGTGGCGATGTCAGTGAACTGGATTTCTCGGTACATGATGGTGCGTAGTCAGCAGTTGGTGAGCCATGATTTGCGGATGTTGGTGACTGATCGTATTCAGGATCCGCGGGGGTTTGCTGGTAAAGAACGCACTGCGGGTGGGTTGTTGTCTATTGCATCGTCGGATACGCAGCGTGTGGGCGATATCGTGATGATGACGGTTTTCCCGGTTGCGGAGCTGGCTTCTATTATTTATGGCGCAGTTGTCATGTTTAGTATCAATCCGTGGTTGAGTCTGGCTGTGCTGATTGGTGGGCCGTTGTTGGTTGTGGTGGCCATTGTGGTTTCTCGGCCTTTACAGAAGCGTTCGGGGGCGCGTCAGCAGGCGGTAGCTCAAGCAGCGGCGACGGCCACTGATGTGGTGCAGGGGTTGAGGATCCTGAAAGGGTTGGGTGCCATTGTGACGGTGCGTCGCCGTTATGAAGCTATTTCTGGTGAGGCGTATCGCAAGACTGTTCATGCGAATGCTGCTGAAGCGCGGTTGAATGGTGTTACTGATGCTGCTGGTGCAATTTTTGTGTCGGTGTTGGGTATTAGTGCAGGTTTTTTAGCGCTTCAGGGGCAGATGAGTATTGGCGATCTCATCATTGTTGTGGGATTGACGCAGTTTTTGATTATGCCGATGACGATGTTGGGTAGGAACGTGGCATCGAGGTGGGCATCTGCGGAAGCATCTGCGCGGCGTATTAGGGGAGTGCTGGGGGCTGATTTTGAGCGGACATCTGAGCTTGAGGCGAGTGTGGCCGATGCTGCTATTACACAGTTGCCTGAGGGGCTCACTGTTATTGATGGTGGGACGAACGAGAAATTGCTGGAGATACTAGAGCAGCTTCCCCGCACGCGGGTCATTGTTGCTCCACATGCGGCTGATCTTTTTGATCAAAGTATCAGTGACAATGTTTTTCCTGTGCCAGAGGTAGCCCTGGAGGCCATTGCCGTTGCGTCGTGTGACGATATTCCGGGAGGTAGTTCCAAGAGGGTTGGTGAGGGCGGACGATTGTTGTCGGGCGGGCAACGCCAACGTGTGGCACTTGCTCGTGCGATTGCTTTTGATCCAGAAATATTGGTACTGCAAGATCCCACGACGGCTGTTGATTCTGTGACAGAGCACAATATTGCTCAGCAGGTAGCTGCGCATAGAGCTGGGAAAATCACGGTAGTTTTTAGCGCTGCACCGGCATGGAGTGCCGTGGCTGATCATCATTCAACGGCAGATCAATTGTGGGAGGTGCTGGGATCATGACCAGTGGGGAGACGTCGACAAGCATGCGCTTTCCGTTAGCCAGCTTGCCGCAAGTGCGGCGCGAAGTGGCCCGGCAGCTGAAACGCATTCCGCAGGCAAAATGGTGGTTTTTGGTAGCGCTGGCGCTGCTGAGTTCCGGCGCTTATGCATCAGTGCTGGTGCCACAGGTTTTAGGGCGCATTGTTGATCTCGTGACAGATGGGGCGCAGACACAGGATTTTATCTCCCTGTGCATCTTGCTGATCATCGTGGCTATTGCCGGTGCGGTGCTCAGCGCCTGCGGCTTTTATGTGGTGTCTCGGATTTCAGAAAAAATCATCGCAAACCTCAGAGAAAACATGGTAGGCACTGCGCTGGGGCTGCCCACGCACCAAGTAGAAGATGCCGGTTCCGGCGATCTGGTGAGCCGATCAACCGATGATGTCGCCGAGCTATCTGCAGCGGTGACAGAAACCGTACCGATTCTTAGCTCATCATTTTTTACCATCGCGGCAACAACCATTGCGCTGTTTTCTTTGGACTGGCAATTTCTCCTTGTTCCGCTGGTTGTCGCACCGGTCTATTACCTCGCCTCACGCCACTACTTAAGCAAAGCCCCACAACGCTACGCCAGTGAGCGCGCCGCCATGGCTGAGCGTGCGCGCCGGGTCTTGGAGGCGATTCGTGGTCGGGCGACGGTGCGGGCGTATTCGATGGAAGATGCTACGCATACACAGATCGATCAGGCATCGTGGTCTGTGGTGGTCAAGGGTATTCGTGCGCGCACCACCATGTTGATTTTGAATATCTGGATGCTGTTTGCCGAGTTCTTGATGCTCTCCGTGGCACTTGTTGTGGGCTATCGTTTGGTGGCAAGTGATGCCTTGAGTATTGGTGCTGTCACCGGTGCGGTGTTGATGATTATTAGGCTGCGCGGTCCGATGAATATGTTTATGCGCGTGCTCGATACTGTGCAATCAGGTTATGCATCGCTGGCGCGCATCGTGGGCGTAGTGGCTGATCCGCCAATTCCTGTTCCCGATAGTGGAGCTGCGGCCCCTGCGGGCAAAGTGGAATTGCGCAACGTTAGTTTTAGCTATGGCGATTCCTGGGCAGTGCGTGATATCGACATCACGATCAATCCAGGCGAAACAGTAGCGCTCGTGGGCGCGTCCGGCGCTGGCAAAACAACGGTTGCGGCCTTGCTGGCCGGCTTGCGGGTGCCAGATCATGGGCAGGTGCTTGTCGACGATTTCCCCGTCTCTGCTCTCTCCGACCGCGAGCGCATTGCCCGTTTGGCCATGGTGAGCCAGGAAGTACATGTCTTTTCTGGAACGCTGCGCCAAGATTTAACACTGGCTAAGCCATCTGCCACAGATGCAGAACTCCGTGATGCTTTAAAAGATGTCCATGCTTTGGAGTGGCTCGATGGCTTGGCCGATGGTTTGGACACTGTGGTAGGTGCGCGCGGTATTCAATTAGAACCTGTGGTGGCACAACAATTGGCTCTAGCGCGAGTGCTGCTGCTTGATCCAGCCATTGTCATCATGGATGAGGCAACTGCAGAAGCTGGATCAGCCGGAGCGAGTGCTTTGGAAGAAGCAGCTGATGCCGTGACACGGAACCGTTCCGCATTGGTGGTGGCCCACCGTTTGGATCAGGCATCTCGAGCAGATCAGATTTTGGTGATGGATAAAGGCCACGTCGTTGAGTCTGGTACGCACCGTGAATTAGTGGCACGAGACGGTATTTATCAGCGTCTGTGGACTGCATGGAGTATCGGCAGATAGTTGACTGTTCAATACATTGAACATTATGATTCAAGCCTATGGATCTCTCGACCGTGTTGTTCGCTTTCGGCCTCACGTTATTTGCCGGATTAGCGACCGGCCTCGGTGGGCTTATTGCCGTCTCCCGCAAATCTGTCAGCGAAGGTTTCCTCGCCGGATCGCTCGGCTTTTCCGTCGGAGTCATGCTCTATGTCTCATTTGTAGAAATTTTCCCCAAGGCTGTCTCAGAGCTGACTGACGCATGGGGGCCTCGAGGCGGAAACTGGGCAGCCGTTTTAGCTTTCTTCGGCGGCATCGCCCTGATCGCGATCATTGACCGTTTGGTCCCCAATGCCATCAATCCGCATGAACCCTCCACAGTTGGAGGTGCTGTTGATGGCTTTGAACGACGCAACCGCATGATGAAAATGGGCGTGATGACCGCCATCGCGATTGCGATCCATAATTTCCCCGAAGGATTCGCCACTTTCTTATCAGGCCTCACGGACCCCACCATTGCGATTCCCGTGGCTGTCGCCATCGCCATCCACAATGTTCCCGAAGGCATTGCCGTGGCCGTCCCGCTGCGGGAGGCTACGGGGTCGCGTCGAAAAGCATTGGGCTGGGCGACTTTATCCGGTCTAGCTGAGCCAGCAGGCGCCATCATTGGCTTCCTGCTGCTCATGCCTTTCATTGGGCCAGAAGCCCTAGGACTCTGCTTCGCGGCAGTCGCCGGCATCATGGTGTTCATCAGCGTTGATGAGCTGCTCCCCACAGCAATTTCCAGCGGCAAACACCACACTGCCATCTACGGGCTGATCGCCGGCATGGCAGTCATGGCCTTAAGCCTGCTGCTGTTTATCTAACGCTCCGCAGCAACCAACATCCGGTCGATGCTGCCAAGCACCTCATCCACATACGCCGGATTCACACCGCGCTCCCGGCGCGCCTTCAACAGCTCCTCCTGCGCGGCCTTGATCGCACCAACACGGGCATGGTGCGCGCGCTGATGCAGCTTATCGACGTCCACCTTCAGTTCATTCGCCTCAATTTCCTGCGAAATCCAATTGTTGATCGCCGCAATCTTCTCCATCGGAAGTTCCTCGGAATCCACCAGATACGTTTTCGCTGCCTTTTGCGCCCGCTCAGTAAGTGCTGCGATGCTTTCATCGCCTGCAGCATCTGGCCCCTTATCCAAACTGAGCTTTTTCATCAGCCACGGTAATGCGAGGCCAGGGCCAACCATCGTGATGAGCAGAACCACCAGCGCAATAACTTGCAGTTCGTGGTG
Organism: Corynebacterium crudilactis; assembly: GCF_001643015.1. Lineage (NCBI taxonomy): Bacteria > Bacillati > Actinomycetota > Actinomycetes > Mycobacteriales > Corynebacteriaceae > Corynebacterium > Corynebacterium crudilactis. The sequence goes on from NZ_CP015622.1 coordinate 1,473,787, forward strand.
ATATGGGAAAATATCTTCCGGAATAGACAACACCAACGCCAAGGTAACCAAGCCGCGCATGCCCGCCCACGTCATGAGCAATGCTTCCTGCAAGCGCAGCGGTGCACGAAGACCACTATTAGTAGTCGGTCCGTTGCGCTTAATTTTCGCCCGATTACGCTTATACGCTAGATACATCCATGCGCCACGCACTACAATTGCCACGACAGAGAGCACAACGCCCACGAGTACTGCATGCCAGAGCTCTGAACCGACCTCTTCCACAGCCGCGCGCACATTGAGTCCGATGAGCCCGAAGGCAAGTCCGGTGAACAGCACTTCGATGGTGCCCCAGAACGCAGAACCAGTAAGACGATCCTCCGCACCAATAGATGCCCTCGAACTCAACTCCACCGCCGCAATAACAATCGCGATAACACCCGAGCCACCGATTTCTTCTGCGATGACGTAGATGGCGAAAGGCAACACCCAGGTAAAGGCATTGCGTGCTTCCACTGATGCCACGTGATCGGTAAACCATGCAGCAGCGCGACCGATAACAAGGCCCAGCACGATAGCAGCAATACACGACCATAAGAACTTGATGACACCGGTGGACCAGGAGAGATCTTCACCTGCAACCAGTGCAGCCAACGCCACATGGAAGGCCACGATACTGGCAGCATCATTAAACAAACCTTCAGTCTGCAATGTCGTAGTGATGCGCTTCGGGATTCCCGCAGGTTCCGCAACCGCATCAACCGCCACCGGATCCGGAGGAGAAATCGCAGCAGCCAACATGATTGCACCCGCAAGACCAATGCCAGGAAGCAGCAGGAGAGTAGCCCCGGTGAGCGCCGCGATGGTAACAAACACCAACAACACCGACATCGTGACAATGGTAGACATCTGCGATCTAATTACCGCCCACGAAGACTTTCTAGCCAGTGCCCACAGCAGCGGAGGAATGAAAATAGGTAAAATAAGATCCGCAGGAATAGTAAATTCCGGCAAAAATGGGATCAACGCTCCACCGGCGGCCACGATGGTCATCAAGGCAGGCCAGGGAAGTCCAGTTTTATCGCCGATCGCCACCACAATCACAGTGGCGAGCAGCAACGTAATGAGCATGAACAATATCGTCATGAATAAGGTCTCTTTAAGTGAGTTCTGTCAGTAAACATCTCCATTTTGCGTCGCTTTGAGATATCCATGTGGGAGCATTTCGCGATTGGAGGGAAATTGACAGGAAGTGTACAGCTTTTGAGGTTTACGGTGTTTTGGGTAATTGAGGGTGCATCGCTAGAAGCTCGTTTAAGGCATCGATATTTTCGGGTGAGCATTTACCCCAGGTACCTGCTCAAAACCCCTTAGAATCGATTTAAATGAGGGGTATTTTTCTGGAGTTAAAGCAGGATTTTCCCCCAACCAAACCACAGTGCCCACGGATGCCCAAAACTTGATCCGTGGGCATGTGTGACCGGTTTCTAGCTTGGATCTCCAAACACCGCGACCCACATGCGCTGGATATTATAAATCTTGGTCGCCTGGTCTGGTTTCTAGAGTTGCTGCGGGCGAAGCCCCAAAGAAATGCATATGAGCTCAAAGCAACACTAGATATATACCGATAAGGCGTTGGCTTTCACGCTTTCTCAGGCATGTGTCCTACATGTGTCCTACAAACAGAAAAAACCGCTACCCCCGACTATGCGAGCTAGGGATACTGCGACCAAAATGGATAGTGTCTTAAGCTGTGAAATTGTATTAATCGAGGGTAATCGGTTTGAAGTATCTCCCCTGAACAGGGGTTATTGTCGGACTGACAGGATTTGAACCTGCGACCCCTACACCCCCAGTGTAGTGCGCTACCAAGCTGCGCCACAGTCCGCCGTTATATTCACACCGCAGTGGATCTGAACTAACGAGAACAGGTTACATCAGTGTGATCTAGAAAGAGAAATCCGCTGAGCATAACCTGCTTCTCATGGGGGTGGGGATTAGTCGAGTTCGCCTGTGGAGTACACCCAGGCGCCGTTGACCTTGCGGAATGCGGAATCCTCCTCTTGAACTCCAGAGGCGAGACCTTTGTAGAAGGCCTGGAATTTTACTCGACCGGTTTCATCGAAAGGGCCACCTCCGGAAGTTTCCAGAATGTCGAGGCGGTAGAAATCAATACCTACATCAAGGCCTAGTTCGCTTGGGCAGGTTTTAGGATCCCAGGTTTTGAGAAGATACTCGGAATCGCCAACGGCAAATGCGGTGAAGCGTGCACGCATGAGGGCTTCTGCAGTGGGGGCTATGAGCTCACCGGAGTGGAAGCGGTGGCAGCATTCGCCATAGCTGAGGCCAGTTCCGCACGGGCAGCGTTTCTCAAGCGGTTTATTGGGTGCAGCGTTGTTCATTTAAGCCTCATCATTGTCGATCATGATGCCTGGAGATAGCATCTGCTCCAGTGAACAGTTTTTGGTTGCTGCCATCAACTCTGCATGCTCAGCCTCGGTGAAAGTACCTATCAAGGAGATCTTCCGGCGGAATTTTAGGGTGCTGGTATCTGGGGAAACAGCTCGGGAGATGGTGACTTTGACGTCTTTGAGCGCGGTGATGCGTTTTTCGATGGCCGCTTGTTTGATGCTTTGGGCATTGGATGCAGCTAAAGCAGAGGCAAACAGCGATGCCGGGGTGGAACCGAGACTCTTTCCACCTTGGGATTTCGCACGGTCAGTAATGAAGCTGTGTGAACTGCCGCGTACTGCCGCTCCGTATTTGCTGGCTTTAATCGTGGTGGCTTCAACAACATCTTCAGGGATGACATCATCGGCATTTTCAGGCTCTAAATAGGGCTCCACCCAGGTACGGATGATCTGTGCTGCGCGTTGTGCAGCACCTTCTTTAGTAAGCAGGTGATCTGCTTTATCCAAGGTCATAAGTGATTTTGGATAGCGGGTGACACGGAAGATGAGTTGCGCGTTGTCTACACCGACGGTCTGATCGATGGGGGAATGTAGCAACAACAGTGGCTTGCGCAGTTTGCTCAGATGATCTTCAGGGTTGAGCTCGGCGAGGTCTTCGAGGAAAGAACGTGAAATGGTGACATCGCGTCCGCCGAGTGCCAGCGTGACTGCGCCGTGTTCATCAACATCACTGATGCGATCTGCGAAGTGGAGAACAGCGTGGGCGGGATCAAATGGTGCGCCCAAGGTTGCCACGGCCTTCAAGGATGCAATTTTGGTAGCGGCCTTCAAGGACGCTGCACCACCTAGAGAATGGCCAATCAACAACTGTGGCGCAGAATAATGCTCCCGCAACCATTCGGAAGCAGCCACGATATCGTCCACATTGGAGGAAAACGTAGTCTCGGAGAACTCGCCTTCGGATTGTCCAAGGCCTGGGAAATCAAAGCGAAGGCAGGCAATTCCAGAATCTGCCAAGGTTTTACTCACTCGTGCAGCCGCCGGGGTAAACCGAGAGCCAGTGAAACAGTGAGCAAACATTGCATAAGCAATGGGAGTTGTATCAGGAAGATCTAGAGTCGCTGCCATCATCAACCCTTGTGATGATGGCACTTTCACGCTGACTGAATGCACCGGGAGTACACCTTTCGACAAAGCAATTTCATCCTCACTCTAGGCACAACTTTCGCTGTGGTCATCACATATGCGCTATGTTCTTGCACAATTCTTACCCACGACTGCAACATAGATCACGTCGTAACACGTATGAGGGTGATTGAGTAGGGTTAAGCAGATGAATTCACTTAGCGCACCGGAGGTATAACCGTGGCTGGTTTTGATTGGTTTTGGAAGGCGCTCGGCGGTAAATCGGGTAGAAACCAAAAACGTAGCTTGGCAATTGTTGATCAAGCAGAAAGCCATGCAGCCGAACTTGATGGGCTGGATGATGCAGCTTTAGCGCAGCGGGCACGAGATCTGGCACAGGGTGGACAGATTGATAATCATGCAGAATTTTTAGCCATTTTGGGTGTGGCAGCGCAGCGCACGTTAGGGATGAAGCCTTATCCGGTGCAGTCCCAGGCCGTGCTTCGCCTCATTGAGGGCGATGTTGTACACATGGCCACCGGTGAGGGAAAAACCCTGGTCGGCGCGATGGCAGCCACAGGTTTGGGGTTGATGGGTAAAACTGTCCATTCTATTACCGTCAATGATTATTTGGCAGTGCGCGATGCCGAATGGATGCGTCCATTGGTGGAATTTTTCGGCCTTAGTGTCGCAAGTATTAATGAAAAAATGACCGCAGGGGAGCGTCGACAAGCATATAAAGCCGCAATCGTCTACGGACCCGTCAACGAAATCGGCTTCGATGTGCTGCGCGATCAGCTCATTACCCGGCGCGAAGACGCCGTGCAGCATGGCGCCGATGTCGCCATCATCGATGAAGCAGACTCCGTGCTTGTCGACGAAGCCTTGGTGCCACTCGTCCTCGCCGGCAACCAGCCCGGCCATGCGCCACGCGGCAAAATTACCGATGTAGTACGCACGCTCAAAGACAATGACGATTACACCATCGACGATGACCGTCGCAATGTGTTCCTCACCGAAAAAGGCTCCGCCAAGCTCGAGCAACAATTGGGCATCAGCAGCCTCTATGACGATGACCATGTCGGCTCCACCCTGGTGCAAGTCAACCTTGCACTACATGCGCAGGCACTGCTCATCCGCGATATCCACTACATCGTCCGCGAGGGCAAAGTATTGCTTATCGATGCCTCCCGCGGCCGCGTCGCCGACCTCCAGCGCTGGCCCGATGGTCTCCAAGCAGCTGTGGAGGCCAAAGAAGGCCTGGCAGTCTCTGAAGGCGGCAAGATTTTGGACACCATCACCTTGCAAGCGCTCATTGGCCGCTATCCCATGGCGTGTGGCATGACAGGTACCGCGGTGGAAGCAACAGACCAGCTGCGCACCTTCTATGACTTGCACGTCTCTGTTATCGAGCGCAACCATCCACTGCAGCGCTTTGATGAAGCTGATCGAATTTATGCCACCATTGCCGAGAAAAACCGCGCAATCATCGATGAAATCGCACTGGTACACAGCACCGGACAACCCGTCTTGGTAGGCACCCACGATGTCGCAGAATCTGAAGAACTCGCCACCGCACTACATGAACTAGACATCGAAGTCAGCGTCCTCAATGCGAAAAATGATGCTGAAGAAGCCCGCATCATCGCTGAAGCCGGCGATGTCGGACGCGTAACAGTATCAACTCAAATGGCAGGCCGCGGAACTGATATTCGTCTCGGCGGTGCCGATGAAGCCGATTACGATGCCGTGGTAGCCCTCGGAGGACTCGCTGTCATTGGCACTGCCCGACACCGCTCCGAACGCCTCGACAACCAGCTACGCGGACGCGCTGGGCGACAAGGTGATCCAGGCCTAAGCCTTTTCTTTGTCTCCCTCGACGACGATGTGGTCGCATCAGGCGGATCAGGAGAAAGCGTGAGCGCACAGCCTGACGCCACAGGACTTATTGACTCTGACCGTATCCGCGATTGGGTAGGGCACTGCCAACGCGTGACCGAAGGCCACCTGTTGGAAATTCATTCCCAGAGCTGGAAATACAACACATTGCTGGCAGATCAACGCATCATCATCGATGAGCGTCGGGAACGGCTCTTGGATACGCCCTTAGCCTGGGAAGAACTAAGTCAGCATGCACCTGACCGCGCAGCAGAGCTGTCAGAACTTGATCCTGCAATCGCGGAACAAGCAGCGCGCGAGATCATGCTCTACCACCTGGATTTCAACTGGTCAGAGCATTTGGCCTTGATGGATGATGTCCGCGAGTCCATTCACCTGCGTGCCATTGCAAGGGAAACACCGTTGGATGAGTACCACCGCATCGCCGTGCGTGAATTCAAGGATTTGGCGCAAAGAGCAGTTAATGATGCCGTGTCTACCTTTAGAACCATCACCATTGATGGCGAGGGAGCCCATCTGGATGATGAAGGGCTGGCCCGTCCATCTGCAACATGGACGTACATGGTCTCTGACAACCCACTAGCGGGTTCAGGTAACTCAGTAATTAGTGGCATTGGAAATATCTTCAAATAGGCCATGAATGGAGAAATACCTGTTCACGGCAATTTCTCAGTAAGGTTCATGGCTTTATGGAGGGTAACTCTACCCTCAACATCTAGACAACGGCTATGATGAAAATCGTTAAGAATAATGTCGACACGGAGGAAGTTTAATGAGCGACAACATCGGCACCCCGGAGCCACAGGTCGAGACCACCTCAGTATTCCGCGCAGATCTGCTGAAGGAGATGGAGTCAAGCACCGGTACTGCTCCAGCTTCCACAGGAGCTGAAAATCTTCCTGCAGGTTCCGCGCTTCTAGTAGTCAAGCGTGGACCTAATGCAGGCGCTCGATTCCTTCTCGATCAGCCGACCACAACCGCTGGTCGCCACCCAGAAAGTGACATCTTCCTTGATGATGTCACCGTTTCCCGTCGCCATGCGGAGTTCCGCATCAACGAAGGTGAATTCGAGGTCGTAGACGTAGGATCCCTTAACGGCACTTATGTCAACCGCGAGCCACGCAACGCTCAGGTCATGCAAACCGGCGATGAAATCCAGATCGGCAAGTTCCGTCTGGTCTTCCTCGCAGGTCCAGCAGAGTAAAACACCTTCTCGGGAGTTTTCACAGACACAGCACGGTTGCAAGGATGCATGACAATCTTGCAACCGTTTTGTGTCTAGAATTACTAAAAGCATCGTGAGAGTTTCCCTTATTTATGTCCTTGTCCGCCCATTTAAACCACAGCAGGTAGCAGCAGCATCGTGAGTGCACTCCGTAAAATATCCCCAAACGGTTCAGCCATCGGTAAATCCGCCGTAAAAACCGTTCCGGTGAAACAATCCAAGACCATGTCTATCGGCGTGGTACTTGAGCGCTTGAACGCAGAGTTCCCAGATGTGACTGTCTCTAAAATCCGTTTCCTGGAATCGGAAGGACTCATCACCCCTGAGCGCACTGCCTCTGGATATCGGCGTTTCACCGAATCCGATGTAGAGCGTTTGCGCTATATTCTGGTCACCCAACGTGACAACTACCTGCCGTTAAAGGTTATTCGGGAACAGCTTGAAGCCATGGACAATGGCTCTGTCACAGCAATTCTAAGTGGCAGCTCCTCAGCGACCCCTCTGGTAAGCCCAGAAAAGTTTCAAGCACCAGCCATTACGCGTCTCACCGATTCTGATGTGGCTGAAAAAGCGGGCGTTAATGTGGAACTAGTTGTAGACCTCGTGAACACACGCCTTATCAAACCTGATGCAGCTGGGTTTTTCACCAATGATGACGTAGCAATTGCTGGTACCGCAGCAAGCTTGCAGTCAATGGGCTTTGATCTGCGCCGACTCAAGTCTTTGGGTAACGCGGCATCACGTCAGGCAGATCTGATTGCTCAGGTTGCCTCACCTGTAGCGCAAGGAAAAAGCGATGTTGCCCGCCAACAAGCAGAAGAAATGGCACAACAAATGTGCTCTCTGGTTGTATCGATGCATGCATCCTTGGTTAAAAACGCCACCCGCGAACAGCTTGGATACTGATAGACAATATGAGTTTTGTTGAACTTGAATTCCATGGCATTCACACCATGGAACCAGACGGTTTTACCTGCGCCTTGTTCCGATGGAACGAAGGAAATAAAATCCTTCCCGTCTGGATTGACGCAGATGACGCCCTGAAAATTCAGGCATACTTGGCAGGATTTAATCCACGCCGACCAACCGCGCATGAATTACTGGCAGAAGCTTTCCAGCGACTCACTCCTTGGGTGGGCTCCTTGCGGATTGTCTCTCATTTTGAAGGCGTATACATGGCATCGATTACCACTTCCGAAGGTGAAGAATTCGATGCTCGCCCAAGTGACGTCATTATGTTGTCGCAGCTTCTTGAAGTACCAATTTCCGCAGATGAGGAAATTTTGCAGCAGACAGCCATTTTCATCAATGATGAAGATCTGGAAGCCTACTTCGATATCGTTGTTGATCGCAGTGTGACAGAACAATCGCCAGAAGCTGCCTCCGCATCTGGAAATGCCCAGGCAGATGCCGATTTCCAGCAACTTATGCAAAGCCTTGGCGTATTCGAAGATGATCTTTTTAACGCTTCCGGAGATGACCTCGAAGACGGACAATCTTCCACGGAGGAAAATCCCGAAAACTCCTAAAATGTGACTAATGGCACCCTCAGATATGCTTTTGGGAGGGTGTTTTTTTGGCGTGTCACGTGATTAACACTTGACTCTGGTCTAGGGTAGAGACCAGACTTAAAGCTAAGTTGCATGCTTAGAATTTACAGTCATGTTATTTGAATAAAACATGACCACTGAAAAATCGGAGAAATCAGTGTACGAAGACAAGAACTACCAAGGAGATATCTTCCACGGAGTCCCTGTTCAGGAGACCCTTTTTGAGGTCGGCCCAGATGAACAAGTTGGCTACCGTGTTCCTACTGCCTGCCAGGTTGCGGGAATTACCTACCGCCAGTTGGACTATTGGGCACGCACCAAACTTGTGGTGCCAACTATCCGCGGCGCACGCGGATCAGGTTCCCAGCGGTTGTACTCCTTCAAAGACATCCTTGTCTTAAAGATCGTCAAGCGTCTGCTAGACACGGGCATTTCTCTGCAAAATATTCGCCTGGCAGTAGACAAGCTCCGCGATATGGGAACCAACGATTTGGCAGAGATCACCCTGGTCTCTGACGGCACCACCGTATACGAGTGCCGTTCTAACGAAGAGGTTATAGACCTTCTCGGTGGAGGGCAGGGCGTATTCGGTATCGCAGTTCCTGGCATCATGAAGGAACTCACCGGCGATATTTCCTCCTTCCCATCAGAGCGGATCGATGAGGAGTACCAGGCTGAAGCCATTAACTTTCAAGATGAGCTTGCCGCGCGCCGAAACCGACGCACCTCTTAAAAAATAGGCGCCCATTACCTCAAGCTTTGCTCTCCCGCAGGAACTCCGAACCCGTGGGAGAGTGAAGCTTGAGGTTTTTACTTTTTTCTACAAAAAAGATTAAAATTCCAACTAGCAATAAATCCAATTAAGAAACTGGGCGTAATTACGGTTGTTTCCGTAGTGGAGCGACCCAAGGTTCACCGAAAATAAGCTGCGTTCGGCAATGCGCAACCTGTGGTAGTGCGAGTAGCTTATCTATAATGAGGGATTGCAGCTCTGTACTATCGGCTACCGCAACGTGTACAAGATAGTCTTCATTCCCACTCACGTTATATAGTGCAAGCGTTTCTGGAAGTGCTAGTGCTTTCTCCACGAAATCGTTCGCAGTATCGCGAGCATGTGGGCGAATTTGAATACCTAAAAATGCTTGTTCCCCCTTACCTAGCAGACTGGGACGCACATGCGCGCGAGTTGCGGTAATCGTGCCATTGCGTCGCATCCGTCGTATTCGTTCTAAACAGGTACTCGCTGCGACACCAATCTTGGCAGCAATTTCTTTGTTAGGCAGAGTTGCATCAACCTGTAATAATTCGAGAATTGCCCAATCTACTGAATCAAGTTCGGGTTTTTTGTCTATTTTAAATTGAAATTCATTCATGCTTGAACATTATCAAATTCTAGCCGTACCTTTACCTTTGATGCATTCACAAATGGAAATGGGATATACGTGGGAATTGAATTATGGCTAGCCTTCTCCGTTGCGCTGCTAGTCGCATTAGCTGTGCCAGGACCTGACCTGGTAATTGTCGTGCACTCCGCAACTCGTAGTCTACGCACGGGTATCTCAACCGCAGCAGGAATTATCACAGGGCTATCCCTGCATGCATTGCTGGCTGCAGCTGGAGCAACAGCTCTACTATTATCCGTTCCGGGTGCGCTCAGTCTCGTACAAGCACTCGGCGCCGGAGTCTTGCTGTGGATGGGCGGAAGTATGTTCTGGGCTCTTTGAACCGGAGACAAGAAGTACGTGAATCTGTTGCGCCTCAGACAAGCGGTGGTTATATACGTGGATTCATCACGAATGTCACTAACCCAAAGGCATTGTTATTTTTTGCGGCCATCCTGCCTCAATTCATTGGAGAAGGTGAAGGGGCAGCACTACGAACTGTTATTTTATGCACCACTGCGGTACTGAGCGCAGTGGGATGGTGGGCATTAGTCATTGTATTAATCCAGTTTTCCGGTTTTAATAGGCTCTCATCTGCAGATCGAATTATTACGTTTCTAGGCGGCATTTCATTGCTCATCATTGGTGCTGGACTATTAGTCAGTACTGTTTATGGGATCATTACTCTCGGAGCTTGAGAATTCATCAATATAAAACAAATCACCCATACCAACTTTTGTAAGCGGTACGGGTGAATTTTATAGTAAAACTACAGTCCAAATGCCTCGCGCAGAGCTGCATCGATCTGCTCGATTGTGCTTGCCTGAGTAGAAGTACCGTTGTGGCTGGTGGCGAACTCACTGAGTACTGAGTCCTGGGAGTCATGGCCAACGTGGACAATGTGGAGTGAAATATTATCAGCGAAGGCAGTGCTGAGGTCATTTAAGAATGCTTCATCGGAGTACTCGCCAGCGGATCCAGAGGTCACGATGACAACGCGCATTGGTTGGCCATCAGGTGAGCCTTCCTTGGCGATCTGGGTGGCAGCAACGACGGAAGCGCGAGTCAATGGCACGCCGCCAGTGCCAAGGCGGACAACAGCGCCAGCTGCGTTTTCTCCTTGTGAAGAATTAGGGAAAGAAATATTAGCGCGCCAGCCCTTGGTTACTCCTGGGTTGAGTGGGGAAGAGTAGTTATTCAGCGCAACTTGATTGCCCAATCCGCCAGTTTCCCGGGCGAGATTAGCTAGAGATCGTGTGACAACAGTGTGGTAGGACTCTTGAGTACCATCGACAACGCGGTCCATGTTGGATGAGGTGTCAAGGTTGATGATGGTATCTGAAGGTGAAGCTACAACGGTTTCTTCTTCTACCGGCGGTACTTCTTCGGTGGTTTCCACTGCTGCTATCTCCTGCGCCTGGCTAAGGACATTTTCTAGTGCAGCATTATCAGCGGTTCCTGCTTGGAAATCGAAGTTACTGAAATCAGAAGCTGCGCGAGCTTGATCTTCAGAGATATCGTTTCCTGCATTGGTGGCGATTGCCCATACTGGTACTTCAGCGCCATCGATTGCTTCAAAGGTGTACCCCTCTGGGAGCTCTGTGCCTTCAACGGTGGCGAAAGCAGGGGATTGTGCCGCGCCTGTGGCGGTGACGTCTGCATTACGCTCCAGCGCTGCAGCTGCGTCCTCTTCGTTTGGGGCTAGGGCTAATGCGATGGCTGCAGAGACTCCGGAGTTGGTAGCAACAGGTAATGCGACTTGATCAAGAGTCAGTGTTGCTGGATCAGTGCCTTCCGCAACAGCAAGTCCGGCTTGTGCTGCATCAACCTGTGGCCAAGAATCTTCCGAACTATTTGCTACTGCACCAGTTTCAGCTAACGCAGTAGCCGCATCAGGGCGAGACCCAGCAAAGAGATAGGTGGCAGCAGGAACATCGCCACCCACGGATTTTGCTTTTACGCAGAAATCGCGGCTTATGGGAGCTGATTCATTGAAAGAATCCACCAGCTTTTGTGCAGCTGTGGAATGCCCACCGACAGGAAGGCTGAGATCTCCAGAGATGCATTCTCCAGAGGCCGTTGGTGTTGAGGAATCATCATTATCTCGGTTGAAAAGCCATACGACCAACGCCACGACCAGAGCAATGATGGCAACCAACGCAATGGTTAATGACTTAGATAACCTTATGTTTGAATTCCCGCTTGAATGGCGCGCCACGTTTCTCCCTCGCTGTGAATCCCTGTAAACCCGGACTAGAACAGTCTATTTTTCTAAATACTAGCCTGTAGAGCCTGACTGGTTATGGAGACAAGCCGGTCGCGGATAGGTTTTGCACGTTCTGACAGCCCTCGCTGACGTGCTACATATTCTGCTTTGCCTTCTGGAGTTTCAATGGGGACGTAGCCAAAGCCATGGTCGCGGACATCGTATGGGGATGCTTCCATGTCTAAGACTCGGGTATCTCGTGCTAATTCAAAAGCGTCAAGGAAGACATCGCCTGGAATAAGTGGGCCAAGTTTTGCGGCCCACTTGTAGAGGTCCATGGTGGCATGCAAACAACCACATTGATCATTGCGAGGTTGATCTTCACGCGTCAACACCGTGAGGTTAAGCGGAATTGCCGGTTGAGTAAAGAAACGATAGGCATCAAAGTGGGTGCATTTGATGTTGTGGCTTTCCACCACTGCGTCTGTATCTGCAGGGCTTAAACGCAGCGGAAGATCATGGCGGAGATCCTGAGATTTATACACCATGGCCCACTCGTGGAGACCAAAACAATCAAATTGCGCGTGATTATCCCGAGTAGCAGCAAGCAGATCATGGATATAGCGCACCGAGGTGCCACGACGTTGCATGTAGGTGGCCAGGTCTACCTGGACGCCGGCGCGGTGCGGGGAGGCGTCGACAAGCATATAATCGCGCATGCTGGCATGTGGCGGTGTGCCTTCAAGATGAACGCCGAGGCCTGGATGCCAGGTTTTGAGGTGCGCTACGCGCACGGGGTAGTACTCGAAGAGGAAGTCGAAGACCGGGTGCTTGATATGCGCTTGTCGACGCTTCAAGTGGTCTTTGGTGAATGAATCAGCCCGCACCTGATGGGTGCGGGCTAGTTCCATCCACTCAGCCTCGGTAAAAACGCAGAGGTTATAAGTGTCCAACACAGCTTCTATTTCTAGTCGTCGAAGCTTTCATGAGTCCAATCGTTGACTGTGCCCACATATTCCTCAATCAGATCTTCCAAGGTAATAACACCGAGAAGCTCACCTTTAAGACGAACCTGCGCCATGTGCGCGGAGCGGTGGTGCATGAAATCCAAGACATCATCCATGAGGCCATCGGCATCAATATTACTCAAGGGGCGCAGCTCAGAACGAGGGATAACCTCTGCAGAATTCATCGTTGGGTCAGCAAGACGTGGCAAAATATCCTTGATGTGGATATAGCCCAAATAGGAACCATCACGGCCAGTGACCGGGAACCTAGAAAAACCAGTCTCGCGGACGGCTTCTTCCAGCTCATGAAGCGTTGGTCCAGACTTGCCAAAGGCCAAGGTACGAACATTTTCATCCTTGATCACCAGCTCTTTGATAGAACGCTGCTCAGAACGCAACGCCTTAGACAGACGAGCATGCTCTTCTGCATCAAGGAGACCTTCTGAACGAGATTCCGAAATCATCGACGCAAGCTGCTCTGGATCCACAGTGGAATCCAGCTCATCTTTTTGTTCAATACCAAACGCGCGAAGGGTCAGTCGCGCAATCCAGTTCATGAACTCGATCAGCGGACGGGTTATTTTCACGAAAAAGATCAGTGCTGGCGCCAGCCACATACCTAAGGTCTCTGGTCCAGCAATTGCAATATTCTTTGGCACCATTTCGCCGAAGAGAATATGCAGCCAGGTAATAATCGCCAATGCGATCACAAAAGAAATAGGGTGAATCAGATCAGCTGGGACACCCCATGATTTGAACGGCACCTCAATAAAGTGCGCGATGGCAGGTTCTGCCACCTTACCCAACAGCAGGGAACAGACGGTGATGCCAAACTGCGCACCCGCCAGCATGATAGAGAGATGCTCCGTGGCATAGAGAACCTTTTCCGCACCCTTTTTACCCTGGGATACCAAAGAGTCGAGGCGGTCCCGGCGCGAAGAAATTAGTGCGAATTCTGCAGCGACGAAAAAAGCATTTGCGGAAAGAAGGACGACAATTAAAAGGATGGTTGCCCAAATACTCACTGTTCGTACTCCTTTGCTTCTTCATGGCTAATCGGGGTCAGTACTGCTTTGTCGATGCGCCGATCTTCCATGACGGTGACTCGTGCAATCCACCGGCCGGTGAATCCGGATTCGAATTCATCCATGTTGGGGGTTTCTGTGAGTGGCAGGAGAGCGACATCGCCGACGCGAGGGATCACACCCATGGCGTACATGATCAATCCACCGAGCGTTTCAAAGGGGCCGTCAGGGGAGACGTAACCGACACGTTTTTCTAGTTCATCGGTGCGGACAAGTCCAGAGACTTCCCAACTTGCGCCGAATTGTTGGAAATCGCGTTCTGCATCCGAGTCATCGTGTTCATCGTGGATTTCGCCGAGGATTTCCTCTACGACATCTTCGATGGTCACCATGCCTGCGGTTCCGCCATACTCATCGGCGACGAGGATGACCTGGGAGCCTGCAGAGCGCACAGCGTTGAGAACGGCATCGCCGTCAAGGCTTGCTGGAACCACAGGGATCTTGCGGGCTAGATCGCGCACCATGGTGGTAGCGCGGTCTTCCTGCATCACAGAGAACGCATCCTTGATGTGCACCATGCCGATGGTTTCATCCAAGTCACCTTCTGTAACGGGGAAGCGTGAGTGTCCTGTTTCTAGAGCCAGGGCGATCAAATCATTGACGGTGTCAGTAGCACGCAAAGATTCGATTGTGGATCGAGGAGTCATGAACTCATCTGCCGTGGCATCGCCGAACTGTAGGGAACGATTGATCACTGCTGCAGTATTTTGATCGATGCCGCCGCTTTCTGCAGAGCTGCGCACCAAGGCGGTGAGCTCTTGGGCGGAACGTGCAGAGGCCAATTCTTCAGCTGGCTCAATGCCCATTTTGCGCACAATAAAGTTTGCAGACTTGTTCATGCCGTTAATAAACGGTTTCAGAGCGGTATTGAAGACATGGACAGGGTGAACCACAAAGCGTGCAACGCTTAAGGGATCAGTGATTGCCCAGTTCTTAGGAACCAGTTCGCCGAAGACCATGGACAGTGTTGTCGCAATAATAAGAGCAAGGACAAGTGCTACCGTCGTGCCGGCAGATTCACTGAGCCCGACTAATTCAAGGAGTGGTGTGAAATATTTTGCCAAAACAGGCTCTGCGAGGAAGCCTGTGGCTAGTGTCGTGACAGTGATGCCCAATTGGGCACCAGAGAGAACGAACGACAGATTTTGGTGATCCCTCTGCACTGCACGGGCGCTGTTGTCGCCCTTTTGCTTCATATGTGTTTCTACTGTGGATTTTTCGAGCCCTGTGAGTGCGAACTCGATGGCTACGAATAATCCGGTGCTCGCAGTAAGAAGCACGAAGCCTAGCAATGAGAGGATGCTTATGAGTATGTCCATTAGCGTGGTTTAGGCCTTGTTCCCAGACCTTTAAAAGCCTAGGAAGGTTTAGCCCTTGGGACCGTCTTTCCTTGAAGTCTGACGCCTCGGGTTGGACGAGCGGCCAGTTGACCTGGTTCCGCTCTGTCCGCGCCGGCGAGGATTCCGGCTGGAACCCCGTGCATCAGAACGATTGTGAGTAGTTTTCTGTTCCCGCTTTGGCTGTTGCTGTTGGCCAGGTGCTGGCAACGCAACGCCTGACGGACGACGTGCACCAGTAATCTTAACCAATTCTGGGGAGTTTTCGTGGACTTTTATTTCAGCAGCTTTCACGCCTGCCTTGTGGAAAAGTTCCCGGACTTCCTTGATCTGATCATCCATTACCAGAGTGACAACTGTACCGGAAGTCCCGGCTCGTGCAGTGCGACCTGCGCGGTGCAAATATGCTTTGTGTTCCGCTGGAGGGTCAACGTGGACCACGAGGGAGACATCATTGACGTCAATGCCACGTGCTGCGATATCGGTGGCTACCAGCACTGGGATGGAACCATCAGCGAAACCAGCAAGCGCATTGGTGCGGGTGGACTGTCCCTTGTCCCCGTGGATGCCCACCGCATTGATGCCCACGCGGCGCAGCTTTTTCACCTGACGGTCCACGCCATGCTTGGTACGCATGAACATGATGGTCTTACCGTCACGTGCAGCAATACGCAACAGCACATCATTGCGTGGATCTCGGCCACCAACGAGGAAACGGTAGTGCTCCATGGTGTCTACGGCAGCCTGCACAGGAGCAGTCGAGTGTGTGACAGGGTTGTGCAGATAGCGATCAACGAGTTTGCTCACATCACCATCAAGCGTGGCGGAAAATAGGAGACGCTGACCGTTTTTAGGAGTGAGATCCATGAGCTTTTTTACCTGAGGCAAAAATCCCATATCAGCCATTTGGTCAGCTTCATCCAACGCAGTAACTGTGATATCAGCAAGCGAGAGCTTCTTTTGATTGATCAGATCTTGTGCACGACCAGGTGTTGCCACCAAAATATCCACAGGGGAAGCAAGTGCAGTGATATTGCGGTTGATGTTGACGCCACCAACCACCTCCAGGATGCGCAGTCCCATGACCCGTGAAGGATCTTCTAGGCGTTCACGTACCTGAGCTGCCAATTCACGAGTAGGAACCAGCACGAGGCCACGGGGGCGACCTGGCTTAGAGGCGCCAGAGCGTGCGAGTCGGGTGATCATGGGAAGACCGAATGTGAAGGTTTTTCCGGATCCTGTTGGTCCACGGCCGAGCACATCTTTACCAGCAAGGGCATCTGGAATTGCCGCTTCCTGGATAGGAAATGCCTCGGTGATTCCCTGACGGCGAAGTTCGCGTACGATCTCGTCAGGAAGCTTGAGTTCTAAAAAGGTAGTCATTGCTGATTAACTCTAGCCGTAGCATCCCAAAAAGTGAGCATGTGGGCATTTTATGCTTGAAAAGTATGGATTTTTCTTTAAGCAGCCCTGTCCGCCGTTAGTGAATTTACCTATGCGGACTTTAACCTGCTCGGTCTTGTGGAGATCAATGCGGCAAAATTACTGCGATTTGGCTGCGCATATTTTCCAGCAGTGCGCCTGTCGTAACCTCTGCAGGTGTGCTTGCCATCGTGAGAAATGTAATGGATGAGATGACTCGAGAAAGTATGCCTGCGTCGGCTGCGCTGACATGGTCATTGCGTTGGAGTACCTCTGTATAGGCTTGTTCAGTGCTAGCAACAATGCTCAATGCTTGAGCTTGATGTGGCTCACTGGGATCACCAAAGACCATTTCCTTTAAGTATGTGCGTCCATTATCAACTTGTACTCGGTTGCACTCCACGATCGGCTTAATGATCTCAAGGAGTGCATCAAGGATTTCAGGTGTCTTCTGTGCTGCCACTTGTCCACGGCTAAGAGCTTGCGCGTAATGGACATTTTGCACGAGCAGTAGCAGTTCGCCTTTAGTCTTTGCGTACAGAAATAGGGTGCCGGTACCAATGTCTGCTTTTTCGGCGATTTGTTGGGTGGTGACATCATTAATGCCTTTTTCGGCAAATAATGCACTCGCAGCAGCAGTAATGCGATCGAGTTTATCCTGCTTACTCCGTTCGCGTCGGCCCATCGACTGCGGCGTGAGGGACATGGAATAATCCTCCTGGAATAAATAATGACTAGACTCAGTTATGATGATAGTCATCGTAGTGTGGGTTCAAATTTTCCTTAATTTATTCTCTCACGGCGTGATATATCAATTTTGATGTGCAAGCTTTGGGTGAGCTCAAAGCCATTTATGTCTATGGAATAGGAATTACTTTTATGACTTCTTCACTATGGGAATCATTTACTGTGGGGCGAATTGGGCTACCACACCGCCTGGCATTATCGCCAATGACCCGTAATCGTGCGAATGCCGATGGAACTCCAGGAGATTTGGTTGCAGAGTATTACCAGCAGCGCGCCTCCCTTGGCCTACTGATCAGTGAGGGCACTCAGCCATCTGCCGATGGGCAAGGCTATGCGAACACTCCCGGTATCTATACACCTGAACACATCGAGGGATGGCGAAAAGTTACCGATGCAGTACACGAGGCCGGGGGACACCTATTTGTGCAGTTGATGCACGTGGGCCGCACGTCACATCCCGATAACACGTCACATCATCGACAGCCTGTTGCGCCTTCAGCAATTGCCCCTGGAGAAGAGATCCATACAGCTACAGGTGCGCAACAGATTCCGACCCCACGCGCACTGGGCGAGGATGAGATCCCGACTATTATCAACGAGTTTCGCCATGCAGCAGCATCTGCGATTGCCGCTGGAGCGGATGGAGTGGAAATCCATGCAGCGAACGGATATTTGCTGCATCAGTTCCTTTCCCCGAACGCTAATCACCGCACTGACTCTTATGGTGGTTCGGTAGAAAACCGCGCGCGCTTAACTATCGAGATCGCGCAGGCTGTTGCAGAAGAAATTGGTGTAGATCGCACAGGCATCCGTATTTCTCCGGCATTCCCTCTTGGCGGTCTCAACGAAGGCGATGCGGAATCAGTACGTACCCAGTACCGATACCTCGTGGGTGAGCTTGCACAGTTGAATCTTGCATACCTGCATGTGCACCACCTTGGTGATGATGAATTATTGCGTTCTTTCCGTGACATGTGGCCGACTGCTGTGCTCGTTGTGCGCTATGGACGTGAGCGTGAGCAGATCGCCTCGGATATTGACTCGGGACTGGCAGATATGGCACCTCTTGGACGTTTTGCACTAGCAAATCCTGACATCGTGGAACGCTTGCGCACAGATGCTCCATTAAACGACCTGGACCCAGCCACTATTTATGGTGGTGGCGCAACGGGATACACCGATTATCCCGTACTAGCCAAGCTCTAGAGCTTGGCTTTCATCCGTATTGCCCACAAGAGATAAAAAGAGGTAGTTATGCCCTCACTTAAAGGATCCGTCGTTCTTGTTACTGGCGCTAATTGCGGAATCGGTACCCATTTCGTCCACGAAGCACTCAACCGAGGGGCAACCAAGGTCTATGCCACGGCTCGCACCCCTCGTAGCTGGAATGATGACCGTATCGTTCCGCTCTCACTCGATGTGACTGACCCAGCATCTATCCAGTCGGTGGTTGCTGCTGCGCCAGATGTAACTGTGTTGATCAATAACGCTGGTGCAGGTGTTTCTCATCCCGGAATTCTTCACCATAGTGATGAAGAGATACGTGCAAACGTTGAAACAAATTTCCTTGGACCCTTGTTGCTGAGCCGTGCCTTCGCTTCCGTACTTGCATCCAAGGGCGGGAATGCTGCGATCATTAATATGCACTCTGCACTGTCGTGGCATGCGGGCATGGGAATCTATTCAGCTACTAAAGCGGCCTTGTGGTCTGCGACCAACTCACTTCGCGTGGAATTGCTCCCTTCTGGGATCCACGTCCTGGGAGTTCATGTCGGCTGGGTAGATACAGCCATGGCAGCGCATGTCACCGATCCAAAAACTGATCCAGCGGTGCTCGTATCAGAGATTTTTGATGCCACTGAAGCTGGAGACTATGAGGTTCTTGCTGATGAGACGTCTGTGAATCTCAAAGCCGGGCTTAGCGCTCCACTGGAGGCTGTGTATCCGCAGCTTGGCGGCAACT
Source organism: Corynebacterium crudilactis (assembly GCF_001643015.1). Taxonomy (NCBI): domain Bacteria; kingdom Bacillati; phylum Actinomycetota; class Actinomycetes; order Mycobacteriales; family Corynebacteriaceae; genus Corynebacterium; species Corynebacterium crudilactis. Next base: position 1,493,125 of record NZ_CP015622.1, read on the forward strand.
AAGCAACCGCGCCGGGTGTGAATGCCGGCAATCTAGAAAAAGCGAAAACCCCTCACAGCTTGTCACTGTGAGGGGTTTAGCTATTGACCGTAAGGTTTAAGCCTTGGTCTCGGTGCGGTCGCCGGACCACTCAGTGTGGAAGGCGCCTTCTTTGTCGACACGCTGGTAGGTGTGTGCACCGAAAAAGTCACGCTGTCCCTGGATCAGTGCTGCTGGCAGACGCTCTGCACGCAGGCTGTCGTAGTAGGAGAGGGAAGAAGCGAAGACTGGGATTGGCAGACCAAGCTGGGTGGCGGTGACAATCACACGACGCCATGCATCGATGAGGTCCGCAAGCTCGCCCTTGAAGTATGGGTCAAGGAGAAGGGATTCAAGCTCAGCGTTGGCATCGTATGCCTCAACGATGCGGTTGAGGAACTTAGCGCGGATGATGCAGCCTCCACGCCAGATGGTTGCGAGGTCGCGAGGATCAACATCCCAGTTGTTCTCATCAGAGCCAGCCTTGATCTCATCAAAGCCCTGTGCGTAAGCAACCAACTTGGATGCGTACAGTGCACGGCGGACATCTTCGACGAACTGTGCCTTGTCGACGCCCAATGCCTCTAGGTCAGTGAGCTGGCCTGCAGGCAAGTTGCCCTTTGCCGCAGCGCGCTGACTGGTTGCACCGGACAGTGCACGTGCGAACACGGCCTCGCCGATACCGGTGGTTGCGATACCGAGATCAAGGGCAGCCTTAACAGTCCAGCGACCGGTGCCCTTTTGTCCTGCGGCATCAACGATGACATCGATCAGTGGCTTGCCGGTTTCGGCATCCACCTGGGAGAGAACTTCTGCGGTGATTTCGATGAGGTAGGAATCCAGATCGCCTGCATTCCACTCCTTGAAGACCTCTGCAATTTCAGCTGGCTGCATGCCTGCTGCGTAGCGGAGAAGGTGGTATGCCTCGCCGATGACCTGCATATCAGCGTATTCGATGCCGTTGTGGACCATCTTGACAAAGTGTCCGGCACCGTCTGGGCCGATGTGGGTGACACATGGGGTGCCATCAACATTTGCAGCGATGGACTCGAGCAAGGGGCCAAGGGATTCGTAGGACTTTGCTGGGCCACCAGGCATGATAGATGGGCCGTTGAGGGCGCCTTCTTCGCCGCCGGAGATACCTGCACCAACGAAGTGGAGACCGCGAGCTGCGATATCCTTCTCACGGCGAATGGTGTCAGTGTAGAGAGCGTTGCCACCATCGATGATGATGTCGCCTTCGTCCATGGCATCAGCGAGCTGGTTGATAACTGCATCAGTTGCGTTGCCAGCCTGAACCATGATGATGGCGCGACGTGGTTTTTCGAGGGATGCTACGAACTCTTCGATGGTTGCGGAAGGAATGAAGTTTCCTTCTACACCGTGATCAGCGATGAGCTTGTCAGTTTTAGCAGTGCTGCGGTTGTAGACAGCGACAGTGTGTCCATTGCGGGCAAAGTTGCGGGCGAGGTTGGAGCCCATTACTGCGAGGCCAACGACACCGATCTGGGCGAGATTATCTCCATTAGTCATGTCATTGATCGTACTTCACGCCATGGGCTGGTGTCAGCACAATTACATCAAAAGGTGTGACCATTTGGGGATAGCGTTCATTATCGCAGGTAAAGGCATATAAAAATCTCCAACGACACGGACAGCTAGAGTAATTATTTATGACTTCCCACGATGATCAACCCAGGGATCTGCTCTCCCTCGCCCAGCTTGCATCCACCCGAGCCCTTAATACAGAAGAACTCGAAGCCCTCAACAACGCCAACTACGGCCTAGACCGCAATCTCGGCCTGCGCTACACCACCATCGAACCAGGGCGCGTAGTCAGCGAACTCCACGTCGCCTCCAAACACCTCCAAGTGGTTGGACTTGTCAACGGCGGCGTCTATGCCGCTATCGCAGAATCCACCGGATCTGTCGCCAGTATGATCGCCGCACCAGGAAAAATGGTTGTTGGAGTCAACAACAACACAGATTTCATCTCCTCCGTCAGCTCTGGAATCATCGTCGCAGAAGCAACACCCCTCCAAATTGGCGGACGCACCCACCTCTGGCAAATCGAATGCTCCCACCGCGGTGAAGTTGTCGCACGCACCACACTGCGCACCATGGTGCTCCATAAGTAGCTCTATACTGTGAAAGCATGACTACATGGAAAGAAATTACCAACAATAACCCTGCACACTCGGAAAACTATGCGCAGCGTTGGCGAAATCTCGCAGAATCCGGCACCGATATTTACGGCGAAGCCCGCCTCATCGACGCTATGGCTTCGCGCCGAGCCAGGATCCTTGATGCGGGTTGTGGTCAGGGACGAATCGGTGGTTATTTGTCCCAACAAGGCCATGATGTGTTGGGCACCGATATTGATCCAATTTTGATTGGTTATGCAAAAAATGATTTCCCACAAGCCCGCTGGGTTGTCGGAGACCTTTCCAATGATCCAATCCCGGAAGATAATTTTGATCTCGTTGTCTCTGCCGGCAACGTCATGGGTTTTTTGGCTGAGGATGGGCGCCGTGCAGCACTAGAAAACATTCACCGCGTTCTCGCACTTCGTGGCCGTGCTGTTATTGGTTTTGGTGCGGGCCGTGGCTGGGAATTCGGTGATTTTCTCGAGACAGCCACTAGCGTGGGCCTAGAACTAGAAAACGCCTATGAATCGTGGGAGCTGAAACCTTTTGTACAGGGTTCTGAGTTTCTTGTAGCAGTGTTTACCAAGCAGTAATTTTATAGCCCCTCTCAGGCGTAGGCTTAAGTACTATGAGTCATCTCACCGCAGTGCATGCTCAAAGCCTCAATGTCACGGTGTCTTCTGACTTTCCGCGTCGTACGAAAAAACCTATTCTGCGCGATATAAATTTCCGTGCAGAAACAGGAAAAATTACCGGATTATTAGGACCATCAGGAAGTGGCAAAACTACTTTGATGCGTGCCATCGTGGGGGTCCAAGACTTTGATGGGGTGCTCAACGTCTTGGGCCAACCCGCCGGTGCACCGGTATTGCGTGGAAAAATTGGGTATGTCACCCAAAACGCTAGCGTTTATCACGATCTTTCAGTCGTGGAGAATCTGAGATATTTCGGAGCGCTCGTCCGCGGTGCGGCTGCACCGCGTCGGCCAGAAGAGATCCTGGACATTTTGAACATGGCTGATCTCGCGCAACGCCAGGTCTCCACGTTGTCGGGTGGGCAAAGGGGACGAGTGTCTTTAGGGTGTGCGTTGATTGCCTCGCCAGAACTCTTGGTGATGGATGAGCCTACGGTAGGTTTAGATCCGCTTACACGTCAGTCACTATGGGAAGAGTTTCACACAATCGCACGTGCTGGAGCTGGAGTTATTATTTCTAGTCACGTGTTAGAAGAAGCCGCACGCTGCGATGACCTTATTTTATTACGTGCAGGTCGGGTGATTTGGACGGGAACACCACCAGCTTTGCTGTCTGACACAGGGCAAAGCACTTACGAAGATGCATTTTTAGCTGCACTAAAGCCGGACATCAATCCCGCGTTTAACAAGGAACAGCCATGAATATTGGTTTTCTCTACGTCACCGCCAAACGAGTGTTATTGCAGCTGAGGGAAGATAAGCGTTCAATCGTGTTGCTTTTGGGTGCGCCGGTGGCGTTGATGTCCCTGTTTTATTACATGTACTCTTCTACGCCTGCAGGGCTGCGTCTTTTTGAAACGATTTCCACAGTCATGATTGCGGTGTTCCCGCTGATGTTGATGTTTTTGCTGACCTCGGTGACTATGCAGCGAGAAAGAAATGCCGGAACCTTGGAGCGGCTCTGGACTACGAGAATTCACCGTGGCGATTTAATCGGAGGCTACAGCCTAGCATTTGGTTTGATGGCGATTGCGCAATCACTACTTATGGTCTTAACCCTGCGGTACGTACTTGGTGTAGAAACCGCAGCAGAGTGGTGGATTTCTACACTTATTGCGGCGATAACAGGGCTTATAGGTGTATCTCTCGGGCTGCTTAGTTCAGCCTTTGCCAGTAGTGAATTTCAGGCTATTCAAACATTGCCGTTAGTGATTTTGCCCCAATTTCTCCTCTGCGGACTACTTATCCCTCGAGAAAACCTTCCAGATGTCCTGCGGTGGATCTCCAATGCTTTACCGCTTTCTTATGCCGTAGATGCAGCATTAGAAGCGGCGCAGACTGGGATGAGCCAACAGGTGATCATGAATATTTTGATCTGTATGGGCTTTGCCGCTGGATTCCTTACCGTAGCGGCGCTATCGATGCCGAGAACATCGCGGTAAACGCATTATTCTTCGAGTGAGGTACCGATCATGGACATGGAGGTCGCACGGGCTTGTGTAGCTTCGTGTCCGCGGTGGTTAATCAACAGCTCAATTAATTGCTCGGAGACAAGCATTAAGGCTGCTCTAGAAGTACGGGTGAGCTCGTCTTGGAATGATGCTGTCATCGGAGGGACGATGAGTGAGATATCTGCTGCGGTATCGATAGCAGAATGGGCGAAACACGTCATGGAGATAATCGTCGCACCGCCGGCACGTGCTGCATCAATGGTTGCGAGGGTAGCTTTACTCGCACCGGAACCAGATATTGCAAAACAAACAGATCCTGGCCCAAGTTGGCGTGCAACAATTTGTTCTGACATCGAATCTGAATGCACTTCAGAAAAGCGACCCATAGCGTTTAAACGTTGACTAAAATCCCAGCCCAGCGGCGCGGAGAGCCCATGCGATGCCACCAGCACACGCGGTGCTGCATCCAAGCTATCGATACAGTGCTGTAGATCCTCTTCCGTTAATGCGGAGGCAAGCGTGCTCAACGATGCTTGAAATTTCGCAATACCAGCCTGCATGCCACCTAAAAGCGAGGATGCCAAGGCACCTTCCACGATGCTTGTCGACGCGCCCTGCGTCAGCGCAAGTTCTTGCGCAAGGGCGACGCGCAACTGCGGGAACCCGTCGTAGCCTAAAGACTGCGCAGTACGGATGACCGTTGCACGCCCCACGCCCACCCGATCTGCAAGGCCCTGAGCGGTAAGCTCAACGATGCTGGGGGCGTCGACAAGCATCACCTCAGCCACTTTGCGCTGGTTTGGTTGCAAAGATGGCGCCAACGTAGTGATGCGGATACTAGGCGGCGCGTCAGTTGTCTGATGCCACGACACGGGTGTGAGCTCCTTTCATGATGCGCCGGCGAAGAGCACCGGAGATAAGGTCCACGATCATGGTTGCGACAACCACGACGATCAACAGCATGCCCACGGTGTCCCATTGCCGATAATTGGTGTAATTGGCCAACATACTACCGATACCACCAGCACCAACGATACCCAGCACAGCTGAAGTACGGATGTTGATCTCAAAGCGGTACAACGCAAAAGACGCAATCGATGGTGCAATCTGAGGCCACAATGCCCACCGCACGACCTCGGCAGTTGTCCCTCCTGCCGCACGTACCGCCTCAGAAGTACCAGATGGTGTGGACTCAATAGCTTCATACGTCCACTTGGCTTGCTGCCCAATACCTGAAATACCCAGCGCTAATGCTCCGGTAAACGGGGTAAGACCTGTTACGGTAAGCAAAATAATAGCAATAACCACTTCAGGAAAAGCTCTGATCACCGCGAAGACAAAACGCAGAAGTGAACGCAACCACGCAGGACCAACGTCACCTGCTGCACACATGCCCAGGGGAACAGAGACAACCACGCACAAAATTGCCCCCAACCACGCCATGGCAATAGACCGCCACATTTCAGCAAGCGCGCGAGCAAGTTTAGACCAATCAGGATCACTGAACATTAAATACAGGTAGTGCCAGACCTGTTCCGGCATCTGCGGAAGCTCATTCCACTCGATATTGAGCGTTCCAGTGGACACCAACACCACCACGGCAGCGAGCACCGCTGTGAGATTGCGGAGAAACCTGCGCGGACGCGCCGGGATAGGAGATGGAGTGGACGAGGGAGTGCTCACTGCGGAGTCCTGAGCTCTATGAGTGGAATGGGGATGAAGAAGAGAACTCATACCAGCCTCTTTCGTAGGGCGTTTGAGATCAGCTCAATCACGATCACAACAATGAGGATTTCTAAAATAATGACGGAGACATCGGCATAGGCATAGAACGCTCGTCGTTCATCCAGGAGACGGCCAATGCCACCAGCGCCAACGATGCCAAGAATGGCAGAGATGCGAACATTGAGTTCTAAGGTGTAGAGCCATTGATTGGCAAACAGAGGCATAACTTCAGGCAATGCGGTGACCCGGTTAATTTGGAATTGTGATCCACCTGCTGCTCGTCCTGCTTCCATATATGGGTGCTCGATGGAATCGATGGCTTCGGAGACTAATTTGACCACAATGCCTAAGTTGAACAAGAACAAGGTGAGCAAGCCCGGTAGGGCGCCAACACCAACCATTGCCACCAAGATGGTTGCATAGACCAAGTCCGGTACAGAGCGCACCACATTGATCACGGTGCGGATAATGCCCCGGCCCCACCGACTGCTATTAGTTGCCTCTGCGGCCCACAAGGTCAATGGCACGGAGATTATCGCGGACAACACCGCACCCACCAAAGCCATTTGTAGAGTTTCCAGCATAGGAAGCCAAGTGCGCGGAAGAAAAGCGAAGTTTGGTTGCAGCATCTGCACGAGCTTGTCTGCACCATTGCGCCAATTAGCAGCGATGGAAGCAAAATCTAGCTCAATGCCACCGAGCGCAGGGCTTGCTGTAGCAATAGTCAAGGCCAGCACAGCCACACAAATTAGATATGTCTTAAATCCGACACGAGGTTTTGCAGGTATGGATAAAGCACTCATTCACGCTCACCCAACAAATCCTTCGCCTGAATGGGACGGCCATAAATAGCCTCAAAATCCGCATCAGTGGCATCAGCGACAAGACCGTCATACACCAACTTCCCGGCGCGCAAACCAATCAACCGTGTGGTGTACTGGCGAGCCAAATCAATTAAGTGCAAATTCACCAGCACAGTGATGCCCTCAGAGTTGTTGATATGTTCCAGGTCGCGCATCACCGAGTGCGCTGTAGGGGGATCCAAACTTGCCACAGGTTCATCAGCCAGCATGACTGAAGGGTCTTGGGAGAGGGCGCGAGCAATAGCCACGCGCTGCTTTTGTCCTCCTGATAAAGCATGTGCACGCACCCATGCTTTATCTAAAATGCCCACTGCATCAAGTGCGTGGAAAGCAATTGATTTATCCTCCGCGGTGGGACGGCCAAGCAGGTTACGCCACCACGCGGTGTGTGCAAAGCGCCCCACCAACACATTGTGGAACACGGTACTGCGTTCAGACAGGTTAAAGCCTTGGAAAATCATGCCTATTTGGCCACGCGCTGTGCGAAGTGTTTTCCCAGACAAGGCATTGATCTGATGTGGCCCCACCGTGACGCTGCCTGCTGTCACCGGAACCAGCCCATTGATCGTGCGGATCAACGTGGACTTTCCAGATCCAGACAAACCAACTATCGCCACCATCTCACCCGGATTAATCGTCAGCGAAATATCATCCAGCGCTTTCGTTCCGTTGGAATATGTCACCGACACGTGATCGAACTCAATAGCCCAAGACCTCGTTGCCACAGGAAGAGCCGAAACATCAGATTTCATGAACGCACACCTTGATCGTTGTAAATGAACTAGTTAGAGAACTTCTTTAAGATCTCGCCATAACGAGTGATCTCATCTTCTGCGGTTTCAGCAGTCCAATCAGACAAACCCACCATGTCGAACATGACGTCCTTGGCTTCTTCAGAAGAATCTGCGTAGTCATCCATCAAGGTAGAAAGCTTTGCCACTAGATCATCAGGGAGAGAATCCGATGCCGCAACGCCACCATTAGGGATCATCTCGGTGTAAGCAAAAGCCACCACCTCTTCTGCAGCTTCAGGAGCCTCTGAAAGCACAGTGGAGCGAGCATCCCAGAAACCGAACGATACTTCTGCATCACCATTGAGTACTGACAACACCGCATTGTTGTTTCCAGATACAGGAACCTGCACAAAAGCAGAATCCGTATCCATACCTAGATCCTGCATGGCAACAATGGGGTACTGGTACCCCGCAGGGGAGGTAGCTGCCTGAAGCGCAACCTTGTCCTCAGCACTAATCTTGCTCAACGCCTCGACTCCTGCAGGGCCTTCTCCTACAGCAGGCTGGTCTTCTTCCTCAATACCATTGCAATACAGCATCTCTACATCAGAGGCCGCATAAGACGCCGCAACCGGCTCATCCTCGCAGTACTTATCCGGGTTGTTGGTATAAGCAACAGCAGAATAAGAGGTGGCACCAAAACGAACGTCGCGGAGAATCAACTCAGCATCATATTGCTCAATAGCGTTATACAAAGAACCCGCATCAGTGATGATCACCTGAGCTTGATCTGCACCCAACGCCTCAACAGTGGCCGCATAATCAGAAGCCACCACACCGTTGACCTCAATGCCCAAATTCTCAGACAAATAATCAGTCAACGGAGCCAAAGCCTCTGCAAGATCTTCACCCTCCGTAGAAGGCACCAAAGACAACGTTATAGATTCTGGCCACGCATTATCAGCCCCAGAAGCTGCAACTGAATCACTATCAACAGAAGAACAACCAGCGAGCGCAAGCGCAGAAACAGCCACCGCAGAAACAGCGGCACACAAAGACTTCGACGGAGTAAACATAAAAACCAGAAAACCTTTCACCAACACGAATGTGACTTTAAGAAATGGACGCCCAGGAAGAAACCCAGGACAGGAGAGGAAGATCAGCGATAGAACGCCCACGCATGGACACCTTCGCCTCTGACGTAGACACAGTCGCACCAACAAGCGCAGTATCCGCACCCAATTGCACTGCAGGCGCTAAATCAAACTCATAAATATCGCCAACAGCCAACACAGGGCCATCCTTTTGAAGCTCAGAAATAATCGGCAACAAACCCGCAGGCTTACCAACCACAAAATGCAACTGATCAAAAAACTCAGCAATACCCCACTGACGCAACAACTCAATAACGCCAGCTGCTGGAGCATTAGTAGCAAGCACCAATCGCGCATGCCCCTTTAACTGAAGAAAAATATCCTCAATACCCCGGACATGCTCAACCGGAGCCTTCTCCGATCCAAGAAGCTCCCGACTACGGCTATACGCAATCGACATCGCACCATCATCAACCCCAAGTTCCGCAGCAAGCTTGGCAACAATGTCATAGCCATCACGATAAGGACTCTGACCATCATCAAACCGCCGAAGCTCTCTTTCCACTCGAACCAGAAAGTCCTTTCCCCCCTCCGGCTCTACACACAATGCATAAGCAAGAACAGGACCATGGCCGACCGCAAGCGTGCCATCGAAATCAAAAACAATACTGGGTGTCACAAAAAGATCCTTGACTAGGGAAGAAATGGACGATGCGTCCACAATAAAACCCAAACATGAACGCAACGTCCAACTTTAAGTAAACTATTCCCAACACCTTCGTAAACACTTAAAGAACCACAACACAAACGCATGAAAAAGCGCGCCGGGCCCTCCCTGCATTTCACAGAGGAAGAGCCCGGCGCGTGCGTATAACTGTTATCTAGAGCCAGTTGTAGCGTGTTGCCTGGTCGAAAAATTCACGTTCATGAACAGATGCGCTTAAAAATGCACGGGCCGCATCAACGCGCTGCGTGTGGCCTGCGTTTTCTAGTGCACGTTCTAAACGTGCGATGGCAGCTCGGGTGCCTGCGATAAATTGTTCACCTGAGTAGGTGTTGAGCCATGCGTGATAGGGATGATCTGCATGGTTTTTCTCTGCAAGCATCAATCCGATTTCCGCATAGAGCCAGTAGCACGGCAATACTGCAGCTACGCCGCAGACGTAATCTTCTGAGTAGGTGCGTGCGATGAGGAAATCGGTATACGCCATGGTGATGGGTGAGGGGGCGGAAGTGTGGCTACCTGCCATATAGGAGCGGTGAAGTTCGGCTTCCACCACAAGGCATTCTGCAGCACTTTGTGCCCATTCCACTTGTGCGATTGATTCCGGGGCGATGGAAGAGAGTCTGGCTAATGCACGTGAATATTGGGCGAGGTATTGAGCATCTTGGTCGATGTAGAAATCGAACTCAAGACGCCGGAGGGAGCCGTCGCCAAGCATGGTGATGAAGTCTGAGCTGTTGATGCTCGCGATGATATCGCCGCTTGCTTCCCACAGCGCGCGCGTGAATGGTCCGGCAGGTTCAATGCGTGGAGCTGGACTTGGCGTTGTGGCGGGCTGAATGAACTCTTCTGGTGAGGCGCCGCTCAGGCGTGGTGCCAGGAGGTGTGTCCAGGGGGTGGTCTCTGCTGCGGCAAGCATGCGCCGTGCCACATGACTGTGATCAACTGGGCCATTTCCGGTGCCCACGGCTAGTTGATCTGCGTGGCGTAAGGCTTCGTTGAGCCACCGGGTGGACCATTCTAGGGCCTTTTCTACGGTGTGGCCGGCCGCCATTCTGGTGGCCAGTGCTGCAGAGAGCGAGCAGCCAGTGCCATGGGAATTGGGCGTGTGTACGCGGAGGTTGTCCACGTGGTGCACTGAGCCATCTGGGCGCACCACCGCGTTGTCTGCCATAGAGCCAGTCAAGTGTCCACCTTTGACAATGACAATCGTGTTGTGGGTGTGGGAGAAATCTCGTGCCTGTGCGATCGCTTCATCCAAAGTGGTGGCAGCGGGGCTCTCACACAATACGGAAAGCTCTGGAATATTCGGTGTCACAACATCGACATGTGCAGCTAGTCGGCGGAGGGACTCTTCCGCATTTGCATCAAGAAGCCGGTCTCCACTGGTGGCGATCATGACAGGATCAAGCACCACCGGACCATGCGCATGCGAGCTTAACCACGCGGAGACAAGATCAATGGTCTCTGCGGAACCCAACATGCCAAGTTTGATGGCATCTACTGTGACATCGGAAAATACTGCGTCAAGCTGCTGTTCTAAAAATTCTAGAGGAGACGTATGGATAGCGCTCACACCGTGCGTGTTTTGTGCCACCAGGGAAGTCACCACACACATGCCGAAGCCGCCGCCGGCAGCAATTGATTTTAGATCAGCTTGCACGCCGGCACCACCGGTGGGATCCGTGCCGGCAATGGACAAGACACGTGGAACTGCGGGGCGTTTCTGAAACGCAGACAGTAATTGCTGCGCTGCTTGGGCAGGTTGGGCTGCGGCCATAATTTCAGAGACCACGCACAATCCATCAATATCAGTAGCTGCAAGTTCAGTTGCATTGTGCAGGCCCACGCCACCAATGGCGACAGAGGCAATACCGTGTTTTTTGGCCACCGCGGCGATCGAAGCGATTCCTGCAACCCCCAACGCAGGTGCTGCATCAGGTTTGGTCTGAGTAGCAGTCACTGGCCCAATACCAATCACATCAGGTAAAGCCACATCTGACACGGCACATTGAGCAATCACCTCATGCAGCTGTCCGAGATTTTCAATGCTCAAACCCAACTCCAGTTCTGCCGGAAGTTGTTGGCGTGCCTGCACATAGGGTGTATCACCTTGGCCAATATGTAGATTAATACCTAATTCCTCGGCGAGATCTAGATAATCATTGATCACTAGTGATACCCCGCGCGCCTGACAGAGCAGTTTCAACTCTTGTGCCGTAGCACGAATCGCGTCCATGGATCCATCTTTATCGCGCAATTGCACCACAGAGACACCACCGTTAATGGCTTCTTCGACAATGCGTACAACACGGTCTGCGCCACCGCCAAGCGTGGGATCAGTAACCAAGTAGAGAGAATAATCCGTCATGTTATGCCTCATACACTTCTACTAAAGAAGCGATCATGTGCACATCAACTTCGTATAACGCATCAATTAAAGCCACCGCATAACTTCCAGGAGCAGAGGCCTGTTGAGCAGCAAGTTGACCTGCCGCGCCCAGATGAGCATGTGCTGCGAGCACCGCATCGTGCGCAGAAATATCTGTTTGCGCTGTCGCACCAAGATACGCCGCAGTCAGCGCACCCAAGGAACATCCAGTGCCAATCACCAGCTGCAGCATCGGATCACCAGAGCGCAACCAGGTAATACGGTTGGTGGACACAATAAGATCTTGTTCACCCGACACCGCAACCACGCCGCCAGTAGCTCGAGCCAACAACTGCGCTGCTTCCAATGCAGCCTCCACAGAATCAGTCGCGTCTACGCCGCGACCACCAGCACCAAGGCCTGCAAGCGCCACGATTTCTGAGGCGTTTCCACGAATTGCGGCCGGCTGCTTATCGACGATTCCCTCCACGAACCGGGTTCGCTCCGACAACCCACCCACGGCAACTGGGTCCAACACCCACGGAGTTCCCGCTTTGTTAGCACCCTGGATTGCCTGAGTCATACCCAAATACTGCTCTGCAGATGGCGTTCCCACGTTGATCAGCACGCCATTGGCTACTGCTGCAAATTCTGCAGATTCAGTTGGAGTATCTGCCATCGCAGGTGTTGCTCCTGCGGCCAACAACACATTGGCTGTTACTTGCATGACCACCGAATTGGTCAAACACTGCACAAGAGGAGTGTTTTGTCGAACAAAAGTTAAAGAATCTAAATACGAGTTAGCCATGTTAAGGCCATCCCTTCGCTAGTACGAGCTAGAGCAGGTTCAACGGGTATGATCTCAGCCATTTCAAGTGGCACCCCGTGCCTGTTAGACACCCTAGCAAAGAAGAGGCTGGGCAAATAACGAGAGCCTGGCTTGGCTTATGTTGTGCCGAAAACAGCACAATTGATGAGCTACTTTTACTGGCTTGAACAGTGCGTGAGTTGGTTACACGCTCGAGGTAGGCCCCGGCTTGCTTAAGATGCAAATTCTCGTTCGATTTACCAAGATTACCGAGGGCGGATTCAATCGGTGGATGCACCAGAATCTCACAGGATTCCCAATAGACCCATATGCACCAAAAATAACCACCCCCAGAGGCCAGTCTAAGCGCTTAAGGGGCACTGTTTGATACCGAATATGCCCATTCTAGATATTCAATCCCTTAAATCAACACAGAGCCATATTGTTAAGTAATTAACTCTTATTTAGCTCACACGAGTGCTATATGTGACATGTCCATGTAAAAAAAACTAAAGCGTGACTTCCTCAGGTGAGGAAGTCACGCTTTAGTTATACGTGCTCCAGGAAATTACTTTCCTTCGAAACGAATGTTATCGCGCAACTCGATTGGAAGATCTGCAGCTGCTTCTTCCAACTCATGGGTGTACTTGGAAAGAGCGGTACGAGCGTGAAGCTGCTGGCGAGTGGTCGCCAGGTTCCAACGTTTACGAGACATTGCGTTCAAGCCCCAGCTAATACCGGAAACGAAGCGGTTGCGGAAGCCAACGAGGAACATGATGTGAACTGCCAACCACAGCACCCAACCAACGAAACCAGTGACCTCAACCTTGCCCATCTTCACCACAGCGGAGAAGCGGGAGATGGTTGCCATGGAGCCCTTATCGAAGTAATCGAAAGCCTCGCGCTCAGTGTTGGAGCGTCCTGCGACCTCTGCTGCGATCTGCTCTGCAACGTACTCGCCACTCTGGATTGCTACCTGAGCAACACCTGGGAGGTTGTTGTAGTTCATCATATCGCCGACAACGAAGACGTTCTTGTTCTCGCCAACAGAAAGGTCTTCGTTAACCATGACGCGACCAGCGCGGTCGGTCTCAACACCAGTTTGCTCTGCAACAAGCTTGCCCAGTGGGGAAGCTGCAACACCTGCGGACCAAATCTTGCAGAAGGACTCGATGGTGTGCTCTTCGCCGTCCTTGGTCTTGTAGGTAACGGAATCAGCATCGACGTTGGTAACCATGGCGTTCAGACGAACGTTGACACCGATCTTTTCCAGGGTGCGCTGTGCATTGCGGCCCAGACGCTTTCCGAAAGGAGGCAGCACCTGTGGAGCACCATCAAGCAAAATGATCTTTGCAGAGTTGGTGTTGAAGTTCTTGTACTCACCGGCAAGGGTGCGGTGAGCAAGTTCTGCCAACTGACCTGCAAGTTCAACACCGGTTGGGCCGGCACCGACGATGACGAAAGTAAGCAGACGCTCACGCTCAGCAGGATCTTCGCAGATTTCTGCACGCTCGAAAGCGCCAATAATGCGAGCGCGTAGCTCGAGAGCATCATCGATGGACTTCATTCCTGGTGCGAATTCAGCAAAGTGGTCGTTACCGAAGTAAGACTGACCTGCACCAGCACCAACCACCAAGGAGTCGTACTCGAAGACGCGAGTGTAATCACCGAGGGAAGCAGAAACTGTCTTGGACTCGACGTTAATGTCGGTCACTTCACCCTTGATGACATTGACGTTTTCCTGAGAGCTCAGGATCTGTCGGGTGGACGGCGCAATTTCACCGGAAGACAAGATACCAGTTGCCACTTGGTAAAGCAGTGGCTGGAAGAGGTGGTGGTTGGTGCGGTCAATCAGAGTGACATCGACGTCTGCCTTGGCCAGGTTCTTGGCAGCAAAAAGGCCACCAAAACCAGAACCGATGACGACGACGTGGTGACGGCCGCCTTCGGGGCGGGTTGGGTTAACTGACATGTTTGTCAAAGTCTCCTGATCGTGGATCTAAAAGCTTCTGCGGTCTGCCCTAAATGCGTGCAGCCGTTTGAGCGCTGTCGTGTTGTGCACGTGTACGCGTTAAACAATAGTCCTTCTAACAGAAACAAACAGGATCGGGTCTTACTTTCTTGTCCGTTCGGAGAAAAACTTGCGGAATTCGCGCCCACTTTCAACAAGTATGCACGTTAATATGGCATATGTCACGTCATATGGAAGATCTTTTTAATCCGTCCCAATAAGCTGTTCTTCGACGCGCCTGCGCCTCCTAGGTACCCCACACACGTACACTGCATTTAGAGTTAGAGCAGCCGAGTATTACGTCGTATTTTTCTTGGCCCAAATCCCACCGGAGGTGCATAAAACGCATGGCAGAGGCACGGTTGCGCCATCTTGAACCTATTGATGTGGAAGAGTGGCCTGGGGTGGCCACAGTGCCAAATCTTGCCTTTTCTGGCGCACGCGCAAAACAGGCAGAATTTCGCTTCGCGAAGGCGTGCAGCAATGCTGGTCTCGAACTGGTGGGCAATGACCCAGATCTCATCATTGATCAAGAAGAATTATTTTCACGTTTAGCCGCATCTGGGTGGTTGGGGCTAGCTGAAAGCTACATGGCCGGCGAATGGCGCACGGATAATCTCGCCGATGTTTTAACAGCTCTTTTGGGTTCAGGATACAAACCTCGCGGAAAACTAGCGAGTGCCTTCACACTGCCCGGACAAGCAGTAGATACTGGCGGTGCGCTACCCAATGAGTTAATTCGGTTAAGTTCTGGTGACGGCATGAGCGCTTTCGGAGGTATCTTTGCCTCTGGTGTTCCCACAACGTTGCGCACTGCCGTAAAAAGTTATGTTGCGGGTGCCGGCCGAAATCGGGAACCCGCTTCTCATTTTGTCGATATCACGAAGATCTCTGAACCCGTTGCAGTGGAACGAGAAGATCTTGGCGAAGCCCAACGACGAGCTGCATCGACATTATTGGATAGCGCAAAAGTCAAAGCGGGAAGCCATGTGTTGGAATTTCCTAGCAGTGGTGGCGCAGTGGCAATTTTGGCTGCACGCAGACAAGCCACAGTAGATGCGCTCACTGCAGATCCAGCACAGGTTGCCGGTTTGCAGGAAACTTTTGTCCTGGCAGGCGTGGAAGAAGATATTCACATTCAGGTATTGCCACAAGCAATTCCTACGCAGCGTGAATGGGGCGGAGCATACGATTCCATTATCGCCATGGAAAAACTTGAAGTGGTGGGCGTTCATGGTTCCAAACGTTTCATTAAAGCAATTGATCGTTTGCTTGCCACGGGAGGCAACGCCGCATTCCAATCTTTAGTGGCCACCGATCAATGGGGACAAGTAAGCACTGAAGCGATCTCCATGCTCAAGGCTTATATTTGGCCAGCACTGCAGTACCCAACCGTTGATGAAGTGCATCAGTTAGTCGACCGGGATTCCTCATTACGCGTGGTGAAAGAGACTCATTTTGCTGGACACTATTTAAAGAGCGTGCAGTTGCAAAAAGAGATTTTTGAGGGTCAGCTACGCGAAGCGGCGGCAGATGGCTTTGATGCCGTCTACCGCCGCATGTGGGTTTATCATTACGCCCTGATCGAAGCCTTGTTACGCCTTGGCTGCCTCAACGCTGTGCAATTTTCCTTGACAACAAGAAACCGAAGGGGGCGTCGATAAGCAAAAATCTTTTAGACCTCTCGGAGGTCGTGGTTTTTGTTTTCCTTCATGGTCAACACTGCAACGAAAGTAATCGCGGTGACAATGATCAGGTAATAACCGACATAAGCCACGGAATACTGGGAAACCAACCAGGTGGCAATAAATGGTGCAATCGCAGCGCCCAAGATAGATGCAACATTGTATGCAATTCCAGAACCCGTGTAACGCACGTTGGTAGGGAAGAGCTCTGGCAAGATCGCAGACATTGGTCCAAAGATCAGACCCATGATGCTCATACCGACCATAAGGAAGATGAAAACGGTGGTCTTTGTTGCAGTTTCTGGATCAAGCAAGAAATTGAACACGGTACCGAACAGCAGCAACAACACAGAAGCTAGAGTTAGCGTGTTTTTACGTCCCCAGACATCGGCTAACCAACCAGAAACTGGCACCATGATGGCGAAGAAAACAATCGTGAGAAGCTGCAATTGCAGGAACTCGAAATAAGGAATGGACAGACCAGTTCCCGCACTGCGGTTACCGATACCGTAGGACAAGATCCATGTCGTGACCAGGTAGAACAAGGTGTAGGTAGACAGCATGATCAGTGTTGCCTGTACCACTGGGCCTGGAGAAGTCTTAAACAGTTCCTTCAGCGGAGACTTAACCTTCTTACCCTGATCAACTGCCTGCTTGAATACTGGGGTTTCCTCCAAAGAGAAACGCACCCAGAGACCAACAGCAATCATCAACGCTGAAGATAGGAATGGCAGACGCCAACCCCAGGTCATGAAAGCTCCATGGAGATCTCCATCTTCGTGAGCAAGTACAGCAACCAAGATCAACATGAAGCCATTGGCTAGGAAGAATCCGAAAGGAGCACCAAGCTGAGGCCACATAGCAGCACGCGCACGGTGGGTAGGCTCAGCATTTTCACCAGCTAAAAGTGCAGCACCAGACCACTCACCACCAAGACCAAGACCCTGGCAAAAACGCATAAGAGCAAGCAACGCTGGTGCGATAATTCCCACCTGATCATAAGTGGGCAAGAGGCCAATCAGAATGGTGGCAATGCCCATCGTGAGCAATGAGCCAATAAGTGTTGCTTTACGACCGACACGATCGCCGAAGTGTCCAAAAACGATAGATCCCAGAGGGCGGGCCACAAAGGCCAAACCGAAGGTAGCGAAAGACGCCAACAAGTTAACTGTCGGGTTGTCGTTGCTTGGGAAAAATAGGCTAGGAAAAACAACAACAGCTGCCGCAGCGTAGGCATAAAAATCATAAAACTCGATTGTTGTGCCAATCGTGGACGCTGCTGCAACCCGACGTTTAGTTTTCTTGTCAATCACAAGAGCTGCTGGCTGGCCGTTCGTTTCAGATGCCGCTAAACCTGCAGAGTGATCAGTTGTGGTCACGAGTCTCATCGCCTCACACAAAATAGATTCCAATAAATACCTATGCGATGTTTCCATAGCCATTTCCCAGAGTCAATCTCACATGTTGGAAATAATTCCAGAATGATTCCATATATTGAGACAATGGAGGGTATGGTTATGGATATAGTGTTGAGTTTTTGAGGGAAACCAAAAATTTTAGGAATGTTAGATAAGCGCTTTGGCTGGGCAGTTTTTCTAGGTAGCTGCACTGGAAAAGCAAAAAGTGCTGCTTACCGAGATGATAAACAGCACTTCAAGATGAAAAATTATTTAGATGGCTCCACAGGAGGCAGAGAGGACCAAGGGAAGTTGATCCACTTATCGGTCTCGCGCCACACATACTCTGGCTGGAACACACTGTTTGGTTTGTGGTAAATAACTGCAGTGCGTACTTCTTCTACCTGATCACCAAGGAAGTCACGAACTAACTCAAGGGTCTTACCGGTATCTGCAACATCGTCTGCAACAAGCACACGCATGCCAGAAAGATCGATAGCCTTTGGAGTTGGAGGCAACATCATTGGTTCTTCCAAGTGCTCGCCGATGTCAGTGTAAAACTCAACATTAATCACCGATACATTCTTAATTCCCAGTGCATAACCAAGTGCACCGCCAATTAGAAGACCACCGCGTGCAATGGAAAGCACACAATCTGGTTTGTAGTCATCGATGATCTCTTGGGCCAGCTCCCGCATAGCTGTTCCGAACAATTCATAGGTCAGGATCTCGCGTTCCTCTATCATGTTTACATATCCTAGTCGGGATCCTCATGGATTCTGCAATATGATCAGTGCTTACTTGATTTCTGCGTAAGTGTATATAGAATCGACTAAGCCCAGACGTTGTATCAGTTTGGTGCCATCACTTCCATTTCGAAGGGGAGTAGTTCCATACAAAGGTGAAAAATCGTTTTTGTGTGAGGTATGTTCGACATACTGGAGTGAGATTTTTGCTCACACCCGGCATACCACCTGAAGCTTTTAGACTGTTTCAGGCGAGCGAGACCTTCGGCGTACACTTCGCCGGGGTCTATTTTTCTGCCCCAGGCACGGCTCATAGGAGAACCATGCCCTTTGCACAAATAATGCTGCTTTCCATTGGTGTTGCCGCCGATGCGTTTGCCTGTTCAGTTGTTCGTGGCACTGTCATCAGAGTAAATCTTTTTAAACGTGCCCTGGTCCTAGCTGGTATTTTTGGGGTCTTCCAAGCAGTAATGCCGTTAATTGGATGGGTAATTGGCCGTTTTTTCGCAGAGATTACATTCATCGCAGAAATTGACCACTGGATCTCATTTGGCCTTCTAGGTGCCGTGGGCGCAAAAATGATCTGGGATGCATTTCATCTTGAAGAAGACGAAGCCATTATTGACGATGGAAGTATCCAATTCAAACCAGCCATTATTCTTGGCTTAGCTACCAGCATTGACGCTTTAGCTGTTGGCATGGGACTTGCCTTTGTAGAACTGTCCATTGCTCAAGTAGCTTTCGCCATGGGAATTGTGACGTTCATCTTGTCACTTGTCGGCGCCTGGATTGGTCACCATGGCGGCGGAAAATTCGGAAAATGGGTCACTGTCTTGGGTGGCATCATCCTCATTGGAATCGGCGCAAGTATCGTCTTCGAGCATTTGTCCGCATAGCTATCCATATAGGTTAAGGTGCACGAAGTGGGAAAAATTGTTGAAATATGGGATCGCTTTCAGATCCCGTTATATATTTTGGCACTCTCAATTGGAGCTGTAGTGGGATTGCAGTTCCCTAGCGCTGCTTCTGTATTTGAAGCTGGAATTAACCCAACTTTGATGGCTTTGCTCTACGCCACCTTTTTGGGAATTCCCCTGACGAGAATTCAGGAGGGCCTACAGGACTTAAAGTTTCTTGCGCTATTACTTGCCGTGAACTTTTTAGCAGTACCACTCGTAGCCTTTGTTTTAAGCCGTTTTATTGCAGCTGACGAGGCACTCCTCATGGGCTTTTTGCTTGTTATCCTTGCGCCTTGTGTGGATTATGTCATTGTATTTTCGGGGCTGGCAGGTGCAGCGCACAGCAAGTTACTTACTGCTACGCCAATTTTAATGCTTGCCCAGATGGTGCTGATACCGATCTTCCTCACGCTTTTTATTGGCCCAGAAACCCTTGGCGCCATAACGCTTGGCCCATTTTTTGAAGCGTTCCTTCTTCTAATCATCATTCCGCTTATTTCAGCTGCTATAACGCAGTGGATAGCAGGGAAGTGGCAGGTAGGACGAGGTATTACCTCGGCTAGTGAATCCTTGATGGTCCCTTTGATGATGCTGACACTATTTCTCGTGGTGGCCTCGCAGATAGCTACATTACGTGGACAATATTTTCACATCATGCAAGTAATCCCGCTGTATGCAGCATTTTTATTAATAATGCTCCCCATTGGTATTGGCGTATCTCGATTGGGCGGTTTGGGGGTTGGAGAAACTCGAGCGCTGGTATTTAGTGGAGCCACGAGAAATTCTTTAGTGGTACTGCCTTTAGCATTATCACTCCCGCCAGGCTTTGAAGTAGTTCCTGTTGTGATAGTTACTCAAACGCTCGTTGAACTTATCGGAATGGTTATCTACGTGCGTTTTATTCCCTTGACTATCCAAGAACCTAGACCTATAGGTAACTCTCAGGAATAGGGTAGTCCTAGAGCAGAAGATCGGGATAGAGTGGCATAGTCATTTAACACATAAATACATCATCAAGAAGGGTGGAGGACCCGAGCACGTGAGTCTTTCAAGCAAAGCTAAAGGAATAGTTGCAGCAATAATCGCTGTCTGGATCGTTGCAATGGCAGGAATAGTGGCACTGGCCGCTAGCAATAATGCCGACAAGACCTTCCCGACAGCAGGTGCACTCGAACAAACTGTTGCAACATTTGATCAACAAGGCTTAAATATCTCCGCCGTCGCATTATCGGACATTTATGGTGAAGAGTATGTCTCTGCAGCGATTCTTTGTGAAGGTACGCCTACAGCAGCTCTTGAGCAATCAATTGGAGTTGATCTTGCAGAACTCAACCTAGATGAATCTGGAGTTCCAGCTGGAGTGTCCTATCTGGCATTAGCTAATCAGTCTGGGGAGATCGTCTTCGACAAGATCGATCGTGCAAATCTAGATCTGTGTGCAACTCCGCTTAATGGTGCATTTAGCGCTTATTCCTTAATGCCTGTGGCCAAGGTCGGCGAAAACTCTTGGGCGCTTGCTAGTTAATTTTTATAAGTAAGGCATCGTAATATCAAGCCCGAACCGACAAGAGATATTGTCTGTTCGGGCTTTTCCGTATCCCATTCACTGACATAATTTTGTCAATGTGACGATATGGGGTGGAGTGGTGTTGCATGTCTGAAATGGCCGTGAAAGGCGATAATTGGGCTCTAGGTGCATTCCGGGAATAATTAGCTGGATATTTCGTCACATTCCTGATTCGTCACAGAAGCCTTTACGTCACAAGTCCAGATTCGTCACATGCGCAGATTGCTGCCGAGATGCGAATCCTTGAATGTGTTGTGAGAGGCTCGGGGATTGAGAATCTTTGAAGCATCGCTCTTAAAATTCTTGGAGAATCTGCGTGCCAATATTTTGCGGTGAGGTGAATCTGCGCGGGAATTTTTTAATCGTGCCACGCATGCCTGAAATCTTTCGCGGCGGAGATGCCGGGCGAGAAAACTAACCATGAAATATTGCCGACGTAGGGCAGAGCCCCTTCCCGGCAAAATGACATAATGTACATTATCGGACAATTGTTAAGATTATTCAGATTGGCGGGGCTTGGTCGGGTTTCCTGGGTTTCCGTATGTTTCCAAGATTTTCTCCGGTGGTAAGTTAAACCGCATGACCTTAACGCTCGTGAAATCAACTCTTGCAGCACTTCAAGACCTTGAGGATCCAAAGATCTTGGCGGTTAACCAACGCCACGGTGATGATCATGCGGTTAATCTCACTAAGCTTCGAGCAATCGCTAAAGATCTGAAAAAGGATCAACCTTTAGCTCGCGAGCTTTGGCGTACAGATAATTCAGCCGCACGATTGGTCTCATTGCTAATTTGCCGCCCTAAAGAATTTGATGTGGATGAGCTTGATCTGATGATCCGCCAGGCACAGACACCGAAGGTTACAGATTGGCTGATTAACTATGTTGTTAAAAAACATCCACTATGGAATGAGCTTCGACTCCGATGGTTGGACGATGAATCGGACAACGTTGCCGCTGCCGGCTGGGCGCTCAATACCCATGCCGTTATTACTAAACCGGATATCCTGGACGATTCGGCAATTCTTGACACTATTGAATCTTTCATGAAAAACGCTACACCTCGCACTCAATGGTCCATGAATGAATGTCTAGCTCAAATAGGTATTCATCGCCCTGAGCTTCGTGCTCGTGCACTTGATATTGGTGAGCGGCTTGAAGTGCTGAAAGATTATCCAACACCGCCTAACTGCACGTCTCCATTTGCTCCAATATGGATTGAAGAGATTGTTCTTCGGCAAAGCAAATAGACCTATTCCCTACCTTTATTTCGTCACATTGACATAATATCCCCGGTTTGTGGGCACCCAAAACACCAGCTAACCTTGTATTTCCTACCCGCGTGATAAATCTGCACTAAACCTACTAATGCACAACACGCATGATTAGCTTGATTTTCCTTTAGCACCCTAAAGACTCCTTAAAACCCTAACGATCATCAAAGGGTTCTTAAAATATCACTGGCATTCGAGGATTTCGGATGTTTCATCAATAGACGTTAAAAGAGAGATTTTCGTGTCACAGACAGTTTCCGCCACTCAACAAGAGCCGTTGAGTCCCACCGGCGTACTGGCTTCATTTAAATTCGCATTGAGCAGTCCGCGTAGATTCCGGACGGAAGTTATAGCCGGTTTAGTCGTTGCACTGGCGCTTATTCCAGAATCCATTGCTTTTTCTGTCCTGGCTGGCGTTGACCCAAAGATGGGTCTTTTTGCTTCGTGCATCATGGCCATCACCATTGCATTTACTGGTGGCCGTCCGGCTATGATTTCCGCGGCTACGGGTGCCGTGGCGCTAGTTATCGCACCCGTTGTTCGTGATCATGGCGTGGAGTATTTCCTGGCCACAGTAATTTTGGCCGGTATCATCCAGATTGGTTTGTCAGTACTTGGCGTAGCAAAGCTCATGCGTTTTATTCCGCGCTCAGTAATGTTGGGTTTTGTTAATGCTTTGGCGTGCCTCGTGTTTTTCGCTCAACTCCCCCATTTGTTTAATGTTCCGTGGATGGTCTATCCGCTGTTTGCCGTGGGTATTGGAATCATGGTGTTGTGGCCGCGTATCACCACTGTGCTGCCTGCTCCGTTGATTGTTATTGTCGCGTTGACTGCGATTGTGTGGATCTTTGGAATTTCTATCCCTAATGTCTCTGACCAGGGAGAACTTCCTTCTTCTTTGCCGGAATTCCTGATTCCTAATGTGCCATTCACGCTGGAAACGCTGCAGATTATTGGTCCATATGCTTTGGGTATGGCACTTGTTGGCCTCATGGAATCATTGCTCACTGCCAAATTGGTGGATGATATCACTGAGGTTCATTCAAATAAATCTCGTGAAGCAGCTGGCCAAGGTATCGCGAATATCATCACTGCATTCTTAGGCGGCATGGGTGGTTGCGCAATGATCGGTCAAACAATGATCAATGTGAAAAACTCTGGCGCACGAACCCGCTTATCTACATTCCTGGCCGGAGCATTTTTGCTGGTCTTGGTCGTGCTTTTGGGCGATATCGTGGGACGCATTCCCATGGCAGCGCTGGTCGCGGTCATGATTATCGTTGCGATAGACACTGCTGATTGGCACTCCCTTAATCCACGCACTTTGAAGTTCATGCCGTTGAGCGAAACCATCGTCATGTTTATCACGATTATCGCTACATTGGCTACCGGAAACCTGGCAGTGGGTGTCATCCTTGGTGTGCTGAGCGCCATGGTCATGTTCGCGCGCAGGATCGCCCACCTGGTGTCCGTGGATCGCACCATTGACAACAACATCAGCACCTATACGGTGAAGGGTCAGCTGTTTTGGGCATCATCGAACGATATGGTGTACTCCTTCGACTATTCCGATGACGCTGACCAGATTATTATCGATCTCACCGCCGCAGAAATTTGGGATGCCTCAACCGTTGCCACTTTGGACAGCATTATTCATAAATATGCTGTCCGCGGCAAAACTGTAGAAATTATTGGGCTTGATGGCCCTAGCCGCGATAGGCTTGAGCGCCTATCAGGCAAGCTGGGTTAGAAGCCCGCTTTTCGACGAACCCCTGCACCCAACTTGCCCCTCATCACTAAGAAGGTTGCACCTCGGCGGTGTACTCTCCGGTACCATTGTCGATCCAGCTGATTACGCCAGACGCAAATTGCTGGGTCCAACCATTATCGGTTGCTTCTTCTGGTGCGGTGGGTAGTCCCACAGATGCGGCAAGTCCACCTTCGTTGATCCAGGATTCACCAATCATGCCAACGAGAGGCTGAGCTCCGCTCTCTTCAGAATTAGCGATGTATCCTTCTGGGAAAGTTACAAGAGCTTCACCGTTGGCCCCTTCTTCAACGGATTCTGGGATACTGAAACCAGCCTTTTCCGCAGCTGTGACAACTGCCGTCGGAATGCTGATCATAGAACCATCAGCGCTTTCTACCTCTGTGGATTCGCCACCTGCTGCAGGATCATCATCTGTACCTGAGCTTGGGCTGGCATCACTTGTCTCTGCACCGGTGGTCTCGGAAGATCCAGTGGCATCATTGATTGCTGATCCCACTGCCGAGGTGCCAGAGCTTGCGGCATCAGATGCACTATTGGCTGCATCTTCGGCTTCAGAGCAAGAGACAACTCCTAGGGATAGTGCGACAGCAGCTGTTCCTGCGAGAATTCTGGTACGCAGTTTCTTATTTTGAAGAGTAATCACGTGCTTCTGCCTTTCTCAAAAGGGATAACAACAAAGTCCATTGTCAGTAATTAACTGGACTAGATGCCACCTTTTTGAGAGATCTTTAATATATAGAGATTGATCCGTGACCTTAATGAAACTTAAGAAACTATAAAAAGTGCTCTAAATCACTATTTTAATTGCCCTTTAGCAGGACAAATGAAAACTCCCCACGCCAAAGTTCATAAATGAAGATGAACTGGACACGGGGAGAGAAAAACTCGGCGTAATTTATGTGTTGCGTTGTTTTTCAACCTCATCGCGGGTTTTATACGCAGTCCATAATTGCCAAGCACTCACAGCGATGAGTAGCACACCGATGAGTCCGAAAATCCATTGTGATTCCCATAGGACAAATCCTGTGAAGCCAAGCAGAATAATAAGCCTGAACCAAAGAGCCGGAATCATCCGTGATGCCATCATGGTTATTTCTCCATCACGATGCGAACGTTAATTTCGCCGGTTTCGTTGATCTTCGCTGCAACAAATTCTGGGGTTTCTACACCAAAATCTAGACGGTTGATCTCGATATCAGAAGCAATGATTACTTGGTTTCCAGTGCGCAGCACGTCGAAGGTAGGCTCCACTGCTTTGGACTTACCGTGAATAGTCAGTTCACCAGGGATAACAACCTGGGCGATTGTTCCGGTATCCGGAAGTGCGGAAAGATCCACAGCATCGGTGACCTCAAAGGTAGCTTCTGGGTACTGATCGGTGTGGAAAAGCTTCATGCGTACATTGATATCGCGTTTTTCCTGATCAGTGGAAATATGGGTCATATCCACAGTCATTAAACCTGAGGTCAATGTATTGTCCTCGATGATCACTTCACCAGAGACATCAATGGTGGATCCTGAGGTAATTTTTTCTTCACCAGGAAGAATTTCCGCAAAGGTAAAACCTGCTGAGGTGGTGTTAGGGATGTTTCCATGCACGACATTCCAGGTGCCATTGACATCAGTAGATGCAGGTGCTGCACCATCGGCGTGAATACCTTCAGTTTTTACACCTGGACCCATGACTAACTGGTAGAGCGTGGGGCCGACCGCGACCGAAGCTAATCCTACGATGAGGATGACAAAGACAACGATAATTAATGTACGGAATTTAATCAGTGGGCTCTCTGTGCGGCGCTCGGCGCCGGCGGGTTTCTTAGAACCGTTACCCTGCATGTTGCTCATTACCTCAACTTCTCAATATTTCGAGCTAATTCCACCATCTCCTGGCACAGTTTCGCGATATCGCGAGCATCTTCCCCATCATTGACAGCTGTGGCGATATCTTCGGCGGCGCACCGGAGTTCAAAGAGAGAATCTTTGAGTTCACTCGCCCGATCAGGCGACATAATCACTGCTTCTGCGGGAATACTTGTGCCGGAGACATTGTTGCGTTGTTCGTAGGCTCGTTGCCTACATGCTTGGCTGCAGTATTTCCTGGGACGTCCTCTACCAGTAGATGCGACGTCTTTGCCGCACCAGGAACACGTCGGTGTTTGCTGGTTTGGATTCAATTTCTGCACCCCCAACACCTTAGTCGATTGTCTCCCATACAACGATTCGGGGCTTTTCGCTATACTGATAGGTCTGATCACATTTCAAGGACATGGCAGCGTGTCGTTTTATTTATACCCAACCGGGTAAACTGTGTGAGACGAATTCTTTTGCGGCTACTTGAAGGCCGCATCCTAGAGGGCAAAGGACTGATACCTAGATGGCAGATCGCGTTCTTCGTGGCAGCCGCATGGGCGCCGTGAGCTACGAAACTGACAGGGACCATGATCTGGCTCCTCGCCAGCTCGTGAAGTAT
Source organism: Corynebacterium crudilactis (assembly GCF_001643015.1). Classification (NCBI taxonomy): domain Bacteria; kingdom Bacillati; phylum Actinomycetota; class Actinomycetes; order Mycobacteriales; family Corynebacteriaceae; genus Corynebacterium; species Corynebacterium crudilactis. Next base: position 1,519,632 of record NZ_CP015622.1, read on the forward strand.
AAGACCGAAGACGGAGACATCTACGAGGTCCCCTTCGCTGATGATGCAGAAATTCCTGAAGAGTGGATGTGCAAGAACGGTAAGCTCGGTACCCTCATGGAAGGTGAGGGTGTTGAGTCTAAGCCGGTTAAGCCGCCACGTACTCACTGGGATATGTTGTGCGAGCGTCGCACAATCGAAGAACTTGATGTGCTGTTGGAAGAGCGCGTTGAGGCCCTTCGTAAGCGTCGTCGTAATGCAGCAAAACTGTTGAAGGCTCAGCAGGAAGCTGAAGAAGCGGAAAAGGCAGAGGCTTAAAAGTCTTTGGTTAAGATTTAAAAAAACTCGGTGTGAATATGATTCACACCGAGTTTTTTTATTATGCAAGCCAGCTGTTGTTCTTCTTGAAGTGTTTCCACTCGTAGTTCATCAGACCAAGCATCTCTTTGGTGAGTTCCTTGGCTTGTCCACCACGGTGCTTTGCGCCCCACTTAGTTACTTCAAGTAGGGAGTCTTTGACAAAGCTGCCATCAAGCTTAGATTCGCCGATTTCGCGTTCGGTGAATGTGATAGGAACTTCGCGAACATCAAAGCCAAGCTCGACGGAGCGGTAAGCGATTTCCACCTGGAAGATGTAACCAGCGTTGGAAAGGTCCTCGAGAGGAAGAGCTTCCAGCACCTCACGTCGAAAAGCGCGGTACCCTGCGGTCATGTCGGTGAGGCCGGCGCCGAGCGCCACGTTGATGTAGACGTTGCCGCCCTTGGACAAGAGCCAGCGGTTCTTAGGCCAGTTAACCACCTTGCCACCTGGGATGTAGCGGGATCCGATGACCAGATCCGCGCCGTTGGCAATTTCAGCGAGCAGCAAGTGCAGCTGCTCTGGTGCGTGGGAGCCATCAGCGTCCATCTCGCAGAGTACCTGGTACTCGCGCTCTAAGCCCCACTGGAAGCCAGCCATGTACGCTGCGCACAGGCCGCCCTTGCCTTCGCGGTGTAGGACAAAGATGTGGTCATCGTTAGCTGCAAGCTCATCAGCGCGATCACCGGTGCCATCAGGGCTGTTGTCATCCACGACAAGAATATGAACCTCAGGAGTTGCTGTGCGCACACGTTCAACGATAAGTGGAAGGTTTTCCAGCTCGTTATACGTTGGAATGATCACCAGCGTCGTAGCATCTACTGCCTCACTGCTCATTTGTGTTGACCTCCTCGTCCCTGAAGGGACGTTAATTAAAAGCTATTTCGCTTTTCGACGATTTGTGGCTGGTTTTTTCGAAGATGCCTGTTTGGCACCTTTTACAGACTTTGAATGGTTATTCATCCGAACGGCAAATAATCCAGCTAGGCTTCCAATGATAACCAACAGCAATTCAACATAGAAACCCACGGTTGCTGCAAGTGTAACTGTTTGCTTCAACGGGATGGTTTCTGTCAAGGTTGCAGCTTCAAAAATTCGAGTATTTTGAGAAACACTTCCATCCGGGTTCACAATGGCTGAAACACCCGATGTAGCTGCAACAACCACTGCCCTATCAAATTCGATGGCACGCATTCGACTCATCGCTAATTGTTGATAGGTCATATCGGTAAAGCCAAAGGTGGCGTTGTTTGTGGGAGTGGTTAAAAATTCAGCCCCGTTAGCAATGGCATCGCGTCCGGCACGGTCAAAAATGACTTCATAACACGTCATAATTCCCACGACTACCCCGCGGCCCAAATTGGCGACGTTCATGGTGACTACTCCGCTACCATCTCCCGGCTGGAAGTTTCCTGCTGCATCTACATAAGGGGAGAAAATACGTAGAAACTCCCGAAACGGCATATATTCACCAAACGGCTGCAAAAACTTTTTATAGTGATAATCAGTGGCGCCTTCATGAGGATCAAACACCTGCATGGTGTTTCTCGGACCAACCTCATCAAGCGTGATCGTGCCCACCAAGATTGGTGCCTGGGCATGATCAACAGCATTGTTGATAATCGTTTGCGCCTGAGCATCAGTAAAAGGATTCACATCAGAAGAATTCTCTGGCCAAATAACCAAATCCACCTGATGATCTAGGTTGAGTGTTTCTCGCGCATGGTTTGCCAAAACAGCTCGGCGTTGCGCATTAAAATCCAACCCCATACGTGGCACATTGCCCTGGATTGCTGCGACTTCAATGCTGTCAGTTCTCGTTCCTGGACGATCTACATACAACGATGAAGCCACCCCAATGATGATAACGCTGGCAGTGACTGCTGCACCCACCAAGCGTTTTTTGGAGATAAACATCAAAGCGACACCAACTGCGGCAAGAACCGTGGCAAAAGTGACAAATGCAGCGCCACCTAGCGCCACTAGGTTAGCCAACGGACCATTAATTTGTCCCCACGCCAGACGCACCCACGCAAAACCACCAAAGGGCCAGGAACTACGCAAGTACTCAACCGCAACATACATCGCCGGAAACAAGAAGACTTTCCAATCTTTCCACCGGCTAATAGCCACGCCGAACGCTCCAAGAGCAATCGAATACAGAGCTTGCACAACCGCAAGCGCAATATACGGTAAGTTGCCCACGAACTCACCGATCCATGGCAACAACAACAGATATGCCACTAAACCATGAACAAAACCCAACAACATACCTTGTTTGATGGTTGGACCTGTAGAAAGGCGTTGTAAAAAGGGTGCGGTCTCGCCTTTCTTCATGCGCTTTTTTGGTGCTCCAACTTGCCATGGAGCAAGCGAAGCAAAAAATAAGGCGATACCGATAATTCCGGCGATGAACCAACCAGTGGGCTCATAGGAGGCAAAGGTAAAAAGCCCACCCAAAACAGCAAGGGCGAGCCGGAAAGATAAAATCACTTATTTTTCACCATCGGATTCATCATCTTCAGGCTTGTTCTTAGGCTGATTATTGGGCCTATTGAAATCTTCTGGTTTTAGGTCTGAAGTCCAGGTTTGGATCTCTTCTTCATCAAGCACAATTGGATCAGCTGCTGGTTGGGCCTCAGGATTAAACGCTGCTCCAAAGTTTCCATACGAAGCTTGGGTTCGATATCCATTGACTGCTTCAAAGCCTCGCACACCCATGTTTTCAATGGCGCCACGCAAACGCTTGGCCAACATTTTGCGGAAGAGCGCTCGGGTAGGTGAAAAAATAAACAGCAGGCCAACGATAGAAGACACAAAACCAGGCATGGCCACCAAAATGGCACCAGCTGCGGTAAGACCAATATTGCCGGCGATTGCCCCAGCACTTCCCTGTCCGGAAGCCTGATGAATGGCGGCACTTCTACTAATACGACGAAGTTCTACACCGGCAAGGAGAAGTCCACCGATGAAGAATAAAGCGAGGAGACCCAAAGCCCAGCCGAAGCCGAGCCACATAACGACACCGATAAAGGCGAGGATCTCAATGATGAAATATGGAATTGCTATTGCTGCAGGCACATGCCCCACCATACCTTTTGCCGTTGCTTGAATGGGAACTATCTCCACCTCTGACATAGAAAAGGGAATTTTCGTCTGATGGATCAACTCATAATCTGGGACAGGTGCTGAGATGTCCTTGTGATGCAAATCCTCGTTCCATATGCCTGGTGAGTTCAGATTCGGAACGAAGATTTGCAGCGTACCCTCGGCAGGATGCAAATCCTCGTTCCACTTTAACGGTTCAGAGGCATCTGGAACGGATCCTTGCAAAGGGAATCCACAGTTAAGGAAAACTGCGATTACATGCGAAAACCATGATCCTTTGTATGGGCTTCTGAGCCCCTTAGAGTCTTGTATCCACACTAATAGTCACTGGAGTAATCTGACCTCTTAAATCACCTATCAGACAAGATGATCCATCAACCAGCCGGAGTACTTTTCCAGGTTTTTAAAATAGGGCCCAAAATGATTCAGTCCGGTACGCCCTGGCACTCGGGGAACCTGCGATTCATGCCACGTTAACGATGCTCCCTTAGCACTCCATTGATCGCGCAGCTCACGAATAGGTTCAATGGGTAAGACATCATCATTGCGGGATCCCCACAGCAGCACTGGGATTGTTGGCGCGATTTGGCCAAGTTTCTGTTTCTCAAATTCTGCAACAACTCGTGGGAGATCATCAAGGATGTCAGCGAGCGGCTCTCCCCGATTAGTCCACGTACTGGTTGTGCTGTATCTGCTTCGAAGGAGGGAACCACCCGCACAGGTGGTGATATTGCTGAGTACATCGCTTTTTCCACGGGAGTTGAGCACGGGCATGATTTCATTGAAGAGCTCAGGAGCACTGGCTCCCAAGCCTGCGATGGCATAGGCAATCACCCCGGTGAGCAATCCCCCATCAACGGTTTTTAGAACACTGAACAGATCTACCGGCGGAGCTCCCACAACAGCGGCCCGTGGATGCAGTTCAGGGGCGTAATCGTGGAGTTGCGCGGCCCAGCCAGTTGCGCCACCGCCTTGGGAAAAGCCCCATAAACCTAGCGGTGCCTCCGGTGACAGGCCTAAGTGCCAGCTGGCGAGGACGGCGTCGAAAAGCGATTTAGCTGCGGCAATGGAATCGCAATAATATTGGATTCCGGCACTTGGGTCGCGGGGATAATCAATGAACACCACATCCATGCCGTGTGCCAAAAACCAGAGGATGACGGGCAGTTCATAGGCCACGATCGCATCGAAAGGCCTGCGGTAGAAAAAGTTGAGGCCGATTGCGCAGGTATGTGAAGGGTCGCAGTGTTGCGCAACACCTTGGGTGGATGGTGCCATCGCAATGACGGGGCGTGGTCCGCGAGTCCAGGGTTGGGCAGAAAATAGGACGGCGCCGGTCGCGGTGATAGCTCGGCCTTGAGAATCGCCAGTGATGTATTCAAAACGGTAGGAACTCGCAGGGTTGGGTTCACCCCGAGCTCCCAAAACTTTCAAGGACGCAGCGTTTACTAAAGTGCCGTGCGCTAAATCGGGTGTCCGTATTACCGCACCAAAATCTGGCACGTTCTCAAAACCAGCTGTCCGTCCCGGACGAGGTGATATTCCCAGCACGCGCCGGGTTACTGCAGCTCCGCCTTGGTGGAGTAATGGTGACAGGGTTCTCCACGTTGCGTGCATATTTCCGGATCGAATGACCACAGTGTCATCGAGGAGTTCATAGCCCATAACCGCCAGGATAGTGGGAAGCGTTTAGAATTACGCCCATGGTAAGCAACTTGGTTTTTCAATCCGTATCCGTTGACGCTGATGTTTCTGTGGGCACGATTCACTTCCCTGCTGGGCATATTCGTGCATCCGAATGGGAAAATTTAGCGGATTGCGCAGAACATGAGGGCGATGGCGCGATTTATCTAACGTCGCTGGCGCAGTGCCACATACGCGGTATCAGCGCGGCCACGGAAGTTCAGCCTTCCGCGACAGTGGTTGCCACACCTGGGCATTTTGTTGAGCTTGCCACTAAGCTTGCCGGCGCAGTGCGCCGCGAAATCACCATCGGGTTGGACGCTGGTGACGGCGCTATTTTAAGCCAGCGCTTCGACCTGGCTTTTTTGCTTGTCGACGCCTCCTTCCATCTCCACATCAACGGCCTTCCTACTCATCACGCCGTTGCCCCAGATAGCGTGGTCACGGTTGCTCAAGAGCTTTCACAGGCGACAGAGCTATCAATGCAGCCAGTTGCTGCGTTGTGTACTCCAGTTGCACCTGTAGCTATTTCTACTCTCGAGAAAAACCCCGCACCGATTGGTTGGTTGGAACATGATGGTGTGGTGTCTTTAGGTGCTGGTATTCCAAGCGGTCGAGTGGAAGCTCGTTTAGCGCGTTTTATTGCTGCTATCGAGGCCGATACTACGATTACCCCATGGAATTCGCTGATCATTCATGATTTACACGAAGGCGTTGCGGAACAAGTGGTGAAGGTTCTCGCTCCCATGGGGTTAGTTTTTGATGCTAATTCACCGCTTCTGGAGACACCGGCTTTGTAACCCGCCATTGATGCACATCGGTATTATCAATGCGGATATGTTTAATCACTCCACCGTATTGCTGGTGCAGTGCATGCACGATATTGATGGTTTCTTGGGTTGATGCTTGCGCAATAAGTTTTCCACCGGGGCGCAGCATCATCCATGCCGTTTCAGGAACCAGATCAATGGCTAGTCCCCTATTCATAAAGATCGCATGAGGGCTTGCTGATTCAGGGCCTTGCACATAACGGATATCTTTAAGTGCTTTCGGTGATAATTCATCTTTGACACTTAATGTGGAGACCCCGCTTCTGCGGGCATTGCGCACACTTAATTCACGGTGCGAAGCGAAGCTAATGGCCTGAGCCTTATGGCCAGCGGCGCGTAGCCAATCACAAGCAACAGCTGCTCCGCTATCGCCAAACGTCCACAGCGTTTGCCCCTGAGTAGGCTCTAAGGCTGTCACTGTTAAGGCACGAAGATCCGCATCGAGCACATCGCCTTCGAAGGGTGCACGTGGAATAGCTGGCCTAGCTCCAACCGCAATCACGTTAAGAACAGACACAGCTACCGGTGGGTGAACCGCAGTGCCGTAAGCAATCTCCTCATCGCTACTGCCCAAATCACTTAAGACAGTAAGTGGAGTCTCCCCCAGCCCGAGTTCCTTTAACAACGTAGCTACTTGTGCCGTGCTGAATTCATCTTTGCCCAATACTAAAAACTGCGCACCAGATTCAATAATCGGAATAAGTGCTTCGATAGGCTCATGACCTAAAGAAATAACTCGCGTGCGGTTGAGTGTCCAGCCCAAGCGTGCACACGCTAAAGATGCTGAGGAAGCAGCCGGAATAATGGTGAGGCGATCCATGCCCAGTACGCGCACCATAGCTGTACCAACACCATAAAACAGCGGATCACCTGAAGCTAAAACCGCCACATGCTGGCCGAGGAAATCCTTAAACAGCGCTTCCAAATCAGGCTGTTTGGTATTGCCTGGCCACGGGCGACGCTCTGCACGAATAGAATCTGGCACGAGATTGAGCTGGCGCCAAGATCCGATAACCACCGAGGCACGTTGCAATGCTTGTTGCGCTTTGAGGCTCAATCCTTCAAAACCATCAGTTCCAATACCAATGAGTGTGATGGATTCTGCAGGCTCTCGTGGCGCTGTCGCTTGAGCAGGATCTTGGGAGTCCCCGACTACAGCAAAATGAGTGCGCTCATGTCCGCGGTCTGCGCTGGTAGCTGAGTGTGGTGCTGGCATCGGTTGGCTCATATCCACTCATTGTAGACAAACACCTGAGAGGCATGGTTAATCTCTTAAAGAGTGCCGCCATAAACTATGGCGTTCTTGCCTGTGTTCTTTTCGGTGTGGAGGGTTTACTGAACCCCGGACGAGCTGAATATTCAAGATTTTCCAAACGCGGACAGTTGATTTCTTGAGCTTTTGACCTCTGCAATAGCGCCACTCCGAGAAAACGCTGCCCCCCCTTGATTCTAGTACCATCAGTAGTACTATATAAAATATGGTGAAACGCATCGAAGATCTCATCAATAAGATGCGAGATTCTCCCAAAAATGTACGTTTTACGGAGTTGGAAAAGGTTTGCGATCACTTCTTTGAGAAACGCCGATCACAGGGAACCTCACATCGAACTTATAAGACACCCTGGGTGGGTGATCCTCGCGTTAATATCCAAAATGATGGGGGAAAAGCTAAGCCCTACCAGGTGCACCAAGTTCTCCAAGCCGTAGAAAAATTGCAGAACCAGAACTTATGAAAGGAAGCGTCTCGTATTATGAATTCTGAAAAATATACCTACCAGGTTTCCTGGTCCGAGGAAGATCACGAGTACGTCGCCACCGTACTGGAATTTCCTTCCCTCTCCTGGTTGGCATCTACGCGTCAAGAAGCAGAAAACGGCTTAGTCAGCCTAGTTTCCGAGATTTTGGAAGACATGGTTGAATCTGGAGAAAACGTTCCAACTCCCCTGGGTGAGCGTTCCTATTCTGGAAAATTTAACGTCCGTACCTCACGTTCTCTTCACCGCAAGCTAGTAATGGAAGCTCAAGCGGAAGGCGTATCGCTTAATACCTGGATCAACCAAAAACTCGCCTCTGCCTGATGATGATTTTGCTGTGATGCATCCGCCACATGCCCCCTGGCTCTCTGTATAAAACTCCAGAGAGTCAGGGGGCATCGGGCATCACCATCTGCCCGTTCCATAATCAGGGTGCCGTAACTGATCCATTATTGTTCTGCCGCTCAAAATCTATGGATCTTATCTGCACCCAACTAACTAGCGAGGCATCTTTCGCCAGATAACTCGAGGCACAAGACGCATAATCCACGCTAGTACTCGTAAACGGCCAGGAATCCACAGTGTCGTGCTGGATTTCTTCGTGTGATAAGCATGCACAACTGCCTCAGCGACATCGTGTGGATACACCGACATTGGTGCAGGGCTCATACCTTCTGTCATGGAACCAATCACAAAACCAGGTCGCGCAATAATCAACCGCACTTTAGTGCCATGCAGTGCGTCTGCCAGTCCTTGGCAAAATGCATCAAGTCCAGCTTTTGTGGATCCGTAGACATAGTTCGCCCTACGTGCACGCCATCCTGCAATTGAGGAAAATGCAACGATCGCGGAGCCACTTTCCTGTGCACGGAGCTTCTCTGCAAGGACCGTGAGCATGGAGATCTGTGCAGTGTAATCCACTGTCGCGATCTCTATCGCGTGAGATTCATCAGATTCGGCGGTCTCTTGGTCACCTAAGATGCCAAAAGCAACCACCGCTAGAGAGATCTCTCCTGATTTTTCTTGGGCTTGGGTGATCAGCGTGCGGTGAGTCTCGAGTGCGGTGGCATCAAAGTGAAGGACATGAACTTGAGCTGCTCCACGTTCCTTCAATTGTTGCACCAACCCGTGGACAGCTTCAGGCCGTCGAGCGGCTAAGACAACGTCTTGGCCTGCACACGTCAGTGTGGCGATCTCACCGGCGATATCTGAAGTTCCGCCCAGAATCAGAATGCTCAACGCAATTCCTTTGGCTGGTTGTTCAAGGTTTCGCAGCCGTTCTCAGTCACCACAACGATATCCTCGATGCGGGCACCGTGGATACCTTCGATGTAGATACCTGGCTCAATAGAAAATGCCATTCCAGCTTCCAAAACCAAGGTATTACCCGCCATGATGAAAGGCTCTTCATGTGTGGAAAGGCCGATGCCGTGGCCAGTGCGGTGAATGAAGTACTCACCGTATCCTGCTGCCGCAATGTGATCACGAGCTACTGCATCAACAGATTCTGCAGTTACACCAGGGCGAACATGCGCTACAGCAGCAAGCTGTGCCTCGTAGAGGACTTCGTAGAACTTAGAGAACTCAGGATCTGCAGCTTCTGGATTACCGCCCACGATATAGGTACGAGTGCAATCGGAGTGGTAGCCAGTGCCGAAGGTGCCTCCGATATCGACAACCACGATATCGCCGTTACGTAGAACACGATCAGAGAAGCTGTGGTGAGGGTTCGCACCGTTAGGGCCAGAGCCGACGATGATGAAGTCCACAGCGGTGTGCTCTTCAAGGATCAACGCATTGAGCTGTTCTGCAACCTCTGCTTCGCTGCGTCCATCTTGAAGCAATGCTGGAACCTTGGCATGGACGCGGTCAATAGCGGCACCGGCACCACGAAGCTGGTCAATTTCTGCCTCGTCTTTAGAGACAAAGAGCTCTTTAAGCACCTGCACAGCCAGTTCCATACGGCACGAAGATCCCACCAGATTCTGGATCGGGATCAAATGATCAGCAGTAATGGATGATCCAATACCCAAAGCCTTAAACTCTGATGCCCTCAAAGCCTGAACCGCCAACTCGTGGGCGTCTTCGCCGTCAACCCATCCTTGGACAGTGATATCCAGATCAGGGACTGCAGAAAGTGCCAGATCGCCGCGGTCAACGGCAGGGAGAATGATGCTGGCTGTGCCCTGTGCTGGAATAACCAACGCAGTGAGACGCTCATGGGTGGAGATCCAACTGCCAGTGAGATATGCCAGTTCCGCTCCCGTGCCGATGATGAGGCCATCAAGACCTGCTGCGCGTGCGCCTTCCTGCGCGTGTAAAAGTCGTTCTGCATATACCTGGGAGGGAAAATTAGTACTCATAAACTCCAACCCTAGTAGCCTAGGCAGGTGTGCGATCAAACCACACTGTCAGAATCAGATCTGCTGGCCACTACGCTAGCGGTTTATTAATCACGGAAAAGCACGTCACAGGCCTCTTAAGCCTTCGAGAAGGCCAAATTTCAGAACGTGCCACATTTATTCTCACAGCGGATCATTTTCTGCGCACTGCTGGATCCGTGATCTCTATCCGAGGAAAAAATTTCAGTGCCACGGCTACCCAGAGCTTGTCTGTCTTTGGTACAGATCTGGGTTTGATCAAAATTGATGGAAAAGCACCCACCATGCAGCTTCCGCTTATCTCAAATAAACCCTTGTGTATAGGCATGAAAACCACCACCTTTGGTTTTGGTGGTCTGCCCTCTGCCACAGTGCCAAAAGAAATTAGCGGCCGAGTTATCTCAGCAATCCGCTACGGAGTATCCCGAAATCGCGCCACGAGAGTCCAGTACGGTGCCTTGATCTTCAATTCCCCTCACAAGGCCGTGAAAGGTGATTCCGGCGGACCTATCCTGGTAAAAGGACAGGTCGCCGGAATTCAATCAATGATCTCTGATCCTGGCGGCTACAACACTGGAATAGCTACAGCTGCCTCATTAACCCAGCATATTCCAGCTATAGCTCACGCCATGGAACTCCTGAAACAGGACTAAACCACCACCTTAAGAACCAATCGCTACAACACCACGCCTAATCGCATCGATAGCTTGGCGTGCAGTCCTGGTGGTGTCCTCTGCATAAGCAGTTTTGGCAATTTGTTCCAGCAAATCAATAACCTGGCGGCACCAACGCACAAAGTCACCAGGAGTAAGCTCTGCACCATTTTCCGCAGCAGCAGCCATACAATATCCCAGTGGAGCGCCAGAAGCCCACTGATGAATCGCAGTAGCAAAACCAGCTTCAGGCTGACGCGTAATCGGCAGTCGGTGACGTTTCTCATCATCTACCAACTCACCCCAAATACGCTCCACGCTATTCATAGAATCAGCCATGGCCTCTGTAACAGCTTGTGCTTCCCCACCAGTTTCCCGACGGTTCTCAAATGTACACATGCTCACCACACCGGCGAGCTCAGCAGGATCAAGATTATCCCAAATACCGCGCTTCAAACACTGCGCAACCAAAAGATCTGTATCGCTGTGGATCTTAGCCAAACGCTCACCCTCATCAGTGATCACTGGGTTAGTTGGATCTGTGTAATCCACATAATCCATTTCACTCAACAGCGATAAGATGCGCTCAAATGTCCTACCCAGTGTCTCTTTAGCCTTATCCACATTGCCCGTGAGCTTCGACAGATCACGCTCTTTACGGATCATGCGCTCCGCAGTACGAGCCAAATGCTCCCGATCAGGCCAATGATGTGCCTCATGATCACGAATAGCATTACGCAACGTAGTTACAGTTTCAGAAGGTCGGACACGAGCAAATTCGCGCATCTTATTAGGTCGCTTGAAATGCTCACGTCGGAATTGTTCTTGGACGCGCCGGGCATGGCGTCGTGGCTCTTCAATTGCCTGGCGTGTCAGACGCATATGTCCAATGGCAATGGGCGGGTTGGTGAAGGATTCTGCATCAATGCGACCAGACCAGCCTGATTCGGTGGTGATCCATGGACGCGGGTCCCTGCTTTGATTCGCTGGTGTCATCACCACGGCCAAGACGGGACGCTTACGCCCAGGCATCGCGATAACATCGCCAATTTGCAGTTTGGCCAACACACGAACGGTTTCTACATTGCGGTCTTCGAGGCTTTGTTTACGGTTGAGTTTTTCTTCCTCATTGAGTTCGCGTCGCAGCTGCATATAGTCCACAAAAACATCAACTGCGTCTTGGTCTTCGCGTACCGCAGGGTTGGTAGCAGTGATCTCCTTGTGTAGCTGGGCACGAAGTTCTGCCACCTTGGCTTCTGCTCTTTCGATTTCACGAACATCGCCCACAACAGAACCATCTGCTTGGAACTGTGCGAAAGATTTTTCCAACAGGCGCAGTGATGGCTCATAACCGATGGTCTTGAGCAGATTCACCGACATGTTGTATCCCGGCTGGAAGGTAGAGACCAAAGGATAGGTGCGCGTAGAGGCAAGACCTGCCAACCACCGTGGATCTAGCGCTGGTGACCACTGCACCACAGCGTTACCCAAGGTATCGATGCCTCGTCGACCAGCACGACCGGTCAGCTGAGTGTATTGACCTGGAGTCAGATCCACATGGCCTTCACCATTGAATTTGACCATTTTTTCCAACACCACGGTGCGCGCTGGCATGTTGATGCCCAATGCGAGAGTCTCAGTAGCAAAGACCGCACGCACGAGTCCCTTAACAAAGAGCTCTTCCACAATATGCCTAAACGCAGGCAACATTCCGGCATGGTGAGCTGCAAAGCCGCGCATGAGGGCAGCACGCCACTGTTTGAAGTTCAGTACCTGGAGATCTTCTTCAGGGATACCGACAACACCGGCGTCAACAATGCGTGCGATCTCTTCTGCTTCAGCCTGATCAGTGAGTACCAATTTGGACCGCAGGCACTGGAACATCGCGCCATCGCATCCTGCGCGAGAGAAAATAAAGGTAATCGCGGGAAGCATGTTGATGCCCTTGAGGATGCTCAGCACTTCAGGTCGGCCCAGTGGCCTGTGGCGATCTTGTTCCCGGGGCTTGCCCGAGCGTGGTTCTGGGCTATCGCCCTTACTGCGCGCGCGAAAACCTTCACCGGAACGATAAGCGGAACGCCCCTGCTCGCTTTGCGGCTTGTTGAGACGATCAATAGTGGCCTCAAGCTGCTTATTCACTCGGCCATCAGTACCTGGTTCAAACAGCGGCATGACTTTGCGCTGCACCATCATGTACTGATCCAGCGGAACTGGTCGGTGATCGGTGACAATCACGCGTGTATCACCGCGAACAGTAGTCAGCCATTCACCGAACTCTTCAGAGTTGGACACGGTGGCAGATAGTCCGATGATGTTTACGGAATCATCCAGGTTAAGGATGACTTCTTCCCACACCGCACCTCGTGAGGCATCAGCAAGGAAGTGGATCTCATCCATCACCACGTGGCTCAGGCGCTCTAGCGCAAACGAGCGTGCGTAGATCATATTGCGCAGCACTTCGGTGGTCATGACAACGATGTCTGCATCATGGTTGATGGATACATCACCAGTGAGCAAGCCGACGGCATCCGAGCCGTGTTTCGCGACTAAATCGTGGTATTTCTGATTGCTCAGTGCTTTGATCGGGGTGGTATAAAAGCACTTTGTCCCTCGCGATAATGCGAGGGACACTGCGAATTCTCCAACGATGGTTTTGCCGGCGCCGGTGGGCGCACACACTAACACACCGTGGTCTTCTTCGACGGCCTGGCAGCCTTTGATCTGGAAGTCATCCAGATCAAAACCCAGATCCGTAACAAACTCTAAAAGATGGGTGCCCTTATCGGCAGAAAAACTCATGCCTCTAAGGGTACCTGGCTAGGTCCTAGAGCACGTCACCGAAGTCGGCGCGCCCAGTCTTATAGCTTATCGACGCCTCATTGCTGGGATTATTCATCTCGGAGGGAGCCACTGGTGTAGGGGTGCTCACCGGGCGTGGTGCATCTTCTCCACCTGATGATGTATCTAGTGGAGATGCAGAAAGATCATCACTATCCAACCATTCTGGACGTTTCTTCGCACGACGTTTGTCATTGAAACGACAGAATTGAATAGCCAATTCCACCAGCACAGTCAGAGACAATGCCAACACCAGCATGGTGAATGGATCTTGTCCTGGAGTCATGAACGCCGCGAAAACGAACAAGATCATGATGATCATACGTCGTTTGTCCTTGATGGCGTCATAGGTCAAAATTCCCACAACATTGAGCATGCCGATGACCAATGGAACCTCGAAGCTCACACCGAAAATCATGAGCAAGGCAAGAAGGAAGTTGAAATACCTTTCACCGGTTAGTGCTGCAGCTTGAGTATCGCCGCCAATGGTCAGCAAGAATTCCAAACCATAGGAAACAACGAAATACGCAAGAACTGCGCCACCGACAAAAAGTAGCACTGCGATAGAGACAAAAACGGCAGTATAGCGACGCTCATTTTTCATCAAACCTGGGGTGATAAAACCCCAGAGCTGGCTAAGCCACACAGGAGATGCCAGTACTAGACCGACTAATGCCGATACTTTAAGACGCAGCATGAAGGGATCAAAGGGACCAGTTGCCAGCAAACGGCATTCATCAGATTCACTAAATGCATAGCGGGCTTCGGCAGGCAAAGAACAATAGGGATCTCGCAGCAGCTCACCCAATGTGGGAAAAGAAAGGAACGAAGAGTCGTACCAAATGAAGCCCACAACTGTGCCGATAAGAATTCCCGCTAAGGAAATCAGTAGACGGCGCCGAAATTCTTTGATGTGTTCAACAATGGACATATCTCCTGTGGGAGACTTTTTCTTCCGCTTTGACAGAACTCGCCGGGGACGCTTAACAACCTCGGCGTTGGTTAACTCAGACAATTTTCTTTAACGTCCTACCCGCGCTCTAAAAATAAACTACGACGCACCGCAACAAAGAGTGACTGTTACGGTGCGATGACATGAACTTGAATGGCTCTGAAAACTTAGGCAGAGCGGTTTGGATCTTCGTAGTTCTGACGGTAGTCAGGAGCCTGAGGTGCTTGAGGTGACTGAGGAACCTGTGGGTTCTGAGGCTGCTGGACCTGCTGGACCTGCTGGCCCTGGTAGTGCTGCTCGAAGTTTGGCTGCTGCACAGGCGCAGGCGCCGTGATTTGATTTGGAGCAACCTGGTTTTGTGGCTGCTCTGGCGTCTCATCGTCCTTGTTCATTTCTTTAACTTCAGACTTAAAGATGCGCATGGAACGGCCGATGGAACGTGCTGCATCGGGAAGCTTCTTCGCGCCAAAGAGCACGATGATCAGCAGAACAATGATTCCGATTTCCCAAGGTCCTAGGGACATGTGGTCTACTCCAAATTCACATAAAACAAGCTTTTTACCTCTAAAAAGCGGTGTGATCACGACTTTTTAGAAATAAAACTTGTATAACAGATAACGTTGCGTCTTACTCTGGGTCTTACTCTACGTCACGATCATACGCTGACAAACCATTAATAGCCTTTTGGTTTATACATTTTTTAAGATCTTTTGGCGCAATTACTTTCAGATGCTCAGCATGACCGATAGCGAAGCGAATGAACCACTCCCTAGAGAGCAGGGGAAAGACAACGGTGTACCAACGGCTACCACTGCTGTCGTGGTGTGGTTCCGCATCGGTAGCGATATACATAGCCATATAGTTGGCGAGCCACATAGCATCCTCGCGCAGCAAAAATGTCACAATATCGGATGCTTTAGCAAACTCAAAAGGATCTGCAGTAGATACTTTTAAACCTTTGCGCGGACGTACGGCAGCCACATCTAAAAGGATAATATCGTGGATGCGATCGAGCCGGAATGTCCGCCAATCCGCTGCCTCTTGTTCCCAAGCTTTGATATATGTCTCACCTTCATGGGTGAAGATATGGCCGGGGCTCACGTTTCTGATACTCGTGTTATCTGATTTATGTGAATGGTACTGAAAGCTCACTTGCTTATGTTGATCCATTGCTTCACGGATTGTGCTGAGTGTTTCTACTCCGAGGTCTTCACCGGTGGAATCAAAAACAGTGGTCGCGTGCTCCCCCATGAGTACACGTAATTTTTGCGCAGCAGTTACTACTGCGTCCTGTTGCGCAATACCCGGGAGTGATTCCAAAGATTCTAAGGTTAAGAGTAAGACACCAGCTTCAGTTGGTGTGAGGCGCAAGGGTTTATCCATGCCTTGAGCATTATAGATTTTTACTTGCTTGAAATCGTGTTCCAACTCCACTAAATCACCAGGTAAAAGCCCCGGTAGGCCACACATCCATAACCGGTTGAGGTCTTCCATGATTTGGGTAGGCGGTTGGCCCAAATCACGCGCGGCCTCCATGACTGTGCGTCCTTTATATCTGCTGAAATAGGGCAATAAATTTAACTGCCGTGCCAGATCACTGACTTTATTCGAGGATTTTGGCATCACTACACCACTTCTTTTTGCACAGCACGCAATAACGCAATGACATCATCGATGACATCTTGAGGGTGTACAACAACTGCTTCTGGCGCATGTGAGGCTGCCGTGCGCACCAGCCAATCGCGATCTACATCTTCTAAAAACCACGTATCTCGTTCAGGAGTTTTGACCCCTGCGGCGCGCAGTTCCACTGCGCGGCCGGGTGTGATGTGCAGGGTGGCGTCGATAAGCACACTCTTTTTACGCAGTTGTGCCCGCACCATATCTTGGAGGTTTAGGCCATCTGGCATAGGGTTTTGAGCTTTTGCCTCGAGGGTGATGTCAGAAATACGCGTGCTGCGGAATGTGCGCGGTGCGTTGCGGTCGCGGTCGAAGCCGACAAGATAAATGCGGTCTCTTTCTGGGACAAGCCCCCAGGGATCCATGCGGCGAGTTGTCGGTGGTGCGGTGCGAGACCCTTGATAGTGGAAACTAATGCTTCTACCAGTGTGTCGAGCTTTAATAATCGCATCTAGCGTTTTCGCAGAGAGCGATCCTAAATCTCCTGCGTTGGTAATCGCCGTGGATGTGGTGAGATCACGGTGTGCACCGCCTGCAGCCAATTTCGTCCACCCAGAACGCGCGAACGCACCAAGTTCTTGATTCTGGCCCATCTCACCTGCCATCCCCAACACGGCGGCTTCCTCAGCTGTGAACTCCACTGAGGGAAGCTCATAAGAATCCTCACTTAGCCGATATGCCTGCTGGCCTTCAGCAATGCCGGATTCAATGGTGAATTGCTCAATGGGCACACCGACGCGACGTAAATAAGCGAAATCTCGCTGCAGTTTTCGCCGAAAAGCAATATCGGAGAGACCTTTATAATCGCCCACATTGTCACGAATCCACGCCTGGGTGAGAAATTTTCGTGAGTAGGATGTGGCACTTAAAAACGCAAAAGTCAGGTTGATCTGGCGTTCTAGATCTTCCTTCCGATCCGACATGAAGGCCTCCGAAGTAAGCGCGGACTAACTGCGATAGCTCTCCGCATGGGTGGTCATATACTCAATTAACTGATCGACCTCGGAATTATCTACGGCAAAGGGATCGCCCAATTCCACAGATTGCGGCTCTGGACGATTAACTTTGTGACGCATCCAATCAACAGTTACTGGTGCTCCCAGCTTATCGGCCGTCTGAAGAATCCGCCCGCGCAAATGCGCTCTTGTGGTATTTGGAGCTGTGTCTACAGCGGCATTAATTGCTTCATCTGTAGTCCAGCGTTTAATCATGCCACGATTTTGCAGCACGCTGAATAGGCCTCTGCCTGGGCGGATATCGTGATAGGTCAGATCGATCTGTGCGAGTTTGGCATCTTCGAGGCTAAGACCTCCACGCTGGATAAAACGATCAATGAGCTTTTTCTTAATAACCCAATCAATCTCAGTATCTACGCTGCTGAAATCTCCGGACTCAATTGCTTTGAGCATGCGCCCCCACAGATCAAGCACGCGCGCCATCTCTGCATTTGAGGTGCCAGAAAATTCAGGCTCGCGGCGGTGCTCAATCCACCGAGAAGCATAATCAAACATCAATTGCTGGATCTGCAATGCGGTCATGGTCGTGCCATCTTTCAATGAAAGCACGGTGGACCCAGTGGCATCGCGGGAAATTTCCCTAATCGATGCAATATCGTTGGTGAGCTCTACATCCGGCAGGCCGAAATCAGCTTCGATCATTTCCAAGATCAACAAGGTGGAGCCTACTTTAAGAGCAATGCTGGGCTCGGCCATATTTGCATCGCCGACGATCACATGGAGCCTGCGATAAGAATGGGAATCCGCATGAGGCTCATCACGGGTGTTGATAATAGGCCGTGATCTAGTTGTGGCACTTGATACGCCTTCCCAGACGTGATCAGAGCGCTGCGAAATGCAGTAGCCCACTGGGAATGATTCACCCTTATCTGCAGGGTTGGGGTGATGGATTCTGCCGGCACCGCAAATAAGCTGACGAGTAATCAGAAATGGCATGAGGCGTTTGCCCAATGCCTTTAACGGCATCGAGCGGCCAACAAGGTAGTTTTCGTGGCAGCCATAAGAGTTGCCCACGGAATCAACATTGTTTTTAAACAGATACACCTGGCCGTCAATACCATCCTTGGCCAGTGCCTCTTCGGCAGCTACAGCCATGCGATCTGCAATAACATCACCAGCTTTTTCATAATTGATCAGCTGGGTGAGGCTATCGCATTCTGCGGTGGCATATTCGGGGTGGGAACCCACATCTAAATACAGGCGTGAACCATTGGGAATGAAAATATTAGAACTGGAATACTTCTCCACGATGGGACGAAACATTACTCGAGCTATCTCATCAGGACGAAGCTTTCTGGACTCACCATCAGTGCAGGTGATGCCGTATTCCGTCTCAATTCCCATGATTCGGCGCGTTAATGCGGATTCCACAGCACTCACAGGGACTACTCTCCACCCTTTTGCACATAGGAGCGAACGAATTCTTCGGCGTTGTTTTCCAATAGGCCATCAATTTCATCCAGGAGGCTATCTACACCTTCGGTGTTGATCTGAACTTGTCCAGAGGCCTGGGTGGATTCCTCGGCGTTATCATCGTCGCGCCCACCGCCAGCGGTGATTTGGGTTTGCTTCGCGCTCAAAATACTCACTCTCCTGCCATAAAGCGGTGTGCTTTAGCGTTACACCTTGTGATGCCTCCGTGAAGGGGCACTGCTGCCACACACCTTGTAACTAACTACTACTTAACGTTAATCCATCACACGTTAGCGTGGTTACATGGGTAGTTTTAAGGGGTTCCACTCACCCCTGAGGGAATTCTAGGGATCTCCCCTAACTCCTACCCTAGCTACCGCCGACTGAGATCAGTGAGTTTTGTTAGTGCTGCGTTTTCTAAACCCTTCACAAGCTCATCGATGGAGAAAGAATTATCCACCAGCGCGCCTACCTCTGCCTGTGTTAAAGAATCCAACCCTTGGGTGTGTACGCGATATTCTCGCGCCGTGGAGGTTCTCACAATAAGGGACTCCCAGTTGGCCGCACTCACGCAGTCACCAAATTTATCCATCACACGCCCTCGGAAAAATGCGCGCGAATCACTCGGTGGTGTTGCTGCTGCGTGAGCGATCTCTTCAGCAGTGCATAAAACGTTCATGCGATTTTTAGATACCAACGCGTGATAAAGACTCTTCTTCGGGTCGATATCGCTGTATTGAAGATCAATCAGCATCATCTTTGGATCTGTGATGGCTAGCCCACGGGATTCAAAAGAACGAATAAGAGCAAGCTTTGCGCTCCAATCAAGCAGGTGGCTTGTCGATAGCGGATCAGCCTCTAAGAGATCCACCACTTCTGCCCACAGTGCCACAACGCGCTGATCAATAGCGGATTCCACAAAAGGTAGCACCTGCTGAAGGTAGCGCCTCAAGATCTCGATGGCAGTGAGTTTTTCCCCATGAGCCAAAGTGAGTTGATGGGTCAGCGTCAGATCATGGGAAACTCTTGTCACTTCACGCACGGAATTTTTCAGCTTGAGCTCGGAAAAATCCACACCTGCTTCAATAGCATCAAGCACCAAAGAAGTCATGCCGAATTTGAGGAAATTCGCAGTCTGCGACATATTTGCATCGCCGATAATCACGTGGAGACGTCCCCAATGATCTGCATCAGTGTGTGGTTCATCGCGGGTGTTGATGATGCCACGGTTCAACGTGGTTTCCAGTGAGATTTCTTGTTCGATATAGTCCGCGCGTTGGCTGATCTGGAAGCCAGGTTTATCTCCCTGCTGTCCTAATCCCACACGCCCTGCGCCGATAATGATTTGCCTGCAGACAAAAAATGGGATGAGCGCCTGGGATAGGACGTCAAAATCAGTGGTGCGAGCATAGCGATAATTCTCATGTGCGCCGTAGCTAGCGCCCTTGCCATCAACGTTGTTTTTGTAAATTTTCAGTGGTGGGCAGGGATCGTGTCCATCAAGAACTGACCTATTTTGGCTACTAAATCCGGCGACATCGGATACTGCCTGCATGAGAATATGATCACCGGCAGCGTCATAGACCATGGCATCCCACGCATTGGTGACCTCTGGTGAGGAATATTCCGGATGTGCATGGTCAACATAGAATCGTGCGCCGTTGGGAACAAAGACATTTGCCACACCAATGGCATGGGGATCTACTACTGGCGCTTGGTGGTAGCGACGCAGATCAAAGCCACGGCTATCGCGCAGTGGTGATTCCTGTGCATAATCCCAGCGCACGCGGTGCTCACCAAAGCCTCTTGCCGTGGAATACGCCACGACAGCATGAGTAGAGGTGACAATGGGGCTCAGGATTGGTGCGGAAGGCGTGGAGATACCGTATTCGGTTTCTGATCCCATAAAACGTGCCATATTAAATAATCACCTCTGCGTGAGTAACCTGCTTGCCTTGACGTCCCGTAATCCGCGACCATTCATCTGGATTTGAGGTGTTGGGAAGGTCTTCGCTCTGTTGGTTTTCATCGTCGATTGCTTGAATAAGCTGTGCGACTGTTAGCCCAACACTGGTGCCGTCGATATGCGCTTTAATGGCGGTCTTTTTAGCGCGATCGACAATATTGGCGATCATCGCACCAGAGACAAAGTCATGGTAGTTCAGTGTTTCCACGGAACCATCAATAAGGGTTAAACGGACATAGGGGCGCGGAGTAAATAGGTGCGCCACGGAAGCATCAATAAGTTCTGCTGCAGGTGCTGCGAGAGGAATAGCATCAGTGATATACCTGGTGAAGATATCGCGAGCGCCTTGTTCATTAGGGCGGTTGATACGAATCTTGATATCCAAACGGCCTGGGCGCAGGATAGCTGGATCAATCAGTTCTTCACGGTTGGTCGCACCCACCACAATGACATTGGACAAATCTTCCACACCATCAAGCTCTGCCAGCAGCTGAGGCACCACGGTAGTTTCCATATCAGAGCTGACACCTGAACCACGGGTGCGGAAAATTGATTCCATCTCATCAAAAAAGATGATCACCGGACGGCCATCGCCAGCAAGTTCTCGGGCGCGTTCAAAAATCACCCGAATTTGACGCTCGGTTTCACCAACGTACTTATTCAGCAGCTCTGGGCCTTTAACATTGATGAAATAGGACGTGCCGGCTTCACCAATACGCGTAGACAAAGAATTGGCCACAGCTTTAGCAATCAACGTTTTTCCGCAACCAGGAGGGCCATACAACAACACGCCTTTAGGAGGATGCAGGTTATACGCGCGGTACATTTCCGGATGTGAAAAGGGCAGCTCAACGGCATCTTGAATCAGTTCAATTTGATCATCCAGGCCACCAATATCGTGATATGAGACATCCGGAGCTTCCTCCAACGCTAATTTGGAGATCTCCGTCTTAGCAATGGCCTCAAAAGCATAGCCCGCTTTGCGGTCTACAAGCAGCGTGTCACCGGGGCGCGGCAGCTTTGCCGTGCGATCCATTAACGGCCCAGCAAGCTTAACGACGCGCTCCTCCCCTGAGCGATCCGATACCAGAGCCCGATCGCGACCGATCATTTCCATCAGCGTGGCTAATTCACCGGTCTGTTCAAAATCGCAGGCTTCCAGAACCTGATTGCCTTCACCCAAACGCACCTGCACTCCCGGCATTAAATCCGCAGCGCACAGCATGGGAGACACAGCAACCCGCATGCGGCGTCCCGCGGCGAAAATCTCTGCAGTGGATCCATCCTTCGATGTTTCCAAAAAAGTTCCATACACAGATGGCGGTTGAGCCATATCTTCCAACTGAGAAAACAGCACAGACAATTTGTCTCTAGAAGATTTCAGCATCTCAGCAAGCTTGGAGTTACGTGATCCAAGATCAGAATTAGTGCGCTTTAGTTGGCGCACCTCATCTGATAACCGGGACAACTCCTCCCGGTTGAAATCATTAAACGAGTGAGATGATGAAGAATCAGTTGGTGAACTCATGCCCACCACTCTAACCCTTCACCTTCACCGCTTAAGTAGTTTTTATCGACGAGCCTTACGCTGTGGACGAGGTGGCTCAACGCCATCAGCTAAACGCCTGGTCAACACCAAAAACGCAGTGTGGGCATTCATGCGGTGTTCCGGACGTGTTGCCAGTCCCTCCACCTTCCAATCGCGCACCAAAGATTCCCATGCACGAGGCTCAGTGAAGCACTTCTGCTCGCGGATGCCTTCCATGACCTTCATCAACTGCGGAACAGTCGCAACATAAGTCATGAACACGCCACCTGGGATCAACAGATCCTTACAGGTCTCTAGCATTTCCCATGGCTCCAACATATCCAAAATGATGCGGTCTACAGGGCCACCCAAATCTTCAACGGTAACTTCTTTTAAATCTCCGAGACGAGGATCCCAGGTAGCAGGACGCTCACCGAAGTACTCCTCCACGTTAGACACCGCATATTCGAGGTGATCTTCACGAATCTCATAAGAGATAACATTGCCCTTTTCACCCACAGCACGCAGCAGCGCCATGGACAGTGCACCAGAACCAGCACCGGCTTCCAGCACGCGAGCTCCAGGGAAGATATCACCCTCCACCAGAATCTGAGCGGAATCCTTAGGGTAAATAACCGCAGCACCACGAGGCATACTCAACACATGATCAACCATGAGGTGACGGAAGCACAGGTAATCAGAACCCATGGTGGAATGCACAACAGTGCCTTCATCCGCACCAATGATGTCATCGTGAGCGATTTGTCCACGGTGTGTGTGATAGCTGGTGCCTGGTTCCAAAATAATGGTGAAGTGGCGTCGCTTCGCGTCAGTAAGCTGCACGCGATCGCCCGCTTGGAACGGACCTGAGTAGGGCATGAGAGCCCTCACTTTCTTAAATAAATGGTCTTGGCTGAACTCGGCGTTAATTTACCAGATAGGCTTCCAAGGCTTGTTCAAACCACAGCAGATCCTTCACTCCCGCCATTTCACGCGCAGAATGCATGGACAACAACGGAATGCCCACATCTACTGAATCAATGCCCAAACGAGTCGCACTAATCGGTCCAATAGTCGATCCACACGGCACATCATTATTCCCCGCAAACACCTGATGCGGCACGCCTGCACTTTGGCACGCGCGAATCCAGATACCAGAGGTCACCGCATCAGAGGTATAACGCTGATTAGCATTAACCTTCAGCACCGGTCCCCGACCAATAATCGGATAATTAGCCGGATCATGCTTTTCTGGATAATTAGGATGAATCGAATGCGCTGCATCAGCAGAGACCATAGATGAGCGGTTAAACATCCGGCGACGCTCATCCTCATCCGCACCCAAAGCACGTGCCGTGCGATTTAACACATCCTCCAACAATGGCCCACCTGCACCAGAGGTGGAATTACTCCCCACTTCTTCATGATCAAAAGCAGCCAAGACCAAAATATCGGAACCGGCATCTTCAGAATGGGACGCAGCAATCAACGCAGTCATTGACGGATGTACACTACTCAAATTATCCAACCGACCAGACGCCAAGAAATCACCATGCGCACCAAAAATCTCCGCATTCTGCGTCGCAACAGTAATCAAATCATGGCTGACAATATCCGCTGGATCCACCCCAGCAGCACCCACAATCACATCCAAAATAGTGACATCAGGCTCCCCAACCGCAAAGATCGGCTGCATATGTCGCTGCGGATTAAGCGTTAATTGAGAATTAACAGTCCGATCCAAATGAATAGCCACATGAGGAATACGCAACACCGGTCCGGTATTAACAAGCTTCACGGACCCGTCGGCAAGCACAATGCGGCCAGCTAGCGCCAGCTCGCGATCCAACCAGCTCGCCAGAATTGGCCCGCCATAGACCTCCACACCCGCTTGCTGCCAACCATGAGAACTAAGATCACCACGCGGCTTGAGCTTAAAACCCGGAGAATCCGTATGAGAACCAATGATCCGGAACCCAGATTCTGGCGATGCATCCTCCGGCACCCACCACGCCACCACAGCGCCCCCACGCACGCTTACATGCCCACCAGGACGCGCATCCCACTCATCAGTATCCTCCTGACGAATAAAGCCCTCACGGATCAGCCTGCGCTCTACTGTCGCAGCTGCGTGATAAGAACTCGGACTCAAGGCAAGGAAACTTAAGAAATCATCGGTTACATGCATAGAACAAGGGTAGCCACAATACGCTTCCCCGCGCAGGCAGTTGCCCGCGACCACCCCAAGAACCGTTAAAGTAGGCACCATCATGAGTAGTTCAATTGACGCCCCGAAGAAAAAGCCCCGCCCCCTAGCGCTCTCACCATCACGCGCCGGGGACTATCAGCAGTGCCCCCTGCTCTACCGTTTCCGTGCTATTGATCGCTTACCCGAACCTAAGACTGTGGCACAGGTCAAAGGCACCTTGGTGCACGCAGTTCTAGAGCATATGCACAAACTTCCCCGCGCAGAGCGCGATTACCCAGCCATGGTGAAACAACTCAAACCAACCTGGGCACAGATGTGTGAAGAAGATAGCGAACTCAAGGACTTAGTTCCCGAAAGTGATCTTTATGATTTCCTGGTGGAATCTCGTAGCCTTCTGCGTGGTTATTTCGAGATGGAAAATCCCCAAGGCTTTGACGCCACGGAATGTGAAATGTACGTAGATACCGTATTGCCCAACGGTGTTCCTGTACGTGGCTTTATTGACCGTGTTGATACAGCGCCTTCTGGCCAAATCCGAGTTGTAGATTATAAAACTGGCAAGAAGCCAAAGCCACAATGGAGCCAGCAGGCTCAATTCCAAATGCTTTTTTATGCCTTGGTCTATTGGCGGATATTTAATGAAATCCCGGCACAATTGCGGCTGATGTACCTCAAAGTCAATGACTCAATGTTCTTGACACCATCACCGGAGCAACTGGAATTCTTCGAACGTGATCTCGGAGAACTGTGGACAAAAATCGAAATGGATGGCAAGGCTGGCCATTTTCGAACAAAAACATCTAAATTATGCGGTTGGTGCCCACACCAAGCTTTGTGCCCAGAATTTGGTGGAGTGCCACCGCAGTACCCTGGCTGGCCTGGCAGTACAGCAGACTAACCTAGTCAGAAGTCAACCTAAAGATTGATATTTTAATGATAGTCGAAGCGACTAGGGAAAATGCTGGTTAGGGACGCTTTACCTGTGTTGCGTGGGAATCAAACAGGGATATCATTTGTAAGAAGAACCTCTCCAAACCATTCTTTTTATAAGTTTTATCCATATTAGAAACTGATCCCACCATCCAGGGATCTTAAGATCCGCGAAAGGAGTGTTCGTGGTAGCTCCGCAGTCCCGGAAACCGCAGCACCCTGGTGAAATTTTAAGTGAAAGATTCCTCGCACCCCGCGGAATCAGCCACTATGATCTAGCCAAAACTCTTCATATCGCCGAAGCAACCATCAGTAATTTCGTTGGAGGTCGCTCTGACCTCACCGTTGGCCTCGCAGTTCGCCTCTCCCGTGCATTTGATCTCAGCACGCAGGAATGGATTGCCTTGCAAAGAATGTTTGATCATTCACACCGTCAATCTGCATAAATTAAAAATACCCGCGTCTCCAGGTTAAGTATCTGCGGACGCGGGTATTTCCATCACAACTAGTGTTGGGCTCGTCTACTCAACACCACAAGATAAAACACGCTAGCCAGTACAATCACTGCAGCAAGAGCTCCGAACATAACGCTGTAACCAGTAGCAGCAACCAGTGTGCCCAACAGGATTGGACCAAGACCAACTCCAATATCCGTAAAGAGGAAAAGCGTGGAGATTCCGGAACCCACCTGATTACTTGGAACTGAACTCACCGCAATTGCCTGAGCCGCCGGCATAATTGTTCCGTAACCCAACCCTGTAAGCGCACCAGCGACAACAACATGCCAATCTTCGGTAGCCAAAGACATGAGCACCAAAGCCAAAGCAAAGCTAATCAAGCCGAAATAAATAACTGGATTATCGCCATGCTTATCTTGAATACGTCCAAGGAAAAAGCGCATGACCAGCATGGCAACCGCATAGGCAATGAAGAATAAACCTGCGCCAGCAGTAAGTTCATTCTCCTGCGCAAATCCATTAAGGAAAGTAATCACACCTGCATATGCAAGACCAATAGCTAGCATGAACAAACCAATTAGCGCGACGGCCGGGTGTACAACAGTCTTAATAGACCAAGTAGCTTTCATGCGTCCCTGCTCAGCAATTTTAATGAACTCAGGTTTGCGAATGAATAGAGTCAAAACTAAACCGACAAGGTTTGTGCCGACAGTGATCCAAAAGAGCATGTTGTACGTGAAATCTTCAATAACGAACAACGCAATCGCAGGACCAAAAGCTGTGGCCAAAGTAGAGCCGAGTGCGAAATAGCCAGTACCCTCTGCCCTACGCTCTGCTGGAATAACTGACTGCACCAAAGCCATCACTGCAGTAGAAGCCAAGGAATAAGAAAAACCGTGGACTAAACGAACTGCAATGAGAGCTGGCATGGATGCTGCCGGAATATAAAACAGTGATGCGATTGTGCCTAAAGCAACGAAAATCAGAAGGATTTTCTTCTTTCCAAAACGATCCGCTGCCCAACCTGCAAAAATTCGCGCCACGGTTGCGCCAATAACAAAAGCACTAGCTGCAAAACCGCCGGCAGTCTCGGAGACTGCAAAGCTTTCCATCGCATATAGCGCCATTACAGTGATGAGGAAATAAAAGCCCAAGTACTGCGTGAGGTTAACCAGCCAACCCAAAATAAATGCCGGAGTGAACAAAGCAGTCGGTTGCGATGAGTGGGCTTTGATATCCGTTCGTGCTGTTACTGCCACGTAATCCTCCTATTTGATTGAATGGCTGAATAACTTAAAATTCAAAAATTTAAAACATTCTTTAAGTATTATCCTATTGCATTATACAAATCTGCAGGTTAAAGGACAATCATTGTCTTGAAAGACCCATTCAAAAACAAAATTGATTCAAGTCACATATAAAGCACATTATTTTTGGTGGCTGCTCCCCAGTTAGAATCAGGGCTGTGTATCGACCTAAATGTGGTGTCTTCAAGCGTGCTTAGTCGGTATTACGGCGTAGCAGAGCCAAGACCAGACCAGGCAACCAAAGAGCCGCTGAAAAACTAAGTTCTTGGTCGCGCTGTCCGGAAGCTCGGTTTAGGTACCAAACAGGGCAACCAAGATTCCTGATTTCGCTTGAGCTTTGGTCACCCAGTCTGGTTTCGTTCTGACTAGCGACAAATCTTCCCCAAAGCCATGAAAAAGCGCCCTCCCAGAATCGCTGCTAAGCGCCTTTGAGGTTCACACTGATACAAATACTCATTAAGAAAACCTCACGGCTTTAAACGAGCGTCTAATCCAAAATTGCTTCAAAAAAGCGGGGTGAAGGAATTATTCCTTCACCCCGCTTTTTTACAGATCCATATTATGCGTCCAAGTAGAGCCTTCCACGGAAAATTGGGTGCATGAGGTTTTCCTTAGACAACACAGTGTCCAAGGTCTTCTCATCCATCAGATTCTTTTCCAAGATGAGTTCACGAACGGATCGGCCAGTTTCGGCTGCTTCTTTACCGATCTGGTCTCCGATATCGTGGCCCAAGAATGGGTTGAGGTAAGTGATAATTCCAATAGAGTTATCAACATAGGAGCGGCATACTTCTGCGTTAGCAGTAATGCCCACAACACACTTTTCACGAAGTGTCTTTGCCGCATTGCCGAGGATGCGCAGGGACTGGAACAGTGATTCACCGATCACTGGTTCCATAACGTTGAGCTGCAGCTGCCCAGCCTCTGCTGCCATGGTGACAGTGAGATCATTGCCAAAGACCTTGAAGCAGACTTGGTTAACTACTTCAGGGATTACTGGGTTAACCTTCGCTGGCATGATTGAAGAACCTGCCTGACGTGGTGGCAGATTAATCTCATTGAGGCCAGCTCGAGGTCCGGAAGATAGCAGGCGGAGATCGTTGGAGATCTTGGACAGCTTCATCGCTGCACGCTTAATAGCTGAGTGCGCATGAACATAAGCACCAGTGTCTGAAGTAGCTTCAATGAGATCTCGAGCAGATTTCATTTCTAAGCCAGTGACTTCAGACAGTGCTGCTGTGACCTGGTGGCGGTATCCAGCAGGTGTATTCACGCCAGTACCAATTGCCGTTGCGCCAAGGTTTACCTCGAGCAAACGGTTAGCAGCTTCACGGAGCACTGATTGCTCTTCAGCAAGGTTATGTGCGAATGCCTGGAATTCTTCTCCAAGGCTCATTGGTACAGCATCTTGCAGCTGAGTACGCCCCATCTTGATGATGTCGATGAATTCATTGCCCTTTTCGCGGAATGCGACCTGCAATTGATCGATTTCTGCGATGAGAGTTTGCAGCCCTGCATAAATTCCCAGGCGGAATCCTGTTGGGTAGGCATCATTGGTGGACTGGGACATATTGACATCATCCATTGGATGCAAGATGTCATATTCACCCTTATCGTGGCCCAAATATTCCAAAGCCAAGTTGGCAACTACCTCATTAGTATTCATATTAAGTGAGGTCCCTGCACCTCCCTGGAACACATCAATGGGGAATTGATCCATGCAGCGACCTTCAACCAGAATCTGATCACATGCCCACACGATTGCTTCAGCTTTTTGAGCAGGCAAGGTGTGGAGACGGCGGTTGGCTAGTGCAGCGGCTTTTTTCACCTGAACCATGCCACGAATGAAATCTGGAACATGGTTGATGGTGGTGCGTGAAATCTGGAAGTTGTCTACGGCGCGAAGGGTGTGCACACCGTAATATGCATGGGAGGGAACTTCGAGCTCACCCAAGAGATCCGATTCAATACGGAACTTCTTGTTCGTCGTGATTTTTGCATCAATCTTGGCGCCAGATTCAGCAGCGGCATCCACAGACGGTGTCTTATCCTTGGCGATCTGGTTCTCGCCTTTCACGTCCTCTGCTGCTTTTGAATCATTTTTGACTTCCGCAGAAGACTTATTGCTCGTCCTAGACATGTACTGCCTCTCACAAGTTGAAGAAAATCCGATGGTGCTCTGGACAATCTTACGTACTTGTGAGAGGCAGTGTGGCGCTTCTAGCTATATTTCGGGGGTAATGGAAAAACTAAATGCGTGCGATGCGGATTTCAGAAGCCAAAATAGCTTCTGCACCAATGCCAGCGAGCTTATCCATGATGGAGTTTGCAGAGCGACGTGGAACCATGGCGCGCACTGCAACCCAGTTATCACGAGCAAGTGGTGACACAGTAGGACCAGATAGACCTGGGGTGACTTCAGTAGCAGCCTCCAAGTTATCGCGATCAACATTGTAATCAAGCATGAGGAAGTTCTGAGCATGCAAAATACCCTGGATACGACGCAAAAGGATTTGCTGTTCTGGAGTGACCTTCTCATCCTTGCGGCCAACGATGACAGCTTCAGAGGTGCAAAGTACTTCACCGAATGGAGCAAGCCCCTGCTGGCGCAAAGTGCGACCAGTGGAGACAACGTCAGCGATAGCGTCTGCAACGCCAAGCTTGATGGATACCTCTACTGCGCCATCGAGGCGAAGCACCTCAGCGGAAAGGCCACGTGCAGCGAGATCATCGCGCACAAGGTTTGGATAAGAGGTTGCAATGCGCTTACCATCGAGCTTTTCAATGCTCCACTCCTCATCAGCTGGACCAGCATAACGGAAGGTAGAGGAACCAAAGCCGAGGGAAAGTACTTCATGGACATCAGCTTGGGAGTCACGAGCCAAATCGCGGCCGGTGATACCCAAATCAAGCTGTCCACCAGCTACGTAGATGGCGATGTCTTTAGGACGAAGAAAGAAAAATTCAACGTTGTTTGCTTCATCCAAAACGTTAAGAGACTTGGAGTCACCGCGGCCAGCGTAACCAGCTTCAGCGAGGATTTCCATAGCGCGCTCAGAAAGTGAGCCTTTATTTGGAACTGCGATTTTCAACATGATTGCTTTAAAACTCCTACAGGTTCTTGTAGATATCTTCAGGCTTCAGGCCACGAGCAACCATGATGACTTGAGTCCAATAAATGAGCTGGGAGATTTCTCCAGCTAGCTCTTCATCGGTTTCATACTCGGCTGCGATCCAGACCTCTCCGGCTTCTTCGATGACCTTCTTGCCCAGATGATGGATGCCCTTGTCTAGGGCGTCCACGGTTCCAGATCCTTCAGGGCGGGTCTGAGCACGGTTAAGAAGTTCTTCATACAGCGAGTCAAATGTCTTCACTCGGTACATTCTTCCACACAACAGTTATGAATGTGTGTTTGGGGAGGTAATAGTTGAATAATTTCACTCCCCCTACCTGCTTCTATTTTACGATCCCCGCTGGTGCGATCTCTTCGTACCACCGTGTGACCATTTCTGCGGAGACTCCGTCAAAAGTATTTGCGCCATGAAGAGAGCGTAAAGACACGACTCCTTCGGGAGCCTCTACTTCTTCTGGGTGCAAACCAATGACACGGCAACCTGCAGTAACTGCGCCGACCATGCCGTTGTAGGAATCTTCAAAAACAAGACATTCAGATGGATCAAGGCCTACGCGACGTGCGGCTTCAAGGTACATATCCGGAGCAGGCTTAGGAGAAGGAACTTCATCTCCTGCGATTGAGCCAATAAAGAATTCATTACCCACTGCTGCAACAGAACGGGTAGCAAGATCACGCTCAGTGTTCGTGGTAACCAGCATTGGGATATTTAGTGCTTTAAGTTCTGTGAGCAGTTCCGTTACGCCTGGATTCGGCACGAGGGATTCGTCGAAAAGCTCATGAACCCGGGCAAACATGCCTGCCCGGTAGCGCGCATAATCCGCGTCGCTCAATGTAATACCTGCGTGCTCTGCGCATAGACGCATCGTGCGCGGCAGGCTCGAACCAACGGTGAGCTCCCGGAGCTCCGGGGTGAGACGGCGTCCCATGGCTTCACTGAGCTCGTAGGTAGCAATGCCCCACTGCGGCTCAGAATCCACCATTGTGCCGTCCATGTCCCAGAAAATTGCCTTAATCATGCCGTCAACCTTAGCTAAACCGGCGTGATCTGCAATGGCAGGGCAAGTTTTCTCTGAAAAAGTGCTAGACGTTAAAGTACTTCGCCTCTGGATGATAAAGCACAAAAGCATCAGTCGACTGCTCTGGGTGCAGCTGTAGCTCTTCCGACAACTCAACTCCGATGCGCTCAGGCTCGAGCAATTCCACCAGCTTCACACGATCTTCCAGATTCGGACATGAGCCATAACCGAAGGAGAAACGCGCGCCACGATAATCAAGATCAAAGAACTTGGACTTATCTTCCGGATCAAAATCTGACACGGAGGCACCATCGTTGAGCTTGAGTTCACTGCGCACTCGGGAGTGCCAGTACTCCGCCAAC
The DNA here is from genome assembly GCF_001643015.1 of Corynebacterium crudilactis. Taxonomy (NCBI): domain Bacteria; kingdom Bacillati; phylum Actinomycetota; class Actinomycetes; order Mycobacteriales; family Corynebacteriaceae; genus Corynebacterium; species Corynebacterium crudilactis. Next base: position 1,551,190 of record NZ_CP015622.1, read on the forward strand.
GCCTCAGTGAGCTGCACACCAATGCCATGAACTTCCAAGTATTCGCGGTATTCATTGGCAGCAAATAGCTCATTGGCGAAATCTGCAATGGGGTTACCCATGGTGACCAATTGGAACGGCATAACATCTACATGGCCGTCCTGGATCGCCTGTTCACGTGGGCGAATGAAGTCTGCGATGCACAAGAAGCGTCCGCGCTGCTGGCGTGGGAAGTTAAAGCGCATACGCTCTGCCGCATGAGGATCTGCGGATTCCAAGATGACCACATCATCACCTTCGGCAACGGCAGGGAAATATCCATACACCAAGGCGACATGGTCCAAAATGCCTTCTGATTTCAGGCGATCCAACCAGTAACGCAAACGTGGACGGCCTTCAGTTTCGACCAATTCCTCGTAGCTTGGCCCGTTGCCACCACGTGCAGATTTTAGACCCCACTGCCCCATGAATAGAGCTCGTTCATCGAGGTTTCCTAAGAACTCAGCCAGTGGGAGGCCCTTGATGATTCGAGTGCCCCAGAATGGAGGCGCTGCAGTTGGAGTGTCAATGGAAACATCGGAGCGCTCAGGAACAACGACAGGTGCAGCATTGGCTTTGCGTTCTGCAGCAATCTTGCGGGAACGCTCATTACGCGCCTTGCGCTCTGCCTTCTTCTTTGCCTGCTCAATGGCTTCTGGCGAGTTCGGATCTAGTCCTTCGCCACGCTTTTCAGCCATGACCTCATCCATGAGCCGCAAGCCTTCGAAAGCATCACGCGCATAATAAACATCGCCCTTGTAGACCTCATTGAGGTCATTTTCTACATAGGTGCGAGTCAGTGCAGCACCACCTAAGATGACTGGGTATTCAGAGGCACCCGCATTATTCATCTCCTGAAGGTTGTCCTTCATCACCACAGTAGATTTCACTAGCAAACCAGACATGCCGATAACATCTGCGTTGTGTTCCTGGGCTGCTTCTAGCATGGCTGATAGTGGCTGCTTGATGCCAAGATTAACCACGTCATAGCCGTTGTTGGACAAGATGATATCCACCAGGTTTTTACCGATATCATGCACATCACCCTTCACCGTAGCAACGACAATCTTGCCTTTGCCTGCAGTTTGTGCAGATCCAGTGGATTCTGCTTCTTCCTCCATGAAAGGCTCCAAATACGCCACTGCAGTTTTCATGGTTTCTGCAGATTGCAACACGAATGGCAGCTGCATTTGGCCAGAACCGAACAGTTCACCAACTGTTTTCATGCCGTTGAGCAGGTCTTCGTTAATGATCGCAATAGGAGATTTCTCCTTCATGCCTGCTTCTAGATCATTTTCGAGACCATTTTTATCGCCATCGATGATGCGCTGCGCTAAACGCTCGAACAGCGGCATGGCAGCTAGTTGTTCTGCACGTGCGTCTTTAGCATCGGCGGCGGACACGCCTTCAAACAGCTGCATGAACTCTTGTAGCGGATCATAATCCTCGGTGCGGCGATCATAAACCATATCGAGAGCAACTTCTCGCTGACGATCATCGATGCGGTTCATTGGCAAAATCTTGGAGCTGTGTGCAATAGCCGAATCCAAACCGGCCTCAATGCACTCATTGAGGAAGACAGAGTTCAACACCTGGCGTGCTGCAGGATTAAGGCCAAAGGAAATATTGGACAGGCCCAATGTCGTGTGGATATCTGGGTAGCGCTTTTTCAGCTCACGGATTGCTTCAATAGTTTCGATACCATCGCGCCTCGTTTCTTCCTGACCGGTAGAAATCGGGAAGGTGAGACAGTCAACCACAATGTCATTGATAGCTAAGCCGTAGCTACCAGTGATATCGGCGATAAGACGTTCGGCGATGCGTACCTTATGTTCTGCAGTACGAGCCTGGCCTTCTTCATCGATGGTCAAGGCCACCACAGCAGCACCATGTTGCTTCACCAATTTCATAATGCGCTGGTATCGCGACTCTGGACCGTCTCCATCTTCAAAGTTGACGGAGTTGACGATGCTTCGGCCACCCAGGTGCTCTAGACCAGTACGGATAACCTCAGGCTCCGTGGAGTCAATCATGATCGGCAATGTAGAGCTGGTGGCAAGCAGTGCTGCAAGCTGTGCCATATCCGCAGTGCCATCGCGACCTACATAATCAATACACAGATCAAGCATGTGGGCGCCATCGCGGGTTTGCTGCTTGGCAATATCCACGCAGGCTTCCCAATCGCCGGACAGCATCGCCTCACGGAAGGCCTTGGAGCCATTGGAGTTGGTGCGCTCACCAATCATGGAAATGCCGGTCTCTTGAGACAACGGCACTGAGGAATAAAGCGATGCTACAGAGTCCTCTTCCTCCACGTTGCGGGAGGCCTGCTTGACTGGACCTGCGGAAATCTTGGTCAGAGCGGATTCTTCTTGTTCCGGGATTCCCACCACGGCATCTCGCACTGCACGAATATGTTCTGGTGTGGTGCCACAGCAGCCACCTACCATGGACAGGCCATATTCGGAGACGAATCCAGCCAGCGCCTGCGCCAAATCCTCAGCCTCCAGTGGGTATTCTGCACCGTTTTTACCCAGCACGGGAAGACCCGCGTTAGGCATCACAGACACAGGAATATCGGCATGCTTGGACAGGTAACGCAGGTGCTCGCTCATCTCATCTGGGCCGGTGGCGCAGTTCAGACCAATCATGTCGATACCCAGTGGCTGCAGCGCTGTCAACGCGGCACCGATCTCAGAACCCATGAGCATTGTTCCGGTGGTCTCTACAGTGACATGGCAAATGATAGGAAGCACAGCGTTGAGTTCTTCCATGGCATCTTGCACGCCATGCACTGCAGCCTTCACCTGCAGGAGATCCTGTGCAGTTTCAATCAAAAACGCATCTCCACCACCGTCAATGATGCCCAGAGCTGCTTCTTTGTAGTGTCCGCGGAGATCAGAATAAGGAGCATGGCCTAGTGACGGAAGCTTGGTGCCTGGTCCGAGTGAACCCACCACGAATCGCTTCATGCCATTTCGGCCTGGCCCCATTTCATCAGCGACTTCCCTCGCCGCTGCAGTGCCCTTATAAGCAAGCTCGCGACAACGGTCAGCGATATCGTAATCCGCCAAGTTGGGAAGATTGCAACCAAAGGTGTTGGTCTCGACAAGATCGGCGCCTGCTTCAAAATATGCGCGGTGGATATCCTTCAAAACATCAGGACGAGTGTGGTTAAGAATTTCATTACACCCCTCCAAATCGAGGAAATCCTTTTCCACATCTAGGTCAAAACCTTGAAGCTGAGTGCCCATGGCGCCATCGCCAATCAACACGTGGTTTGCCAACGCCTCTAAAAACTCTGAGGTACGAGCGTTGTTGTGGGCTGAGGAAGTAACTGAAGTAGACATTGTCTAGACAGCTTAGTACGGAATAGGAAATTACCGCATTTACTTCCTTAATTTTATTTTCTCCAACTACTTAAGACTCGGCTGCATGTTTCTTAAACTGCCTATATCCTTGAAACTTAAATCCGTCCATCTCCCAAAAAGATCGAGGACTAAGCCATGACTGAATCCGCTCCAACACCCAATTCAGGTGGAATGTCACCCGAATCCATTCTTAACGGCACCGGAACATCATGGGATCAATGGTTAAAGATTCTTGACGATACAAAAGCAACAGCATGGAACCATGCTCAAATTGCCAAATATTTACTCGATAACTTTGAGGTCAGTGGCTGGTGGGCTCAAGGCATAGCGATTGGTTATGAGTATGAACGTGGCATGCGCGAACCTGGCATGACTAGTGATGGATTCGCGGCGAACGCCTCCAAAACTCTCAATTTGCCAGTAGAAAAAGTGTGGAAATTCTTTGGTGATGATGAACTGCGCGCCCAATGGCTCGAGCCAGATCTGTTGCTAAAAACCTCAGCTACTGAGCCTAAAACTTTCAATGCCAAGTGGTTGGCTGATGATTCCAGAATCAGCGTAAATTTCACTGCTAAAGGCGAGAATAAATCCAGCTTCGGGATCCAACATCGACGACTGCCAGAACAAGGCCAGATTGCGGTCATGAAAGCATTTTGGAAAGACCGCATTAGCACATTAGTCGAGCTATCTAAGCAACTAGAAGAGTAATAAGTTTCCTCATTCCAAGTTGCGGGTTTATTGAGTGTCTCTTAGCCGATGTGCAAGACAAGGCGGAGCTCAGCAAAAAGATCTGGACGGATGCGATGTCGGACCACTCGCCCTTCAGGTATGCGTTCCAAGAAGCCGGCTTCAGTCATCTTCTTTAAATGATGTGAAATCGTCGGTTGGCTTAACTCCATTAGCTCTGTGAGTTCGTTGACGCTGACTGGCCCGCATCCTCCCGCTGCCAATTGGGACAGGATCCGCAGACGAACTGGTTCGGAAAGCACCTTAAATAGGTCGGCGTACCTCTCTGATTCATCGCTACTTAAAGGTCCTGTGGAGAGCGCGCAGCACTCAGTTAGGTCAGTCAATGCTAGAGGTTGTGCGGTCATACGACCACTATATATTGACGGGCGTCGATATTGGAGTAATTTAATATCGATGAACATCAATATGTTGAAAGGTAACGCATGACAGCCTCTACCCTGTCTACCCCTACCCAAATCTCTTTTTTAGATAAATACATTCCCATCTGGATCATCTTGGCGATGGCATGCGGTCTCCTTTTAGGTCGTAATGTTCCTGGACTAGCCGATTCACTGGGAGCCATGGAAATCGGCGGAATTTCCCTACCGATCGCCTTCGGTCTCCTAGTAATGATGTACCCACCACTTGCCAAAGTTCGCTACGACAAGACAAAACAGATTGCAGCCGATAAGCGTCTGATGAGCGTATCGATCTGTCTCAACTGGATCATCGGTCCAGCTTTAATGTTCGCACTTGCCTGGGCATTCCTGCCAGATCAGCCAGAACTACGTACCGGTTTAATCATCGTGGGGCTTGCACGATGCATTGCGATGGTCTTGGTCTGGTCTGATATGTCCTGTGGTGACCGAGAGGCAACGGCAGTACTTGTAGCAATAAACTCGGTATTCCAAGTAATCATGTTCGGTGCTCTTGGCTGGTTTTATCTGCAGCTGCTGCCATCATGGCTAGGGCTAGAAACCACTTCAGTCACATTTTCATTTTGGTCAATTGTGACGTCAGTACTCGTATTCTTGGGGATCCCGCTTCTTGCAGGAGCACTCTCGCGCATTATTGGCGAAAGAACAAAGGGCCGAGACTGGTATGAACGGAAATTTATCCCAGCCATTTCTCCCCTTGCATTAATTGGGCTTCTCTACACCATTGTTTTGCTGTTCTCACTGCAAGGAGAGCAAATTACTTCCCAGCCATGGACTGTAGCTCGTCTGGCATTGCCACTGGTTATCTACTTCGTTGGAATGTTTTTAGTGTCGTTAGCAGCGGCCAAACTATCCAGCATGAGCTATGCACAGTCTGCTTCAGTTGCCTTTACCGCTGCAGGTAATAATTTTGAGCTTGCCATTGCCGTTTCCATTGGTACTTTTGGCGCAACGTCCGCTCAAGCCCTAGCTGGAACCATTGGCCCATTGATTGAAATTCCAGTTCTTGTGGGATTGGTCTACGTCATGCTGTGGCTAGGGCCAAAGCTCTACCCTGGCGACCCAACACTGCCACCAGTCCACTCAAACCATTAATTTCCCGAAAGGGAGCAAACCCATGAACAAGCAACATTCAGTTCTCTTCATATGCGTTGGCAATGGAGGAAAATCTCAAATGGCTGCAGCATTAGCTCAAAAACATGCCGGCGAGACTTTAGAGATCCATTCTGCGGGCACTCGACATGGAACAAAACTAAACCAGCAATCTATCGAAGCTATTTCAGAAGTAGATGCTGATATGTCACAGGGGACACCTAAAGGCATCGATCAAGACTTAATTAAACGCGTGGATCGCGTAGTTATCTTAGGCGCCGATGCTAAATTAGAGTTGCCTGCCGATGCGAAAGGTGTGCTAGAGCGGTGGATTACTGACGAGCCTTCCGAACGCGGTATCGAAGGCATGGAACGCATGCGACTAATCCGAGATGATATCGACGCCCGAGTGCACAATCTTATCGTTGATCTAACTCAAGCATCCTAAGCTGTTCGCTTGGCGATGATCGCAGCATGAGGCCTACTACCAATATCAACCCTGGTGTGCACTTCCACAGTTTCGAATCCACTCTCGTCAAGCAGCCTGCTCATCTCTACTACTGGCCAAAAATATGCAGTAGTTACTGCATGATTAAATGCTTCAATCTTCGGACCTTCGAAGAACCCGATCAATAGAGATCCACCCGGAGCAACGCAACGGGCAAACTCTCTCAAAATACTTATAAGGCGGTTAGGCTCGATATGAATTACTGAGTACCACGCCAAGAGGCCAGTAAGTTCACTTTTCTTAATGGGAAGCGCATCAATCGAGCCCTGCTGAAACTTTACCTGTGGGAATCGTAAACGAGCACTGTCAATAAAAGCCTGAACCAAATCAATGCCTTTGATGTCCACTCCTAAATCCTGCAAGTGAGCAGTCCAATGCCCAGGACCTGACCCCGCAGCAACAATGCACCCTCTAACGCTCTGAGCCCAATCTTCAATCAGTTGTCGGTCTACTTGAGACATGGCCTCAACATCGCCAAGTATGTCAATGTATTCATCAGCACGAGCCTCGTATGAATCACGAACTCCAAAGTCAAGGTCTTCGTTTATTCGCAATCTTTTACGCAACCTTCAACGGAACGATGGCTGCAATCTGCTCAGACACTTGATCCTTAGCAAGTTCGAGGTCATACTGTGTCTGCAGATTGAGCCAGAACTGTGCTGGCACACTGAAGTATTTTCCGAATCGCAGTGCTAAATCTGCCGTAATCGCACATTCGCCTTGCATGATCTCGTTAATGCGTTCCAGGGGCACACAGGTTGATTCCGCAAGCATGTTCTGCGTGATATTGAGTCCTTCGACGAAATCCTGCATAAGGACTTTGCCTGGATGAATCGGTGAATACAGCTTCTCTAGCATGACCTTTCCTCGGTGATAATCGACAATCTCAACGTATTCTGCCTCGGTGTTGTCTGCTCGGATGAACCAGATCTTCCGCTAGCTGTAGGTACGAACATTGAAATCCATAGAATTGCAGGCAATGAACCATCCACAAATCGATAAATGTTCTTGTCTTTAAACCCAAATCTACCGCTGCGGGTACGAATGTGGTTCAAATATGAAAAGGCTGGCACTATCGAAGTGAATCAGGTTGTTAGGCTCTATGGAAAAACGGTCTGAACTCATACCTTCGATCAGGCGTCCTAGTTCTACGAGGAAGTCTAGGCACTCAAACTACGACACCCGAATGCCTCACGCTATCTGGACGCTCTGATCACCGATCACATACTCGAGCGATAGCTCTCCACCGACAGCCTCAAGGTAATTGCGGATCGTGCCAACCTTCGCACTGTCGAGATCTCCGTGTTCGATCTTCGACACCTGACGTTGTCCAACACCGATACGCTCGGCGAGCTGTGCGTATCAACCCGATTTCGGTCCACCGGATGTTCGGCAATAAATTCTTTTAGTGACATCACCATTTTGATCATTTTCCCCTTAATCTACGGAGGTGGTCGTCGAATAGGTCGTCAGCAATCAGCAAAATCGCCAAGCGTTCCGGACCGAAAGCGAAGAGGACGCGTAACTCGGACCCACCAACTGATCCCGGTCGAAGTTCCTGCCTGTTACGTTGCCTTGATGAATACACCGTTACAACAAGGGGTGGTCTAACTGTTCAACGGGGTAGAGACAAACTCGTCAACGATAAGCAATGGATGTGGTCGACGAAGATTGGCAATCATTTACTGCTAAGAAAACAATTAACGAGCTAAATGAGGCTCAACTATTTCCCCTATCGGTTTCCTACAAATCTTCTTGATTCTCACGTTTCGCCCACAAGTATCTGCGAACCAGGAAAATAGGTAAAACCAGAACATAATAAAACCCAAGATACTGAACTACGTAAAGAAAAATACCCTCAGAGCTAACTTCGCTCCACGAAACACCCTCGACGCTTAAAGAGGCGACCCCGCGCCAGCCAGTTACCTGGCTTATATAGAAACTTGCGACAACCATTACGGGCAGCACTACAAAGGAAAACCACCATGGGGGAACCCAGGGTCTACCGTCCTTCTCAGTTTTATACAATGCTCCGCCAAAGCCCATCGCACATACCTTTCTAATTACAACTGCTCCCTAAAGACACAGCATCCCGCGAAAGGGACAAGCTTTGCAATCTTTTCAGCATTTCTTCGGCTGCAGTGCGGAAGATATTAGAGCTTTAAACCTCGGCCTCTGGAAGTCGCCAGATCTTATTACCCAAAGGCGTAATGCGGACACCATCTCGGATCTTGATGACGAAATCTTAATCTTCAGGAGTGCGGTGTGTAAAACCAATATCAGAGTAATTTGCAACACCTGGAATTGCTAGGTATTGATCGCCTTGGTCCAGTACGAGGTTAAGTTAAACGCTCTGAGTTTTTTGATTAGGCCTGAAACCTTGTATTTGCTTGATCCTTTCAGGCTTTCCCAACCATCAAGCCTGTAGTGTCCAAACAGTTGGAGGGATTGATATAGATGATTTCCAGCATTCATCTCTTCAACATCCCAAGGAAAATTTTCTGTGATGGTAGTAATCGGTGAAACATACCCACCTTTTTTCGCGAGGAAATTTACATACTGACGGGATACCCGATATTCATTGGCGATGTCCACCTGCCTCACGCCCCTGGTTCATGAGGTACAAAACTAGGTCAGGGGTCAAACTCATATTTGGCCTTTCATACGCAAGAAATTTCAAATACCCCGGCACACATTACTAAAGGCCTATATCTAGAGTAAATCGCATTTAAATCAACATTCCCCGAAGCGAAACCAGCACAAACAAAAAGCGCCGCCCCAGCAACAGCTGAAACGGCGCTTTAAGTTAAAAAGCTTTACTCAAACTCAGGGAAGGCCTCTGCAGAAAGATCATCAGCGCCAGTCTGCTTTGCTGCATCAAACATCAGCTGGGAAATCTCTTCTTTTTCCTCTGGCTCAACAACCGCACCGTGATGCTTGGTGTTGAACTTCTCCAACTCATCAAGAGTGCTCTGTGCAGATGCGTTAACTGCATCTAGCTCAGGGGTCTCTCCGAGTTTGTCTAATGAATCAAGGTAGTTTTCCAAAATGGAACGAAGCTCTGGCAACGCCTTAACATCGAAGGGTTCGTCCCAGAATTCTTTTTCATCTTCTTGAAGGTATGAACCTGTTGCAAACTCTTCGAGAGTGGAAATGAATTCATCTACGGAAGGCTGAAAGTTAGCGCGAATGGTCATGATCTGTATTGTTCCTGAATTCTTCTAGAGCTGCACACCGAGTAGCGCGTCTACGGCTGCGACCACGATGTTTCCTACTTCAGTGAACTCTACATCCCCAGAGACATGGTCAACACCAGCTGCCCATGCATCAAGTGCAAGGAGCGCGCCGGGAGTATCAAGGTCTGCGGAAAGGTGCTTGCGGAGCTGTTCGACTACTGCGATTGCTTCTTCTCGGTTGGTTGCTCCGCGTGCTGCGTTGCGCCACTCTGCTAGGCGGTTTTCTGCCGTACGGAGGCTTTCTGCATTCCAATCACGGTTACCACGGTAATGGTTCGCAAAGACACCAAGGCGGATAGCGCCTGGCTCATGTCCTGCAGCGGTGAGTCGGGAGACGAATTCGAGGTTGCCCAGGGATTTGGACATTTTTACGCCGTCTTGGGAGATCATGCCGGCATGTACGTAATGCTTAGCCATGCGCTCTACGCCGTGGGCGGCTTCTGCGTGTGCAGCGGAGAACTCGTGGTGAGGGAAAATCAGGTCGGAGCCACCACCTTGGATATCAAAGGAGTGTCCTAGGCGGTTGGTTGCAATCGCGGAACATTCGATGTGCCAGCCTGGACGACCTGCGCCGAATGGGGATTCCCAGCTTGGTTCGCCGTCGCGGACGGCGCGCCACAGGAGTGCATCCATTGGGTTCTTCTTGCCGGCACGCTCTGGATCGCCACCGCGTTCGGCGAAGAATTCAGCCATGGTTGCGGAATCATAATTGGATTCGTAGCCAAACTTCTCAGTGGCGTTCACTGATGCGTAGACATCTGGATACTCGGCGTCCTCGACGATATATGCGGCGCCTTCGTCGAGAAGCGTTTTTACCATCTCAATGACTTCGTCGATGGATTCGATCGCACCGATGTAGTCTTTCGGCGGAATAATGCTTAAGGCTTCCATGTCGCTGCGGAAGAGGTTGATTTGACTAGTGCCTAGATCACGCCAGTCAAGGCCGTCGCGGGCTGCGCGCTCAAATAGTGGATCATCCACATCGGTGATGTTTTGGACGTAATGCACATCGTGGTCATTGTCCAGCAAAATGCGGTAGATCAGGTCAAAAGCTAGGTATGTCGCTGCATGTCCGAGGTGTGTGGAGTCATACGGGGTGATGCCGCAGACATACATGCCCACTGGAACTTCAGATCCGTGAGGTGGGGTTTCAACCAGGCGTACTTCCTGATCTGCGGTGTCGAACAGTTCCAAAGGCACTGGGGTGCCGGGGAGAGCAGGTACTTCAGGGGTAGGCCAAGATTGCATGAGTTTACTCTATCTTCTTTCCGTAATTATTTCCGCGACAAGCGAATACACGTCACTACAGCATATAAAACCTAGATGTCGCCTCAGAATGCAACCACTTAAATGGCGCTGCTATTCCACAAATAAAAATCCGCCACCCTTTTACAGGGCGACGGATTTTAAAAGAACCTAAAAACGAGAAACTATGGTGTGAGGAAGCCAACCCACAGGAGGAGCATCACGATCAAACCAGCTGGGATGCGGTACGCGGCGAACCAACTGAAGGAGTGGTTGGCCACGAACTTCATCAGCCATGCGATCGAAATATAGCCGACCACGAAGGCCACCAGCGTGCCCACAGTGAGCTGCAGACCAGAGGCTGCCTGTCCGGAGCTTGGCGCAAAAGCATCTGGCAACGAGTACAAGCCGGATCCTAGAACTGCAGGAATAGCTAGCAGGAAGGAGAACTTGGTGGCTACTTCACGCCTAAGGCCAAGGAACAGACCAGCAGAAATAGTGCCGCCGGAACGGGATACACCTGGGATCAGCGCAAGGCACTGGGCAAGTCCCATGATGATGGCATCTTTCATGGTGAGCTGATCATAATCACGCTCTTTTTTGCCCATCTTTTCCGCCAAGATGAATACCAGAGAGAACAGAACCAACACGGATGCGGTGATCCACATGTTGCGGAGAGCATCTCTGATGAGGTCTTTGCCCAACACTCCAAGAATGACCACTGGGATGGTGGCCACGATGATCATCCAGCCCATGCGGTATTCAAATCCGCGACGTTCCTTGTGGAATACGCCAGCGAACCAACCGGTGAGGATCTGCCAGATTTCTTTGGCAAAAAACACAAGAACGGCGGCTTCGGTACCCAGCTGCACCACGGCAGTAAAGGATGCACCTGCGTCAACACCCCAGAACAGTTCAGAAATGATTCTGAGGTGGCCACTTGAGCTGATGGGGAGGAATTCTGTCAGGCCTTGAACAATGGAGAGCACAATGGTTTGCACCCATCCAATATTTTCACTTGCGGCAGGATCGGCTGCTGCGGATAGGAGGGATATCTCTTCATTCACCCGATCTACCGTACCCCCTTACCGCCTCAGTAGTGTGGTGGGCGTGAAACAGCGAATGGTCGGTTCAAGTGGTTTGCGGGTCTCCAGGCTCGGTTTGGGCACCTCGACATGGGGCTCGGGCACCGAGCTGGATGAGGCAGGCGACATCTTTGCTGCCTTCATCAATGCAGGCGGCACGCTTATCGACGTCTCCCCCAACTACACCACCGGTGTAGCGGAAGAAATGCTCGGCACGTTGCTTGATTCACGAGCCTCCCGTGCACAAGTGGTTATCTCTTCTAGCGCTGGTGTGAATCCGGCCCTTCCTTTGGGCAGGCGTGTGGATTGTTCCCGCCGCAACCTCATTGCGCAATTAGACGTCACGCTGAAAGCACTGAATACTGATTATTTGGATTTATGGTCGGTGGGTTATTGGGATGAGGGCACTCCCCCACATGAAGTTGCCGATACCTTGGATTATGCAGTGCGCACCGGCCGAGTTCGTTATGCCGGCGTACGCGGCTATTCCGGATGGCAACTAGCAGTTACTCACGCGGCGTCGAATCATGCAGCTGCTTCGGCTCGCCCCGTTGTGGTGGCACAAAATGAGTACAGCCTTCTAGAACGCCGTGCGGAACAAGAACTTCTTCCTGCTACCCAACATTTGGGTGTGGGGTTTTTCGCAGGCGCCCCTTTGGGCCAAGGTGTGTTGACCGCCAAGTATCGCTCTGAGATTCCCCATGATTCTCGCGCGGCTTCCTCTGGTCGCGATGCAGAAGTCCAAAGCTATTTGGATAATCGTGGTCGCATCATCGTTGACGCCCTTGATACTGCAGCTACAGGCTTAGGTATTAGCCCGGCAGTCACCGCAACTACCTGGGTGCGCGATCGTCCGGGAGTAACCGCTGTAATTGTTGGCGCACGCACTACAGAGCAACTGTCTCACCTTTTACATGCAGAGGACGTGACCTTGCCTACACCAATTACCCAAGCCCTTGATGATGTCTCCCTGTGACTTGGTGAACTTCCTTTCACTGGTAACCTAAAACCTTGTGAATATGCGCCCTCGATCCCGTATGTCCCGTTTGATTCCAGCCACCGCGATGCTGGCCTCAACTGCACTTCTTGCAAGTGCATGTACGCAAGCAGTCGTGGACTCTCCAGATATGGGCATGGCCACTCCTGCTGTTTCCCCTGCTGCACAGAACCCTGATGGCCAGGTAATTGACTTCGGAAATATCACCGATATGGAAGTTACCGAAGGCGATATCCTGGGTGTGCGCACCGAAACTTCCCTTGCTATTGGAACAGTCAAGGACTTCGAGTCGGGTGATGTGACGGAACTGGACGTCGATAAGCAATGCGGTGACCTGACTGCCACCGGCGGCACTTTCCTGCTGCCTTGTGCGGATGGCGTTTATCTTATTGATGCCCAGGATCCAGATTTGGGCGAGTTGCGCGCAACCGAAAAGCCAGCCACCGTCGCAGCCTTGACCAGTGATAATGAACTGCTGGTTGGCAATGACACGGATGAAGAACTCACCATCTACCGCGATGGTCAAGACCCTAAAACCTTCACCGTTGCCGGGCCTAACACCCAGTTGATTTCCGTCCCCGTAGATGATCGCCATGACGCTGTGGTGCGCATCTGGAATGATGACACCACCATCCAAGATGTCGATTACCCCAACGACAAAGAAGGCGCCGCGCTACGCGTTGGCCTCGGCGTTGGCCAAATGGCAGGCGGCGAAGATGGACTTCTCGTTGTCTCCGATGCACAAGGTGGACAAATCGCCATCTACAACGCTGACGATGTCATCCGTCTCCAGATGACTGCCCCAACCGATAAAAACCCTTGGGGCGTTGCCTGGGATTCCGCCAATGACCTTGCATGGATCACCTCGCTTGGTGAAAACACCCTGGTTGGATACAACATCTCCGAAGGCGTGCCAGAGGAACAACAACGACTCGACACCGTTGCTGACGCCCAAAACATCGTCGTCTTAAGCGATTCCACCCTGGTTGCAGCATCCGCCACCGGCAACGGCATCCAAATCATCCCAAACCCAGCTTCTTAAAAGGACATACATGAGCAAGCAATCCCCCACCCGCAAGCTGCGCCAAACTGTCTACGATGCAAGCCTCAAGGCAATGTTCACGCTTCGCCCTGAGCGCATCCACGGTCTGATGAACAAGGGCCTGGGCGTTGTCGACAGCGTGGCACCCCTTAACCGCGCCTTGGAAAAAGTCATCGCCGTCCATGATGATTCTCTCTCCCAAGAAGTCTTCGGCGTCACCTTCCCACGCCCACTTGGACTAGCCGCTGGTTTTGATAAAGACGCTTCCATGGCAGATGCCTGGGGTGCTGTGGGCTTCGGTTACGCAGAGCTCGGTACTGTTACAGCTTCCCCGCAGCCAGGAAATCCCACCCCACGTCTGTTCCGCTTGCCTGCAGACAAAGCAATTTTGAACCGCATGGGATTCAACAACCTGGGCGCCGCCGAAGTAGCCACTAACCTGCGCAACCGGAAATCCTCCGATGTCATTGGCATAAATATTGGCAAAACCAAAGTTGTCCCCGCGGAACAAGCCGTAGACGATTACCGACGCTCCGCATCCCTCCTCGGAAATCTCGCGGACTACCTGGTGGTCAACGTGTCCTCTCCGAACACTCCAGGTTTGCGTGACCTTCAAGCAGTAGAATCTCTGCGCCCAATTCTTGCTGCCGTTCAGGAATCCACCAACGTTCCAGTTCTGGTCAAAATTGCCCCAGACCTTTCTGATGAAGATATCGATGCAGTGGCAGACCTCGCTCTCGAACTCAAGCTTGCTGGAATCGTGGCCACCAACACCACAATTTCCCGTTCGGGTCTCGCAACTCCGGCAGGTGATGTAGAAGCCATGGGTGCTGGTGGAATTTCCGGTGCTCCTGTTGCTGCGCGTTCCTTGGAAGTTCTCAAGCGACTGCATGCACGTGTCGGCGAAGAACTGGTGCTGATTTCTGTTGGTGGCATCAGCACTCCAGAACAAGCCTGGGAACGCATCACTTCCGGCGCTACTCTTCTCCAGGGCTACACCCCATTTATCTACGGTGGCCCTGATTGGATCCGCGATATCCACCTCGGTATCGCAAAGCAGCTCAAAGCTCATGGTCTTCGCAACATCGCTGACGCTGTGGGCAGCGATTTGGAGTGGAAAGACTAACTGGGGTCAGTACGACCAAACCAGGATGCCCACGGAGCTGATTTTTAAGCTCCGTGGGCAGCTGTGACCGGTTTCTAACCCAGATAACCAAACGACAGTGCCCACGGCTCTGTTTTCCGATAATCATGGGCACTGTGGTTTGGTTTAGTGAATTTAACTCTTTTCACACCTAAAAATCGGTAGCCCTACAACGCCGTTTAAGGAACTGCACGGGCCTTATCGACACCGAGAGTCATATGAGAATCTCAAGCGCTTAAATTGGCGCAGAACATAAAGGGCATAAAAGGAAGGTGGCCCTCGTGAATACTCACGAGGGCCACCTTCTATGTGTTCTTATTTAACGGATTTCGGCATCTGCGCACGGCGGATAACCAGACCGCACAGCAAGGCGCCTACTCCCCACGCACTCAACCAGAACTGCTCAACAACATAGAGTTCAACTGTTGGCAGAAGTCGGCTGCCAATCACCATGATGACTGCGATGCTCAAAGAAATGATCTGTGTTTTTGAGCTCGGCTCGTATTTGCTGGTGGTAGCGAAAGCTCCGAGAATAATCGCTGCCACGAGGATCAGGAGGAATCCAGGTGTGATGACGAAGTTGTTCAGCATTCCGGTGCTAAACAACGCAATTGCTGCAAAAACCAGCAATACAAGACCTAATGCGACGAAAGCACCACCAATGCGGATGCCGGCGGGTACTGACCGCCAGGTTGCGCGGCCTTCAAGGCTTGTTAGTTTTTTTAATGATTTACCGGATGCTGAACTCATAATGTGACTTACCCTACTAGTTCTCGTACCAACCCCACACAATCGACCTGGCTAGTGTGTGGAAATACAGGTTGAAGCCTAGAACGGTGGGGGTGGCTTCGGGGGAGATATCTAGTTTTTCCACGTCAAGCGCATGAACTGCGAAGAGATAACGGTGTGGTGCGTGGCCTGCTGGTGGGTTCGCTCCGTAGTAGCCGCGTTTTCCGGAATCACCTTTCAGCGAAATAACACCATCGATACCACCGAGGGTGTCATCATCGCCTGCGCCAGTTGGGATCTCAGTGACAGTTGCTGGGATGTTAAACACTGCCCAGTGCCAGAATCCCGCTCCGGTTGGTGCATCTGGATCAAGGCAGGTGATTGCGAGAGATTTAGTGCCTTCTGGAAGATCTGACCAGGAAAGCTGTGGGGAAATATCCGTGCCGCCGAGCTGGGCTTCGGCAAGTTTTTCACCATTGTTTAAATCTGTGGAGGTGAGGGTAAAAGATGGCTTCTCGCCCAGCGGTGCATATGGGTCAGGGCCGGGGAATCGGGTGTCTTGGTAGGTGTTCATATCTTCGTTTCTACCCCAATTCGCAAGCCCTTGTGGCGAATTCTTCGCTATTGTGCGCTCCAACGTTGGTAGAGCTGCGCATATTTACGTCCAAGGGAAAGTAATTCCTGGTGAGTGCCGTCTTCGATGATGTCACCGTGTTCCATCACGATGATGCGATCGGCAACAACTGCTTGGTCGAGACGGTGCGCTACCACCAGAGTGGTGCGGTTTTTAGCGATTTCTGTAGCAGCTTTTTCCAACATGCGAGCGTTATCGCTGCCAGCTTCACTGGTTGCTTCATCCATGATCAATACCGGTGGGTTACGGAGCACGATGCGTGCAAGGGAGATTTGCTGTTGGATTTCTGGAGTGAGTTCTTCTGCGCCAGCACCAATGGGGGTGTCTAAGCCGGATGGGAAGAAACGTCGAAAAGCAGTGGTGTTTTGGCCGAGCCCAACCGCGTTTAGCGCGCTGAAAAGCTGCGCATCGGTGGCCTGCGCATCAGCCATGCGGAGATCATCGCCCAAACTTCCGGAAAACAGGTGCACTTCCTGACTAATCAAGGCGACCTGGCGAGTGGTCCAGGTATCCGACACCGTGTCGGTATCAATATCACCGATCAGCACAGACCCAGAATTGGGGCGCTGCAGGCCTGCGATAATGCCTGCCAAAGTGGATTTTCCAGCACCTGAAGTACCGACTAACGCAGTGGTTGTGCCAGCCTCCAAAACTAAAGTGAAATCTTCCAAAATTGCCACTCCACCGGGATATGTAAAGGTCACATCGCGGACAGTCACGGCTGGCGCATCGGCGCAATCTGCAGGTTCAATAAGATCTTCTCGTTGTGCCAGCTGCGCGAGTGAAACAGCGCGCCCCAAAGATGTAGAAGCACTTTGGATTTCAGAGGCGAAAAACAACACATTAAAAACGTGCACTTCCATGCGCACCACCACAAAAACGGCAGCGCTGGCAGCACCAATGCTCAAGACATCCTGGGTCACCCAATACGCGCTGAGAGAAAACACGCCAATGAGCAACAAGCCATAAGCAATGGATCCGAGCGCCAACAGACGCGTAAAAATCGGCGCTCTATCCGCTGTTGCTTGCACCGCGGTCCACGAGGCCTGGCGCATCCTTTGCACTCCCCACGCGCCCAGCTTTAATACGCGCAAGGTCTCAATGCCGCGAATAGTATCCAGCAGCAGATTATTTCGGCGGGCTTCAGTGCTGGAAACGATATTTGTTGCTGCAGGAATCGCACGCACAGTCTTTTTACCGCTGGGAATCAGCACCAAGACAACTGCGATAAATAGGAAAATAAACAACCAATGGATACTGAGCAGTGCAATCAAAGAGCCAGGCAGAATCAGCATCGTGATCACTAACCGGACACCAACCATGGCGACAATGCGCACAGTGTTATCAATATCTTGAGTAATTCGGCTGATCACATTGCCCGTGCCTAATTCCATCACATCAGGCACAGGGGCACGCAGCGCCGAAGAAAGTGCAGCTTTGCGCAGATCGACAGAAAGCCGCCTGGCCAGCGTATTGATCACCAGTTGCAGCAGCGCACGGCCGGCTGTTTCCAGCAAAATTCCGCACGCCACTAGTCCAAGCAGCCACCACATCGCCGTTGTTCCAGCACCAATCAATGGTAATGATGCTCCATTAATCAGATCTACGGAATAACCCAAGAGATTTGAGGTGCCCACCATCGCAGCCACCGTGACAAGACTGATGCCGAAAAATCCCACATACCACCCCAAGCGCGGCTTCGACGGCAGTGTTTTCAGCTCACGCCATGACTCCGCCAACGACGCCGGAGCTAATGCGTCCGCCACTCGATTCATATCAGTTCGCCCAATCCGATTGAATATGCTTTGCGACGCCGTGCCACGTCGGGTTTGACGTAATAACCACCGTGCTCCGGCCTTGACGAAGCTTTTCGACGCGCTGCGCCACTTCATCCAGTGTCACCGCATCTAATCCCGTGGTCGGCTCATCCAAAATGAGGACCTCTGGATCCACTGCTAAAAATCGTGCAAGAGCAATTCTTTGTCGCTGCCCACCCGATAAATTCAAGCCGGCCTCACCGATCAACGTATCCGGAAACTCAAAATCTTCTTCCATAAACAAATCTCCACCCAATCTGCTGATGATATCTTCGCAGCTTGCGGCATACAGTGATGCCCGAAGCATAGTCGGGGTCACAGTATTTAAAGGATTCAAATTATCCTCCAGCACACCTTCAAACACACTCACACGGTGTGGCGCCACGATCACATCATTTCTGGTCTGCAGGGCTTCCAATTCACGATCAATTAAATCTCGCGCCTCAGGAGTCGAAGGATCCCACACAGTAATTCCCTTTTCAAAGCGCAGGGAACTGGCCTCGGGTTGAGGTTTGGTGCTTGCTCGATCCAGCTCCGCGGTTAGGTCATGCACCCTCTTAGTAGAGGCCTGTCCCCTCGCCCAGATTTCCGTCATCATGCCAAGGGAAACACCCAACACCGTTAAGGAAGGAGGAACCAGCAACGTCACGGTGAGCATCGCACCACTGGTGATCTCCCCATTGAAGGCCAGCATTGCAGCATAAGACAACAGCCCGATAGAAAACATAGCTGGTACGAGTTGTCGCACAAATGTCAGCGTTGCTTGAAGCCGTACTTCTTTCAACATAATCCCAAGAGCTGCATCTGCTGCTGCTCCAAAGCGTTCTTCGGTCTGCGATACAGCTCCCAGACCTTTCACCACCCGCGATCCCTGAGCCACATCCGTTGCCAAAGAAATAGCTCGAGACTCCGCAGCACGCCTTTTCGCCGAAATTTGAGTTAGAGGTGTGGCCGTGAAATAAGACGCCAGCGCAGTACACGTTCCGCCAACAACCAATAGCACTGCAATAACAGGAGAAATCGGCGCAATAGACATAGTAGAACCCAACAGATAACCCACCATCATGATGGGAAAATTAAGTATCTGCTTCAGCCCACCGACTTGCACTGAGTCCTGGTCAACCGTATTCAATACCTCACCAGGAGTTAAAGAATTTCTCGGTGTTGTTACCAACCTTCCAGACAGCTCTAACCGCAGGCTATGCACCACCCTGGCACTGGAAAGATCAGTTAATGCATCAGACGTGCCCTCCAAGATGTAGATCACCCACAACAGCACAGCTAGAGCCACCGACACGATGATGACAGGCAATAACTCCCCTGAACCAAAGACCCATTCCGTGCCACGTCCAACAACCAATGAGGTCATTGCACCAAGCACACTAGAAAACAGGATGCTAGATACCAAAACCCAGGTACCTGCAGGAAAAGCCCACAATAATGACCAAGCGCTCTTCCGAGTCGTGGAATTATCCAGTTTGGGCAGCAACGGTGTGCCCTCTTCTGGCGATTCCGGAACAAACCAGGACCAAGTACGCATCCTTGGGAATTCATTCGTCATGGAAAAAACACTACCGCAGTAAAGTATGGTTCAGACTTACAAAGCTGTAAGTCTAAATTTGAGTTTTAGTGAGTGACCTGCAGATTTGTGTTCCATTAAAGATTCGGGCTATTGTTTATTTCGAGCCAAGGGCAAACAAGCCCTTAATCACCCAGCCCGGGTGGCGGAATGGCAGACGCGCTAGCTTGAGGTGCTAGTGTCCTATTAACGGACGTGGGGGTTCAAGTCCCCCTCCGGGCACACTGTGTTGAGACAGTATTTAAGGCTCTGAACTTAAATTTAAGCTCAGAGTCTTACCTTATGCCTTTTATATATTACTCACACACCCAGCCCGGGTGGCGGAATGGCAGACGCGCTAGCTTGAGGTGCTAGTGTCCTATTAACGGACGTGGGGGTTCAAGTCCCCCTCCGGGCACAGTTTTATGCTGATAGTGATCCTGTACAAGATTTTTCTTGTACAGGATCATTTTGCGTTTTCTGTAAGAGACTACTCTGGATCTCATGAGTCTTAGCGTTTTTCCAGCCAGTACAGCAGATCACTCCACGATCATCGATATTCTCGTAGAAGCATTTGCACAAGACCCCGCCTTTTTAAGAGCCTTGCCGCAGCCTGATCCTGGATCACAGCGGCTTCGTGCACTGTTTCAGCTCCAGATTGAAAAACAATATGCAGTAGCTGGAAATATTGATATTGCACGCAATGAGGAAGACGAAATTGTTGGTGTTGCGCTCTGGGATCGCCCCGATGGAAAACACAGCGCCCTCGATCAAGCCTCGATACTCCCCCAGCTTGTCTCTATTTTTGGTGTCAAAGCTGCGCAAATAGTACTCAATGAACTTAATTCCGCTAGATTCCACCCACGATTTTCCCATTGGTACCTCTATACTATTGCCACCGCAGCATCTGCTCGTGGAACTGGCGTGGGCAGCGCTTTGCTCAACCATGGCATTGACCGAGCCGGCGAGGAAGCCATTTATTTGGAAGCAACATCCACCCGAGCCGCACAGCTATATAACCGCTTGGGTTTTGTCCCACTGGGCTATATTCCAGCCAAAGACTCTGGTACCCAAGAACTAGCCATGTGGAAACCACCAGCCATGCCTACGGTGTAGTAAGCAGCATTGATTTTGTGCTTTTGCAGGCATGATTAATTTATGAGTACCAATTTAGTAACTGTCTCTTTAGATAATCTCCGGAAATAAGCCGGAGATGTCATCCACCGTGCCACCTTTGCGGGCGGACGAACTACGATCACGCAACATGGAAAAGCTGTTACAGCCATCGTCTGGGTCGAAGACTTAGAACTGCTTGATGATCTTGAACGTCGCGCAGATCTTGAGGCTCTCCGACAAGCTCGTCATGAAGATGAAGGCACCCGCATTTCCTTTAATGAAGATATATAAAACACTTCTGTCAGCAGGACCTGACCTGCTATTTAGGAATACCAATAGCACCGCGTTTACTTATCCAGGTGATGAGTCTATTTTGGATACATGGTTGATCCTGGTGTGATCAACCGAAGCGCACTACTTGGGACCATGGCCTGTTTAAAGCTTCATATTTTTAAAACGAGTATTTGTATCAACTAGAACCTCAAAGGCGCTTAAAAGCGATTCTAAGAGGGCACTTTTTCACGGCTTTAGGGAAGATTTTTCCCCCATTGGAGCGAAACCAGACCAGGTGACCAAAGCTCAAGCGAAATCAAAAATCTTGGTCACCTGGTCTGGTGCCAAAACCGAGCTACCAGACAGGGCGACCAAGAACTTACTTTTCAGCAGCGCTTTGGTCGCCTGGTCTGGTCCTAACACTCATGCACCATCAACACAGCACAACTGCCTCAATCTAGCCCTCTGAAATACAGAAAAGCCCTCACATCACGTAGATGCGAGGGCTTTAAAGTCTAGCTAGGCCTTATCAAAAGCTGTCAGGATATTTTGAGCAGCTAGTGTGGGCGTTGTTGTTCCATTTCTCAGGGCGCGTTCCATGTCTTGGCTCACGGATTGCACTCCGGGATCGTTTTCCAGGCGCATGCGGATGGTTTCATGGACCATTGACCATGTCCATCCCACTTGTTGATCGCGGCGGCGTTTTTCAAATTCACCGGCTTCCACCATGAGCTTGTGATGGTCTTGGACGTGTCCCCAAAAGGTTGCTACGCCTGTGCCTTCGATAGCTGACATGGTGATTGTTGGTGGGTGCCAGAGCTCTTCTGGGCTGCGGACCATGCGTAATGCTGAAGCAAGGTCACGGGCTGCTCGTTTTGCAGGCTTTTCATTAGGGCCATCAGCCTTGTTGATGGCCACCAATTCTGCCATTTCCAAAACACCTTTTTTGATGCCTTGGAGTTGGTCACCTGCGCCGGATAGTGCCAAGAAAGTGAAGATATCCACCATGTGGGACACTGCAACTTCGCTTTGTCCCACACCAACGGTTTCCACGATGATGATGTCGTAGCCTGCGGCTTCAAATACCACCATTGCTTCACGGGTAGCTTTTGCTACTCCGCCTAGAGTTCCAGCAGATGGTGAAGGCCTAATGAAGGCATTCTCCGCGTTGGAGAGTTTGGACATTCTAGTTTTATCGCCAAGAATTGAGCCCCTGGTTTTGGTTGAGGAGGGGTCAATCGCAACGACGGCTACCTTATGGCCGTGTTCAATCAGGTGGAGACCAAATGCTTCGATGAACGTGGATTTTCCAACACCAGGTACGCCAGTGATGCCGATGCGCAAAGCGTTTCCGGAATGTGGCAGGAGTTTTACCAACAGCTCTTGAGCTAATGCTCGGTGAGCTGCTGCCGTGGATTCCAAAAGGGTGATTGCGCGGGCCATTTGGGTACGGTCGTGCTGGAGGACCGCGTCGTAAAGCATCTGGACATCAATGCGCTGGCGGGCGCGTTTAAGCGCCTCCGGTGCCACCGCGGTGCTGCTTCCCAGATCTGTGCCTCCTGTGGTGGTGAGGGTGCCCAGATTATTTTCTAGGAAACCGTGGTCACTCATTCACATCCACATCCAGGTCAAAGCCCAAGTGTGCTGCAAGCCTGGTGATCAGGTCCATCGCGGATTCTGCGATAACAGTTCCCGGTGGGTAGATGGCAGCTGCACCCATATCGTAGAGTTCTTGGAAATCTCCTGGAGGGATCACGCCGCCCACGGTGACCAGAATGTCATCGCGACCCAGGGCTGCCAATTCCTTTTTCAGCTCTGGCAGCAAGGTCAGGTGACCTGCGGCAAGAGAAGACATGCCAACCACGTGGACATCTGCGTCCACGGCAGCGCGGGCTGCTTCGGCTGGGGTCTGGAACAGTGGGCCTACGTCTACGTCCATGCCCAGATCGGCATAGGCGGAGGCGACGACCTTCTGTCCGCGGTCATGTCCATCTTGTCCCATCTTGGCGATGAAGATACGAGGGCGACGGCCTTCTTCTGCTTCAAAGGCATCCGCCAGTGCAATCGCGCGTTCGACGTTGCTCACAGTGCCTTCCTTTCCAACTTCGTCCTTGTAGACGCCGGACAGAGTTCTGATTTCTGCTTCGTGGCGTCCAAAGACGACCTCCAAAGCATCGGAGATTTCTCCAATTGTAGCCTTGGCACGAGCTGCATCGACAGCAAGTTTGAGCAAGTTCTGCTCCAAATCGCCAGGTTCTTTATGCTCATTGCGTGCTGCTGCGGTCAATGCCTCAAGAGCGGCCTTGACTTCCGCGTCATCGCGTTCTGCACGCAGCTGGGCAAGCTTAGCCAGCTGCTCCGCACGCACCTTGGTGTTATCCACCTTGAGGACTTCAATTTGCTCATCTTCCTCAACCACATAGCGGTTCACACCAATGAGAGCTTGACGGCCGGAATCGATACGTGCCTGGGTGCGCGCAGCAGATTCTTCAATGCGCAGTTTCGGAATACCCTGAGCTGTGGCTTGTGCCATGCCGCCAGCTTCTTCTACCTCTTCAATGTGCTTGCGTGCGCGGTTAGCCAATTCATTGGTCAACCATTCCACGTAATAAGAACCAGCCCATGGATCAACCGGACGCACGGTACCGGACTCTTGTTGCAGTAACAGCTGGGTGTTTCGTGCAATACGCGCAGAGAAATCAGTCGGCAGAGCCAACGCCTCATCGAGTGCATTGGTGTGTAGCGACTGAGTATGTCCCTGGGTTGCTGCCATCGCTTCGACCGCGGTGCGGGCAACGTTGTTGTACACATCTTGAGCGGTCAGTGACCAGCCAGAAGTCTGTGAGTGCGTACGCAGGGACTGGGACTTTGCGTTCTTTGGCTCGAATTTAGCAACCAATTCGCTCCACAGCAGACGACCTGCACGCAATTTCGCGATTTCCATGAAGGTGTACATGGAAATGCCCCAGAAGAAGGACAAACGTGGCGCAAATTTATCTACGTCAAGTCCTACTTCTTTACCGGCCCGGATGTACTCGATGCCATCGGCCAGTGTGTAGGCAAGCTCGAGATCGGCGGTCGCACCGGCTTCCTGGATGTGATAGCCAGAAATCGAAATGGAGTTAAAGCGTGGCATCTTCAAGGAGGTGTACTCGAAGATATTGGAAATGATGCGCATCGATGGCGTTGGCGGGTAGATATAGGTGTTGCGCACCATGAATTCTTTGAGAATATCGTTTTGGATCGTGCCAGCTAGTTGCTCTGGGGTCACGCCTTGTTCTTCGGCAGCCACGATATAAAACGCCAGAATAGGCAGCACTGCACCATTCATGGTCATGGATACAGACACGCTGGAAAGATCAATGCCATCAAAAAGCTGGCGCATATCCAGAATGGAGTCAATAGCCACGCCAGCCATGCCGACATCTCCAACTACGCGTTCATTATCTGAGTCGTAGCCACGGTGAGTTGCGAGGTCGAAAGCAACCGACAGCCCCTTCTGACCGGCCGCAAGGTTACGGCGGTAAAAAGCATTGGATTCCGCAGCAGTAGAAAATCCTGCGTACTGGCGGATTGTCCATGGTTGGTTGGTGTACATGGTGGGATAAGGTCCACGCATGAATGGCTTTTGGCCAGGCAAAGAATCTACCGGATGTCCAGCTTCCTGGGCCTGATCACGGTCATTTTGTGTAAATACACGCTTGACATCAATGCCTTCTGGGGTGTTCCACACCTGTCCAGCATCAGTACCGCGAGGTGCTTCTGCACTCTCGCCAGAAGTCAATGGGATCTCGGAAAAATTGGGGATGGTAGTCATAATTTTAAGCTCCCAATGCCTTAAGCAGGTCAGCCAGCGTTGCCGCGGCATCGATTGTCATGTTCAGGTATCCATCAGGCGCCTGCGAGCTGCCCTCAAAGCTTGCTGGCGCACCAGCAAGCAGGATGCGGTTAAGGCCCGCTTCGCGGAGCTTTTCGACGGCTCCCTCTCCCGTTTCGGCATACTCTTGATCAGTTCCACACACCACGACAATTTCTGCTGCCTTGGCGGTGTCTGCAAATTCCGCAGTACCTGGGACGAGCTGTCCTGGGTTGATGGAGACAATGCCACCGGAAGCCAACAGGTTGGTGGTAAATCCAGTGCGAATATTGTGCTTGGACAATGGCCCCAAAGGAATCAATGTGATGCTTGGTCGTGCACCAGTTTTTCCCAAGAAGGCATCCGAGCGGTTACGCAGTTCTTCAAAGTCAGCTGCCCAACGGCGCACACCGAATGGTTCTACCCGACGCTCTGCAGGCAATGGAGTCTCTGCCAGGTTAGGGAATTCATTGATACCAGTGAGCTTCTTCTTCCTGGACGCAATGTCCTTGCGGGTTTTCTCCCATGTCTGATCCAGCATGTCGCTGATCTGACCAGCAGCAAACGCTTCGCTAAAGCCACCTTGTGCTTCGATGCCGGAAAATACTTCCCATGCTTTTTGCGCTAGGTCATTGGTGAAGCTTTCCACGAAGTAAGAACCACCGGCAGGATCAATCACATGTCCAAGGTGGGATTCTTCCAGTAACAACAGGTTAGTGTTGCGCGCAATGCGGTGCGCAAAGTTGCGGGATACACCAGGAACTCCGCCAGCAATAGCATCATCGAAATTGCGGACTTCTACATCAGTAGCTCCGCCTACACCAGCAGCAAAAGCCGCCACGGTGCTGCGCAGCATGTTTACCCATGGGTCACGCTGGCTAAACATGGCACGAGCGGTGACTGCATGTTGTGGTGCAGAGCCCTCTTCTGGGTGCTCCAAGACCTCACATACGCGAGCCCACAGCCTCCTAGCCACACGAAGCTTAGAGATCTGTGCAAACTGCTCATCTGTAATAGCGAAACGGAACGATAGCTGAGACAAAGCGGTTTTGGCATCTAGACCAGCTGCAACAAGACGCCTGACATAATCCACACCAACAGCAAGGCTCAAACCAATTTCTTGAGCATCAGATGCACCCTGATTAGCAAAGCTTGAACCATCGACCACAATTGCGCGAACCTGAGCTCGCTTTGCAGCATTTTTAGCCAGCTCAATTGCCTCATCAACAGAATCACTGATGGTTCCATCTACCTGCGCAGTCAACGGACGTGAACCAAGCGTGAGCGCCGCGAAAGGTGTGCCTGCTTCCTCCGCCAATGCATAGAGCTCCCTCGCTACCTCTGTGGTGTTAGCTCCAGCATGAACCAGCAGTGGCACCATATTGAGGTGCACACCCTCAAGCGCATCTGGGAGGTCAGCCGCGGTGAAGTCTTCAGAGAACTCGAAGGCTAGCGTGGTAGTTCCAGAATTCAATGCATGAAGCACTGCTTCATTGATTTCTTTTACAGAAGTCTCATCAGTACCGAAAGTTTCAGTGACACCCCAACCGGTGCGTTCTTGGTCAGCGCTAGCACCTCTGGTGAAAGGAAACTCTCCAGGTACTTCAACCAGCTGCCGATTAGTTTCATCCACGCGGGTATACAAAGGATTAATATCAACGCCATCAGGAGTGGTGACGATGAGTTTCTTCCAGATATCTGTAGGAATATCTCCTACATCTTTTTTCTGGGCACGCGCAAAAACGCCAGCCACGGCCTTGTACCACGTGTCAAGGTTTCCCGAGAGATCCTCGGGTACGGCAGTCTTTGTAAGATCAGTCAAAGCAGACTTACTTTCTCTCGCTTATGAATGAGGTTTTCCTCATGCGTTTTGCCCTTTTGAGGGAATGTACACATGTGTAGACCTACGAAATTACCAAGCATGTTAGCTACCTTTGCAAATCTCGCAATGGCAGTATTTACTAGCTCATACCACGGTAGTCAGTACCCGGTATTAATACATTCATTTTGACCGAATATTTTGATCACGAGTACACAACTGTATGGTATTTCCTATGCATGACACAGGCGAGGCCGAGGAGTCTCCCGCGGAAACCGCCGGACACTTCAATACCCCAATTTCCACGGTTTCCCACTTCTTTAGCTCGCTTTTTAATGATGCATTACACAGCATTTTTAGGTGGAGCATCTGGAAAAAAATTACCGTATTCGGCATATTAATCGCAGCGGTATTAGTGACTTTTTGGGTAGATATTCCCCCCATTTCGGTGTACCGCGAATGGGCAGATGACGCTGGAAATGCATTCATCTTCTTCTTTTGCGGCTTTTATATCTTGGTGACCCAGTTCCCTATCCCTAGAACTTTTCTTACCTTGGCAGCTGGAGTGTTATTCGGTCCGGTTATGGGCTCAGTCGTAGCTCTTGGTGCCACCACAATCTCTGCTGTTACCTCTCTTCTGATTGTGCGCTTGCTGTTAGGTAAATGGATGGCGCCACGGTTAAAGCACCCCGCGGTTACTCGAATCAACACGCGTTTAGAACAACGAGGCTGGCTAGCCATCACATCGTTGAGGATGATCGCAGCAATCCCATTTTCTATTCTTAATTATGTCGCTGCGCTAACTAGCGTTCCGCTCTTGTCCTTTATGATTGCCACACTTATTGGTTCCGCACCAGGAACAATTGTCACCGTGGTTCTTGGTGATGCGTTTACAGGAGCAGGAAACTCTCCTGCCATTGCGTTCAGTATCTTTTTAGGTGTTTTAGGCGTTTTGGGCATCTTTTTAGACCAAAAGATGCCAGTCAAGCCTGCAAAGTAGACATTATGAGGTAGTGTTAGGGAAGAAATTCTTTAATTCGCTATGTCAGCTAGCACTTACTTCACACACGATACAAGGGGGCAGCCATCTATGTGGGCACTGCATGCCAGATACCGCGGCCGCGACACAAGACGAGCCGAGTTGGTTAAGAGATTTGCAGAAGCTTTATCCACATTGGAAGGTGCTGGCCAATTCGAGGTTATTGGAGTTGAGGAAATTCGTGCTCACATCACCTCGCCGGTATCCGCGTGTGATGTTGTAATGGCACTGCTCGCCGCAGGTGATTGGGCTATCGGAATGGGCGTTGTGCCTTCAGCCGATGGAATTGCCGACCATTCAGATGAAGCTGCTATTACACAAGCAAAGAAAATCGCTTCTGATGCATTACGCCCCACCACCAAAGCTGGAACTGTAAAGGTTCGAATTGCTGGAACCAAGCGAGACAATACTCATGCATTTAATATTTCCGCAGCATTTACCCTGATTGGTCAGGTGCTTTCTAAGCGCACTCAAGAAGGACGGGAAGCTACGTCCCTGGTGCGGTCAGGTTTTAACCAAAATGAAGCAGCTCAAGAGCTTGGTATCTCTAAGCAGGCAATGTCTCAACGTTTGCAAGCAGCTGGTTGGCAAGCAGAATCCGCCGGTTGGCAATTAGCGGTCAATCTCATTGAGCAAGCTGGCAAGCGTTAAACAACTGACTTTCACAACTATTAAGCATCAGGGCTTTGCTCTTGGTTTTTCAGAGGCGCTTCACCTGATGTTAGGCTTTCGGCCCTGGTGTTTAGCGATCTGAGTGAGGCAACCTCCGCACACCGCCGCATTTGACCAACAACCTAGTCACTATAGGCTTCCTTTGGTCTTCGGATAAAGTGCGGCTAAAAAATGATCTTAGGGTGAGAAAAATTGACCTCACAGAATCACTTTTAAAACTGCATTGAACCTCAAGTGATATAAGTACACCTTCTTAAAAATTCAATCGCTTAAACGACTTTAGAAGAGACTAAACTAAGAGGGGGAAGCGCCGAAGATATATCTTCGGCGCTTCCCCCTCTTAGCACTAGTTTCGGCCTGGATAATCCCCGGAGTAATCCTCCGGGGATTCCTGTCCATAATCTTGCACAGGTGGTGCTGCCTCAACTTCTGGCATGCTGTGGTTACCATTTTGCAGTGCTTCTAATACTGCTTCAGGTTCGACCACTTGTTTGGCTGGCTTCTGGGTGAGCAGCTCTGCTGGATCTGGATCCACTGGCTTGTTGGCCACTGCGTTGGCGGCTGCTACTGCTGCTGCAATTTCTGGGTCTGATTCTGTAGAGAACCACTCCTCGATATTGTCTGCATTGGCAATATCTTTGGTTTCTTCATCCACCGCGTGTGGTTCATAACGGAAGATGCCTTCCGAATCCTTGGCGCCGAATTGCTTGGCGAAGCCCTCCAGGGAATCAGAGAACTGGCTCGGAATGACCCACATCTTAGATGCGTTGCCTTCTGCGATTTTAGGAAGCTTTTCCAGGTACTGATATGCAAGAACTTCCGGAGTCAATTTGGCAGACTTGATTGCTGCATTAACCTTTTGAATAGCTCGCGCTTCACCTTGTGCTTGTAGATAGCGTGCCGCACGTTCGCCCTCTGCACGAAGGATCATCGCCTGGCGTTCAGCCTCTGCTGTCAAAATTGCTGCATGCTTCGCGCCTTCGGCCTGCAGAATCTTAGCCTGCTTTTCACCTTCGGCAGTTTTGATATCAGCTTCTCGTTGACCTTCAGCAGTCAGGATCGTCGCACGCTTCTCACGGTCCGCCTTCATCTGCTTTTCCATGGACTGCTGAATTGATGGAGGTGGATCAATGGCTTTTAGCTCCACACGGCTGATGCGCAGTCCCCATTTAGTAGTTGCAGCATCAAGCTCACCGCGTAAACGGCGGTTAATAACTTCGCGAGAGGTCAGTGTTTCTTCCAGGGTCATGCCACCGACGACGTCACGCAGGGTAGCAACAGAGATCTGCTCCACACCGACAATGTAGTTGTCCACGCCGTAGATGGCGCGTTCAGGCTCATTGATCTGGAAGGTCACCACGATATCGATAGCTACGGTTAGGTTATCTTGGGTAATAACAGCCTGCGGAGGGAAAGAGACGACTCGTTCACGAGTATCAATCTTGGCGCGCACTCTATCAATGAAGGGCACCAGCAAGGTCAGGCCGCCGGAGACCGTGCGGGTATAGCTGCCCAGGCGTTCAATAACAGCGGCTTCACCTTGAGGAATCAGGGCTATGGACTTGATCACCACGACAGCGACAAAGACCAGGAAAACTATGGCGAGGATGAGTCCTGTCATCGTTACTCCAGTTTAAGTTGAGGATGGCCAGTTACAGTTGGATATGTTTTAAGATTCTTTCCACACAATCGCGGTGGTTCCTTGAATATCAATGACGCTGACAAACTCACCTTCCACAAAGGTATGGGTGGGATCAATGCTTTTAGCAGACCAGATTGAGCCATCCAGGCGCACCATGCCACCAGAGGAATCGACGTCTTCTAAGACTTCAGCCCGGTGTCCAACAAGTGCTCGAGGGGAGGAATCAAGCACTTGTGGCTTGAGTAGCCTTTTCCTGATCATGGGACGGATAAATAGCAACAACGCGGCAGAAGCTACTGCGAAAGTGATAAATTCCGCCCACAAAGGAACACCGATGAGTGCAACGCCGGCAGTGGCCAATGCAGCACCGCCCAGCATCAACAAAGTGAACTCTCCCACTGCTAATTCCAAGCCAGCAAGAACTAATGCGCCGATAAACCAAATTATTGCTCCCACGCAGGCCACCCTACATAATCTTCAGTCCGAGGGCAGGTTTTCAGTGCATTAATCTTATGCCAATACATCTTCTTTACTCAGATCATGGTTTGTCACAAAGTCCACCAGTCTCTCTACGGCACCAATCAGTGTGTAGTCCAGGTCGCGGAAAGAATTAACGGCGTTGTATACCCGGTGCCAGCCTTCCTTTGGATCAGACCAGCCCACGCGCTTGCAGATGCCCGTTTTCCAATCTTCGCCGTAGGGAACCTCTGGCCAGGATTTGAGGCCTAAGCGTTCAGGTTTTACAGCCGCCCAGATATCAATATATGGATGTCCGGTCACTGCCACATCTGCAGGAAGAGACCTGGTCATACGGGTTTCTTTAGAGCCTTCAACTAAATGGTCGGCTAGTACTCCGATACGGCGACCAGGTCCAGGTTGGAAATCTTCCAAGCGCTCAGAAAGGTTGTCTAGACCTTCCAGATATTCCACGACAACGCCTTCAACGCGGAGGTCATGGCCCCATACTTTTTCCACGATTGCCGCGTCATGGATACCTTCTACCCAAATACGGGAAGGTGCGGCGACCTTGGCCTGCACATTTTCCACACGGCGTGATCCGGAATTGGATTTTCGTGGTGCTTGTTTTTCCACAAACCGCGTGAGATTCACGATCTGCCCATCAATCATAAATGCACCCTTGCGCAGCTTATAGAGTGCGTCACGGCCTCGACGATCCTCCAAACGCACGAAATCACCATCATAGGTGCGTTCAAAACCGGTTACGGCTCCGACGAATCCATCTCCACGAACTTCCACGACAAGCCCAGGTTTTGCCGGAACGTCTGGATACTCCGGTTGTTTATTGCGGGTGTGTCCACCAAAAATATCGCCTGCATAAGGATCAGAAAAGCTCATGGTTAACCACACTAGTCAATGGGTGCACTACAGTTTCCTAACACTATGGAAATTCGCGCAAACGTGTATTCACCGCTTCAAAATACCGCCGTCCGGCTCGGCGCCTGGCTATACGATCTCGTCCCCATCGAAGATGTCATCGAGGCATTTGTTGATCTCGGAGGCCCGCACACTTTCCGTGATGGTGGCCTATTAGATCTATTGCGCACCATCAAAGAGCTCACAAGCACGCTTATCGACGCCCCCTTCGACGGTCCCATTTTAACTCTCGCACTCAGCGGTCCAGGCCAAGTGCCGGCGTTGCCGGCAGGTTCACGTGCAGCCCAGCTTGCCTCCGCCTCCAAGGAGGGGGCGCTGGTGCTCGGCGGCGTCGATAAGCATCATGCTTGGGCGCTGATTCCCGATCGCGGTACAAACGCCACCGCATGGGATCTGCTTGAGGTAGAAGGTTTTCGCCCGATGTTGACCGCCGTATCACCAGGTGAGGCAGACCAGCTACTAAGCCAAGCGACAGAACAGTCAGCTCGAATCATCCAGTCAAGTGGCTACGCTTCACTTGCCCCAAAATCCCTCCAGAATCCCCGACTTACCGTGGGCATGTTGTCAGATTTCTATGACACTCCTGGACTCCCCTTTGCAGTGCCTCCACGGTCCGCAAAGCTGTTTGCCCGTGCAGATCGTGTGGCAGCTATCGCGGAGACGGTGCAAGGAATAATTGGCGATCACAGTCTTGATCCACAATTAATCTCGCTGTGGAGCCATATCCGCACCGCTCGTATGGCTGGAGTCAACTATGCCCTCGCGGAATTCGCGAGGGACTATCACTCCTAGCCAGCGACCTTAGAGGTGCCACAGCACCCGTCGCCACACGGAGCGCCATTTATCGAACTGCCCCGAACTGGCAATGTGCCAAGGCGTTCGATGATGCGTTTGAGCTGAGCTTCTTCAATGAGATCGGCAACCAGCGCTGCAAAATCTGGTGTCGGACCTACAGTAGCAACACGCTCGACCACCATGTTGCGCCTCTCAGCTTCTTCCATCAGCTCAGAATCTAGGTCCCATATGACTTCCATATGGTCTGAAATAAAGCCTACAGGGCAGACAATCAGAGCTTTTTGGCCTTTTTCATGCAGCTCTACAGCGTGGTCCACGATATCTGGCTCCAACCACGGAGTACGCGGATTTCCGGAACGAGACTGCCACACCACATCGAAATCTTCCACCCCAGCAGCTGCCGCAATTAACGCAGAAGCTTCCTTCACCTGCTGTGAATACAAAGAACCATCTTGTGGAGTTCCTGCAGCATCATCAGCAGCAAGCGGAATAGAATGCGCGGTAAAAACCAAACGAGCTTCACCGCGAAGATACTCTGGCAGCTTCGCGTAGGAATCCTGCACCAAACGAGCCATGGTTCCCACAAATCGTGGGTGATCATAGAATTGGCGCAATTTAGTGAAGGTAATCGATTCCTCCTGAGCCTCCAAGTGCTCAATCATGCCCTGGATGTCTTCTTGATACTGCTGACAACCCGAATATCCACCCCATGCTGAAGTAGCCAAGACCAAGGCGTTTTTCACACCATCTTTGGCCATAAGATCTGCAGCCTCATTATCAAAAGGCTTCCAATTTCGGTTGCCAAAATAAACTGGCAAATCTACGCCACGGGATGCCAACTCAGTTTCCACATTGGCGATAATTTCCTTATTGAGAGCATTGATGGGGCTCACGCCACCAAAGTGGTGATAATGGACAGCCACATCATCTAAACGCTCTGGCGGGATACCCCTACCCCGAGTGACATTCTCCAAAAACGGACGAACCTCCTCATGCCCTTCGGGACCACCGAAGGAGAGCACAAGGAGGGCGTCAAATGCATCCGATGTGCGTTCATTCATACGTGGAGCGTACCAACTTTTGGTTGATATTGCATAAAAGCGCATGAAAGCACAAGGATTCATAGGCTGAAGCTAAATGAGTCGCACGGCGCTCTCGGTCATTCCGCTCCAGCGAACTGGGGAAATCTTAACCACAGATCCGGAACTTGGCGCTTCAAGCATTTGGCCATCACCAAGATAAATAGCAACGTGCTGTGATGCTCCCGGGCCATAGAAAATCAGATCGCCGCGCTGCATCTCCGAAGGGGACACCTTCGTTCCATATTGATACTGGTAGCCAGTGTAGTGAGGCAGGGAAATACCCACGCCAGCAAAGGCATACAAAGTCAGGCCAGAACAGTCAAAACCGACCTTGTTGTAATCGCCGTAAGAATCGGCCACGCCACCGTCACGAATACCCAAGGTTGGGCCATTCGCATTACCACCACCCCATGCATACTGCGTGCCCAGTTGGCTCATGGCGCGAGCAATAACAGTTTCAATCTGTGCTGCTCGATCACCAGAGATAACCTCAGAGGAATCGTTACCGGATTCCGTTTCGGAATTGCCACCGGTGGAATTACTGGATCCAGAGTTCTCAGACTCTGTTGGCCTTTGTAGATCAGCAATATCGACAGGATCCTCATCCTCACCTGAAGGATAAGGATTCACAGTAGTTGCATGTGACGATTGGCTAGTTGCAATCAACGCAGCAGCAGCTATAGCAGCCGCTTCCAGCGCCTGTGTGCGCAGAGCTTGAGCCTGAGCATCATTTTCAGCCCTGGACTCAGCCTCACGCTGGGCCTGCTCTGCAGCATATTGCGCCTCTACAGCACGTTCCTGTGCAGCCGCACGATCATTAGCTTCTGTCTCAGCCTGCGCGGCCGCTTGCGCAGCAGCTGCCTGAGCTTGAGCCTCTGCAGCGGCTTGAGCGGCAGCTTCATCCGCACGACGTTTTTTCTCTGCAGCGGCCGCGGCTTCAGCTTCCGCCTGAATCCGCGCCTTTTCCGCTTGCTGGAATTCTTCATACTCCGCACGCTGTCCCTGCAAGTTTGCAGCTTCAGCGCGAGCAATTGCCAAATTACGATCTGCCTCATCGCGTTGCGCAACCAAAGTAAGGCGGTTAGAAGTCAACACATTGAGTTGCTCACTATTTTCCGCGATTGCTTCTTCAGTTTGCCGCTGTTTTTCCGCAGCCTCTGCTTCACGCTGCTCTGCCACAATGCGAGCCTGCCTTAAAGCAGATTCCTTATTGGCATTTTCCGTACGCAAGCGATCGAGTTCTTCGACTGCAGCGCGCTGCTTTTCGGCAGTAGTACGTAAAAAGGTCTGGCGATCTAATGCATCATCAGAATTGCCGTTACCTGAAATTCCAGAAAGGCCTTTAGACGTACCATTTTGACGATACGCAGCACGGGAAATCTCATCCAAACGTTCTTGAGCAACTTCAATTTGCTGCTGCGTTTCATCTAATTCTGCTTTGGCGGCCTGCGCATCTTGGCGAGCTTGTTCTGCAATGGCCTGCGCATCATGCAGATCTACAAGAGATTTGTTGACCTCTTCGCGCAGTGCACCCATCTCCAACTCCACCTGACTGATTTCTGCATCAGTACTAGACAGAGAACCTGCAAGGCGAGCGACTTCCCCATCGCCCGCCGAAACATTTTCTTCTGCCTGCGTAATTGCAGCATCATCAGGATTTTGAGGTTGAGCAACAGCGGGGGGTACCGAACTGAGCAGTGCCCCGCTAACGGCCACAGCAATGAGTGCCTTTGTTAGAGCTGCACCTTTTGACTGGGTACGCGAACGACGAAGTGCCGCGCGCACTCCAGGGCGAATCGATTCTAGATTGGCCACATGCTCTCCTGTTCAATCCGAAATTCCCCATGTATCAAGTCCTGGTGCTAGATATTCACCAATATAAATACAGGGAGACTTCACATTCCATTACGAAACCTGCAGGCCATTTCCCTTCCTCTTGCAATAAATTCCATTACCCAGTTGATGCTTTTATGGCAAGCTTCCCCGTTTGCCCAAATAACTAACTGGAAGAAAAACCAGCATTTCAAGTTGAAACGCTTGATAACTCTTGTTACTGAAATAGATTGAAGATTTAAAAAACAACCCATGAGTCGATATCTGCACAATAAGTCACGTTGGTAACTTTTGATACATCTTTAACAACGGTTACATAACAAAAGCCCAGAACATGCAATCATTTGCATGTTCTGGCCTGCATTTTTAACCCCCACAAGAAAGTTTGTGATTTTTATCACTTTGCATGAGAACACATGTCACTTTGTGGACATTTAGGAAAATCTTTCAGGCGAGTGGGCTAAATTAATGAGTAAAGTCTTCAGACTTTACTCATTAAAGAAAACCGCTTTTCGGCGAACCGACACTGCCGCAACGCCTACAACCGCAAGCAAGAAAACCAGGGCCCAGATTAAAACCTGAACCCATTCAATATTTGTAACCCACGAATCCGTTACACCTTGAACCAGAAGCTCTGTGCCAAGAACATAATCTGTTGTCCCAAGCATGTCATGCTGCCCAGACTCCAGTGCCGCACGAGAATGCACATCACTAACCACCGCCCCAGATAGAGGGGCTCGCACGATGACAGAATCCAGATCCGACTGCATTAATAATTCCTGAGCGATATCCCGAAGATCCGATGTGACAACTGGAGTGTCATCCAGAACGACAATGCCCAGGGAGCCAAAGTCTGAAGACTCCGCTGTGGATACTGCATTAATGAGGTCATGTTCCAAAGTTGGAAATTGACTTCCCGTGTGCTCCCCCATGGACACCGCATCATCACCAAGCTCTGAAGCGAGCTGCTTGAGGTCGATATTTTCTGGAATCATCTTAAAAGCCTTCACTACTGATTATGGGTTCACGAAAGAGCGGCAACTGACTAGGACTAAGCAATGGTGGGGGTAAATGAGGGGGTGACATAAAGTCACATCACGCATATACCCACTTCGTTAAAAACTATTAAAACCGCTGCCTAAAGACATTAGACACGCTAGCAGTACAAAAATTCTTATAGGTATTGACGCGCCTAATTCACCAACATTCCCGCCAGAACGCTTGTACTGTTAGGATAATGAAGACGTAGGGTCTTTTTCCACAACCTTGTGGAATGAGAATCCGATGTTTTTCTCACGCCGGCTCAGCCGAAGCAGACGCCGTCGCGAAATCTCACCCTAAAAAAGTTAGAATTGGAGCTCACTGTGACTGAAAGCAAGAACTCCTTCAATGCTAAGAGCACCCTTGAAGTTGGCGAGAAGTCTTATGACTACTTCGCTCTCTCTGCAGTGCCTGGCATGGAGAAGCTGCCTTACTCCCTGAAGGTTCTCGGAGAGAACCTTCTTCGCACCGAAGACGGCGCAAACATCACCAACGAGCACATTGAGGCTATCGCCAACTGGGATGCATCTGCTGATCCAAGCATCGAAATCCAGTTCACCCCAGCTCGCGTCCTCATGCAGGACTTCACTGGTGTTCCTTGTGTAGTTGACCTTGCAACCATGCGCGAAGCAGTTGCTGCGCTTGGTGGCGACCCTAACGGCGTCAACCCATTGAACCCAGCAGAAATGGTCATTGACCACTCTGTCATCGTCGAAGCATTCGGTCGCCCAGATGCACTGGCTAAGAACGTTGAGATCGAGTACGAGCGCAACGAGGAGCGTTACCAGTTCCTGCGTTGGGGTTCTGAGTCTTTCTCCAACTTCCGCGTTGTTCCTCCAGGAACCGGCATTGTCCACCAGGTAAACATCGAGTACTTGGCTCGCGTTGTCTTCGACAATGATGGCCTTGCATACCCAGATACCTGCATCGGCACCGACTCCCACACCACCATGGAAAACGGCCTCGGCATCCTGGGCTGGGGTGTTGGCGGCATTGAAGCTGAGGCTGCAATGCTTGGACAGCCAGTATCCATGCTGATCCCTCGCGTTGTCGGCTTCAAGCTCACTGGTGAAATCCCAGTTGGCGTTACCGCAACCGATATCGTTTTGACCATCACCGAAATGCTGCGCGACCACGGCGTCGTTCAGAAGTTCGTTGAGTTCTACGGTTCTGGCGTCAAGGCTGTTCCTCTGGCTAACCGTGCAACCATCGGTAACATGTCCCCAGAGTTCGGCTCCACCTGTGCGATGTTCCCAATCGACGAAGAGACCACCAAGTACCTGCGCCTCACCGGCCGCCCAGAAGAGCAGGTTGCACTTGTCGAGGCTTACGCCAAGGCACAGGGCATGTGGCTCGATGAGGACACCGTCGAAGCAGAGTACTCCGAGTACCTCGAGCTGGACCTGTCCACCGTTGTTCCTTCCATCGCTGGCCCTAAGCGTCCACAGGACCGTATCCTGCTGACCGAGGCAAAGGAGCAGTTCCGTAAGGATCTGCCAACCTACACTAACGATGAGATCTCCGTTGATTCTTCCATCCCTGCAAAGCGCATGGTTAACGAAGGTGGCGGACAGCCAGAAGACGGCGTCAACGCTGACAACTACAACGCTTCATGGGCTGGCGAGGGCGAGTCTCTTGCTACCGGCGCTGAAGGTCGTCCTTCTAACCCAGTGACTGTTGCTTCCCCACAGGGTGGCGAGTACACCATCGACCACGGCATGGTTGCTATTGCTTCCATCACCTCTTGCACCAACACCTCTAACCCTTCCGTGATGATCGGCGCTGGCCTGATCGCACGTAAGGCAGCAGAAAAGGGCCTTAAGTCCAAGCCTTGGGTTAAGACCATCTGTGCACCAGGTTCCCAGGTTGTCGACGGCTACTACCAGCGTGCAGACCTCTGGAAGGACCTAGAGGCTATGGGCTTCTACCTTTCCGGCTTTGGTTGCACCACTTGTATCGGTAACTCCGGCCCACTGCCAGAGGAAATCTCCGCTGCAATCAACGAGCACGACCTTTCTGCAACTGCAGTTCTGTCCGGTAACCGTAACTTCGAGGGACGTATCTCCCCTGACGTTAAGATGAACTACCTGGCTTCCCCAATCATGGTCATTGCTTACGCAATCGCTGGCACCATGGACTTCGATTTCGAGAACGAAGCTCTTGGACAGGACCAGGATGGCAACGATGTCTTCCTGAAGGACATCTGGCCTTCCACCGAGGAAATCGAAGAGACCATCCAGCAGGCAATCTCCCGTGAGCTTTACGAAGCTGACTACGCAGATGTCTTCAAGGGTGACAAGCAGTGGCAGGAACTTAACGTTCCTACCGGTGACACCTTCGAGTGGGATGAGAACTCCACTTACATCCGCAAGGCTCCTTACTTCGACGGCATGCCTGTTGAGCCAGTAGCAGTTGCAGATATCCAGGGCGCACGCGTTCTGGCAAAGCTCGGCGACTCTGTCACCACCGACCATATCTCCCCTGCATCCTCCATTAAGCCAGGTACTCCTGCAGCTCAGTACTTGGATGCACACGGTGTATCCCGCCAGGACTACAACTCTCTGGGCGCTAGGCGCGGTAACCACGAGGTCATGATGCGCGGCACCTTCGCCAACATCCGCCTCCAGAACCAGCTGGTTGACATCACCGGTGGCTACACCCGTGACTTCACCCAGGCTGATGCCCCACAGGCATTCATCTACGATGCTTCCGTTAACTACAAGGCAGCTGGCATTCCGCTAGTCGTTCTTGGTGGTAAGGAATACGGCACTGGTTCTTCCCGTGACTGGGCTGCAAAGGGCACCAACCTGCTTGGCGTTCGCGCAGTTATCACCGAGTCCTTCGAGCGTATTCACCGCTCTAACCTCATCGGTATGGGCGTTGTCCCACTGCAGTTCCCTGCAGGCGAGTCCCACGAGTCCCTCGGACTTGAGGGCACCGAGACCTTCGACATCACCGGACTGACCGCACTCAACGAGGGTGGAATTCCAAAGACCGTCAAGGTTACCGCTACCAAGGAAAGCGGCGACGTTGTCGAATTCGACGCAGTTGTCCGCATCGACACCCCAGGTGAGGCTGACTACTACCGCCACGGTGGCATCCTGCAGTACGTGCTGCGTCAGATGGCTGCGGCTTCTAAGTAATTAGAAGATCACCAAACAGTTAGTTGGACTATTTTTAGTCCAACTAACTGCGGCTAGGGCCCCACCACATCAGCTGATCTGGTGGGGCCCTTTCTAATACGCCAAATTTTAGACCCAACCCCTTCCATGCGTGTTTTCACCGCTATTTTTCCTAGGAGTACATCGTGTCCATAGCGGCAAGAGACAAGCCAACAAATAGCCGTCACGAAATCCTCGAAGGCGCTCGTCGGTGCTTTGCAGAGCACGGCTATGAGGGCGCGACTGTACGCCGGCTAGAAGAAGCGACAGGGAAATCACGAGGAGCGATCTTTCACCATTTTGGAGATAAAGAAAATCTTTTCTTAGCGCTCGCTCGTGAAGATGCTGCACGCATGGCAGAGGTGGTGTCTGAAAATGGCCTCGTAGAAGTTATGCGAGGAATGCTCGAGGATCCTCAGCGCTACGACTGGATGTCAGTTCGACTCGAGATCTCAAAACAACTGCGCACCGATCCTGTATTTCGGGCAAAATGGATTGATCACCAAAGTGTTCTAGACGAAGCTGTCCGGGTACGTCTTTCTCGAAATGTGGACAAAGGGCAGATGCGTACCGATGTGCCCCTAGAGGTTCTACATACGTTCTTAGAGACTGTTCTCGATGGTTTTATTTCCCGTTTAGCTACTGGTGCCCCTACGGAAGGGCTATCTGAGGTACTAGATTTAGTGGAAAGCTCAGTGCGTACACGGGACTAAGGTCTTGAATTCCAATTGCGGTATAAAAGAACTAGACTAAGCGGTATGGTTTCAGTTCTTTTAGTTCAACCCCGCCAAGGCGCCGCAGTTGCTGCTGCCGAACGTCGCGACTTTCTCCAGGCCACTGGCCTCAAGCCACAAGAACTGACTTCTCGAATGTTGGATAGCACTACCTCTCGCATCGGAAGCCTGGAAGGCTTTGATGGAGTAATCGTTGGTGGCAGCCCACTCAATGCTACAAATTTTGAGTACAGCGATTGGCAGCGACATGTCCACCGAGAACTAGGGTTATTGATCGATCACCCATTGCCTACCATTTTCGTCTGCTATGGAAATACTTTCTTAACTTTTTACGCTGGTGGACACATTGGACGAACCCACCCAGAAGCTTCCGGCCCCACCACTGTTTTACTGACCGAAGCAGGACAGCGCGATATTTTAACGCGCGATCTCCCGGACAGCTTTACCTCTTTTACCGGGCATACAGAGAATTCCATTACCGCCGCTCCAGGCCACGTTGTATTAGCTACTGGACCAACATGCCCGGTACAGATGCTGCGCGCAAATAAAAATACCTGGTCAGTACAGTTCCATGCAGATATGGATGCAGTTGGAATGAAAAATCGCATGGATTTCTATTCCAACTACGGCTACTTCTCCCCAGAAGACTACGAACGCATCATCGCAGAACTTCCTACAGTTGATGCCATCTATGCGAATAGAGTTCTACGTAATTTCGTGGAAGTCTGCGAAGGCACACGTATTGCTAATGGCCTAGAGCATCAGCAACCAGCTCTTAGCGAATAGCTGAAACTGGCGTATCTCCATCCACAAATGGCAGAACACGAGTCTGTGGGAATTCTCGAACCGCAAACTCTGTAATCACCTGTGCAACCAGAATTCTTGAGGTAGTTCGATCCGCACCTGCCTCAGTAGAATCTTCAATAACTTCAATTCCGTTGACCTGATCTAACGTCAAACCTGAAGGCCCCAAGATCAGATAATCCAAATTAGTCTTTGCCAAGTGCTCATCAGCAGACTTTTTGGATTCAGCATATGGATAGAAGGAAGCGTCTGGGTCGATGGTATGAGACGTTGAGGCAACGTAGCTCACCATAATGTATCGAGGTGCCTGCTCCCCGAGGCTCGCAGCACCATCGATAGACGCAATTGCTGCGTCACGATCAATTGCATACGTGGCAGCTGCACCGCTCTTGCCACCATTGCCGGCGCTCCACACCACGACATCAAAATCTTTAAGTAAATCTGCCCAGTCTTCGACACTTAGCGTGGTGACATCACGCTCTAGGGGCATCGCCCCTAGTTCTTCAATTTCGGACCTGTGGTCCGGATTGCGGTACATGGAAGTGACCTCGAGGGAGGCGTCGATAAGCATGGGGGTTGCTAAAAGAGCAACCTTGCCGTGTCCGCCAATGAGTAATATGCGAGTTGAATCAGTCATGGGAGCCACCCTAACAACGATTACTTTTTCCTGCCGAAAGCCCAGTACGCAGCAGGGCCAACACCATTAACCACAGTTAAAAGTGCCCAGAGCCATTTAGGCCCGCGGACTTCTTCTTGTTTACGGCGATTCAACGACACCCATACAGATACCTTGCCGGCAAACTCCACTACCGCGGCAGCGATAACTGGAAAACGTAGTTCGGTAGGAAGATCTAACCAATCAGCCCGTAGGGATTTGTACATTTTGGAGGAACGATCTTTTAAAGTTGGCATGTCTTAATTGTAGGCTGAAATTTTTGGAGTCACTGGTAGTTCCGAAGTTATCGGCAGATTTAGCTTTCTTAAAATAAGACTTTCCCCCTTAAAATTACGTCACTATGACATATATGCTTCGGTAAGCAAATCCCCAATCACTCACCTATTCATTAATTTTTAAAACACGCACCAATAAGTAATCCTGCGATAAGTAACGTTTGCTTAGCAACAGGCTTAGAAGCTTCTGCAGACTTGTTAAATCATCAAAACAACCATTAGCAAAGCTCTCGCACCACCGTAGCTCAGTATTATGACGCCAATAGAAATTCTCAACTGGCATTTGGTGGGCATGCCGTCCAGATATATATGGCCCCAACATCATCCAACTCGTAGCTAAAGTTGACTCCCACAACTCAAGGTCCGTCTTTTCAAAAACTGAGCTAATAGGCCCAGGCCAACCAGGACTCAGCGCGCAGTATCCCACTAATTCATAGCTTTGGACTGGCTGTGCCCATTCCTGCAGTTCAGGCATAGTGAGCACATCAGGAAGATTAGCTACTACAGCTCTCGTGATTGAAGAGAAAAGTGACCACTTTTTCGCAACCATGGCTTGAAAAAGACACTGCCGAACAGCTCCGACTACACCCTGATGAATACACACATTATCAGGAAAAGGTAATGAGCTACCATCCTTCTTCGCCACTCTAGAAAACGCATTCCACTTTCCTATGATGTCGATAAGGAGAAAATCTAGACTAGGTGATGGTCCGGTAAAACGAAATCCCGAAGTTTTGTGACCTCGGGAATACATGCAGAATTGATTAACATCTAGCATTCCCCAATGCCTATACGGAATTGGATTCAGACAGGCACATCCCCAATAGCAATTGCGTGCATTCCGGTCAAAGAATACAGCAGATAGGCATTCATCACTTTCGGCAGAGCGAAGCTGCTTATTGACTTGAGAAATTTGAGAGCACCCTCACCCCGACTTTCGCTAAACAGTAAAAATCCGGAAATCGGCGGACCACTTTTTAACCTCTATGATATTTCAGGTTTAAGTAATTTAATGTGACCTACACCACTGCCTGCCCCCGGCGGCTCGGAAAATATATAATGTAGTAAATACAATTAAAATAGCAGAAAATTAACATACTATTTTCAAATTATTTCTATATAAATAACACTAAATGCGCAGTATAAATCTTCATTACACTGGTGCCTTGATCAAAGATCATCCGCCCTGCCCAATTAAGCTTTAAGCCCCTTGAGATACTTAGCAGTAATCCTTAATTGAATAACTCTCACAATGAACTGTCCCCATCTAGCCCACCACTGAGCAGGTTTAGAAAAAGCTACAATATGTGCCTTGACCTCACCATTTCTATCAATAGAAACCTCAAAGGTCTCTTCCCCACACTCCACATGTTGTGCAAGGGTGCCATAAATTAACAACGCTCGATGCGGG
This sequence comes from Corynebacterium crudilactis, assembly GCF_001643015.1. Taxonomy (NCBI): domain Bacteria; kingdom Bacillati; phylum Actinomycetota; class Actinomycetes; order Mycobacteriales; family Corynebacteriaceae; genus Corynebacterium; species Corynebacterium crudilactis. Next base: position 1,594,456 of record NZ_CP015622.1, read on the forward strand.
GTTTCAACACGTTTCAGGATCTTGCAATAAGACCGTGTTCCCCAGAATTTAAGTTCCACAATCGAGTCAGATTCAACAACATGAACGCCCGCATAACGATGCGCCTTCCAGGAAAATAACCGTTGCACTGCCAGGCTGAAGCACTCTTCCCCCTGCCCCAGGATCAATTCACAATCAGTGATGTTCCAGCCCGTCAAACCTGAATTATTTCCAGTCAATAACTCTTGAGAATGCCCCCATAACGACTGCGAATAACTCAGTTTAGAGGTGTTCACACTGCCCCCGCTCCGATTAAGACGTTACATATCTTGCCTGGTTGGAAAGATACTAATTCTAACGCAAGCTCCCCCACCTACCCCACTGATACCGATTATCGTCCTCTAATCAGACATGCATCCAGCAAGAAAAGAAAAGTTTGCTGGATGCAAGAAGCTCTGTGAGACACGGTCATCAAAAAATCCCGGATCCTCACCCCAAATATTTGTCGTCGTTTCCGCAAGAGAGTTCAAACGGTCAGTACAAATATCTAGCCGCTCACCAAAATCCATCTCATGGGCAAAAGTTGGCGTCGCCATTTCTCCATTGCTGTGCGCACGTTCTGAAGTAAAAGCCGGAAAAGCAAAAGAAATCACGGCAATCGATACCACTATCCACCCACAACCACCGTTCTTTTTTGAACGTTGAGCTCGAGGAGCAGGCACCTCTGAAGAAGGTTTTACGCTTTGAGCATCTTGAACTTGCAGAATTGCTGGCATTGAAATGCCCTCATCGGCATATAAACGCGCTTGTTTCACACTCGGTGCTGGCGTAACAGAATAGTCCGATATTTGGGTAGAAGAGATTCCGTACTTCTCTAAGATTTCATAGACTTCGCGTTTTCCCGGAGGAGAGCCAAATCGTGTGACCATGCTGCCACGCTGAAACTCATTGAGTGAGTAGTGGATGATGTAATCCGTTTCCACAGAGGGATCAGGGTTTATTGGTTGGCCTTTAGCGGTCATAGCAACATCTGTCCTGACGTGGTGTTGGTAGCAGCGCTAGGAAGAATTGAGAATTGTTCCTCACTCATTCCTCTACCCTAAACAATCCGCGGATGATCTGCTTAAGATTTAAGGCTCTCATCGGACTTACACGCCGAGCTAAAGAAAAAACGTACCTGCCAACTGGATCTACTATTCAAAATAATATTTTGAATGAATATGGAAGTATTCAGTGAATGAATACTTATTATCCGTTTCCTTGGGAATCATTTTTCTCCTTGTTCATCATAGGTGCCCTCATCCCCACATTGATTGGTGCAGTCTTCATTTGGCGATACGCACGATCAAGTCGAAATAGAGACCCTCTCCTATCTCTTAACTCTTCTGGGCCTAAAGCGTTCATGGGATGGCCCACTGGCGGACGATGTGGATTATGGGCAACGGGATTATTTGGTGCACTTCTCGGTTTCTTGTCTGGATTGCTTTGGTTGAGTTGGTCCGCAGCAGGTAACGATGGATCTTTCGTCACACCTGCCATTCAAATGCCCGGAAGTTTCCCTGCTTGGCAGGTAGTACTGTGTGGTGCATTTGTTGTGGGCATGGCTGTTGTTGCAGCGTTAAGTTCTAAACGACTTAATGCTGGCGCCCTAGCAGCAGCATTGGGAACTGCCGCTGGATTTACCACGTGGTTTGCTATGGCTGTTGCAACTCCGGTGACTAGCCAGGAAGGAATCGGCGTGGCGATGTCCATAGTTGGAGTAACTTTTAGCCTCAGTGTCAGTAATTATGTGGTTGCATTAATCCGCGCTAAGAAGATCAAAAGTTAAGCGCTAACCATGTATGCAAGCTCTCTCTAATTTTTAAAAAACCTGCCGGTTGTTGACCTGACATAGGTACTTGATAGACTAACCGGTTGTGATTGTCACCAATGATTTAGAAGTGCGCGTTGGCGCTCGTACCCTCCTTGACGCACCGGGTCAGCTCCTCCGCGTTCAGCCTGGCGACCGTATCGGTCTTGTCGGCAGAAATGGTGCAGGAAAAACCACAACGATGCGAATCCTCTCCGGCGAAACCAAGCCATACGGTGGTTCTGTCACCGTGGCTGGCGAGGTCGGATACCTCCCCCAGGACTCCCGCGAAGGCAATATCGAACAGACTGCCCGCGATCGTGTTCTCTCTGCTCGTGGCCTTGACCAGCTACGTTCTGGCATGGAACGCCAGCAAGAGATCATGGAAACCACCACAGATCCAGGCAAGCTTGATACTGCCATCGGTAAATATTCCAGGCTTGAGGAACAGTTTCAGGCCCTCGGCGGCTATGAAGCCGATGCTGAGGCTGCCCAGATCTGTGACAACTTGGGCCTTGAGGCACGCATCCTAGACCAGCAGCTCAAGACGCTGTCCGGTGGACAGCGACGCCGCGTGGAGCTGGCACAGATCCTCTTTGCCGCCACCAACGGCTCCGGCAAGTCCAAGACCACGCTGCTTCTCGACGAACCAACCAACCACTTGGATGCTGACTCCATTACGTGGTTGCGCGACTTCCTCTCGAAGCACGAGGGTGGACTCATCATGATCTCTCACGATGTCGAACTCCTTGGCGCTGTCTGTAACAAGATTTGGTACTTAGATGCTGTGCGCAGCGAAGCCGATGTCTACAACATGGGCTTTTCTAAGTATGTTGATGCTCGTGCTCTGGATGAAGCTCGTCGTCGCCGTGAGCGCTCAAATGCAGAGAAAAAAGCAGGTGCTCTGAAAGACCAGGCTGCGCGTCTGGGAGCTAAGGCTACCAAGGCAGCTTCGGCTAAGCAGATGATCGCTCGCGCAGAAAGGATGATCGATAATCTTGATGATATTCGTGTCTCCGATCGTGCTGCAAACATCGTGTTCCCAGAACCAGCACCGTGTGGAAAGACCCCACTCAATGCCAAGGGCCTGACCAAGATGTACGGCTCTTTGGAAGTCTTCGCCGGTGTGGACCTCGCTATTGACAAGGGCTCCCGCGTGGTTGTCCTTGGTTTCAACGGTGCAGGTAAGACCACCTTGCTGAAGCTGCTTGCCGGTGTGGAACGCACCGATGGCGAAGGCGGAATCGTTACTGGCTATGGCTTGAAGATCGGTTACTTCGCGCAGGAACACGACACCATTGATCCTGATAAATCCGTCTGGCAGAACACCATTGAGGCCTGCGCTGATGCAGATCAACAAGGTCTGCGCAGCCTTCTGGGTTCCTTCATGTTCTCCGGTGAGCAGTTGGATCAGCCAGCTGGCACTCTTTCCGGTGGTGAAAAGACTCGTCTTGCACTGGCAACCCTGGTGTCTTCTCGCGCAAACGTCTTGCTTCTTGATGAGCCTACAAACAACCTTGACCCTATCTCTCGTGAGCAGGTTCTTGACGCTCTGCGTACCTACACAGGCGCTGTTGTCCTGGTGACACACGACCCAGGTGCAGTGAAGGCACTTGAGCCGGATCGTGTCATTGTGCTTCCTGATGGCACTGAAGATCTCTGGAACGAGCAGTACATGGAGATCGTGGAACTCGCTTAAGTTCTTTTCAAAGCGAGCCGCTCCGAGCATGGCGTCTAGTTCATCTTTGGTCTTCATTAATATTGATGCTTGATACTATCCTGAAAGGAGTGAGCGTCGATGTAGATCGACGCACCATACCCCACAACCCCAAGCCTTGCGCTTGGGGTTGTTGTATTAGCGCTTCCCTGGCTTCCGGCTGCGCTGAGGTCGTTGGCATTTTCTTTTCCTCATCTTAGTGCCCGAAAACCCCGTGCTGCACAGGAAATCCTGTGCGGCACGGGGTTTTCGTCGATAAGCAGCTTAGTTAAACGGCAAAGCCAAGGGCTTGTAGCTGTTCGCGGCCTTCTTCGGTGATCATATGTGGACCCCAAGGTGGCATCCATACCCAGTTCAAAGACAGCTTGTCTGCAATGCCGTTTCCGACGATGGCAGTGCGTGCCTGATCTTCGATGACATCAGTCAGCGGGCAAGCTGGTGAAGTCAGGGTCATATCAACATGAGCTTCGTTGCCGTTGATCATGTAGACATCATAAACAAGTCCCAGATCCACAACGTTGATGCCCAATTCTGGGTCAATCACATCGCGCATGTACTCTTCGACATCGCTAGCTTTTGCTAGGTCTGCCTCGGACTGCTCTGGGCGTTCGGAGCTTTGTGCTTCGAAAGTAGAGGCATTTGAGTCCTCTACCTCTGGGGTGTTCTCAGTGTGCTCGCTCATGGGTTCCTCCAATTGTTAGCGCGGGCTTAATGTACGTGCTCAACAGCATCGGCAGTTGCTGCCTGGAAAGCCTTCCACCCAAGCAATGCGCATTTCACGCGAGCTGGATACTTAGCTACACCAGAAAAAGCAACGCCATCTCCGATAAGGTCCTCATCACCCACGAACTTGCCGCGGGAGACGATCATCTTTTCAAATTCTTCGAGCTTCTCCAACGCTTTATCTACAGGTTGGCCCACGATTTCCTCAGCCATCACAGACGTGGAAGCCTGGCTAATCGAACAGCCAATTGCTTCATAAGAGATGTCTTCAACGGTTGAGTTGTCCTCAGACAGCTTCACTCGCAAAGTCAGCTCATCGCCACAGGAAGGGTTAACGTGGTGAACCTCTGCGTCAAAAGGGTCCCGCAGACCCTTGTGCTGTGGGTTTTTGTAGTGATCCAGGATCACCTCTTGATACATCTGCTCAAGGTTCATTACGCGACTCCAAAGAATTGCTTTGCCTTCTCAATCGCTGCCACGAGGCGGTCGATTTCTTCGAAGGTGTTATAGAGATAAAAGGATGCTCGTGCTGTTGATTGCAGCTTCATGCTGCGGTGTACGGGCCACGCGCAATGGTGTCCAACACGGATATTCACGCCTTGATCATCAAGCACTTGGCCAAGATCATGTGGGTGAATGCCTTCCACACCGAAGCTGATTGCGCCACCACGCATATCTGCGGTTAACGGACCCGCAATGCTAAGACCCTCAACTGCAGTGAGCTTTTCCAACGCGTACGCCGTCAAAGCATGTTCATGAGCAGCAATCGCTTCCATGCCAATTTCTTCCAGCATTTCTACGGCTGCGCCCAATCCCACTACCTGGCTCGTCATCTGTGTGCCAGCTTCAAAGCGCTGAGGTGCAGCTGCAAACGTTGAGCCTTCCATGGTGACAACTTCAATCATGGAACCACCAGTGAGAAACGGTGGCAGCTCATCCAGAAGTGGGCTCTTTGCGTAGACAACGCCAACACCGGAAGGACCGAGCATTTTGTGCCCGGAGAATGCAGAGAAATCTACATCCAGTTCGTGGAAGTTCACTGGCATATGCGGAACCGACTGGCATGCATCAAGCACAGTGAGCGCTCCGACTGCCTTGGCACGTCGAACCAGTTCTGGAACATCGGCCACAGCACCAGTCACATTGGACTGATGTGTAAAGGCAACCACCTTGACAGTTTCATCGAGCTCGAGAGAATCAAGATCAATGCGACCGTCTTCGGTAACTTTGTACCATTTCAGGGTTGCGCCAGTACGTCGGCACAATTCCTGCCATGGAACCAAGTTGGCATGGTGTTCAAGCTCTGTGATGACAACGGTGTCACCTGCTTGCACACGGTATTTACCAGAACGGTCATCACCGAGGGTGTACGCAACAAGGTTGAGAGCTTCAGTTGCATTCTTAGTGAACGCAATTTCGTGCTGCTCAGCGCCCACAAAGGACGCGATCTTTTCGCGTGCACCCTCATAAGCATCCGTTGCTTCCTCAGCCAGTTGGTAGGCACCGCGGTGCACGGGGGCGTTTGTGTGCAGCACAAATTTCTCTTCTGCACGCCACACCCGCTCGGGTCGCTGCGATGTCGCACCTGAGTCCAGGTAAGCAAGCGGTTTCCCATCCCGAACAGTGCGTTTCAGGATTGGGAATTCTTCCCGCACCTTATCCACATTGAGGGATCCATCTGCATTGAGGAAATCGGACATATTACTTGATGAACTGGTCGTAGCCGTCAGCTTCGAGCTTGTCAGCAAGCTCAGCGCCACCGGTGGTAACAATCTGACCGTTAGCGAAGACGTGAATGAAGTCTGGCTTAACGTAGTTCAGGATGCGCTTGTAGTGGGTGATCATCAAGATGCCACCGTCAGTCTCCTGCTTGTAGGAGTTGATGCCCTCTGAGACGATACGTAGAGCGTCAACGTCCAGGCCGGAGTCGGTCTCATCCATGATTGCGAACTTTGGCTTCAGCAGATCAAGCTGCAGAACCTCGTGGCGCTTCTTCTCGCCACCGGAGAAACCTTCGTTGACGGAGCGGTTGGAGAACGCAGGATCAATAGCAAGTGCTTCCTGAGCGGTGCGAACTTCCTTGACCCACTCGCGCAGCTTTGGAGCCTCGCCGCGGATTGCGGTTGCTGCGGAACGCAGGAAGTTAGCAACAGAAACGCCAGGGATCTCAGTTGGGTACTGCATGGCAAGGAAAAGACCAGCGCGTGCACGCTCATCTACTTCCATGTCCAAAATGTTTTCACCGTCGAGGAGAACCTCACCTGCGGTTACTTCGTAGCGTGGGTGTCCGCCAAGGGTGTAAGCAAGAGTGGACTTGCCGGAGCCGTTAGGGCCCATGATGGCGTGGATCTCACCGGAATTGATGGTGAGGTTTACGCCCTTGAGGATTTCCTTAGGCTCTGCGGATGCATCGGAAGGAATAACCTGTGCGTGCAGGTTACGGATTTCAAGAGTGCTCATCTGTGACAATCTTTCAGGGGTTGAAACGAATTTAAACTGAAGTACTAATCCGGGCTCAATGGGAATTGAGCCCAGTTATTTACATGCCAAGAACGGTGAGTTCTGAGCTGACGCGGTTTTCCAATTCCCCGCGGATGGATTCCACTGGAACTTTGTTAATGACTTCGTTGAAGAAACCACGAACGATAAGGCGTCGAGCTTCATCGGCAGGAATACCACGAGCTTGAAGGTAGAACACGTGCTCGTCGTCAAAGCGACCGACTGTTGCTGCGTGTCCTGCACCGACGATTTGGCCGGTTTCGATCTCAAGGTTTGGAATAGCGTCTGCGCGTGCACCCTCGGTAAGAACGAGGGAACGGTTTGCTTCATAGGTGTCGGTGCCATGTGCGTTTGAACGGATGAGCACATCGCCAACCCAGCAGGTACGAGCATCTGGCTTGTCAGAGTTCTTATCACCCTGCAGCGCGCCCTTGTAAAGCACGTTAGAGCGGCAATTAGGAACTGCGTGATCGACCAGCAAACGCTGCTCAAAGTACTGTCCATCATCTGCGAAGTAAACGCCAAGCATTTCTGCGTCGCCACCAGGTGCGGTGAAACGAACACGTGGGACAATGCGGACGACTTCTCCACCGAAGGTAGCCACAGTGTGGCGAAGTACGGCGTCACGGCCAAGCTGGGCAAGCTGATTGCTCAGGTGGACTGCGTCGTTATCCCAGTGGGTATCGGTGATAACGGTCAGACGTGCGTTGTCTCCAACGATGAATTCAACGTTGTCAGCGTGGGTACCAGATCCGACGTATTGCAGTGCGACGATTGCATCAGCACCTGCTTCAACTTCGATGGAAATTGCGCCGAAGGAGGTAACGCCCTCCCCCTTACCGGTGACAGTAATGGTCACAGGTGTTGGGTTGTGAGAATTCTTTGCAAAAGTGACAACGTCACCCTGCTCCATGGAAGTCCATGCCTGAGCTGCGGCACGGTCCACTGGAGCACCAGCGCGTCCGAGACGAGAATCGCCCTTGGCGACGGTTTCGTGGCTTGCGCCTGCTGCGTCTGCAGGGATCTCGACCTTGACGTCAGAGGTAGTTGCAGGCGCAAATTCGCCGTTGTGGAGTCCACGAAGACGACGCAAAGAAACGAAGCGCCAGACTTCATCGCGGCCGCGAGGAATCTCGAAATCCTCAACATCATAAGAAGTAAAGAGGTCACCCTTGGTGTTATGCAGGGTTGCTGCCTTTACAGTTGCTACTTCAGTCATTGGGCTTAGCCCACCGATCCTTCCATCTGCAGTTCGATCAGTCGGTTGAGCTCAAGGGCGTACTCCATTGGGAGTTCCTTAGCGATTGGCTCAACGAAGCCACGAACGATCATGGCCATTGCTTCTTCTTCCGCAAGTCCACGGCTCATGAGGTAGAACAGCTGTTCTTCAGATACCTGTGAAACGGTTGCCTCGTGGCCCAGGGACACGTGATCGTTGCGGATGTCGTTGTATGGGTAGGTGTCAGAGCGTGAGATATCATCCACCAGCAATGCATCACATTCAACGTTGGAGGTTGAGTGGTGTGCATTGGCATTAATCTGAACCAGACCTCGGTAGGCTGCACGTCCGCCGCCACGTGCCACAGACTTGGACACAATGTTGGAGGAGGTGTACGGAGCCATGTGGGTCATTTTTGCGCCAGTGTCCTGGAACTGTCCCTCGCCTGCGAAAGCAACGGAAAGTACTTCGCCCTTAGCGTGTGGGCCAGTCATCCAAACAGCTGGGTACTTCATGGTGACCTTGGAGCCGATGTTGCCATCGACCCATTCCATGGTGCCGCCCTCTTCAACCTTGGTGCGCTTGGTCACCAGGTTGTAGACGTTGTTGGACCAGTTCTGAATGGTGGTGTAGCGGCAGCGTCCACCCTTCTTCACGATGATCTCAACGACTGCGGAGTGCAGGGAGTCAGACTTGTAAATTGGTGCGGTACAGCCTTCAACGTAGTGAACGTAGGCATCCTCATCAACGATGATCAGGGTGCGCTCAAACTGACCCATATTTTCGGTATTGATGCGGAAGTACGCCTGCAGAGGAATGTCCACGTGGACACCCTTTGGTACGTAGATGAAAGATCCACCAGACCATACTGCTGCATTCAGTGCGGAGAACTTGTTGTCGCCGGCAGGAATGACGGTACCGAAGTACTCCTGGAAGATTTCAGGGTGCTCTTTCAGAGCGGTATCGGTGTCAAGGAAGATAACTCCCTTTTCCTCCAGGTCCTCGCGGATCTGGTGGTAAACAACCTCAGACTCGTACTGTGCTGCAACACCTGCGACGAGGCGCTGCTTCTCAGCCTCAGGAATACCTAGCTTGTCATAAGTATTCTTGATGTCTTCTGGGAGATCCTCCCAGGACTGTGCCTGCTTCTCAGTGGAACGGACGAAGTATTTGATGTTGTCAAAGTCAATACCTGAAAGGTCTGCACCCCAGGTTGGCATTGGCTTCTTACCAAAGATGCCCAGTGACTTAAGTCGCTGCTGAAGCATCCATTCTGGCTCGTTTTTCTTAGCAGAGATGTCGCGTACGACTGCCTCGCTGAGACCACGCTGTGCAGATGCACCAGCGTCGTCGGAATCGTGCCATCCGTAGTTGTACGGTCCGATGGAGTCAATGATTTGGTCATCGGTCAAGGGCTCGTTAACCCCTGGGTTCGTGGTTGCCGAAGTCATGATCCGCTCCTTTCATCAGGAGTGTTTGATGGGTGTCAATGGAATATTTGTTGTGCAGATGCCGTGGCCGTCCGCGATTGTTGCCAATGGTTGCGTATGCTGCCCCAAGAGTTCTGACACTGCTTGATGTTCAGCCTCACACAGTTCTGGAAACTCCGTAGCAACTGTAGATATAGGACAGTGATGCTGGCAAAGTTGCAAACCGTTTCGAGTGGCATCGACTGTTGCTGCATAACCATGCTTACTAAAAGCATCAACTAAAGATTTGGCTGTATCTTCGATTGATTGATCTGTGATATCTACTGGGGCAATGCCCTCAACGATTTTTTCGATCCGCCTCTTAGCAAATTTCCTTACAGCGTCGTCTCCGCCGACTTCCCTCAAGGTGTCCAGCGCCGCAGCTGCAAGAGAATCATATTCATGGCCAAAGATTGAGCGACCTTTATCAGTAAGCCGATAAGTTTTGGCCGGCCTACCGCGCATTTTGGGCTCATATGGGTTCTGGCGCGGACTTGCCGCCTCCGCCAGATTTTCCTCAACCAAGTTGTCTAGGTGCCTGCGCACTCCCGCAGTTGAAAGCTGAAGCTGCTCTGAAATATCTGAAGCAATTACTGGAGCGCGCTCCAGTAAGATGAGTAAAATTTTTCGACGCGTATCACCGTCAACAGCGTGTGCATCATTGCCTTTTACTGCATTTCCCACTGGTGTCACCTCCTGCTTCATTTAGCCTTCACCTTTAGACAACACAAGTGTTCCCTAATTCTATTCCCGTGTCCAATCTCTTTGTCCCTACCTGCGCAAATAGCACTTTTAAATCCACTCATAAACAAAAACTAAGTTGACCCTAATTGAACTAAAGGTTCCCTTATTTCTGCAGTACAACGCAAGTATTTCGGAAAATTTCCCGCCATCGCTTAAAAATGAATTAAATTTGAGAGTTACATCACACCTTTAGTTCTCGGCTATCCATCAGACAGACCTGCGAGGAAAATGCCACACCTCTGCGTGCGTAGAATAAGGCGGGTGACGAAGGACGAGCAGTATCAAACCAGTTCAAATGCGCCTCAAGATGGAACACGGTTCCCCAGGGTGCCTCGTCCCCTACGCCAAATTTTTGACACGCTGCCCCGCATTGGAACCGCAGGCTCCCGCTCTGCAACATTGCATATTCCCAATGAGGAAACATCACTTGGCACCACGCTTCTCGACGTCGCGAGCGGCGCGGGATCCATCAACGATCGCGATATCGAGGCCTCAGGGGTAAACCCAGAACGCATCCGCAAATTCGCCTGGCTGCGCCTCATCGGCACCATGGGAGCTTTACTCATCGCCTTTGGCGCACTCGGTGCTGGAGCACTACCGGTTGTCAACAATCCGTATGTGGATTTTCCCGGTGGCAACTTCATGGGGCGCATGCTGCAAACCTCATCCATGATCGTGCTCATTGGCGTCGGATTCATGGCGTTAGCTTGGGTGTTAATGGCACCGATGGTAGGTATCCCATTCAAGCGCAGCGCATCTCGAGACAGCCTGGTCAGCCTGTCCATGCTCAGACGCACTTTTGCCGCTTGGGTAGCACCCATCATGTTCACTGCTCCACTTTTTACTCAAGATATTTACTCTTATCTCGCGCAAGGATCTATCACCGCACAAGGAATAGACCCCTATTCAGCAGGTCCCCTTGAGCTGCTGGGTCCAGACAATCATTTAGCACGATCAGTACCCTTTATTTGGGCTCAGTCTCCGTCGCCCTACGGCCCGGTGTCGCTCGGCATCGCGGCGTCGATAAGCAATCTCACCAACGACAGCATCGTCGGAGGAGTATTTGCGCACCGCTTTGCCTCCCTTCTTGGTGTGATTGCTGCAGGCTGGGCAATCACGATGCTTGCACGCCGCTGCCGAGTGTCTGAAGAGGCATCCTTTTATCTCGGAGTGCTCAATCCCCTCCTGATCCTGCACCTCATTGGCGGTATCCACAACGAGTCTATTTTGCTGGGCTTCATGCTGGTCGGCCTGGAGATAGGCCTCCGAGGCGCTGATCGCATCCGAACTGGACTCTGGGGTTCAGGATGGACCTTTATTGCATTAAGCGGCCTTTTGATATCGTGTGCCGGCCTTGTCAAGGTGACAGGCTTTATCGCTCTCGGATTCGTGGGCATGGCCATCGCCCGTGAATTCCATGCTCGTGGACACCGACATAGCACTTCCATAGGGACCGCAGTCCTCACCCAGATCGCTGCGCTGGTCCTCGCTGTAGCGCTCATCAGCCTCATCACCGGTATCGGTCTAGGATGGATCACCAGCCAAGGTGGAGCTGCCTCGATTCGAAGCTGGATGTCTATCACCACCAATATCGGCGTTTTCTCTGGATTTATCGGCATGAATTTAGGACTCGGCGATCACACCGACGCGATACTCATTGTCACCCGCGCTGCCGGTGTAGCTGTGGCTGCCGCCTTCATGGTTCGTATGCTGTTTGCCACATACCGAGGACATATTCACCCGGTGGGAGCACTTGGCGTGGCCACATTTGTGCTGGTTATTCTGTTCCCTGTTGTCCACCCGTGGTACATGCTGTGGGCCATTGTTCCACTGGCGCCATGGGCAAATAGGCTGTTTTTCCAGCTCGGCGTGATCGCTTATTCCACCGCGTTTAGCTTCTTCGTGCTCCCACGCGGACTCGCACTTCCAGCTGGAACCGTTTTTTCCATCTACTTCGGCGCAGCCCTAGGATTTGCAGCACTCCTCTTAGCTGGATGGTGGGCTTTAAGAAGAGCTACAGCCGTTGGTTTAGACTAAGCTACTGTGACTTCTGATTTTTTGGCCTCTAGCTCTGATTTTAGAGCTACAGACGGCACCCTTAACGCCCTACGCACAAGCCCCCTTGACGATCCTGCGATCGTGGTGAACAACGTAGTGAAAAGATTCGGCGACAAGGATGCGGTTGCTGGAATTTCTTTTGAGGTACAACGCGGCCAGGTCTTAGCCCTTCTTGGCCCCAATGGCGCTGGAAAAACTACCACCATTGAAATGTGCGAAGGCTTTCTCGCACCGACCTCTGGCAGCATCAGTGTTTTAGGACTCAATCCCGCCACCGAGCCGGATCAAGTACGACGCCGCATTGGCATCATGCTTCAAGGCGGAGGTTCCTACAGCGGAATCCGCGTTTTGGAAATGCTTAAACTAGCAGCCTCCTATAACGACAACCCACATGATCCAGAATGGCTTCTAGATCTCGTGGGGTTGAGAGAACAACGCAAAACCACTTATCGACGTCTCTCAGGTGGTCAGCAGCAACGCTTATCACTGGCTTTAGCGCTCATCGGGCGCCCCGAGATCATTTTTCTCGATGAACCCACCGCCGGCATGGACGCACAATCGCGCAATATGGTGTGGGAACTGATCAACGATCTCCGCCGCGATGGAGTCACCGTCGTGCTCACCACACACCTCATGGACGAGGCAGAAGCTCTAGCCGACCACGTGATTATCGTTGCCAACGGACAAATTCTGGCCAGTGGCACCCCTGATGAACTCACCACACAGCGCGAACACCGCGTAGCAACCATCTCACTCGAGACCACCACGCCACTTGATCTAGATAAATTAGCTACTGATCTTGCAGATCTGGGCGAATTGGAGGCACGCGCAAATAGGCCACTGCACTATTCGCTGCGAACACAACAAGCCACCCCTGCATCATTAGCCAGCATCACAGCAGCCATCGCGAAGCAAAACGTCCTGATCCGCTCATTAGATACCGGGCACCGCTCATTAGAAGATGTCTTCTTAGACATAACTGGAAAAGAACTTAGGAGCTAACCATCATGTCTGAATCTTCTCCGCTTCAAGGCACTTCCCGTTTCCCTGCAGGAACATTTACTCCAGCACCTAAGCGAGCCACTCCAGCAAAAATGCTCGCAGCACAGGGCAAAATGGAATCGCTGCTCTTTCTCCGCCATGGTGAACAACAGCTTCTGAGCATCATCATCCCGCTGGTTGCACTGATCGCACTGGCAAACTTTGATTTAGTACCAGGAGAAACCTCTTTAAATAAGACTTTCCCCTTTGCCTTAGCAACCGCTGCCATGAGCTCAGGCTTCACTGGTCAAGCAATCAGCCTTGCCTTTGATCGTCGATATGGAGCTCTCAAAAGAACCGGTGCCAGCGGGGTTCCGGCCTGGACCATTATTTTCGGCAAAGTAATCGCAGTACTTGCAGTAACCATCGTGCAGATCATCATCCTCGGATCAGTAGCACTCCTCTTGGGATGGACTGCCCCAATCGGCGGAGTTCTCTTTGGCATCCTCACCCTATTTGTCGGTGTAGCCAGCTTTACAGCCTTCGGCATGCTCATGGGTGGCACGATGTCTTCTGAACTAGTCCTCGCCCTAGCAAACCTCATCTGGGTCATACTCTCCGGCCTTGCAGCATGGGCAGTCTTCTCCCCTTCCATCAACGCCTCCGGCTGGCTCTCCCTCATCCCATCCATCTCACTATCCCAAGGCATGGTCGATGCCTTCAATGGTCAACTCCCCTGGCTCCAACTCGCAATCCTGGCCGGCTGGTTAACCATCACAGGAGTAGCTGCCAACAAACTCTTCAGCTTCTCCTCCAACCGCTGACACTTCACCAAACCCTAGAACCCTTATATCCAACCCGGCGCGCCATATGCATGGTGTCCTGGGTGTGTGGATGAGGGTTTTGTTGTCATGTGTGGGTGTTATGTATCGGGGGATATGGGCATATGTCTCTACATCTATATGGCATACGGCTATACGGCTAGGTCTTATGTTCGACTTCACGAGTTCGACTTCTTATCTTCAACTTCTCGTGGTCGACTTCACTAGATTTTTTCAGAAAACCCGGGTGAAGTCGAAGGTGAGGTATCGAATATGAGAAGTCGTTGATGTGAAGTCGAACTTACGATGAGTTAAGAGGCTTAAGCGTCTTGTCTCTTCCCCCTCTCATCTATGGGCTCTCTCTTATAGCTAGCCTCTGGTGAGAAGTCCTTTGGTCGGATTTTCTTCGTAAGAGTTCCCTGCTTTCTCAGTGGTATATGCCACGTCGTAAATCTTGTGAGGGATTGTCTCGAGCTGTCTGTGACCGGCTAGGATAACCCTCGTGTCTACTTCAGTTTCTCCCTCAAATAATCCAATTGAGTTGAAGCCCATTACCTTTTGGGCGCCGACTACTAAGGTGCAGCGTCTTTTGGCGCTTCTGTTGTTGATTTTTCAGGGAGGCATCACCGTAACGGGTTCTATCGTTCGTGTGACCGGCTCTGGTCTTGGTTGTGATACGTGGCCGCTGTGCCATGAGGGTTCTTTGGTCCCTGTGGCGGGTGCTGCGCCGTGGATTCACCAGGCTGTGGAGTTTGGTAACCGTATGCTCACGTTCGTGTTGGTTGCTGCGGCTCTAGCGGTGTTTATTGCGGTGCTTGGTGCTAAGCGACGTAAAGAGATTGTTGTACATTCGTTTATCCAGGGTCTGGGCATTATTGCGCAGGCTGTTATTGGTGGCATTACGGTGTTGGTTGATCTTCACTGGTACGCGGTGGCGTTGCACTTCTTGCCTTCTATGGTTTTGGTGTTCTTGGCAGCTACTTTGTATACCCGTATTGGTGAGCCTGACGATGGTGAGATGAGCTCACCTTTCCCAAATTGGATCCGCAATGTTGCTGTGGTTGGTGCCGTAGCGCTTTCTGTTGTGCTTATTACTGGCACAATGACAACAGGTGCTGGCGTTCACTCTGGTGATGCTGATATCAGCATGGAGGACCGTTTGGATGTCAATATCGATTGGATTGCTCACGTACACGGTTACAGCATGTATGTGTATCTGTTCTTTACTCTGATTGTGGTTGCAGGTCTGTACAAGGTGAATGCTTCTAAGCACAATAAGCAGCTTGGTCTCATGTTGATTCTGTTTATTCTGGTACAGGCTGGTATTGGTATCTTGCAGTACCGTTTAGGTGTTCCTCGTTGGAGCATTCCGTTCCATATTGCAATGTCTTCTGTAGTGGTTGCGTTTACTTCTTTGCTGTGGTCTCAGGGGCGCGTACGCGTTGGAGGGAAAGCCACTACTACGGGTTCACTAGACGGCGATGCCAAGCTCGAAGTGCTCTCATATCAAAAGGGTGTAAAAACTGCTTAACTAGCACGTTAGTCAAAGATAGACTCAATCATTTTCCTTTAAGGGGAATCTGGTTGGGTCTTTTTCTATCCCTTGATTTACCGTCTAGTGATCGCTGCTCTTTACAAGGGACAACAGATACACAAGTACATCGGGTCTCTACGCTCACAGGCAATTGGTTCTTCTTCCCCTGAGGAGAAGAGCTCTCTGCGTATAGAGAGGCCTTCCGAGAATGGTTGTCTCTGGACTCCCCCTCGTGGCGGGATATAGAACCGCTCTCTCATAGCACCTTCGTTTCATTTCGGATCATATGGATAAGATCATCCCGCTGCCTTATCGGACGTACGCCACGCATAGAGATTGATTCTCCCCGGCGCGCAATATCCACAGAGATCCGAGGTCTCTTGAAGGCGTCTGCAACAGCATTAGTTCCGTGAGAAACACGTTGCCCTACAGAATTGAGCAAGAAGCACGATCCCCTTGTTCCCATAGCAATGAACAAAGTTGTCGAGGGTCTTAGCGTGCTTAGTACGAACACGCTATTGACTGCTCTATTTTTGACACGGATGCATGGGCGCCGGCTGAAAGCTATGCGTCAGGAAGGCTTCATTCCACATGATTAGCCTGTGTGCCGGTTTAAGCGGTGGCATTCTCCTCATAGTATTTGTATCTCACAGGCGCTTGAGAGCGATTCTGAGAGGCCACTTTTTCACGACCTTTTCTATCTCTAAGCAGCACACCAAACCAGGCGACCAAGCTGGCTGTTTGTCCCTTAGCGTTTGGTCATCTGGTCTGGTCCCCCAACCTTAAGACCACACCAGGCGACCAAAAACTTATTTGCCAGCACGGTCTTGGTCACCTGGTCTGCCCCTACGCAGATCTCATGCCCAAAGCTAATTTTGCGTCAATTTCCCAACCTTGTCTTTCCGTCAGGGTTAGTGTGGGGATCATGAAGGCAATTGTAGTGTCCCGCACAGGTGGACCTGAGGTATTGGAATTTACAGAAACTGATGCACCGAAGCCCACTGAGGATCAAGTGTTGGTGGAAGTGGAGATGGCAGGTGTCAACTACATAGATACCTACTACCGCCAAGGTGAATATCATTCTCGGCTGCCGTTTATCCCGGGTTTTGAGGGAACAGGTCGAGTGCTCGAGGATCCCCAGGGGTTGATTGCTCCAGGTACGAAGGTGGCGTGGTGTGATGCCATGGGTTCTTATGCCCAGCAGGTCTGTGTGCCCCGTGATCGTTTAGTCGCCGTACCAGAGGGTGTGAGTTCGGAGGTTGCTGCGTCGATGCTCATGCAGGGTATTACTGCGCATTATCTGACTAATGGTGTCTATGAGCTCGAAGAGGGTGATTCTTGTTTGATTACTGCGGGCGCCGGTGGTGTGGGACTGCTTGCGACACAGATGGCGGCAGCAAAGGGCGTGCGTGTCTATAGCGTGGTTTCCACCGATGAAAAAGCTGAGCTTGCTTTTGATGCCGGAGCTGTTGAGGTATTCCGTTATTCCGAGAACCTCGCCGAGCAGGTGCGTCGCCATAACGGTGGTCGTGGTGTTGATGTGGTCTATGACGGCGTGGGTCAATCTACGTTTAATGAATCGCTAGAGGCTGTGCGCCCGCGTGGCACGGTGTGTCTTTTCGGTGCAGCGTCTGGGCCGGTGGAGCCTTTTGATCCACAGTTGCTCAATACCCACGGTTCTATTTTCTTAACGCGCCCCAGCATCGGCGCGTGGACCTCTGAAGAGGGAGAATTTGCCAAACGCGCGCAGGCGGTCACCCAGGCAATCGTGGAAGGTTCCTTGCGAGTGCGCGTTACTGGCACTTATTCGCTTGCCGACGCCTCCCTCGCGCATCATGACCTCCAGGCACGACACACCAGCGGTTCCTTGGTCCTGGAGATCCCTAAAGATTAATCACGGGCAATAAAAAATCCTGGTTGCTGCCTTGTGACAGTAACCAGGATTTTTTCGTCGAAAAGCGAAAATCTTTTAGAAGAAGGTGGTGGTCCAACCTAGCATTTCGCCGATGGTCTCTAGACCAAGGACGGCATCCACAGACAGTGCAACGAACAGCACAGCCAAGTAGTTGTTGGACAAAATGAACAACTTCAACGGCTTCACCTTGCCACCATTTTTGATGCCCAGGTGCAGTTTGATCGCCATGAACAAGAAGGTCGCACCAGACAGCACAGCAACAGCAGCGTAGATCCAACCAGTTGCTGGGATGAGCAAGAAGGTGGTCAAGACTGTAGCGATGGAGTACCACACGATCTGCGCGGTGACCTGTACTGGAGTACGAACAACCGGAAGCATCGGCACACCGGCAGCCTTGTAATCCTCGCGGTATTTCATGGCCAGAGCCCAGGTGTGTGGTGGGGTCCAGAAGAAGATCACCATGAACAGCACAATTGCCTGCCACCACTGCTGTGGAACGCCTGCACCGAACTGATCAACAATGACTGCCCAGCCCACAAGCACTGGCATACAACCTGCAGCGCCTCCCCACACGATGTTCATGTGAGTACGTCGCTTCAGCCACTTGGTGTAGACAAAAATGTAGAAGGCAATCGTGATTAACACGAAAATTCCCGCCAGCATCGAATCACACAGCAGCCACAGCCACAAGAAGCTCGCTACAGTCAGTACCCACGCGAAAATTGCTGCGTTCCGGTTACTCACTGTGTGGCGCACCAAAGGTCTCGCCCTGGTGCGTCCCATATGCTGATCGATATCAGAGTCTGCCACCATGTTGAAGGTGTTCGCAGCTGCGGCACCCATCCAGCCACCGAAAACAGTCAGCAGGATCAAGACGATGTTGTTTTCCCCACGCTCTGCCTGCAGCATGGTGGGGATTGTGGCAACAAGTAGAAGTTCGATCACCCTGGGCTTTGTTAGCGCAATATAGGCCTTGATCGTCTCCAAGGGTTTTCCTCCACAACGTTGCATTTTCAAATCACTCATGTATTTAAGGTGTGCGCCTTTATCAATTAAATATCCCTACGGTGAGCGGATACCTTGTAACTAGATCCACGCTTAGACAAATATAGTGCCAAAACGATTACTCAAGACATTTTCTAAAGCACACGGCAATTTAGTCGGTTGAAGTGTATAAAAAGTTCCCAAAGCAATCTTTTTAGTGTTTTTCAATCTTTTTCACTGTGCTAATGCACTTAAAAAGCGTCAAACATATACTTCAACTTCTTAAAATCACCTTTGATGGTTCCGGTATAAGAATGTGCCTAAAACACACCGGAACCAGACCTAGCCATGCTATCGTCTCTCTCCACTAATTGAGTAATCGGAACAATGTGGGTGTAGGAACCATTCCATTGCTCCGGAGTGCTAAGCGAAACACAACCTCTCCTAGCTGGTGTTCGAAGAGTACTAAAAGTGGATCATGCGGGTACGGCGTGAACGTGAATCTGTGGCGCGAAGGCAAAATTATTCGTTTTTATGAAAAATTTCTTCCGCAAAAGCCCATGTCGCACGACTTTGCGAAAAGATTGGTCACACCTTTCACACATTTAGACCACACTTGGTTATAAAATGGGTTCAACATCACTATGGTTAGAGGTGTTGAAAGATCAGATTGAGATGAAGCTAATTTTCCGAAGAACTTTCGGGGTAACGCATTTTTATCAATTTGAGCCAATTAACCTAAAGCGTAGGTCTGATCATCAGATCAACGTGTACGAACCAAAAACTTGGTCCCCGGTTTACCCCAGGAAGGATTGACCACCTTGACGCTGTCACCTGAACTTCAGGCGCTCACTGTACGCAATTACCCCTCTGATTGGTCCGATGTGGACACCAAGGCTGTGGACACAGTTCGTGTTCTCGCTGCAGACGCTGTTGAAAACTGCGGCTCGGGCCACCCAGGTACCGCAATGAGCCTGGCTCCACTTGCTTACACCTTGTACCAGCGGGTCATGAATGTTGACCCACAGGACACCAATTGGGCAGGCCGTGACCGCTTCGTTCTTTCTTGTGGACACTCCTCACTGACCCAGTACATCCAGCTTTACTTGGGTGGATTCGGTCTCGAGATGGATGATCTTAAGGCACTGCGCACCTGGGATTCCCTGACCCCAGGCCACCCTGAGTACCGCCACACCAAGGGCGTGGAGATTACCACTGGCCCACTTGGCCAGGGTCTTGCTTCTGCTGTTGGTATGGCCATGGCTGCTCGTCGTGAACGTGGCCTGTTTGACCCAACTGCTACTGAAGGCGAATCCCCATTCGACCACCACATCTTTGTCATCGCCTCCGATGGCGATCTCCAGGAAGGTGTCACCTCCGAGGCGTCATCTATCGCTGGTACCCAGCAGCTGGGCAACCTCATCGTGTTCTGGGATGACAACCGCATCTCCATCGAAGACAACACTGAGATCGCTTTCAACGAAGACGTTGTTGCTCGCTACAAGTCTTATGGCTGGCAGACCATTGAAATCGACGCTGGCGAAGATGTTGCAGCAATCGAAGCTGCAGTTGCTGAGGCAAAGAAGGACACCAAGCGTCCTACATTCATCCGCCTGCGCACCATCATCGGCTTCCCAGCTCCAACCATGATGAACACCGGCGCTGTTCACGGTGCAGCTCTTGGTGCAGCTGAAGTTGCAGCAACCAAGACCGAACTTGGCTTTAATCCAGAGGCACACTTCGCCATCGAAGATGAAGTGATTGCGCACACCCGTGCACTGGCAGAGCGCACAGCCGAGAAGAAGGCTGTCTGGCAGGTTAAGTTCGATGAGTGGGCTGCAGCCAACCCAGAGAACAAGGCACTGTTTGATCGCCTGAACACCCGTGAGCTTCCTGCAGGCTATGCAGATGAGCTTCCATCATGGGATGCCGATGAAAAGGGTGTCGCAACCCGTAAGGCTTCTGAGGCTGCTCTTCAGGCACTGGGCAAGACCCTTCCTGAGCTCTGGGGCGGTTCCGCTGACCTTGCAGGCTCCAACAACACCGTAATCAAGGGTTCCCCTTCCTTCGGCCCTGAGTCCATCTCCACCGAAACCTGGTCTGCGGAGCCATACGGCCGCAACCTGCACTTCGGTATCCGTGAGCACGCCATGGGATCCATCCTCAATGGTATTTCTCTCCACGGTGGCACCCGCCCATACGGCGGAACCTTCCTGATCTTCTCCGATTACATGCGTCCAGCAGTTCGCTTGGCAGCTCTCATGGAAATCGACGCGTACTACGTCTGGACCCACGACTCCATCGGATTGGGCGAAGACGGCCCAACCCACCAGCCAGTCGAAACCTTGGCTGCACTGCGTGCCATCCCAGGTCTGTCCGTGTTGCGTCCAGCTGATGCGAATGAAACCGCGCAGGCATGGGCTGCAGCTCTTGAGTACAAGGAAGGCCCTAAGGGTCTTGCACTTACTCGCCAGAACGTTCCTGTGCTGGAAGGATCCAAGGAAAAGGCAGCCGAGGGCGTTCGCCGCGGCGCTTATGTCTTGGTCGAAGGCTCCAAGGCAACTCCAGACGTGATCCTCATGGGCTCCGGTTCTGAAGTTCAGCTTGCTGTCAATGCTGCGAAGGCACTGGAAGCAGAAGGCATCGCAGCGCGCGTTGTCTCCGTTCCTTGTATGGATTGGTTCCAGGAGCAGGACGCAGACTACATCGAGTCCGTCCTTCCTGCAGCTGTTACTGCTCGCGTTTCCGTTGAAGCTGGTATTGCAATGCCGTGGTACCGCTTCTTGGGTACCCAGGGTCGCGCGGTCTCCTTGGAGCACTTTGGTGCTTCTGCTGATTACCAGACTCTGTTTGAGAAGTTCGGCATCACCACCGATGCAGTTGTGGCAGCAGCCAAGGACTCCATCAACGCATAGTTTCTCTTGCTAGTTTCATGCACCAACCCGGGGCAATAGGATTCTCCGGAATTTTATTGCCCCGGGTTGGTGTTGTTAAACGGTATAAAGGGATTTATACCATCCCTTCGATAACATCACTCGCATTATTGTGGGTGCCAAAAATTTATTGCTAAAGGACTATTTACTTTCATGTCTCACATTGATGATCTCGCTCAAATCGGCACTTCCACCTGGCTCGATGATCTGTCCCGCGAACGCATTACTTCCGGTAACCTACAGCAGGTTATTGATGAAAAGTCAGTAGTCGGTGTCACCACCAACCCAGCTATTTTCGCAGCTGCTATGTCCAAGGGCGATTCCTACGACGCTCAGATCGCAGAGCTCAAGGAGGCTGGCGCTTCTGTCGATGAAGCTGTTTACGCCATGAGTATCAATGATGTACGCAATGCATGTGATCTGTTCACCGGCATCTACGAGTCCTCCAACGGTTTCGATGGCCGCGTGTCCATCGAGGTTGATCCACGCATCTCCGCTGATCGCGATGCCACCCTAGCTCAGGCTAAGGAACTGTGGGCAAAGGTTGATCGCCCTAACGTCATGATCAAGATTCCTGCCACCCCAGGTTCCCTTCCAGCTATCACCGATGCGTTGGCAGAGGGCATCAGCGTAAACGTCACTCTGATCTTCTCCGTTGCACGCTACCGCGAAGTTATCGCCGCATATGTTGAAGGCATCAAGCAGGCTGCAGCTAATGGCCACGATGTCTCCAAGATCCACTCTGTGGCATCATTCTTCGTCTCTCGCGTCGACGTCGAAATCGACAAGCGCCTCGAAGCTCTCGGCTCCGAAGAGGCATTGGCACTGCGCGGCAAGGCAGGCGTTGCCAACGCCCAGCGTGCTTACGCTGTGTACAAGGAGCTTTTCGACGCCGCCGAGCTGCCAGAAGGCGCCAACACTCAGCGACCACTGTGGGCATCCACCGGTGTGAAGAACCCTGCCTACCCAGCAACCCTTTACGTCTCTGAGCTGGCTGGTCCGAACACCGTCAACACCATGCCAGAAGGCACCATTGATTCTGTGCTTGAGTTGGGTAACCTACACGGTGATACCCTATCCACTGCTGCTGCAGAAGCAGATGCTGTTTTCGAGCAGCTCGATTCTTTGGGCATTGACCTAGGCGATGTCTTCGACGTCTTGGAAACCGAAGGCGTGGACAAGTTCGTTGCTTCTTGGAGCGAGCTACTTGAATCCATGGAAGCTCGTCTGAAGTAGAATCAGCACGCTGCATTAGTAACGGCGACGTGAACCTTTGAAAGTTCGCGTAGCCGTTACATATCTTTCATCAAAGAAAGGATCGTGACGCTAACACCGTGAGCACGAACACGACCTCCACTAGCTGGACAAATCCACTGCGTGACCCGCAGGATAAACGACTTCCTCGCATCGCTGGCCCTTCAGGCATGGTGATCTTTGGTGTCACCGGCGACTTAGCCCGCAGGAAACTGCTCCCTGCTATTTACGATCTAGCAAACCGCGGATTGCTACCCCCAGGTTTCTCCCTGGTTGGTTACGGCCGTCGCGAATGGTCCAAAGAAGACTTTGAAAAATACGTACGCGAAGCAGTCACTGTTGGTGCGCGTACGGAATTCCGTGAAAACGTCTGGGAACGCCTCGCCGAAGGCATGGAATTTGTGCACGGTAACTTTGATGATGATGCAGCCTTTGACAACCTCTCTGCGACTCTTAATCGCATCGATAAAACCCGCGGCACTGCTGGAAACTGGGCATACTATCTCTCAATTCCACCAGATTCTTTCGCTGCAGTCTGCCACCAGCTGGAACGCTCCGGCATGGCAGAATCCACCGAAGAAGCATGGCGCCGTGTCATCATCGAGAAGCCTTTCGGCCATGACCTAGAGTCCGCTCATGATCTCAACGGCCTGGTCAACGCAGTGTTCCCTGAATCTTCAGTGTTCCGCATCGACCACTACTTGGGTAAAGAAACAGTTCAAAATATTCTGGCATTGCGCTTTGCCAACCAGATGTTTGAGCCACTGTGGAACTCCAACTACGTCGACCATGTCCAGATCACCATGGCTGAAGATATCGGCCTGGGCGGCCGCGCTGGCTACTACGACGGCATTGGCGCTGCACGCGACGTTATCCAGAACCACCTCATCCAGCTCCTGGCGCTAGTTGCCATGGAAGAACCTGTCTCCTTCGTGCCTTCTCAGCTGCAGGCTGAAAAGATCAAGGTACTCAACGCCACCAAGCCGTGCTACCCACTGGATGAAACATCAGCACGTGGCCAATACGCCTCAGGTTGGCAGGGTTCTGAGTTTGTTAAGGGATTGCGTGAAGAAGATGGGTTCAACCCAGATTCCACGACAGAAACTTTCGCCGCTTGTACCCTAGAGATCACATCTCGCCGTTGGGCTGGTGTGCCGTTTTATCTGCGCACTGGCAAGCGTCTTGGACGTCGCGTCACTGAGATTGCTGTGGTGTTTAAAGATGCACCACACCAGCCATTCGATACTGATATGACTGCTTCCCTTGGCCAAAATGCCATTGTGATTCGTGTCCAGCCAGATGAAGGCGTACTCATTCGCTTCGGCTCCAAGGTGCCAGGTTCTGCCATGGAAGTCCGCGATGTCAACATGGACTTCTCCTACTCAGAATCTTTCACTGAGGAATCCCCAGAAGCATACGAGCGACTTATTCTCGATGCCCTTTTGGATGAATCCAGCCTCTTCCCTACCAACGAAGAAGTTGAGCTGAGCTGGAAGATCCTGGATCCAATCCTTGAAGCATGGGAAGCCAACGGCAAACCAGAGGATTATCCAGCAGGTACATGGGGTCCAAAGAGCGCTGATGCAATGCTCTCCCGCAACGGTCACACCTGGCGTAGGCCATAAGTTAGGGGCGAATCAATGATCTTTGAACTTCCAAATACCACCACCCAAGCTATCTCCAAGACGCTTACTCGTTTGCGTGAATCTGGAGCTCAGGTAACCACCGGACGCGTCCTCACACTCATTGTGGTCACCGACTCTGAAAGTGATGTCGCAGCGATCACGGAATCTACCAATGAAGCATCCCGTGAGCACCCATCTCGCGTGATCATCTTGGTTGTCGGCGATAAGTCCGCTGAGAACAAGGTAGATGCTGAGGTCCGCATCGGCGGTGATGCTGGCGCTTCCGAGATGATCATCATTCATCTCAACGGACCTGTCGCTGACAAGCTCCAGTATGTCGTCACACCACTGTTGCTTCCTGACACCCCCATCGTTGCTTGGTGGCCAGGTGAATCACCAAAGAATCCTTCCCAGGACCCAATTGGACGCATCGCACAACGACGCATCACTGATGCTTTGTACGACCGTGATGACGCACTAGAAGATCGTGTTGAGAACTATCACCCAGGTGATACCGACATGACGTGGGCGCGTCTTACCCAGTGGCGGGGACTTGTTGCCTCCTCATTGGATCACCCACCACACAGCGAAATCACTTCCGTGAGGCTGACCGGCGCAAGCGGCAGTACCTCGGTGGATTTGGCTGCAGGCTGGTTGGCGCGCAGGCTGAACGTGCCTGTGATCCGCGAGGTGACAGATGCTCCCACCGTGCCAACCGATGAGTTTGGTACTCCACTGCTGGCTATCCAGCGCCTGGAGATCGTTCGCACCACCGGCTCGATCATCATCACCATCTATGACGCTCATACCCTTCAGGTAGAGATGCCGGAATCCGGCAATGCCCCATCGCTGGTGGCTATTGGTCGTCGAAGTGAGTCCGACTGCTTGTCTGAGGAGCTTCGCCACATGGATCCAGATTTGGGCTACCAGCACGCACTATCCGGCTTGTCCAGCGTCAAGCTGGAAACCGTCTAAGGAGAAATACAACACTATGGTTGATGTAGTACGCGCACGCGATACTGAAGATTTGGTTGCACAGGCTGCCTCCAAATTCATTGAGGTTGTTGAAGCAGCAACTGCCAATAATGGCACCGCACAGGTAGTGCTCACCGGTGGTGGCGCCGGCATCAAGTTGCTGGAAAAGCTCAGCGTTGATGCGGCTGACCTTGCCTGGGATCGCATTCATGTGTTCTTCGGCGATGAGCGCAATGTCCCTGTCAGTGATTCTGAGTCCAATGAGGGCCAGGCTCGTGAGGCACTGTTGTCCAAGGTTTCTATCCCTGAAGCCAACATTCACGGATATGGTCTCGGCGACGTAGATCTTGCAGAGGCAGCCCGCGCTTACGAAGCTGTGTTGGATGAATTCGCACCAAACGGCTTTGATCTTCACCTGCTCGGCATGGGTGGCGAAGGCCATATCAACTCCCTGTTCCCTCACACCGATGCAGTGAAGGAGACCTCCGCAAAGGTCATCGCGGTGCTTGATTCCCCTAAGCCTCCTTCAGAGCGTGCAACTCTAACCCTTCCTGCGGTTCACTCCGCAAAGCGCGTGTGGTTGCTGGTTTCTGGTGCGGAGAAGGCTGAGGCAGCTGCGGCGATCGTCAACGGTGAGCCTGCTGTTGAGTGGCCTGCTGCTGGAGCTACCGGATCTGAGGAAACGGTATTGTTCTTGGCTGATGATGCTGCAGGAAATCTCTAAGCAGCGCCAGCTCTAACAAGAAGCTTTAACTAGAAGCTCTAACGAAAAGCACTAACAAACTAATCCGGGTGCGAACCTTCATCTGAATCGATGGAGGTTCGCACCCGGATTTTTGGCTCAGCGTTAGATTCTCACCCTAAAACCGCGCACTTAAAAAGGTTAGCTTTCTATACGTGCACCGCCTCTTTGATTGGTTCATGCGAGGCGATCCGAAAGTCTTCGCTGTACAGCGGCGAGGTGTTTCCGACCGCTAGTTGTGCTGCGAGTTCGCCATAAGCTGGAGAGAGCTTGAAGGCGTGTCCGGATCCTCCGGTGAGCACAATGACATTGTCCACCGCGTCGATAATTGGAGATTTGTCTGCAGTGTAGGTGTCATAGTGGACGCTGAAACGGTTGGGCTCTGGGTTGACCCCTGGGAAGAGTTCGTGGGTTTTCCGACCAAATTCAGAGACTGCGTCCCGGTCGAGGCGGAGATCTTCATCTTCTACATGAGCGCTTAATGGAACGCCCCACTCATCCAATCCGGCAATTTTGATGCTGTACCCATCGACGCATGGTGCTCCAAATACGTGGAAGCCATCACGGTCACGGATGAAGCACGGCAGGTTTTCCGGCTGGAAGTCCACTGGGTTGTTGGGCAGGAACCAGGTGAGCACTAGGCGTCGCACTTCAAGCAGTGGCGCGATGGAGGGCACGAGCTCGCTTGTCCAGCTGCCGGTGGTGACGATAACGCGGTCCACGATTGTGGTTTCTTCGCCTGCTTGGATGACTACGTGATCGCCGTTGTCTTCGATGCTGGTGATTTTTTGGTGATCGCGTACTTGGGCACCATTTGCCTTGGCTGTTTCGATTGCACTGAACACTGCTAGTTCGGGGCGCAGGGCTCCACCTTGAAGATCAACAATTCCAGCTTCATCATCGCGGAAGTCTAGACCTGGGTAACGCTTGCGCATCTGCGCGGCGGTAAGTCGTTCATGTGGCAGCTCATAACGTTCCACTGATTCCACCAGGCGTTGGAAGGGTGCTTCGTCTTCCTTGCCGGTGCTTAAGACACCGAAGTTGTGGAAGAGTTCGCGTCCGGAAATCTCGCTCAGTGATGACCATAGTGCTCGTGCGCGTTTGAGCAACGGAACGTAGGTGCTGCCTTCGTGGTAGGCCATGCGAAACAGTCGGGACTCCCCTGTGAATGCGCCGTAGCCATGGGAGATGCCGAATTGTTCAAAGCCGATGGCCTCTACACCTGGGATGTTACTTAAGTGCCACAGTGCCATGGAGCCGGTTGATCCAAGGCCGATTACCGCAATTTTCATTGTTGTTTCTTCTCTCAAGCCAGTGCGGGTGATTCCCACAGGTTCAATGTGGTGCCGATGCCTTTTTCCAGGGCGTTTTCATACACTTGGGTTGCCCAGGCGACGTCTTCTACTGGCATGCCGCCGACGGAATAGAGGATGATTTCCTCATCGTTGGTGCGTCCGGGTAGCTTGCCGGAGCAGATATCGCCAATCTGGGAAATCTTTGCAAGGTCGAGTTTTCCTTGCAGCGCCAGGTCGTACCAGTGGGTTCCTGGAATGCCGAGGAGTTGGTAGGCCTGTGGGCCGTATTCTTCTGCCCAGGCTTCGTAGAGCCCCATGTAGTCAACAACGAGGCGGGCGTCGTCAAGCAAATAAGCGTCGTCGAAGCGACCGGCGGCTGGAAGCAGCAGCAATGCGCCCGGCTTGAGCCATTCTTTTTTGAAGTATGGGAAGGCGGAGGAGCCGGCGGCGTCCGTGGTGGTGGCGGCGATGACGATGTCAGCGTCTTTGACCACGTCTTCTTCAGATCCGACGGCGAGCACTTCGATCTCGGGGAATTTTTCCAACGCCCATGTTGCAAAGGCGTTGATGCCGAGTTCGCTGCGTCCCTTGATCTTGATGGTGGTGATTCCTGGGCGCTCTGCGATGCACGCTTCGGTGATGGTTTTCGCCATGACACCAGGTCCGACGACAGCCAAGGTTGTCGCGTCGGCGACCGCTAAGTGCTTCACGCCCACGCCGGGAACCGCGCCGGTGCGGTAGGCGGACAGCAGGTTCGCGGACATGATGGCCTTCGGCGCACCGGTGACCGTGTCGTTGAGGACGAAGGTGTGGATCGAGCGAGGCAAGCCTGAGGCCTTGTTTTCCGCGTTGGATCCGTACCACTTCACGCCGGTGTTTTTGAATCGCCCGCCGAGGTATGCGGGCATCGCCATGAATCGGCGGTCGGGACCGTCCTTGGGCATGCCTTCAAATTCTGGGTTTTCCGGGAAGGTGATCATCGCGCCATGCGAGTTGGAGTTCAAACCGGCCATTTTGTAGTCGCCCTGCGCCAAGAGCACGAGCGTTTCCTCCATGACATCGACGCATTGCGCGACGTCTTTGACTCCGGCCGCGATCATGTCCGGTTCGCTCAAGAACAAGAAATTGATGGCGGTTTCAGTGGTGTAGGTTGCGGTCATTTTGAGGCCTTTCGAGTATCAGCGATTTTTTGCCTATCGACGCCCACCTGCACGGCGTCGGGCACGGTTTCCTCGGGGATTTCAGGTCCGAAATTGGTGCGGGTTGCCATCCCAATTCCGTTGGAATTGAGGTGGTAGGCAGATTCTGCGTGTTCTGCGCGGTCAATGCCTTCATATTCGGCTTCGGAGGTGATGCGCAGAGTCATGAACTTGTTCAAGATCGTGGCAATCAACCAGGTCACGCCGAATGCGTATGCAAGGGTCACGATGATGGCCAGTGGTTCCCTCCACAGCAGGGAGAGTTCGCCACCGAAGAAGACTCCGGAAACTCCCGCTGGTGCTAGTGGATCGCCAAAGAGCATGACAAACAGTGCACCTGCAATGCCGGCCATTCCGTGGACTGCGAACACATCGAAGGAATCATCGACTCGGTGTCCCTTCTTCCAGCTAATTGCCCAGAAGGAGACAACTGCGCCGAGCGCTCCGACGGCGAATGCTCCGAGCGGGCTCACTGCATCCGCGGCCGGGGTGATAGCCACAAGGCCTGCGATTGTGCCGGTTGCCGAGCCAAAGAAAGTGGGTTTTCCGCTGAACACACGTTCAACGAGCATGAAGCCCATCATTCCGCCAGCTGCAGCAATGAGAGAGGTAACGACCACGTAGCTTGCGAGGAAGTTGGCACCACCTGCGGTACCACCATTGAATCCGAACCAGCCCGCAATGATCAGTCCTGCACCAATCAAAATCAGTGGAAGGTTGTGTGGACGCACAGCCATGGAGTAGCGGCGTCCCAGCACCATTGCCAGCGCGAGTCCAGACGCACCCGCATTCATGTGCACTGCCGTTCCACCAGCAAAGTCGTGGAACTCAAGCACATTTTTCATCCAGCCACCCACGTAGCCGGACTCAGGATCATCGATAGCGAAAACCCAGTGTGCCAGTGGCGCGTACACAAAGGTGAACCACAGGACACCGAAGACCAGCCACGCTCCAAAGCGCATGCGCCCTGCTGCACCAGATGAAACAAGTGCGAGTGAGATTGCAGCGAACAGAATGTAGAAGCCGGCCCACATGAGGTCTCCGGTGCCGTCATCTTCCATGATGTTGCGGAAGCCGAAGTATTCAAGTGGATTTCCGATAATTCCCCACCCACCGATGGAGTTTCCTAAGACAAGTCCGTGTCCATAAATGATGTACACCAGGCTGATGATTCCAAGTGAGCTCATAACCATCATGAACGTGTTAAGAACGTGTTGCCCACCCAGCATGCCGCCGTAGAGCAGGGACAATCCGGGGAACATCAGGCTTACCAACGCAAAAGCTGCGAGAATCCAGGCTAGATCTGAGGGGTCCATGTTAAAGGCCTTTCAGCTAAGTGATGCTGTCGAGCGGAGTATTTTCTATTCCGCTATAGATAAACCTAGTCCAGTTTCTACCTATCGTTCTATAGATTTCTGATTTTATAACGAAGGTCACGTTTTTAACCCGCACTTACACCACGTCTCCCCAGCCGAAAAATCCCCTATGGCAGCGTTTTAACCTGCGGTTTTATAGACTCCACGTTCCGTCGGGGAACAGTTCCCCTTTAAAGATGTCCTTAGGGAAAATTGGAATGTATGTGAATTAGGCACCAAGATTTTCCAATTTTGACCACCACTTTGCCGAAATCTTGGTGTCGAAAGTACACACCGAGGAACAGTGGGGAGACAGCAGGTCGACAAAACCCAAAAAAGCGGCTCCCCTACGAAAAGGGAACCGCTCTTTTTAAGCTCGTGTCTTATGAATAAGCCTGGATGAGGTTGAGTGCGACAATGCACACAATCCAGATAACGGCAACCAAAATGGTGACGCGATCCAGGTTCTTTTCAACAACAGTGGAGCCCGAAAGATTGGACTGCACACCGCCACCGAAGAGGCTGGAGAGTCCGCCGCCTTTGCCCTTGTGCAGCAAGACGAAAACCGTCATGAGCAGGCTGGCGACGACGAGGATGATTTGAAGCGTCAATGCCATGTGGAAAATGTTCCTTTGCCGTTTGAGAACCCAGGTGAACCTTATGCCCACCTGATTTCGAATAACTTTAGACAGTATACACGAGTACTACCCACCCAGCAGGACTAGCCAGAGTTGCGCAGTGCAGTGGAAAGACCGTTCATGGTCAGCTGGATGTTGCGGGATACTTGCTCGCTTTGGTCGCCTTTTCGGTAGCGTCGCATCATCTCTACCTGGATCACGTTGAGTGGAAGCAGGTAGGGGTATCGGCGCTGGACGGATCGTGCGAGAAGTGGGTTGTCATCAAGCAGATCATCAGAACCGGTGATTACGCAGAACATCTTCTTGGTCAGGAAGTATTCCTCGCGGATGACGGAATAGACGCGCTCGGCTACTTCCCTATCTGGGATGAGGTCGGCGTAGAGCTTTGCCAAACGCAGCTCTGCCTTGGACATCACCTGAGCCATGTTATCCAACACTGAGGTGAAAAATGGCCAGGACTCGTTGAGTGTTTGCAGCTCAGCGATGCGCTGGGTGGCCTGCTCCCCTTCGCCAATCCACTGCTCTAGTGCAGTGCCCACACCAAACCAGCCTGGCAACATGACACGAGACTGTGACCAGCTAAGCACCCAAGGAATAGCACGCAAATCTTCCACAGAGGAGGTCTGCTTGCGTGATGAAGGCCTGGATCCGATGTTGAGGGATCCGATCTCCTGCAGTGGTGTGGATTGGGTGAAGTAATCGATGAAGCCTTGATCCTCGTGCACCAAGGAGGCGTACTTCTTCAAGCTGAGCTCAGAGATCTCACTCATGATGTCGTACGCGCGTTGGTGATCGGTGAGTTCGGAGACGTCGAGAAGCGATGCCTCAAGCGTGGCTGAGACCAGAGCTTCGAGGTTTCGGCGCGCGGTTTCGGGGTTGCCGTACTTAGCGGAGATGATCTCGCCCTGCTCGGTGATGCGCACGGAACCTTGGACAGCCCCCTTGGGCTGGGCAAGAATCGCGTCGTAGGAAGGTCCGCCACCGCGGCCGACGGTGCCACCACGGCCGTGGAACAGGCGAAGCTTGACCCCGGCTGATCGGCATAGTTCGACGAGCTGCAGTTCCGCGTCGTAAAGCGCCCAGTTTGCGGAGAAATATCCGCCATCCTTGTTGGAATCGGAGTAACCGAGCATGACTTCCTGGACGTTGTCGCGCTGCAGGAGGTAGTTGCGGTAGAGATCAATTTTCCACAGTTCGTCGAGGATTCCGGCGCCGGCCTGGAGATCTTCGATGGTTTCGAACAGTGGGATGACATCGACGGTGCCGCGTGGGTTGTCGCCGTTGGCTGCAATGAGGCCGAATTCCTTGAGCAACACCATTGGCTCCAGCACATCGGTGACCGATGATGCCATGGAGATGATGCAGTGAGGCACCATCCGTGGCCCGAATTTCTTGACAGCCTCCGACGCGGTGCGGAAGATGCCGAGCTCGCGGTCGGTGACCTCGCTGTATTCGTCTGAACCGTGCGGGATCAGCGGACGAGGGCTGCGCAGTTCCTTCATCAGCACCTCAAGCTTCTCTGCTTCAGACAGCTCGCGGTAGTTTGCGGTGACTTGGGCGCGTTCGAAAAGCTCGGTGAGGACGTCCTCGTAGCTTTCGGAGTTTTGGCGCAGATCCAGTGCGTAAAGGTTGAATCCAAAGCTCTCGATGGCAGAAATCAGCACAGACAAACGATCATCGGCAATGAGAACGTCATTGGATTCACGCAGAGAATGATCAATGGTCAACGCATCGTTTAAGAATTCTTCCGGAGATGCGTATGGAGTAAAGACCTTGAACCACACGCCCTCAACGGCGTCCTCGCCGATCAGCTCGGCCGTCGTCGCGAGGATACGTCCGCGAACGCCATGGACGGCGCGTCGATAAGGCTCATCCACGCGGCTTGGCACGTCGTTGTGCCCGGCATCTGCCAGCGCAAGCAGCTGCGGGGTGACCTTATTCATGCGGTCCGACAGGCTGAGCTCATGCTCGAGGGAATGCAGCTGGCGTGCATAGTACTTGAGCACGGTTTCCGCAGCGCGGTGAGTGGAGTACTCGACTGTTTCAGCGGTGACATAAGGGTTACCGTCGTGGTCTCCACCAATCCAGGAACCTGGCTTGACCACAGGCTTCAAAGGAACTTCCTCGCCGAAGCGTTCACGAAGCTCAACGGCCACATCGCGGTTGATGCGCGAAATCTCTTCCAGCAAGCTGAGCTTGTAGTAGCGCAGCCCTACTTCGATCTCGTCCTCGATTCGAGGGCGCGCGACACGAATCAACGCGGTCTGCCACAAAATGGTGATGCGACGGCGGATGTTCTTCTCGATCTCATCCAACTTGCTTTGCGTACGAGCGGTTGGCTCAGCAGACTGCAAAGCGTGGCGTTCACGCATGTGGGTGGTGATCCACTTTTGCGCATCAAAAACAGTGCGGCGGCGAGTCTCAGTTGGGTGCGCAGTCAGAACTGGCGCCACCTCAGCATTACGCAACACATCCGCCACAGCTTCTGCGCCAACATTGCCCTCATTAAGTTTCAGCCAGGTGGCATCAAGAGTGCTGTCCGGAGGGGTGTCACCTGCATCGAGAGCCTGTTCACGAAGCTCTTCATCGTGGAGGTCTTCCGCCAGGTTAGCCAGCAGAGCGAAGTGGGAAAATGCGCGAGCAATCGGTGTTGCCTTGGCTGGAGTAATGCCGTCGAAAACCTGAACCAGGCTATCCATTTCGGCGTTGCCCTTGGCGATATCAAAAGAAGTCAGGCGCGCTTGTTCGACCAGTTCATAAACCTCCTGGCCTTCTTGTTCCGCAATTACCTCACCGAGGATTCGACCGAGGAACCTGATGTCATCGCGTAAAAAATCAGTCATAACTACTTTAAACACTCTTTCACATTGAGGGTGTTGGCGTGCATGAGATAAAAAATCGCCCAGCAAAACAGGTGTTTAGCTGGGCGATTGATTTCGATGGCTCTCAGGGCGCATCAAAACCGCACTTCTACAGTGCTTGTGCTTTAAGGCTCTGCTTTAAAGCTCTGTACTTTAAGCAACGCTCGCAGCGTTGGCAGCCAGCTTGGCGAATGCTTCACCGTCGAGGGAAGCGCCACCGACAAGTCCGCCGTCGACGTCAGGCTGACCGACGATCTCAGCGACGGTTTCTGCCTTAACAGAACCACCGTAAAGAATACGCAGGCCCTCAGCGACCTCGTCGCCTGCAAGCTCCACGATCAGACCGCGGATAGCCTTGCACACTTCCTGAGCGTCTGCTGCGGAAGCAACCTTGCCAGTGCCGATAGCCCACACTGGCTCATACGCGATAACGGTGTTGGCCAGCTCAGCAGCATCCAGGCCAGCAAGGGACTTGCGGGTCTGCTCGACGACGTACTCAACGTGGGTGCCAGCTTCACGGATTTCCAGTGGCTCACCAACGCAGACGATCGGGCTGATGCCGTTGGACAGAGCTGCCTTTGCCTTCGCAGCAACCAACTCATCAGACTCGTTGTGGTACTCGCGGCGCTCGGAGTGTCCAACGACAACCCAAGAGCAGTTCAGCTTTGCAAGCATGCTTGCAGAAACTTCACCGGTGTAGGCACCGGACTCGTGCTGGGAGACGTCCTGAGCACCGAAAGTGACCTCAAGCTTGTCGCCCTCAACGAGAGTCTGGACGGAGCGGATGTCAGTGAAAGGAACGGTGACTGCAACGTCAACCTTCTCGAAGTATTCCTTTGGAAGGGCGAATGCAAGCTTCTGAACAGTGCCGATTGCCTGCTGGTGATCCAGGTTCATCTTCCAGTTACCAGCGATAAGTGGCTTACGTGCCATGGGTGAAACACACCTTTCTAAAAAGTTTCCCGGTGGCCCTTTTGTTGTGTTGTCTAAAAAAGGGCCGTGTCGGACTTGGCTGAGCCAGATTTGGCTGTGCCGTTTTTGGCTGAGCCAGAATTACTGAGCGAGAATTGCAACGCCTGGGAGTTCCTTGCCTTCAAGGTACTCGAGGGATGCGCCACCACCGGTGGAGATGTGGGAGAAGCCGTCTTCGTTCAGGCCGAGCACGCGAACGGATGCTGCGGAGTCGCCACCGCCAACAACGGAGAATGCGCCGTTGCCTGCAGTTGCATCGATGATGGCCTGGGCGATGCCGCGGGTGCCCTCAGAGAATGCTGCGAACTCGAACACGCCCATTGGGCCGTTCCAGAAAATGGTCTTCGCGCTGCCCAGCACCTCTGCAAAGTTCTTGACTGCCTCTGGTCCGATATCAAGAGACATCCAACCCTCTGGAATGGAATCTAGATCGACGATCTTCTTCTCTGCGTCCTTGTTAAATTCGGATGCTGCAACCAGGTCAACTGGGAGAACGATCTTGTCACCGAAGCGTGCGAGCAGGTCGGTGCAGGTAGCCTTCATTTCTTCCTGCAGGAGGGACTGCTGAACATTGTGTCCCTGAGCTGCGAGGAAGGTGTAGCACATGCCGCCACCGACGATGATCTTGTCAGCCTTTGCAGCCAGTGCCTCAATAACACCGATCTTGTCAGAGACCTTGGATCCACCGAGAACCACAACGTAAGGTGCCTCTGGTGATTCTGCGATCTTTTCCAGAACGGAAATCTCGGTCTCTACCAGTCCGCCAGCGTAGTGTGGCAGCAACTTTGCAATGTCGTAGACGGAGGTCTGCGCGCGGTGGACAACACCAAAGCCGTCAGAGACGAATGCGCCGTTGTCTGCTGCAAGAGCTGCGAGCTCCTGAGCGAAAGCGGTGCGCTCTGCCTCGTCCTTGGAGGTTTCGCGTGGGTCGAAGCGCACGTTCTCCAGGAGCAGGATGTCGCCCTCGGTCAGGCCGTTTGCGCGCTCGTGTGCGTCTTCGCCAACAACGTCTGCCGCAAGTGCAACGTACTGGCCAAGTTCATCGGAGAGTGCCTCAGCGACAGGTGCGAGGGAGTACTTCTCGTTGACCTCGCCCTTTGGGCGGCCAAGGTGAGCCATGACGATGACCTTTGCGCCACCTTCGCTCAGTGCTTTAAGGGTTGGTAGGGAGGCAATGATTCGGCCCTTATCGGTGATCTCGCGGTCATCGTTGAGGGGAACATTGAAGTCAGATCGAACGATGACGTGGCGTCCGTCTACGCCTTCGTCGAGCAAGTCCTTGAGGGTCTTAACAGCCATGCCGTACTCCTTGGAGATTTGATTGTTTAAAAAATTCTTCTGGTGCAATGTGATGCACTGTCCCAGATTGCCACACATTGTGTGGCGCTGGCACCGGTATTCAATTGTATTGATTAAAGACACAAAATAGCCCGGGGTGCGCCGAGGCACACCCCGGGCTATTGGGATGACACATCACCGTGAGCATCGATCGCCCACGTTAGCGATGTGAACTAATTAGAGCTTGGAAGCTACGAGCTCGGTCAGACGCAGGAGCTGGCAGGTGTAGCCCCACTCGTTGTCGTACCAGGAAACAACCTTGACGGTGTTGCCGGAGACCTTGGTCAGGCCAGCGTCGAAGATGGAGCCGTGGGAATCGTGGACGATGTCGGTGGAAACCAGTGGCTCTTCAGAGTAAGCCAGGGTCTCGCCAAACTCGCCGACTGCAGCTTCCTTGATTGCAGCGTTGATGGACTCAACGGTGACCTCAGACTTGGTGTTGAAGGTCAGGTCGGTTGCGGAACCGGTGATAACTGGAACGCGAAGTGCGTAGCCGTCAAGCTTGCCCTTGAGCTCTGGGAGAACCAGAGCAACAGCCTTAGCTGCACCGGTGGAGGTAGGAACGATGTTGACTGCTGCTGCACGTGCACGACGCAGGTCGCCGTGAGGTGCATCGTGCAGGCGCTGGTCGCCGGTGTATGCGTGAACGGTGGTCATGAGGCCGTTCTCGATGCCGAACTTGTCGTTCAGGACCTTTGCCATTGGTGCGAGGCAGTTGGTGGTGCAAGATGCGCCGGAGATCACGTTGTGGTTCTCAGGATCGTAGGACTCGTGGTTCACACCGTAAACGAAGGTTGCGTCTTCGTTGCTTGCTGGTGCGGAGATGATGACCTTCTTGGCACCTGCTTCGATGTGAGCCTTAGCCGCGTTTGCATCGGTGAAGAAGCCGGTGGACTCGATCACGATGTCAACGTTGTGTGCAGCCCAGTCCAGGTTCTTTGGATCGCGCTCTGCGTAAACAGCGATGCGCTTGCCACCAACGGTGATGGAGTCATCGTCGTATTCAACTTCCTGGCCAAGGCGGCCCATGATGGAGTCGAACTTGAGAAGGGTGGAAAGGGTCTTATTGTCGGTGAGGTCGTTGACTGCAACTACCTCGAGATCGTCGCTGCGCTCCAGAACTGCGCGGAAGAAGTTACGTCCGATACGGCCAAATCCGTTAATACCAACACGAATGGTCATGTTGTGTCTCCTCTAAAGATTGTAGGAAATGCAATGTGCGAATCAGTTAGGTCAAACAGAGCGCCACACGCTCAATACTTCAAGCGAACAGAACCCAGGCGAGTGTGGTGAATTTTTCCAACTCACGCACCAAACCTACTCACATTGGCTAATTCGTCGAGTCAACTCCGTGTCAACCTGACTTCAACTTTAGCTGGCAAACAAAGATTCTGCAGAAGTTTCAAAATCATTCAAACACATTCAAAAATTAGGCTCGCCCCCAATAGGGGCTAATTCCAACACTTGCGCTAAATACTTTTTGCATGGAATGAACCTGAAATCGTTCGCATTGGCAACAATTCCCCCAAATGGGGCTAAATATGAATTGCATTACACTTTTACAAATCCACACAAGCCAGTCTCAAATTTGAAGCCAGTGTGAGTCAACTCACACTGGCCTTAATGGTAATCCCATTGATGTCGGTCGTTTTTATGTCACCACCGAGACGAAAATCTTAGATTTCCTCCATCAAATCCTCTGTCACCGCAGAGTTAGTATCAGCAATTCCTAATTCTTCAGCACGCTTATCTGCCATGGTGAGCAACCGGCGAATACGGCCAGCAACTGCGTCCTTGGTCATCTGAGGATCTGCCAACCTGCCCAATTCCTCCAAAGACGCCTGCCTATGCTGCACGCGCAATTGACCAGCCTGCGCCAAATGTTCCGGAACATCATCGCCCAGAATTTTCATAGCCAGTTCCACTCGCGCCGCAGCAGCCACCGCTGCACGTGCTGATCTGCGTAGATTAGCGTCATCGAAATTAGCTAAACGGTTGGCCGGAGTGCGATTTTCACGCTTAAGGCGTTTTTCCTCCCACAAAATGCGGGACCTTTGTGCGCCCATGCGTGTGAGTAATGCACCAATGGCTTCAGCATCTCGGACATGAACCCGGTCAGATCCTCTAGAATCCTTCGTCTTTGCAATCACGCCGATTCTTCTCGCACAACCAACAAGTGCCAACGCAGATTCTTGGCCAGGGCAAAATACTTCTAGCGAAGAAGACCTGCCCGGATCGCTTAATGAGCCACTGGCCAAAAATGCTCCACGCCATGCAGCTTCAGCATCACTGATCGTGCCACTGACAACAGCCGGTGCCAGGCCTCTGACCACATGGCCAGATCTGGTTACCAAACCAGTCCTCCGGGCAATCTCATCCGCATTGTCAATAATGCGGACAAGGTAACGCGGTGATTTTCTGCTGACTGTTGGATTGACCGTATGCACATCAACGTCCGAGTTATACAGCGTCTGAATAAACTGCTGCAATCTCTTTCCCGCGTGCAAGCTATCTAGGTTGGCTTCAATAACAAGCCTTCCTGCAACTACTTGCATTTCTCCCGCAAAGCGGAGAATAGCCGATACTTCAGCCGCACGAACGCTATTTTTGACAACATTAACTCGCGTCAATTCTTCTTTAATATCACTGGTAAGTGACACTGATACTCCTTAACGCTTTCGTGCTCCAGCAAAACTTCCCAAGAGTGCAGCGCTGAGCTTCGCCGGATCATGAATGCTGGTAAATCGACCGCGACCGTCTTCTGCTTGCACATCATGGAAAGATACTTCTGCACCAATTGTTCGAGCTGCACGTTCTACATGATCACGCTCAGTTGGTGAGGACAGCGTCTTTGCATCAACAATAACTTGATCGATCTGCAGGCTACGAGCATGCTGACGCAACACATGGATATGGCGTTCTGCAGAAAAACCTGCCGTCTCACCAGGTTCAGCGGTGAGGTTGAGCACCACAGTTTTGGTTGCTTTGGTCTGAGTCAGAGCCTCAATTACTTCAGGAATCAAAATATGCGGAATAACTGAAGAAAACCACGATCCAGGACCTAAAGTAACCAAATCAGCATCTAGAATCGCTTGGATAGCGGCAGGGTTAGGTTCAGGATTTTCTGGAATGATACGCACGCGACGTACTTGACCTGGGGTTGCAGCAACAGCTACTTGTCCTCGTACCTGACGCATCACACGTGGATCTGAATCTAATCCAGATACTTCGGCTTCTAGATCCAAAGGTTCAGCACATACTGGAATGATGCGGCCAGTTGCACCGGTTAGTGCAGCAATCCGGTCCAACGCATCTTGTGAGGTACCCAAAAGATCTGTCAAGGCGACGATCATGAGGTTTCCCAAGGCATGTCCAGCCAAGGCGCCATGCCCACCGAAACGGTGTTGCAGCAGGTTTTCCCATAATCCGCCCTCTTCTGCATCTGCAGTCAGAGCAGCAAGAGCCATGCGTAAATCGCCCGGCGGGATCTGTCCTAGTTCGCGTCGAATTCTGCCTGAGGAACCACCATCATCAGCAACTGTAACAATTGCGTTGATTTTATGAGGTGTGCAAATTCGAGCGGCACGCAGTGTTTGAAATAATCCATGTCCACCACCCAAACTGGTGATGACAGATGGCCGATCATCAGATGCTGCATCCGAATTCTTGGGCAGATCTGGTACCACTTCTTCTGGAGTATCTCCTGGGGCATCAAAGAAGGTCGTCAAGTAGATGGCCCCTTTCTTAGTGTCGGTTAATATCGCGGTGAACAACAGAGACATCTAGCTCTGTTTGATCCGCAAGTCTTTTGGCTAGTTCTTCGGACACGGCCACTGATCTGTGGTGTCCACCGGTGCAGCCCACACCTACTGTGATGAAGTTTTTACCCTCATGGCGGTATCCAGGAAGCATATCTTGCAGCATGCTCACAAAGTTATTCAGGAATTCTTCTGCACCTTTTTGGGACAGCACATAATCCGATACTGGCTTGTCCACTCCTCTAAAAGGACGTAATTCTGGAACCCAGAATGGGTTAGGCAGGAATCGGACATCCACCACGAAATCGGCATCCCGCGGTGAACCATGCTTGAAGCCAAAGGATTCAATGGTGACATGCTGAGTGCGGGTGGCAATGGTTCGGAAAGAAGATTCAATTGCCCTTCTCAGATCATGTACTGAGAGGTCAGAGGTATCAATGACCACCGATGCGTCTTCTTTAAGTAGAGACAACACAGTGCGTTCGCGTTCGATGCCTACCTGCAGTGTTTGGCTGCCTTGCAAAGGATGGGTGCGGCGAACATTATCAAAGCGTTTGATCAATACTTCATCGCGCGCTTCCAGGAACAGTACCGTGGGATCAAGCTTTCGGGCGCGAAGCTCTGTCACAACCTCTGGAAGGCTTCCTCTAAATTCACGAGAACGTACATCACATACCACTGCGATTTTATCCACGGGTGCGTCTTCCCTGGCACACATGTCTACGAATTCTAGGATCAGCTGTGGCGGGATATTGTGTGCCACGTACCAGCCTAAGTCTTCTAAGACTCGAGCAGCTGTGCTCAGCCCTGCTCCAGACATGCCTGTAATAATGACAGGAGTGAAATTGTCCCTGTATTTCACAGGGTTGTGTGATGCAGGCTGACCAGTGTGTGTGACCCCAGTGGATTGAATCATGGTTATATCCTAGCTATCTCCGGTGCTTCTTGTTATTGGTTCTTAATCTATTTAGATGCATGAAGTCCCTCGTATACGGCTTCGGCCAATTTTGGACCGAATCCTTTCACCTGAGAGATTTCTTCCGCACTTGCTTGTTTCAACTTCGCTACTGAACCAAAATGCTTCACCAATTCCGTTCTGCGACTTTGTCCCAGACCTTTAATGCTGTCCAGCTCAGAGACACGCATCCGCTTGGAGCGTTGCTGTCGGTGATAGGTGATCGCAAAGCGGTGTGCCTCATCGCGGATTTGTTGCAGCAAAAACAGTGCTTGGGAGTTACGTGGCAAAATTACTGGATCAGGATCACCTGGGATCCAAATTTCTTCCAATCTTTTTGCCAGTCCAATAAGCACCACATCGACAATGCCGAGTTCATCAAAAACTTCTTGTGCAGCAGCAACTTGGGGTGCACCACCATCGACTATAAATAGTTGCGGAGGGTAAGCGAAGCGACGTGCATCAGTGCTCATCTCTTCTACTTTTTCATCCGTAAAAGTAGAACCATCAAATTCTTCTGCTTCTGGAACAGCAAGTTTATCCTGGTTGTGGCGCAAAAAACGCCTACGCGTAATCTCCGCGATGGAGGCAACATCATTGGAGTATCCATCGCCAGCCGCTTCTTTAACCCGGTAGCGTCTGTAATCGGATTTCCGGGGCAGCCCATCTTCAAAGACCACGAGTGATGCCACCACATCGGTTCCTTGGATATGGGAGATATCCGTGCATTCTATGCGCAGCGGAGCTTGCTCCATATCGAGAGCTTCCTGCAGTTCTTGCAGCGCAGCAGAACGTGCTGTCAGATCGCCCACGCGCTTTAATTTGTGCTGTGTGAGCAGTTCCTTGGCGTTTCTTTCCACCGTTTCCATCAAGGCGCGCTTGTCCCCGCGTTGTGGCACGCGCACATCAATTCCGGCGCCGCGCAGCCCCTCCAAGACTTTGAGGGTTTGTTCCGCTTCATTTGGGCTGGCCTGCACCAGGATTTCACGGGGCACCACCGAAGCGCGCGTCACCGGGACAGCCTCTGCAAAAGAATGCTTATCGACGCCACGTCGCTCGATAACAGCAGCATCTTCCTCGGCTTCAGTTTCTGCTCGTTCCACAGCATCGCCGTAGAACTGCACGAGAAAATCTTGCATCAGAAATGGCAGTGCAGGATCTGTACTCTCAGGTTGGGTCGAAGCGTCGATAAGCAATTCGGCGTAATCGCCGGGCTTTTCCACAACCCAGCCGCGCTGGCCGCGGATTCGACCGCCTCTAATGTGGAAGATCTGTACGGCAGCTTCCAGATCATCCGTGGAAAACGCAATGATGTCTGCATCTGTGCCATCGCCCAAAACCACAGCTTGTTTTTCCATCACTTTATCAATGGCTTCAAGATCATCACGCAGCCGCGCAGCACGTTCAAAATCAAGTTCTTCGGCAGCGGCCATCATCTCTGTGTTGAGTTTGCGAGTAACTTTATCGGTGTGGCCTGCCATGAAGGACGTAAACCCAGTGACAATATCGCGATGTTCATCTTCGCTGACTCTGCCCACGCATGGCGCGGCGCATTTATCGATATAGCCCAATAGGCAGGGGCGCCCCAGATTTTCATGGCGGTTGAACACACCTTTGGAGCACGTGCGCATGGGAAAAATGCGAAGCAGTAAATCTAGTGTTTCTCGGACTGCCCAGGCATGGGAATATGGGCCAAAATAGCGCACTCCTTTGCGTCTTGGTCCGCGATAAAAGAAGGCGCGCGGAAACCTCTCCCCTGTGGATACTGCCAGCATGGGATAGGTTTTATCATCGCGATATTTAACATTAAAGCGCGGGTCAAAGCGTTTAATCCAGGTATATTCCAGCTGCAGCGCTTCCACTTCACTAGATACCACTGTCCACTCCACGGAGGAGGCCGCAAACACCATTTGGCGTGTGCGCGGATGCAATTGGGTGACATCTTGGAAATAGTTGGATAGACGAGAACGCAGGTTATTAGCCTTGCCGACATAGATTACTCGGCGGTTGTCATCCCTGAATTTATAAACACCCGGCTCCGTTGGAATTGTTCCTGGAGCCGGGCGATAGGTTGTTGGATCAGCCACAGCTTATTTAGTCCTCTGGCATGTACTTGTTTTCGAGCTCACGGAACACCGCAACAGCACGCACCACATCTTCACCATCACGGGATTGGAATGCCCACATTGGAACGAATTCAAAATCTGGAAGCTCC
Organism: Corynebacterium crudilactis; assembly: GCF_001643015.1. Taxonomy (NCBI): domain Bacteria; kingdom Bacillati; phylum Actinomycetota; class Actinomycetes; order Mycobacteriales; family Corynebacteriaceae; genus Corynebacterium; species Corynebacterium crudilactis. The sequence continues at coordinate 1,637,063 of NZ_CP015622.1, forward strand.
AATCGAGCTACGCTGCTGCCCTTGGGAAAAGACATTCCATAGATAACAGCCCATGGATAAAAACGGGTTCCAATGAAGTTGCGTACCTCTACCCCATCTTCATTAGCCCGCACGCGAGGTCGCTTCAAGCCAAGGAACAACACCACAGAAATAATAATGCCAATGGCAGGGAAAGCCAGGGTATCAATCGAGGTCACCGCAGCTCCAGTGAAATCAACATCCACCACTGCACCCATGAAAATATGTACGGCCATGACAACCACGACAGCTAACCAGGCAATTTTCTTCAGAAACTTGGTGGTTACTTCCAATTCCCACGGCTTTGTGGTGGTGGTACCAGCAAAAGCAGCAGTGTATTCCTGCAGCTCCGCATCGCTGAGTTTCACCTTTGGAGTCCCGACAGCGCCCGAATGTGCGTTGTTGATGTTGTTCGTTGCTCCGTCGGGGGCATTGGTTGTCACTTTTTCACAAATCCTTAGAACTATTTAGCAGTTGCACGCAGCCTGGAAAATTTTACACTTTCAATTCCAACAGTCTAACCCTGATTGGCTCGAATCTGAGAAAGCACGAGGGCAGTATCTAGTGCAGCAACCATCGCTTCAGCACCTTTATCCTCGACAGATCCTTCGCCACCGGAGCGTTCTACTGCTTGTTCTTCGGTGTTGGTGGTCAACACACCATTGCCAATTGGAGTGGAGGTATCTAAGGCAATGCGGGTTAGGCCTTCGGTGACAGAATCGCAGACATAATCAAAATGCGGGGTGCCGCCACGAACCACACAGCCCAATGCCACCACGGCATCATGGGTGCGCGCTAATTCCTGAACAACCACAGGAAGCTCGAGGGCTCCTACAACGCGGTATTCATGGACGGTAGCTCCTGCAGCACGACCTGCGTCAACGGCGTGCTTGTGCAAACGATCGCAGATTTCTGCGTTCCAACGTGCGGTGACAACTGCGACGCTTAAGCCGGAGGCGTCAGGGAGATCAACGGTGGGCAGTCCTTCTTTAGCCATTTTTTAAACTCCTTTAGTTTTCTGGATGTTCGTGTTCCCACGCAGCAACATCTGGTAGATCATGTCCCATGCGGTCACGTTTGGTTTTGAGGTAACGAACATTATCTTCATGCACCGCTACTGGGATTGGTGTGCGGCTGGCAATGGAAATGCCATGGCCTTCCAAACCAATCTTTTTAGCCGGATTGTTGCTGATCAGGTTGAGGGAACGCACACCCAAGTCATAAAGAATCTGCGCACTGGTGCCAAATTCGCGAGCATCTGCAGGCAGGCCAAGAGCAAGGTTGGCGTCCACAGTATCTGCGCCTTCATCTTGAAGTTGATAAGCGCGCAGTTTGGCAAGGAGCCCAATGCCACGGCCTTCATGTCCACGCATATAGACAACTACTCCCCGACCAGCTTCCGCAATCATCTTGAGGGATTCATGCAGCTGCTGGCCACAATCGCAGCGACGGGAACCAAAAACATCGCCAGTCAAGCACTCAGAGTGGACTCGCACCAAAACGTTTTCACCGCCTTCAGCTGCTACATCACCGGCAACGATGGCCACCAACTCAGTGCCATCAACGATGGAGCGGTAACCAACTGCCTTAAAAGTGCCAAATTCAGTAGGCAACACAGTCTCTACCTGGCGCTCTACCAGCACTTCATTTTTGCGACGCCACTGAATAAGCTGCTCAATAGAAATCAGCTTTAGTCCGTGCTCATCGCAGAAACGACGAAGTTCTGGCACACGTGCCATTCCGGTAGGATCTTCTTCGCTGACCACTTCACAAATAACACCAGCTGGGCGCAGGCCTGCGGCACGCGCGAGATCCACGGCAGCTTCAGTGTGTCCGGCACGTACTAATACGCCGCCTTCACGGGCGCGCAAAGGAACAACGTGGCCTGGTCGAGTGAAATCCGTACGTACTGCTTCTGGATCGGCCAACAGACGCAAGGTATGAGCGCGGTCAGTAGCAGAAATACCTGTGGTGCCAGTATTTGCATCAACGGTCACGGTGTATGCGGTGCCACGAGCATCCTGGTTGTGGGCAGTCATGGGTGGCAGATCAAGACGATCTGCATCTTCTGAGGTTAATGGGGCACAGATATAGCCGGAGGAATAGCGCACCATGAAAGCCACTAGCTCTGGGGTGGCTAGCTCCGCTGCGAAGATGATATCGCCTTCATTTTCACGATCTTCATCATCAACCACTACCACAGCTTTGCCTGCTGCAATATCCGCGATTGCTTCTTCTACGGAATCTAATTGACTGGGTATCTGGGTGTTTTCACTCATGATGTCTAAACCTAGTCTTTCGCTAAATCGGTGTTGTCGTGGGGCGCAGCTGTTTGCCCAAAGCCTGGAAGCATCATGCGTTCTACATATTTGGCAATCACATCAACTTCCACATTGACCATGTCGCCGGCGACTAATTCACCATGGGTGGTATCGCGCAGCGTAGTGGGGATCAAGGACACTTCAAACCAGTCATCGCCAAGGGAAGACACAGTCAAGGATGTGCCATTGAGTGCGATGGAGCCTTTTTCCACCACATAGCGTGCGAGCTCTACAGGTAACTCAAAACGCAGCACATCCCAGTTTTCGGAGCTGGTGCGCTCACGCAGTGTGGTGGTGGCATCAACATGGCCTTGCATAATGTGCCCACCGAGGCGGCCATCAGCAGCCATCGCGCGTTCCAGATTGACTTTGCTGCCTGTGTTTAAAGTGCCTAGAGAGCTGCGGTCAAGTGTTTCCTGCATGAGATCAGCAGTGAAATGTCCTTCATCAAAAGATGCGACAGTCAAGCAAACACCATTGACAGAGATGGAATCTCCCAAATGCACGCCCTCTAAGACGGTGGTGGCTGCGATCTCCATGCGAATGGAATCTCCCAGGTATTCTACACCTGCAACGGAACCTAATTCCTCGACGATACCTGTAAACATTTAGTGTTTCTTCCTCATCATCATTTCTATCAACACATCTGAGCCCAACTGCCTGACGGAGGTCGTCTCAAAACGCATAATTTCATCCATTGTGGTCTCTTGAGGCCACGTTAATACAGATTTACCAGCACCCAATAACGCCGGAGCAATATAGGCCTGTACCTGATCAACTACCCCTAAACGCAGCGCAGACGCAGCCAAAGCTGGACCACCTTCGATCAAAATGTCTCGGCATCCTGTATCCCATAGCGCGCTCAAGGCCTCGGGTATTCCCGCATACTGCTCATATCCCAGTTGCGCGAGATGCGAAGAATCTGGAACCTCACGAGATCCAATCACAACCCGGCGCGGTTGGTGCTCATACAGTCCTGTGTCTGTGCGTGCGGTCAGTGAGGGATTATCACTAAGTACTGTGCCTGTACCCACGATGATGGCGTCTCTTTTACTACGGTCCTCGTGGACATATGCCCTGGCTGTATCACCGGTAATCCATTGGCTGGTGCCGTCCGTAGCTCCGGAAAAGCCATCTAGGGTGGAGGCAAACTTGAGGGTCACATGGGGACGGCCGAGGCGTGTAGCGCTCAGCCATGGTTGCAGGGCGCGGATGGGCTGATCTAAAAAGTGCGTGTCGACGCCGGCCGCCCGCAGAAATTCCGCTCCGCCTGCTGCTGACGGGAAGGGATCTGCGTTGGCATAAAACACCTGGCGTATTCCGGCGTCGAGAAGCGCCTTGGAGCATGGACCGGTGCGGCCATAGTGGTTACAGGGTTCTAGGGTGACCACAGCTGTGCCGCCGTGTGCGCGGGCACCGGCCGCGTGCAGCGCGACGACTTCTGCATGTGGTCCCCCTGGAGGTGCGGTCGCTCCGATGCCGATGACATCGCCATCGGCATCTAGAATGACCGCGCCTACTGCCGGATTAGGGCTAGTGGTGCCGCGAACTGCATCTGATGCTTGGTGCGCCAGATCTAAAGCATGAGCAATATCCATTTACTGTGCGAGTGCTCGCAGCTCCTGGATCGCCTTATTTGGATCCTGGGCGCCGTATACGGCAGAACCTGCAACAAATGCGTCTACGCCTGCTTCTGCTGCCTGTTTAATGGTCTTTGTGCTGATGCCACCATCGATTTCAATAATGGTATTCAATCCGCGCTCGTCAATGACCTTGCGCAAGGTGCGCACCTTATCCAGCTGGTCTGGCATGAAGCTTTGTCCACCGAAACCAGGCTCTACGCTCATGACGATGACTTCATCAAAGTGTTCTAGATCATCGAGGTAATCTTCGATGGGAGTTCCTGGGCGCAGGGAAAAGCCTGCGCGTACGCCCTTGGAGCGGAGGTACTTAGCTAGTGCGACGTGCTCATCGGTGGCTTCCACGTGGAAGATGATGCAATCTGCTCCGGCGTCGATGTAGCTGTCTACCCACTTTTCTGGGTTTTCAATCATGAGGTGCACATCGAGCTCTTTGTCGGTCACGCGGTTGACCGCAGCGGTGATATCCGCGCCGAAGCTCAAATTGGGTACAAAATGGCCGTCCATGATGTCGACGTGAATCCAGTCGGCATCAGGGACGGCCAAAATATCTTCTCCCAATCGGGAGAAATCTGCAGCCAGAATGGATGGGGCGATGAGAGGAGTACGTTGTGCCATGTCCTAAATCATAGCCCTCTTAGCAATCCGGCTTAGATCACAGGGTTAGTTCTTGCGTAGCACTGCTACGAACATGGCATCGGTGCCGTGGCGGTGTGGCCACATCTGCACTGATTTCTGCTCACCGGTATTGGTCATGCCTGGCATGTACTCGGCTGCATTGAGTTCTTCGACATCCAAAGAGGCCACTGCTTTATCTACGATGTCGCGGGTTTCGCGGATATCAGGGGAACAGGTGGAATACACTACGACGCCACCGGAACGTACTCGTTTCACCGCAGATTCCAACAGCTCGTACTGCAAGGTATTGAGTTGTGCGATATCGCTTTCCTGCTTGCGCCAGCGAGCTTCTGGGCGACGACGCAGCGCACCCAGGCCGGAACATGGAGCATCCACTAGTGCGCGATCGTATCCACCCTGGAGGTGAATGTTGCGGCCATCGCCCACATGTACCTTCACTGGTAAACCACGCACAGACTTTTCAATCAGGCGTGCACGGTGATCAGAGATCTCCACGGCATCGACCTTTGCACGATCCATACGTGCCAGCGCACCAATGAGCGCTGCCTTGCCACCAGGACCAGCACACATATCCAACCAACGACCAGAATCAGTGCCCTGCACTGGAATCTCTACTAACGCACGGGCAATCAACTGAGAGCCTTCATCCTGTACGGAGGCAAGGCCTTCCTTGACTGGCTCAATATCTGCTGGGTCGCCACCTTCTAGGTAGACAGCGTATGGAGAGTACTTGCCCTCTTCGCCACCAGTAATCAGAGCCAATTCCTCAGCGCTAATTTCACCCGGACGAGCAACCAGGTGCACTACTGGGCGCAAAGAGTCCGCAGCAAGTGCCTCTTCCAATTCCTCTGCAGGAAGCACCTTGGCAAAACTCTGCGCGATCCACTGAGGGTGCGCGGTGCGGAATGCCACACGTGCAAGCTCTTCTGCAGGTTCTAGTTCTTCCAACCACTGCTCAGGGCTCTTGCGGGTGATATTGCGCAAAATCGCGTTCGCAAAGCCAGTTGCCTGGAACTTCTTCAAACCGCCGACCATTTTTACCGAGGTATCTACTGCCGCATGATCTTCCACGCGCATAAACATCACCTGGTAGGCACCGATACGCAAAATATCCAATACCTCTGGATCAATATCGGAAAGTTCACGCCCGGATGCTGCCTTAATCACCTCATCCAGCAGCCCTGCATTACGCAAAGTGCCATAGGTAATCTCGGTGGTAAACGCCGCGTCACGGCTATCAAGGTTGTTCTTGGTCAACAGACGTGGCAACACCAAGTTGGCATAAGCCTCACCGGTACGGACACGATCAAGTACTTCAAAAGCAATTTCCCTTGGCTTATCGACGCCCAGAGCCCTCAATTCCCTCGGCTGAGCCGGGGCCTTACGGTTGCTGTTGCCACTTGCACGGCCCGTGGCTCGTGCTGGCTCCTTTTTAGAGGCACCTCGACCCTGACCTCGACTCTGTCCACCAGCGCCCTTTGCAGGTGCACCCCGCTTCGCAGCGGGAGCCTGCTTGGCTGCTGGAGCTTCTTGTGCTTTTGGGGTCCTGGAGCGGAATCCGCCAGATTTTTCAAGGCTCATAGAAATTTCGCTTCCTGATTAAGTTGGACACCGCGCGCCCAGTCTGCTGCATTCATCATTTTCTTTCCTGGAGGCTGAATCTGACCCAGAATAATTGGTGTTGTGCCAGTTCCCACCAGCACAGCATTTTTTTGCGCCATAATCGCGCCGGGTGCCAGCTCGAGGTCGTCGCCTGAGTGGCCAATTGGGCTGACCTTGAGGCGAGCGTCGACAAGCGTGGTCCATGCACCTGGTCCTGGCGTATGTGCCCTGATGTGACGATCAATCACCTCTGCCGGCTGCGTCCACTCAATCTGCGCATCTTGCGTGGTGATCTTGGACGCATAAGAGGCATCACCCTCCTGCTCCCGCGGGCTGATTGTGCCCTGCTCCAAACCAGTCATGGTCTCCACAAGAAGATCTCCACCGGAATACGCAAGGCGAGTGAGCAAATCATCAGCAGTATCAGTCTGCTGGATGGCATCTTCCAACGTGGACAAAATAAGACCAGTATCCAAACCTTCATCAATGCGGAAGGTCGTAGCACCAGTAACCTGATCCCCCTCACGAATCGATGCTTGCACTGGTGCCGCACCACGCCATGCAGGCAGCAAAGAAAAGTGCAGGTTCACCCAACCATGAGGTGCAACATCAAGCAGATCCTTGGTGATCAACTGACCATAAGCCACCACTGGCAAACAATCAGGAGCAAGCTCAGCAAGACGCGTACGAATAGCTTGCCCGTCTTCTGTATCAGCCTTCAAAGAAGTTGGCTTCAACACTTCAATCCCATACTGCTGCGCTAATTCAGCAACAGCAGAAGGATGCAATGTACGGCCGCGACCACGACGTGCATCCGGCTGAGTCAACACAGCAACAACTTCATGATCGGAATCGATGAGTTTTTGCAGTGCTACCACTGCAGGTTCCGGAGTTCCGGCAAAAACTAGGCGCATGGAGTGCCCTCTCTCATCATTTTTAGTTGAACCACGCAGACGCACGAATAACGCCCATCGCAGTTTTACGTTCCGCTTGATCAAGACGCTTCAAAAACAGTACGCCGTCCAAGTGATCAGTTTCGTGTTGGATACACCGGGCAAGCAAGCCATTAGCCACAAAACCTACCGAATTACCGTCACGGTCCTTGCCAGACAAACGCACAGTTTCATAGCGAGTGGTTTCTGCCGACACATCCGGGATAGACAGACAACCTTCATTACCTCGCTGAGTATCTTCAGTCACCGGCTCCCACACTGGGTTCACGATATGCCCGCGTAGGCCGCCTTCCTGATGAGAGGTATCAAAGACAAATACGCGCCGTAGAACACCAATCTGATTTGCGGCCAGGCCAACGCCACCTGCATCTTCCATGGTTTCAAACATGTCATCAATAAGGGTGGACAGTGATTCATCGAAGTCACGGACCTCATCAGCCCGACTTGTTAAGACGGGATCACCAAATAATCTGACTTCACGAACAGCCATGGTTGTAGGAAAACTCCTTAAATATTTTCTGCAGGTGCACAATCTAGATACCCATCTTATATCCCCCATGCGACACCACAGTATTAAGCAGTTAAGCAGCACCTTTAACCAATATGAATCGGATCCATTTGGATACGCAAGGGCAAATCCTTCTTCCGCGCAGCACGCGAGACCTGAGCGGTTCGAAGCGCTGTCCCCAACTCCGAACGAGGCCCCAACGGCGTACGAATCAACAACCGCTGCGCCGGACCAAAGCGCTGTTCATCATATTCACCAGGCAAACTCACACCAGGCGGCAAATCAACAGGCCCTAACACCTCAGCATGTTCTGGCAACTCCGCACACTCCAGGAAACTCTCCAGCGCAGCAGTCGCACCATCAATAGCAGCCATATGCACAGAAGGAGGAAAAGCCACCTCCCGCCTGCTCTCTAATTCCTGCGCAGCAGCACCTGCTATATCCCAGCGAATCAGAGACTGCACCACAGGGAAAGAAGGATCCGCCACCACAATGACCTGCCCCTGGTGGAGATGAGAATGCACCAATGTCGCCGCAGCTGCCCATTTATGCAACGTTTCTTCCATCGCGCGCAGATCCTGCCTGCCCATCAACGCCCACGTATCCAGAAGAAGCAAAGCACCATAAGCACCTTTGAGCTCAGCAGTAGTTGTCACATACGGTTCCGCGCCGGGAGTAGAGACCACAATGCTGGCTCGATTCTCCACCGCATCAATGATCTTATTGCCACCCGAAGTAATCACCCTTACCGAAGGAAAAGCTCGGCCCAGTTCTTCTGCCGTGCGCTCAGTACCCAGCACAACAGCGCGCAGTTTAGGCGATCCACAATTTTGACACTTAAACCGCGAATCCAACCGACCACACCAGCGACAGGTCGGCACACCAGCTAAATTCGCACTACCCTGAGGCAAACTTAAAGGACCATTACAGTGCCGACAACGAGCTGGGTTGCGACAATTTCCACACGCCAAAGTGGGAACATAACCTTTTCGTGGCACTTGAATGAGCACCGGTTGATTACGTTCTAGTGCCGCACGCACCGCATGAAAAGCCAGAGCTGGCAATCTTGCAGATCTTGCCATCGGATCGCGTTCCATCTGAAAATCCGAATCACCCACCGCCTGAATACGCGGCATACGTGTGCGCACCGTATCGCGTGCTGCGATGAGATTGTGCATCCAGCCAGATTCCACCAACAATTGAGCTTCAGCAGTGCGCGCATGCCCAGCAATAATCAACGAGCTCCCCTCCAAGCTCGACCGGGTAGTCAGTACTTCCCTAGCGTGCGCATACGGGGCTCGCGGATCAACCAGGTTGTCATCACCATCATTTAAAATGATGGCCAACTTCAGATCCTGCACAGGAGCAAACGCAGCACTGCGTGTTCCGATAACAAGGCGTCCCTGTCCGCTGAGCACAGACAAGAAACGGCGATACCTCGCCTGTGGACCCAATCCAGAATTCAACACCGTGATCTGTTTTGCAGCAATCAACGTGCGCAATGCAGCTTCCAGCCGGTCCAGATCTCGTTGATCCGGGACCACAATTAACGCGCCACCACCATCTTTGACCACCTTGACAGCCAAAGAAGCAAGAGCCAAAGCCCAATCGTCGCCCGGTGCAATCTGCCAGGCCGCACGAGCCGTTGTTCCAGCTAACACTGCATCCACAAAGGATTGACCATGCTGATACGCCGACCAGGAGGAAAGATCAGGCTCTTTAGCCTCCCCCAATGACTCCCAGGACGTAGATGTATCCGAGTCCTCTGCTCCAGCATTCCGAGATGGCAACGCTGATCGAATCAGATCTGAACGCACACCGCCATAACGAGCACTGAGCTGTTCAATCAATTGGGCAGTCTGCGGAGGATAAACCACGATGGGGGAAATAACACGATCCAACCACATCAACCGACCCTCATGTGTTGTCTCCGTAATACGAGAATCCACAATGGCATCTACTAAGCGACCACCAAAACGAATACGTACCCGCACACCAGGCTGCACATCCTCGTGCTGGTCTTCGCTAATGCGGTAATCGAAAAGTCGATCCAAATGAGGCAAGCCCAACAACGGCAAAACCCGCGCCACCGACTTTTCAGGAGCGGGGACACGGGTTTTTGACATAAATCCGAAGATACTACATCAGATTTTTAAACCAACTTGAGGGCTGTTTGAAGTGCTTCGACGCGGTTGATAGCTTCCCAAGGAAGATCCAAATCAGTACGACCAAAGTGTCCGTACGCAGCAGTCTCAGAGTAGATCGGACGCAGCAGATCGAGCTCACGAATAATAACTGCAGGACGCAGGTCAAAGACCTCCAACACAGCAGCTTGAATCTGCTCGGTGCTCAAGCCTTCCTTGTTGGTGCCAAATGTTTCCACATAAAGGCCAACTGGCTTTGCGCGACCAATTGCGTACGCAACCTGCACTTCAGCACGTTTTGCCAGACCAGCTGCCACAATGTTCTTCGCTACCCAACGCATGGCATAAGCAGCAGAACGGTCAACCTTGCTTGGATCCTTACCGGAAAACGCTCCGCCACCGTGACGTGCCATGCCACCGTAGGTATCCACGATGATCTTGCGTCCGGTCAGTCCGGCATCGCCCATTGGGCCACCGAGGATGAAGGAACCTGAAGGGTTAATCAGCACAGTGATATCTTCAGTAACCAGGTTTTCGATGCCCGCATCTTGAACAACCCAATCAATGACATGCTCACGGAGCTGAGTTTCCAGCCATGCGCGATCAACTTCAGGATCATGCTGGGTGGAAATAACCACGGTATCCAGGTGCGATGGTTGATCTTGCGCATCGTAGGCGAAAGTAACCTGGGTTTTTCCGTCTGGACGCAGGTGAGGAACAATGCTTTCCTTGCGCACCTGCGTCAGACGACGAGCAAGACGGTGTGCCAAGGCAATCGGAAGAGGCATGTACTCTTCGGTTTCATCAGTGGCATAGCCAAACATCAAGCCCTGGTCACCAGCGCCAGCACGGTCATCTTCTTCCACATCGCTGTTTGCGCGAGCTTCATCAGAGTGGTCCACGCCAGCTGCAATTTCCTGGGACTGCTCACCAATGGAGACAGAGACACCACAGGTACGGCCATCAAAGCCCACCTCTGAGGAGTTGAAGCCGATTTCGATGAGCTTGTTGCGGACTAGTTGTGGGATTTCCACATACGCGCTGGTACGTACCTCGCCGACCACATGGACGATTCCGGTGGTGACCACTGTTTCCACAGCGACGCGTGAATGTGGATCCTTTTCCAGCAGCGCGTCCAAAATGGTATCGGAAATCGCATCACATATTTTGTCTGGATGTCCCTCAGTTACAGATTCACTGGTAAACAAACGGACGGCGGTTGGCTGAGCCACAAATGCCCTTCTTTCGAAGAATTCGGAATAAATAGTCTTAAATACAAAAGACCAATATAGACCAAGCTGTCTAAATCTGCAATGCTGGTGGTCTAGGGCACCTTTTTAAGCGTTTCGAAATGCTACTGCAGCATCCCAAATCTGCGCAGAAACCTCAATTTTACTCCCGTGTACAACCTCGGAGACGCCACCTGTCGCATCCAAAATCCATCCCTGATTATGCTTTTGACCAAATACCTTGCCTTTGCCTACCTCATTGCACATCAGTAGGTCACAGCCCTTCTTCTGCAGCTTTTTGCGTGCATACTCCAGCGCACTGGTACCTTCATCACCGGTTTCTGCAGCGAAACCTACAATAATAGGATTCTTTGACAATTCCCCCTTGCTACGGCGTGTCACAGTGGTAGCCAAAATATCTGGGTTTTCTACCAAGCTGATGGTGCTCAACGCATCTTCGCCGGCATCGGAGCCCTTCTTCAGCTTGGATGTAGCCTGAGTTGCTGGTGTGAAATCTGCTACAGCAGCTGCCATCACAATGAAATCAGCATCTACTGCATGCTTATGGACAGCCTCATACATATCTTGAGTGGATACCACTGGCACGATCTCTGCGCCTGCTGGCACCGAGAGTTCTGCCACACTGCCCGCCACGATGGTTACCTTGGCGCCACGCTGTGCGGCGATCTCGCCCAGAGCAAAACCCTGGCGCCCCGAAGAACTATTTCCAATAAAACGCACTGGATCAATATGCTCATGCGTACCGCCGGCTGTGATCACCACCTTTTTGCCCACCATATCTTGAGGCAAGCGGGTACCAGCATGGATTGCATTGGCAAGATCAACAATCTGCTCAGGATCAGGAAGCCGTCCTGGGCCGGTATCCTTACCAGTCAAGCGACCATGCGCTGGCTCAAGGACAGTGATCCCCCGGGAGCGCAATGTCGCAACATTTGCCACAGTAGCCGGGTTAAACCACATCTCAGTATGCATAGCTGGCGCAATGACCACTGGGCAGGTAGCAACAAGCAGCGTGGCCGCCAAGAGATCATCACCCCGACCCATCACAATGCGGGCCATCAAATCAGCTGTAGCAGGTGCAATCACGATAAGATCCGCCTCCTGCCCCACTTTCACATGCTGTACAGAATCCACCGCATCAAAGACAGTCGTGGACACTGGGTTGCCAGAAAGTGCTTCAAAGGTTGCCTTGCCCACAAAGTTCAATGCAGCCTCAGTGGGCACTACTCGCACGTTATCGCCGGTCTCTTTAAAAGCCCTGACAATATGGCACGCCTTATAGGCTGCAATGCCACCAGCAACACCAACAACAATGTTGCGGGGCCGGGGCTGGGAGGCGCTAGTAGAACTTGAAGCATTATCCATGGTGGGCACTCAACAATCCTTATAAAACGAGGTTGGCGGGGTTCTCAAAACACTCTAGCGTCCCAGTGATATAAATTTTCCACTCCGCTTATCCACCACACCCCATACGCTGCCGTACAAAGACACAAATCACCCACCTAGCACGGGGTGTGCTGGGTGGGTGATTTGTGCGTTATGTGAAGTTATAGGTCACTTTTTAAAAAAAGTTTTTAACCTTCTTCGTGGTCCAACAGACCTGCATTGATCTCACGCAGTGCGATGGAAAGAGGCTTCTCTCCTGGCTGCGGAGTTACCAATGGGCCGATGAACTCGAATACTCCCTCATCTGCCTGATGGTAGAAGCTGTTGATCTGACGCGCGCGCTTAGCGGCGAAGATCACGAGGGCGTACTTGGAAGTGACCTTATCCAGCAGTTCGTCAATCGGAGGAGCAGTAATGCCCACTGGTGGATCGAAGACAGCATTGGTGGCGTTGGTCTCGTTGCTCACGTTGGTCACTGACACCTTTTCAAAAGTATATGGACAGTAGTGTTAAGAGCGGGAAAGGTTGCTCAATCGAAAAAGCATACCCTACCGCCCTAGGTTTTGGCTAAGCGCCGAGGAGAACATCCTCAATGGCCTTAACGGCCTGTGCAACATCATCATTAATAATGACGTGCTTAAATTCGCTTTTAGCAGCCAATTCTTCGCGTGCGGTTTCGAGCCTACGAGCAATAACGTCAGCGCTTTCGGTGCCTCGTCCAGTTAAGCGTTCAACCAAAACTTCCCAAGAAGGTGGAGCTAGGAAGATAGTTTCTGCATCTGGAATAAGGCTTGCGATATTTCGAGCTCCTGCCAGATCAACCTCAACCAATACCGGCCGGCCATTTTGGCGAGCCTCATTGACGGGTCCTGCTGGGGTGCCTGAACGCTGCAAACCACCGTGGATTTCTGCCCATTCAAGCATCTCTCCACCGTCGATTTTTTCCTGGAATTCAGCTGAACTGACATAGAAGTAGTCACGTCCATCGACTTCACCGGGACGAGGGTCCCGGGTGGTCATCGATACACTGAAATACAGGTTTGGAACGTCATTGCGGAGGCGATCAACCACAGTCGATTTACCGACCGCCGAGGGGCCCGCAAGAATTACGAGCCGTCCTAGTTGGTTATCGCCGGACACTGAAGAATTAACCCTCGAAGCCGAAACGCTCGAGGAGTGCGCGACGCTGACGGTCACCCAGTCCGCGAAGGCGGCGAGTCTGAGCGATGCCCAGCTCCTCCATAATTTCCTTCGCCTTAACCTTGCCAACCTTTGGAAGAGCCTCGAGGAGTGCGGAGACCTTGGTCTTACCGATGATCTCGTTGGACTCAGCCTCTTCAAGGACATCCTTGAGGTTGGTGTTGCCGCGCTTCAGATTCTCTTTAAGCTCTGCGCGTGCCTTGCGTGCTTCTGCTGCCTTAGCAAGAGCTGCCTTGCGCTGCTCATCAGTCAACTGTGGAAGGGCCACGGGGTTCCTCCGATATCGTGTGTTTTTAATGACAAAAATGAATACCAAAAGTATTCAGAAATCGAGGGTACACCTGGTTAATACCAAAGGTGTCAGCCTGCGATTTTCGAATAGTCTAGCACTACTTCCACAAACACAAAGGTGGCACGGCCCCTAAAAGCGAAACCTGCAGGTCACAGGGGTGCAATTAAGGGCCATTTCCATGACTACGACCTGGGGAAACCAGGAAAGTCTGTCGCAGTTTCCACTACAGATTTCTTCATTTGCGCGACATCAGGACCAGTAGACAAGATGCTCCTGGAGACATTTGGGAACGCTAGATGAGCCATATCTCCAGCAATCTCATTCACGTCCTGTGCGGTGCCTCCCTGTGCCCCTACGCCGGGCATCAAGATCGCACCGCCAAGCGTCGACAAGCGTGGTGGAGCCGACAAGGTAGCGCCGATAACGACGCCAATATTGCCTGCTTTTCCCTGCGCCATATATGGCGCATTAAGCGCTGCCGCTTGATCCACAATCTGCTGCGAAATACTGACACCCGCAGCGTTTTGCTGATCCTGCAGTTCACGAGCCTCCGGATTGGAGGTTGCAGCCAGCACAAACACTCCCCTGCCATGTTCTTCAGCCAGCTCGAAAACTGGATCCAAAGAATGGAATCCCAGATAAGGAGACACCGTCACAGCATCGCTTGCCAACGGTGAGGTGGGATCCAACCAGGCAGACGCGTAGCCTGCCATGGTGGATCCGATATCACCGCGTTTAGCATCAGAGACGACCAAGCAGCCACGCTCACGCAGCGTCTGGATGGTCTCTTCCAAAATGGCAAAGCCTGCAGAGCCAAAGCGCTCATAAAAAGCCACTTGTGGTTTCACTAATGCCACAGTGTCGGCGAAAGCCTCCACGCAGGCGCGAGAGAACTCCGCAAGACCATCTACGTTAACCGGCAGCCCCCAGGCCTTGAGCAGGCCTTCATGCGGGTCAATGCCCACACACAACCTGCCGCGGGTTGAGGCGGCGTCGAGAAGCTTTTCGCCGAATGTCACTAGCTTATGCCTTTACTGCGTGGTCAAGTTCCTGCAGCGCACGAACGCTCACAACGCCACCGCGCAGAGCTTCAATGCCCTGTACCGCTGCGGTAACACCCTGAACGGTGGTGATCAGTGGGACACCCATGGTGACCGCTGCTGCACGGATATCGTAGCCATCATGGCGTGCACCAGCAGAACCTGCTGGGGTGTTAAGGATAAGATCCACTTCGCCCTCGCGGATGCGATCCACGATGGACTTTCCTTCGACGCCTTCGCGAATATCGGATGCCTTGAGTACAACCTCACACTCGATGCCGTTACGGCGCAGCATACCTGCGGTACCTGCAGTTGCCAGGATCTTATATCCCATGGATGCAAGGCGCTGGATTGGCAGAATCAGAGTGCGCTTATCGCGGTTGGCCACAGTGACGAACACGGTGCCCTCAGTTGGCAGTGCGCCGAATGCGCCTGCCTCAGCCTTGGCATACGCTGCGCCGAAGTTGTCAGCCAAGCCCATAACTTCACCGGTGGACTTCATCTCTGGGGAGAGCAAAGTGTCCAGGGTCTTTCCATCTGGGCGACGGAAGCGGTTGAATGGCAAGACTGCTTCCTTCACTGCAATTGGAGCGTCCAACGGCAAGGAACCGCCATCGTATGCAGTAGGAATCATGCCTTCATCTTGGAGATCCTTGATGGTTGCACCGAGAGAAATACGTGATGCTGCCTTCGCCAAGTTCACGCCAGTTGCCTTAGAAACAAATGGCACGGTACGAGATGCGCGTGGGTTTGCCTCGATGACGTAGAGGATATCGTCCTTGAGTGCATACTGAACGTTCATCAGTCCCTGTACACCAATGCCCAGAGCCAGCTTCTTGGTGGCTTCACGAACATTGTCGATATCTTGAGCACCAAGAGTCATTGGAGGAAGTGCACATGCGGAGTCACCGGAGTGAATGCCTGCTTCTTCGATGTGTTCCATGACGCCAGCCAAGTAGACTTCTTCGCCGTCACACAGTGCGTCAACGTCAATTTCAATCGCGTTATCTAGGAAGCGGTCTACCAGCACTGGGTGCTCAGGAGAGAGCTCAGTTGCACGGTTGATGTAGTCCTCAAGGGAAGGCTCATCGTAGACAATTTCCATGCCGCGGCCGCCCAAGACGTAGGAAGGACGAACCAGCACTGGATAGCTGATCTCATTAGCAACGTCGCGTGCTTCTTCGAAGGTCACGGCAGTGCCGAAAGCAGGTGCTGGCAACTGCAATCGGTTCAGCAACGCACCGAACTCGCCGCGATCCTCAGCCATATCAATGGATTCTGGGGAGGTGCCTACGACTGGAACGCCAGCCTTCTTCAAACGGTCTGCAAGTCCCAGAGGTGTCTGTCCACCCAACTGCACGATAACGCCAGCAACGGTGCCAGACTCTGCTTCTGCCTGGTAGACCTCCATGACATCTTCGAACGTCAGTGGCTCGAAGTACAGGCGATCTGCGGTGTCGTAGTCGGTGGAGACAGTTTCAGGGTTGCAGTTCACCATGACGGTTTCGTAGCCAACGCGAGAAAGCTCAAGCGCTGCGTGGACACAGGAGTAGTCAAACTCAATACCCTGGCCGATGCGGTTCGGACCGGAACCTAAGATCAGAACTTTTTCGCGCTCAGTTTGAGGAGCAACCTCAGACTCTGCTGCTGGGTCTAGCTCATATGCAGAGTAGTGGTACGGAGTTTTTGCTTCGAACTCTGCTGCACAGGTATCCACGGTCTTGAATACTGGACGGATACCCAGGGATAGACGTAGGGTACGCACGCCGTCTTCGCCAGCAAATTCTGGGCGAAGTGCAGCGATCTGAAGGTCAGACAGACCCATGAACTTTGCTTCGCGCAGTAGATCCTCATTGAGGAACGGTGCATCAACCAACTTTTGGCGGAAGTTAACCAGGGTCTCAAGCTCAGCCAAGAACCATGGATCAATGGAGGAAGCATCGAAGAGTTCTTCAACGCTTGCGCCAAGACGCATGGCCAATTCCACATCGTAGAGGCGACCCTCGGTTGGGCGCTTCAAGTCTTCCAGCACTGCTGCCTTATCAGCTGCACGCTCACCGGCGAAGAACTCATCAGGCTTGGTCCAGAAACCCTGCTGCTTGGTCTCTAGGGAACGAAGTGCCTTGTTCAGGGCTGCGATGTAGTTACGGCCCAGGGACATGACCTCGCCGACAGACTTCATAGTGGTGGTCAAGGTGTCATCAGCACCGACGAACTTCTCGAAAGCAAAGCGTGGAGCCTTAACTACGACATAGTCAATGGATGGTTCGAATGCTGCTGGGGTTTCGCCGGTGATGTCGTTGGTGATCTCATCCAGGTTGTAACCAATCGCAAGCTTTGCAGCCATCTTGGCGATTGGGAATCCGGTTGCCTTAGAAGCCAGGGCGGAAGAACGAGAAACACGTGGGTTCATCTCGATGGTGATGAGACGGCCATCTTCAGGGTTGACTGCGAACTGGATATTACATCCACCGGTGTCCACGCCAACTTCACGGATGATAGCGATACCTTGATCGCGCATCTTCTGGAATTCACGGTCAGTCAAGGTCAGTGCAGGAGCCACGGTAACGGAGTCGCCGGTGTGCACGCCAAGTGCATCTACGTTTTCAATAGAGCAGATAACCACAACATTGTCTGCGGTATCGCGCATGAGCTCGAGTTCGAATTCTTTCCAGCCGAGAATGGATTCTTCGATCAAGACGTTGGCTTCAGGGGAAGCTGCAAGTCCGCCGCCTGCGATGCGCTCTAGGTCTTCAGTGTTGTATGCAAGGCCTGAACCTAGACCACCCATGGTAAACGATGGGCGCACAACTACTGGAAGTCCCAGTTCTGCAACGGTTGCATGGACTTCTTCCATGTTGTGGCAGACGCGGGAACGAGCAGATTCGCCGCCGATGGTCGCAACGATGTCCTTGAACTTCTGGCGATCTTCACCACGTTCAATAGCATCGATATCTGCACCGATAAGTTCCACGCCGTACTTTTCCAAGATGCCCAAACGATCTAGCTGGATGGCAGCGTTAAGTGCTGTCTGTCCACCAAGAGTCGCTAGGACTGCATCGATAGGGTGTCCCTGCTCGATTTCCTTAGCGAAAATCTTGTCAATGTATTCCGGCTCAATTGGCTCCACGTAGGTGTGGTCAGCCATTTCTGGGTCGGTCATGATGGTGGCTGGGTTGGAGTTGATGAGGGTAACGCGCAGTCCCTCTTCCTTGAGCACGCGGCAAGCCTGGGTGCCGGAGTAGTCGAACTCACATGCTTGACCAATAACAATTGGGCCAGAGCCGATAACGAGGACGTGGTTAATATCTGAACGCTTTGGCATGTTGTTTATGCGCCTTTCTTCTGAGCGTCTGCAACCATCAGCTCAACAAACTGGTCAAACAGTGGACTTGCATCATTAGGGCCAGCAGCGGCCTCTGGGTGGTATTGAACGGAGTATGCGCGACCTGACTTGAGGGCCACACCTTCCACAACGCCATCGTTCAAGCAGGTGTGGGTAACAATTGCGGTGCCGAAGTCGGTCTCGAATTCTTGGCCAGCTTCACCCTTAAGTGCGAAACCGTGGTTCTGTGCAGTGATATCAATCTTGCCGGTGATGTGGTTCTTGACTGGCACGTTGATGCCGCGGTGGCCGAACTTCATCTTGTAGGTCTCCATGCCAAAGGCACGGCCCAAGATCTGGTTGCCGAAGCAAATGCCGAAGAATGGGATATCTGCTTCCAGCACTTCCCGAACAATGCTCACCATGACATCTGCTGCTGCAGGGTCACCAGGGCCGTTGGAGATAAAGACACCTGCAGGGTTGTACTGCTTGATCTCTTCAAATGGGGTCTCAGCTGGAACGATGACGGTGCGAACGCCACGTGCAGCGAAGCGACGTGGGGTGTTCTGCTTGATGCCTAGATCATAGGCAACAACAGTGTGGAGTGCTTCGCCTTCTGCTTCGATGATGTAGGTTTCATCGGCAGAAACCTCAACGGAGAGGTTAGCGCCAGCCATTGCTGGCTGATTCTTCACGATGTCAACGAGCTCTTCTACTGGACGCTGTGCATCCGCACCGGAGAAAATTCCGGCTGCGATGGAACCTTCGTTGCGAAGGTGGCGCACCAAAGCGCGAGTATCAATGCCGCCGATGCCGACAATGCCCTGGTCTGCCATTTCCTGCTGTAAGGAGGTGGTGGCGCGCCAGTTGGATACACGTGCTGCGAGATCGCGGATAACCAGGCCTGCAACCCAGACCCTGCCATCGCGAGACTCGTTGTCTTCGTCATTCCAGCCGGTGTTGCCGATCTGAGGCGCCGTAGCGACGACAATCTGGCGGTGGTAGGAAGGATCAGTCATGGTCTCTTGGTAACCGGTCATGGCGGTGGTGAATACTGCTTCACCAAGGGTGGTGCCGATAGCTCCAAAGCCAAATCCGGTGAAGGTACGTCCGTCTGCAAGAACCAGGTATGCCGGAACGGATCCGATCTCAGTGACTCCCTGGTAGGTGGTGCTGTTGGTGTCTTTACTCACGGTGACTGTTGTCGCCTTTCGTGTATCTGCCGATAAAAAGCTGGCTGGTTAATAACCTGAATGTAGTTTATTCAATTCAATGCATTATATGCAATGCGGTGTATGTGGACACACCCGTTAAGCGTTCTGTGCGACTCCGTCTACACAGGTCACCTTGCCACGAAGCACAGTGTGCGTGACCTTCGCGCTAAATTCTTGACCCTCAAATGGGGTGTTTTCTGCCTTCGATGCAAAGTCTGCACCAAATGCAGTCCACGCTTTACCGGGGTCAACGATGGTGAGGTTTGCTGGCTCACCTTGTGCAATAGGACGTCCGTGATCTGGAAGGCGGGTGATTTCTGCCGGGCGCTCACTCATTACTCGTGCCACGAAACGCCAGTCAGCAAGACCAGAGGCAACAAAGGTATCCACGATGATGGACAGTGACGTTTCCAAACCGAGCATGCCTGGCTTGGCGTTTTCAAATTCGCAGCACTTATCTTCGGAACCATGTGGGGCATGGTCGGTAGCAACAACATCGATGGTGCCGTCGAGAAGCGCCTTCTTTAATGCTTCGGTATCGCGGTTCTCGCGCAGTGGCGGATTGACCTTATTTACTGCGTCGTAGGTTTCTAGGCGCTCGTCGGTCAAAGTGAGGTGGTGCGGGGTAACTTCCGCAGTAATTGGCATGCTCTGAGACTTCGCCCAACGCAAAAGCTCCACGGTGCCTTCGGTGGATGCGTGGCAAATATGCACGCGATTGCCGTAGTCACGAGCCAAGATAGCATCACGCACCACAATGGATTCTTCTGCTACACGTGGCCAGCCGCGCAGACCTAGGCGTGCAGCGTTCTCACCTTCGTGAGCTACAGCGCCCTGAGTCAAACGGTGATCTTCCGCATGCTGTGCGATAAGCACATCCATGCCCTTGGCGTATTCCAATGCACGGCGCATAACCTGTGGGTCATCGACGCACTTGCCATCATCGGAGAACATACGCACCTTGGCATCGGAACGAGCCATCATGCCAAATTCAGTGAGCTCTTTACCTTCCAAACCCTTGGTGATAGAACCAACTGGGTGTACATCGCACAGCCCAATGTTTTGGCTCTTAAACCATACGGATTCAGCGATAACTGGCTGATCCATGACTGGTGAAGTATTTGCCATGGTAAATACTGCGGTGAAGCCACCCTTTGCTGCAGCAGCAGAGCCGGTCGCAATAGTTTCAGTATCTTCACGGCCTGGTTCACGCAGATGCACATGCATGTCAACGAAACCTGGAAGCAGGACTCCCCCGTTGCCATCAATGATGCGATCAGCCTCATGTGCGCCACCGATTGCCTCGATCACGCCGTCTTTCACCAACACGGTTGTTGGCTCGCCTTCGCCATACACGCGAACGTTGTCAATCAGGAGGGTGTCCTGTGGCGCCGGAGCTAGTGCTCCGGTTGCTGGATACTGGGTGTTGTTGTCAACCACTCTTCAAATCCCTTTTCGTTAATTAGATAGTCGCGTCGGAACCGGCGACTAGAGCAAACAAAATGGCCATGCGCATGTGCACACCGTTGGTTACCTGCTGGAGCACTGCGGTACGCGGTGCATCTGCAACCTGGAAGTTAATTTCCATGCCACGAAGCATCGGCCCTGGGTGCATGATGATGGCAGAATCCTTGAGGCGAGATTCACGCTCTTTAGACATCCCATACAGCGTTGCGTACTCACGGTGTGAAGGGAAGAATCCACCCTGCATACGTTCTTGCTGCACGCGCAGCATCATCACCACATCTGCGTCTGCAATTTCTGCATCCATGTCATAAGAGAAACGTACCGGCCAATTCTCAATGCCCATTGGCAGCAAGGTTGGTGGAGCGACCAGAACAACTTCTGCACCCAGCTTGGACAGCAAGTCCACATTGGAGCGCACAACGCGGGAGTGCAGGCAATCACCCACAATCACAACTTTGAGTCCCTCAATGCGGCCGGTGCGCTGCCGAATGGTCAAAGCGTCGAGAAGCGCCTGGGTTGGGTGCTGGTGTGAGCCGTCGCCGGCGTTAATCACGCTAGGTCCGTTGCCACCTGGCGCGACATACTGCGCAAGCTGCTGCGCTGCACCGGATGCTGGGTGACGCATGA
Source organism: Corynebacterium crudilactis (assembly GCF_001643015.1). Lineage (NCBI taxonomy): Bacteria > Bacillati > Actinomycetota > Actinomycetes > Mycobacteriales > Corynebacteriaceae > Corynebacterium > Corynebacterium crudilactis. The sequence goes on from NZ_CP015622.1 coordinate 1,658,689, forward strand.
TGATTGCGTCCGCGCCGATCGCGGAAAGAGTCAAGCCGGTATCTTTCAGCGACTCGCCTTTTTTCACGCTGGAAGATGATGCCGAAATGTTGATCACATCGGCGCTCATCCATTTTCCTGCAGTTTCGAAGGACGAACGAGTACGCGTGGAGTTCTCATAGAACAAGGTAAAAATCGTGCGACCACGCAGGGTTGGCAGTTTCTTTACTTCACGTCCTTCGAGCACCTCCTTAAAGCGATCTGCTTCATCAAGTAATCCAACAATCTCATCCTTGGACAGATCGCTAATTGATAGGAGGTGCTTCATCTAGGACTCCCCTTCGGAATCTTCGCGAGTAAGCGTGACAGCATCACGTCCATCAATTTCTGTCAGCATGACGGAAACATCTTCGGAACGTGCGGTGGGGAGATTTTTGCCCACATAGTCAGCGCGAATGGGCAGCTGGCGGTGACCACGGTCAACCAACACAGCTAATTGAACATAGTTGGGGCGTCCAACATCGCGCAGGGCATCAAGTGCTGCGCGGATGGTACGACCGGAAAACAGCACATCATCCACCAAAATCACGGTGGTGTTATCAATTCCACCTGCGGGAATTGACGTGGGCTGCAATGCGCGGTGTGGTTTATTGCGAAGATCGTCCCTATACAAGGTGATATCTACAGCGCCGGTTGCTACCGAAACGCCGGAAAATTCTTCGATCTTTTCCGCAAGTCTCCGAGCCAGTGGGACTCCACCTGAGGGAATACCTAACAACATGACTCGGTCCGCATCCTTGGAATCAAGTGCGGTCTTTTCAATAATCTGGTGCGCGATGCGTGCGATGGTACGGCTGACATCGTCCTCATTAAGAAGTTCGAGTACAGCACTATTACGTTCGCTCATCGTGACCTCCTTCCCCGCCTCTCTGTGCGGTCCGTTAAAGGATGTCCAATTATGCAAAATCTTTGCAACGACCAGTTACCTGGCTGCTGACTGACACTATAGCGTACCGTGTCACATTCACTCCAAGATGCTGACTATGATCTTAGGTAACGCTTCACGGTGAACCACTGTAAACAACAGCGAAACACCAAAATGCTTAAGCAGATGGTACATCATGACAGTCGAATCTGTGATAACTGATCATTGTAGGACACCCGGTGTTTACCCACTGGGACCTCCTCATCCACTGACTTGGAGAAGCCCTGTGAGTCTGACCACAAGCCATTTTATTCCCTTTCCCCGAGAAATGGTCTGGGATTGGCATACCCGCAAGGGCGCTGTCGCACGTCTGACTCCCCCATTTGTCCCATTAACACCCTCCCAGCAGGCAGAACGCCTTTCCGATGGTACGACAGTTTTCAGCCTGCCCGCGGGACTTAAATGGGTGGCACGCCATGACCTTTCGGGCTTTTTGAACGGTTCACGCTTCACTGATGTCTGCTTAACCGCACCCGTTAAAGCCCTTGCCAATTGGCGTCATGTGCACAATTTCGTGGACCAAGATGGGGGCACCCTCATCACCGATTCCGTCCGGACTCGTCTGCCCGCATCCACCCTGACGGGCATGTTTGCTTACCGACAGAATCAGCTGATCGAAGACTTAAAATTCCTCGACCGCACCAGCACGCTTTTCGACGCCTCCCCACTCACCGTAGCCATCACCGGCTCCAGGGGCCTTGTCGGCCGCGCGCTGACGGCACAACTACAAACTGGTGGACACGACGTCATCCAACTTGTCCGCAAAGAACCAAAGCCGGGGCAACGTTACTGGGATCCCCTCAACCCAGCCTCCGATTTGCTTGATGGCGTTGATGTCCTTGTCCACCTCGCCGGTGAACCTATTTTCGGACGCTTCAACGATGCACACAAAGAAGCTATCCGCGAATCGCGCATCCTGCCCACCAAATTCCTCGCAGAACTTGTTGCCGATTCAGCACAGTGCACCACCATGATCTCCGCCTCTGCAGTAGGTTTCTACGGCCATGATCGCGGTGAAGAAATCCTCACAGAACAATCCTCATCCGGCGATGATTTCCTCGCTGCAGTATGCCGAGATTGGGAAGATTCCACCACCCCTGCCGCTGAAGCAGGAAAACGCGTCGCATTAATCCGCACCGGCGTGGCACTCAGTGGACGTGGTGGCATGCTGCCCCTGCTCAAAACACTATTTTCCACCGGGCTGGGCGGAAAATTCGGCGACGGCTCTTCTTGGTTCAGCTGGATCGCCATTGACGATCTCACCGATATCTACTACCGCGCCATCGTGGATGCGAAGGTTTCCGGGCCGATTAATGCTGTCGCACCAAACCCGGTATCCAATGCAGAGATGACCAAAGTTCTGGCAACCAGCATGCACCGCCCCGCCTTCATCCAGATCCCTTCACTTGGACCAAAAATCCTACTGGGCAGCCAGGGCGCAGAAGAACTTGCGTTGGCAGATCAACGCACTTCTCCAGCTGTACTGGAAAGCCTCGGACACACCTTCCGCTACACCGATATTGGTGCTGCGATCGCTCATGAATTGGGCTATGAACAGCTTGCCGATTTCGCCCAGCAACAAGAGATCGAAGCCGAACGTAAACAAGAACGCGCGGAACTCAAAGCTGCCAAAAAGATCGCTAAAAAAGCACCAGTTTTAGAAGCAGATGCCACAAACCTGGAAGATCCAGAAGAAGTTGAGCAAAGTATCCTCTCCTCAATCCTTAATTTCCGGCGCAAGCGCAACGACTAAATTCAGCATCTGTAGTGTGGTGGAAAAGTTACTGTTTAAAGGATTTTGGAAGGACTGAAACACTCCAGTGCCTCAAACACCCCCAGCAGAGCACCCCAACGACATTCAGGAATTTAACCTAGATGCCATTGTGGGGATTCTCCAGGATGAAAAACTCGACTACCGCATTGATGAACACGACGGCGAAAAGGTAATCCGCACCGGATTTATCAACGCTGCCATTAGCTTCATTCAATTAGATGACAGCTTGACTATGGAAGCTATGTGGCGAGGCGCCCCCTCTACTGATGCTGCAGCACAGATTCTGGCTGCAACCAATGAATGGAACCTCACCCAGTTCACCCCCACCGTGAGGTTTTTTGAACTGGGCGAAGACACTCTCGCAATCAATGCTTTGCGCCATGTGGTCATTTCAGCAGGCATGAGCCGCAATCAGGTGGGCTCCTTCGTGATGAGCTCCATCGAATCGGCTGTCCAATGCTTCGAATGGCTCGAGCAGCAGTTCCCAGATCTAGTGACTTGGAAGGATGAACACCATGACCACTGATTCCACTTCTATCAGCACCCCAAAACCGATTCCAGTGACCATCGAACGTATTTCCCTCATCATGAAGGAATTCGGCATTGATCTCCTCGTCGCCGATGAACAAGGCACTGGATCCCAAGTCGCAAGCGCCAATTTGAACGGCCATCATGTGATGCTCGCTGTTATCGGTTCCGTACTGATCGTCCGCGCAGACCGCCCTACTGAAATGCCAGTTGCCGATGGTAATCCTGCATGGCATCTTGCATGCAACCAAGTCAACTGCTTCAATTTTGCAGCCAAAGCCGTCGTGGTTGATCGCACCGAAAATATCGTGGTCCGTGCAGAAAAAGATGTTCCCATCGCTGCTGGACTCAACGATATTCAGCTTTCTGCAATGCTGAAAAACGCCATCGATCACATCCTCGCAATTCAAGATGCTGTTGCCAAGGCTGGCCAAAAGATCGGCTAACGCAGTCTTGCAATATTTTGGCTGTTCGATGTTTCTCCATCAAACAACTAAGTCGATTTAAGGCCCCTACATTTCAGAATAAGCATTTATATGAGCTAGGTGTCTCTAGACTCTTAGAATCGATTCTGGAAGGGCACTTTTTCGGGCGTGAAATGGAGATTTTTCACCCGACCAAACCACAATGCCCACGGATCAAGTTTTCACTTGCCGTGGGCAGCCTCGTTTGGTTATTCGCTCTGGAAACCGGTCACAGATGCCCAGGGCGGAGCTTTTTAGCTTCCGTGGGCACTGTGGTTTGGTTTCAAATCATCCCAAAACTAAAGCGCTGTTCCCCTCCAGATTTGAGGGGAACAGCGCTTTAATATATGCCAGAAGGGCTTAAACTTCTTCGGACTTTTCCGCAGAACCTTCAGATTCTACAGTTTCTGTAGAAACCTCAGCGTCTTCAGCAACATCCGCTGCTTCTTCAGCTTCAGTCTCAACATCGTCCAGCTCGGAATCATCCCATGGTGCAACCGGTCCGCCATCAAGCTCATCGGTTTCGACTGATACAGCTTCTGGGTTCGCGGCACGTTCACGCAGGGTATCCACCTTTGATGCCATGGCGTCTAGGGTTGCGTTGATGTAGGCACTGGAACTATCACCTGAGTACTCAGAAGCGATTTCTACAGCTTCCACAATTGCGGTGGTGACTGGGATCTCCGCGTTGTAGATCATTTCCCAGGATGCGACGCGTAGAATCGCGCGATCCACTGATGGGAGACGTCCAAGAGTCCACGTTTCCGCGATGTGCTCTGCAAGAAACACATCGAGGGTGTCTAGCTCGACAGCAACGCCATTGATGATTGTCTCGGTGTATTCAGCAACCGGGGCAACAATGGGGTTGATGTCGCGCGCCAACTTGTGGCGGTCATCAATGATGGCCACTGGATCAACATCGCGGGATTCCGCTTCAAAAAGGATGTCTACGGCACGCATACGTGCCTTATAGCGGGATCCGTGTCGCTTGTAATCTTGTCGACGCTCGCTCACGTTGGGTTCTCTTTGTTCCTATTCAATCAAGGGTGCACACCAAAGGTGTGCAAATTCTTCTGGCGGATTCTGCTGTGGAGAATCTTAGTTGTTAACGCGGGAAAGGTAAGAACCGTCGCGGGTGTCTACCTTGAGGACGTTTCCGGTCTCAATGAACAGTGGGACCTGGATCTCTGCGCCGGTCTCCAAAGTTGCTGGCTTGTTGCCACCGGTGGAGCGGTCGCCCTGCAGGCCTGGATCGGTGTGCTCAACGCGAAGGTCCACGGACAGTGGAAGTTCACCGAAGAGTGCTTCGCCTTCGTGGAAGGACACCTGGACGCGCATGTTTTCAAGCAAGAAACGACCAGCATCGCCGAAAGCATCGGTGGACAGCTCGTACTGCTCGAAGGTCTTATCATCCATGACGATGTAAGAAGTGCCATCGTTGTACAAGTAGGTAACATCGCGACGGTCAACGGTTGCGGTTTCAACCTTGACGCCAGCGTTCCAAGTCTTGTCGACGGTCTTGCCGGTCACGACGTCCTTGAGCTTGGTTCGCACGAATGCAGGACCCTTGCCTGGCTTAACGTGCTGGAACTCGATGATCTGCTGCAGCTTGCCTTCGTTCTTTAGAACTAGACCGTTCTTGAAATCAGCGGTAGTTGCCACGGATGTGATCTCCCTCGTGGATTACGTGGTTGAGGGCCTACGCAAAATCAAAAATCGCGCAGACCGTTATTAGCTCACCTAGATTACACTACGTTGAGGTCCTTACTCACCTTGGTAATGATTTCCGGTGCTCCGGACGTGATAATCAGGGTATCCTCGATGCGAACTCCGCCCTTTCCAGGTACATAAATTCCTGGCTCAATGGTCAATGTTGCACCTGCTTCAATCACACCTTGTGAGGTCTTTGCAGCATAGGGAGCTTCGTGTACTTCTAGCCCAATGCCGTGGCCGGTGGAGTGTACAAAGTAGTCGCCATAGCCGGCATCTTCGATGACTTTGCGGCATGCTGCGTCGATATCAACGAGGTTGGCGCCGGCATAAGCAGCATCAACGCCTGCCAGCTGGGATGCCAAGACGATCTCGTAGATTTCTGTTTCAAACTCCCCCGCTTCTCCCATCACGAGTGTGCGGGTCATATCAGAGTTGAAACCGCGGGCATGAGCTCCGAAATCGATGGTGACTAGATCACCATGTTCGATGATCCGGTCGCCGGCACCATGATGTGGTTTCGCGGAATTCGGACCAGAGGCCACGATGGTGTCAAAGCTTGGGCGCTCTGCACCGAGCATGCGCATGCGGTATTCCAGGTCTGCAGCAACTTGACGCTCTGATCGGCCTTCTGCGAGTTCTCCTGCGGCGAGTAAATCTTCGAATGCTTGTGAGGCCAGTGCTGCGACATCGCGGAGGCGGTCGAGCTCGAAGCTATCTTTGATCAAGCGGATTGATTCCACCACACCGGTGACGGGAATAAGTTCTACGTCTTCCTTAGTTACTGCACGGAGGCTCTCGAACTGCTCCAGGGTGGTTTGGGCAGATTCGATCGCTATACGACGCGGCTCCTCAACCTGGGTCAACAGCGCCGTTGCCGAGGCACGTTCGATCAGTGCCTCAATATCTGGCACTTCTTCAGCGATCTGGGTGGTGTAGCGACCATCGGTGCAGATGAGTGCAGACAAATCTTTGTTCACAATCAGTGCACCATTGGAACCAGTAAATCCGCTGAGGTAGCGAACATGAATGGGGCTTGTCACCAAAATTGAATCGATTCGTTGAGCTGCAAGCTTTGCAGCAAGGGCACGACGACGAGTGGCAAAACGGGTATCAGCCAAAGCCATGTTCTCTCCTTTTAAAAATCACACGTGTAGGTTACTTCTAATCCAAACTAGTAGATTACCGCGTTCTTAGTCCTGGCTTGGCTCATTTGAGTACTGAAAACAGCTCAATCGATAATCTACTTTTACCCGATCGAACTAGGCTCCCGCCTTGCTCAAGATGCAAATTCTCGTTCCAAATCGCTAATTTTTGCTAAAATGTGGCAGATTCTTGCATCTACAGGCCGGCATTATGCAAATATTCGTTCGATTCGCCGTGTGTCAAGCAGATGTGAAGATACATTCAATACATTCTCGGTACTGGTCCCTACTCAATCAAGAAATACTCATCATCAACCCGACGAGCATTAATACTGACCACCCGCCGAGGTCGTTTCACCCGCGGTGGGCGATGAAACCGCTCCGGATGGGCCGCATAATAACGCCCCAACACTTCACGACGTTTCTTCGCTGCTGCCACCCAACTCCCATCAAAGACCTGCTCAGGAACGAAATTCGCGATCCCACTGTGATAATCCACCGTGTTATACGTACTGATCACCGACCCCAAACACGTGTACGCATGCTCAATAGAGTCATAGACCTCCAACCCCAAACGATGATGCTTAATCGTATGATTGACTGATTCACAATGCGGATTATCATTACTAACCCCCGGCCTAATCAACGACTGTTTGACCCCATACCGATCAAGCATCCGAGCCATATCTTTACTGGTCATAATCGCCCCATTATCAGAGTGAACGACCTCAACACGGCCTAAACCTTCTTGCTTAATGGTCTGTTCCATCAACATCACTGCCATGTTTTTGTTCTCACGTGGTTGCAGCGTCCAGCCCACAATCTTGCGGGAATACAAATCCATCACCACATGCAAGGCATACAACGCACGAACATACGGGCCTTTGACCCAGGTGACATCCCACACAAATACCTGACCTGGACCTGTCGCTGTGACTGTCGGTACCGTTGCTGGCTCGCGATGACGCCGTGGTCTAATCACCGGATCACGCAAGCTTTGTGCGATCCGGTAAAACATCCGCTCACCCGCAAGCAACCTCTCACCGCTATCAACGTGTTGATAAAAGATCTGGCGCACGCTTAATCCCTGATCAAACCCCGCACGAAGTAGTGTTGCGATGTGTTCGCGGTCCTTATCGCTGATCCGTTTTGATCCACAACGCTGGGTATGCGGGATGGGATCAGCAACAGGTGGCCGGGGATGATGACGGTAGTAGTAGCTTGATTCAGATAACCCCAGCACTGCCAATGCCTGCTTTTTGGAATACGCAGCACTACGCAGGCAACTAATCAGGTGCTCTTCTGCACCAATGTTGTGGTCATAGAGCTCTTGGTACTGTGGGGAAAGTCGGCTACCGCCGCGTCTTAGGCCACGCCATCTTTGTGCATGATGGCGATAGCTTTTCCCAGCGCATCAATGGCGTTGTGGAGCTCTTCGATGTTTTTCTGTTGTTTTTCCACGGTGGTGTTACTGGAATCGATATGTGCATTGGCAGCAGCGAGTTGGGCTTTTAAATCGTCGATTTCGGTGCGTAGTGCGGTATTTTCACGGACTTCTTTGAAGGTCATGCGTCCAGTCTTGCGTGGAATGATGCCTTGTTCAAGATCCCCGTCAGCCAGAGTGTTACGCCAGTTCATCACTGCTGATGCTGAGAGGTTGTGTTCGGTGAGGTAGGCGGCTTTGGTGCCGTGTTTGCGGGAGAGGTAGGCGATGACGTGTGCTCGTTTTTGCTCCGGGGTCAGCTCATCGGTGTAGTTGGTGGGGATGTTCACAGTCATGGTGGGTATTTCTCCTTGAGGCTGGTTGTGGTTGCTTCACAACCAGCCTGACAGAGAGGGATTTACCAAGACCACCAAGCGGATGCGGCAGATCCTTGCACCAGAATCTCACAGGATTCCCAATAGCCCCATGTATACCAAAAAGGACCGCCTCCAGACGCCAGTCTAAGCGCCTGATGGACATGGCTTGAGGCGAACATCCATTCTAGATATTCAATCCCTTAAATCAGCACACAGCCACATCGCTTAGTGGCTAATTGCCTCATACGCAGTGCGGAGATCTTGTTTTGACGGGCCTTCAATGCGCGTTACTTCGCCCACCTCAGTCAATGCGACAAAGCGAATATTGCCATCGCGGTTCTTCTTATCGCGGGTCATGCCCTCATATAGTTCATCGAAGGCGCCACCTTCGTAAGAGGTCGGCAGACCGATAGCCGCCAGGATTGCGCGGTGGCGCTCCAGGAGAGGCGCGTCGATAAGCTCAAGCTGGTGGGAGAGGTGAGCGATGAACATCATGCCTACGGCCACTGCATTGCCGTGACGCCAGCGGAAGTTTTCGCGCAATTCTACGGCGTGGGCGAAGGTGTGTCCGTAGTTGAGGATTTCGCGCAGGCTGGATTCTTTCAGGTCCTGGCCGACAACGGAGCCTTTCACGGTGACAGAACGCCAAATAAGTTCCGGCAAATGCGAACCTTCGATCTCCTTTTTCAGGCAGGCTGCAGGATCGGATTCGTAGAGGCGCAGAATTTCTGGATCAGCGATGAAACCAGTTTTGATGATTTCTGCAGAACCCGCAATGATCTCCGCGTCTGGCAAAGTAGCCAGACGATCAGTGTCAATGAACACAGCATCAGGCTCGTGGAAGGCACCCACGAGGTTTTTTCCTGCTGCAGTGTTAATGCCAGTCTTTCCGCCGACTGCTGCATCAACCATGGCTAGCAAGGTAGTTGGAACCTGGATAACACGCACGCCACGCATCCATGCAGCAGCGACAAATCCAGCTAGGTCAGTTGCTGCACCGCCACCGAGCCCGATGACGATATCGCGGCGACCAAAAGTCGCATTGCCCAATTGATCCCAGCACTCGCCTGCTACTTCAAGCGATTTTCCATTTTCCGCATCAGGAACGTTAAGGTGCAAGACTTTCAGCCCTGCAGCAACTAGTGCAGTTTCCAAATCAGCAGCAATAGCATCCATGCTCGGCTGGTGCAAAATAGCTACTTGCTCCGCACCTGATGAAGCTGCGCGCTCCACGATAAGAGCATTGAGGTTGGAACCAATATGCACATCATAAGGAGAAGCTCCATTGACATGAACGGTGTTGAAGATCTGCGCTGAACTCATTGGGGTGATGCCTTTCTTATAGTACAAAACCGGGCCGCCCATGTTGAATATGGACAGCCCGGTTTAATTAATCAATTTCTAGGTGATGCAAAACCGCGGCAACGACTTGTTGAGGGCTGCGGTTGTTGGTGCGTAGTCGGTAAGTAGCAACCTCTTCATACAACGGGGTGCGGACTTTCACCAGGTTTCGGTAATGCTCTGCTGGGTTGACAGCTTGCAGAACAGGCCGTGAACGCTCATTGGCTGTGCGTCGGATACCTTCTTCAACAGGAACATCAATCCACACCACATCATGGCCCTGGAGCAGTGCGCGGGTAGATTCCGTCAACACAGCTCCACCGCCCAGGCTGACTACTCCGTTTGATTTCAGAGCTTCCGCCACGTGCACGGCCTCAAGCTCGCGGAATGCAGGCTCGCCGAGTTCACTGAAGACGGCGCCACAGGCTTTCCCAGTGGCGTCCTCAATCAATTCATCAGAGTCAACGAGATCAGTGTTTAGGGCGCGCGCTAATCGACGCCCAATGGTGGATTTGCCAGCTCCTGGCAAGCCCACCAACACGACGATGGGACGTGAGCATGAAGAAGTATCATCTAGTTGATGTTCAGAATGAATCTGATCATTCACTTCATTACGCTCCATCCTCTAAAGCCTCAAACTTCATCCGCTGCTCAATACCTTTAAGGTAATTGGCAATATTGGATTTTGTCTCCGCGAGTGAATCGCCACCAAACTTCTGCAGCACTGCGCGAGCAAGTACGAGAGCAACCATTGCTTCTGCAACCACACCGGCAGCAGGAACTGCACACACATCAGAACGCTGATGGATACCAGTTGCAGCTTTACCGTTGGACAGATCCACAGTCTTCAGTGCACGGGGCACTGTGGAAATAGGCTTCATGCCAGCGCGTACTCGCAAGGTTTCGCCGTTGGTCATGCCGCCTTCAAGGCCACCTGCACGGTTGGTATTGCGGTAGACGCCGTTGTCATCCAAGAACATTTCATCGTGCGCTTCAGAGCCACGTCGACGTGCCTCTTCAAAACCGTCACCGATTTCAACGCCCTTGATTGCTTGAATGCCCATGAGCGCTGCTGCGATTTGTGCATCAAGGCGATCTTCGCCAGAAATATGGGAACCAAGGCCGATTGGCAGGCCTTCGACGATAACTTCCACGATGCCGCCAAGGGTATCGCCGGACTTCTTCGCCGATTCGATTTCCTTGATCATGGATTCTTCAGCATCCTTGCCAAACGCACGCACTGGAGAATCATCAATTGCCTGGATATCGGCAAAGGTAGGTTCCGCACCGGCGTATGGCTCAGATGCACCGATTGAGATGACATGGGAGAGCACTTCCACGCCAAGAGTTTCACGGAGGAAAGAGCGCGCAACAGTTGCTGCCGCTACCCGAGCTGCAGTTTCACGGGCAGAGGAACGCTCCAGCACATTGCGGGCATCATCAAAGCCGTACTTAAGCATGCCGGAGAAATCAGCATGTCCAGGTCGTGGGCGGGTAAGTTTTGCACCACGTCCAGAAGACATCGCTGCAACGTTATCCGGATCCTCCATGTCCAAAGCATCAGAGGACATGATGGTGGTCCACTTATCCCACTCAGTGTTGCCAATCATGATGGCAATGGGGCTGCCCAAAGTAAGGCTGTGGCGGATGCCGGTGAGGAAAGACAGTTCATCTTGCTCAAACTTCATTCGGGCACCGCGTCCATAACCGAGACGGCGACGCGCCAGTTGATACGTGACCTCATCTTTAGTCACGGGCACGCCTGCTGGCATGTGCTCAACTGTGGCAATTAACGCCTGGCCGTGGGATTCACCTGCTGTAGTCCATCGAAGCATGCATAGCATTATCGCACGAAAGGCCAAAGATACTGTATCCAGCCCTCCTCAAGAGCGTTAAAAAATTGCTTTTCGACGCCTAAAAGCACCAAACGCGCAGGTAGAAACAATAACTTTTGTTAAGTCCCCGGGAATTAATTTAACCCCACTCCCCAATTTTCCCCACAAAAATATTCCACAGAGTAGGACAGAAATTATCAATGATCCCACGATGATAGATAAATAAGACATTTCAGCGCTGTGTTTCAGATTCAACCTTCACTTCGGAAACCGCCATTGATGGAGCTATAGACAGAAGGAAATGTCTTGCATAAACAAGCACTGAATATCAAGCCTGTGGACTGTTCTAGGTTTCAAAATCTCGGGCGCAATGCTGGCTGATACCCCCGCAATCTTTGGGCAAGTGTCCATTATATATCCATCATAATATTTATATCTAATTTGGCCGACCTTGGTGCAGATCTCTCCAACGAAGAAGGCTTCGTTGTCCTCCGAGGCAAATACGTTGTTAGTAGTCTTGGAAATTCAATTCACTGGTAGTGACCTGACCCCTATCCCCTCATTTTTCACAGAAGCATTCCCCAAAATAATTTCTATGAAATTTCTTTATAAAACCTGTAGGCATAGTTGGCTCGCTAAAAATCTATTCATCATCTCTCGGGTCGAGCAGATTATCGATGACTTCCCGAGTAAGGACTCCCTCCTCAAACGCCTTTCGTGGGCTGAGGTCTCCAGGTATGAAGCTCTTCGGAGTAGTCCACCAGTTCAGTGCGTTCCACCGATCCGCCTCTGAAGCCTGACCCCCATTCAACAACCGTCGGTTAACGATGATCACATCTGGGAAGAGATTTCCGCTTTGCATATCAAACTGGAACGACGGGTAGCGATAAGCTTGAGTTCCCGGAACGGATAATACAGCACCATTTTTGCGATAATAATTTAATAACCCCCGACGCTCACGATCGCTTTCTTTACACTGAAGCGTATTAGCAGCATCTGAGGTGTACAGCAGATCAACATCGCGCAACATATCTGCCTGACGGGTCAGTTCCTCGTTTCTTACATAATTACTTTGCCAGATATCTTGATTCTCCCACCCATCTGGAAAACCCATTGACTTTAACCGGTTGGGCCGTTCCGCCGCAAAGTTCGTAACCAGCGTGAGGATTCTGTTGCGTGTTTCATTCGAGTAATCGATACGCGCAAGCAGATATGCAATAAGCACGAGAGTTCCGTAAAGACGGCTGGCCGCTCGTGAAATGGAGCGAGTTCCAGCATCCACCACTTCTGCACCTTGGAGATGGTTCATCTCGTTGACCGTATTCGGAGCCGCGAGGGGAGCCGTGTGGTTTCGATTCCACAGCCGAGCATGATGGGCGCAGTAGTTGCGAGTCTGGCGTAAATGTTCTAACCAACTTGAAAAAGCATGGGCATCGCCATTTCCGCCTTCTTGATAAACGTCGAAATCAACTGCGATCTGTTGGCGATCCCGCTGCGTCATAGCACTAAAAAGGCGATTAAGGTGACCGAAAGTCATGGTTTCCGTAGCGGTCCACACCGGCAATTGTTTCCCGTAGTGGGAGTTAAAATGCGCGATAAACGCCTCACTCGAAATAGACTCATTTCGAGCTTGCTTCCGCATCCATTGTTCATGGTCACTCTCGCACCACTCACAGCCTGCTGAACAATTAGGGTTATTCGATTCTCAAGACTTCTTCTGAATCCAGTCAGGATCTAATTGGGTACCATCATTATGCGCAAATGGCCCTCGTCGTCCGAGAAGGTGTCCAATTCGAAATCGTATGGCCACTTCTATTTGAGAAATAGCATGAAGTACTTCTGCACGTAGACGCTCATCAAAACGATAGATTTTGAGTACTTCATCGAGAGTTGTGCCTTCAAAAAATCTGACGGACGTGCTTCCCCTACTTCTTTTGGCCATTTTCGAAACGGATACCAATAACCAGATAAGCGGTAATATCCAATTGCTTGCAATTCTCGATAGGCTCGCTCCTGGTCCGAAAATATCATGCCGCGCTCACGCAAACGATCGAGCTAACTGTCTATATCGAGAAACGGTTTATTATATGTGCTAGCCATCTTGCCAGTATAGAAAGAGAACTGGCCGCCTCCCCTTATCGGGAATGACGGCCAGTCGTGATGATTTCATCATAACCCAGCGAAGACGTTTTTTCTAATCTCAGACCGCATCAATATAGATCGATGCAACAACCCCAAGCACATGGCTTGGGGTTGTTGCATTACCAGACCAGGCTATCGAGGGAACCTGCTTAAGAACAGCTAACTACCAAAATCTATCCACAAATAACAAGGGCACACGCACTCGCCACAACCATGCTTGGCCCATGGGGAACAGAACCAGGTCGCTTAATCTTTCCCATGATTACCAAAATCGCACTGACAAGGGCAGAGATTAGTGATGCACCCACAATTGTGAAGAAGACTGCTGATATCCCCCAAGACATCACTACCGTGCCTAATCCGAGCGCGAATTTAATATCTCCCCCACCTATACCTCCAACTAATACGGCGGTTACAAAATAAATTCCGGCCCACAACAGCCCGCCCAGAATCCACGTTGGATCAACCACCAAGGCCCAGAGGGTAATCACTGCTGCTCCAGGCAGGGTGAGAAAATCTGGTAACCGTCGCTGTCTGATGTCATAAATACTTAAAATCACGCACCATAACCCCACTATAAAAATCCCCATATGTAGTTTGACTGGCCAACACACGGTTTGGTTCCCTCAATGGCGGTGGGTGCCCCCAAGCTGATGAAGCAACGTGTGGGTTGTGGCGTCGACAAGCTTGTACCTTGTTACGCGCCCTTCCTTGAAGGACTCCACCACGCCGTTTTCTGCAAGCAGTTGCAGCGCGGCGGATGCCGTGGGCAGGGTAACTCCGACGGCTCCGGCAAGCTCCGAGACAGTCGCTTCTCCGGGACCGTGATAGTGCAGTGCCAGCAGGAGACGCAATCGTGTGCGATCGCCCAGCAATTTGAATTTTGGCGCCCACTCATCAGCAAGCTGCAGGAGATGAGACTGGTGCTCCATAAGTAATCTCTTTCGCTAATAGTCAAACAATCATTTGAGTGTTAGTGTTTTCTCATGCTTCACACGGCACGCAAACAGCGTGGCACCCACACGAGCTTCCACGAACTTGGACTCAATACTAGTCGGCGTAGGGCAATTAACTGGACACTGGCACTCAGCGTAGTGCTGCTTTTCTCCATGTTCTGCGGAGTTCTCATTGGTGCCACTGGCACCTCAGCAACATCTACCTGGACTGTGATTAGCCACCACCTATTTGGCAGCCCTCTCAACGGTGCACATGCAGTTTCTTTAGATGCCATCATTTGGGATATTCGCACTCCCCGAGTGATGTTGGCCGCAGCCGTGGGAGCAGGGCTGGCTATAGCTGGCGCAATCATGCAGGTACTCGTACGCAATATGCTGGCAGATCCCTATATTCTTGGCGTAAATTCCGGCGCAAGCTGTGGCGCTGCGGCAGCACTTCTGTTCGGCGTCGGAGCAGGATTCGGCGACTATGCTCTACAAGGCAGTGCATTTTTAGGTGCACTGGTGGCCTCTGCACTGATCTTTTTCGTGGCTAAATCAGCAGGCCGCATTTCTTCCACACGACTGCTGATGTCTGGTGTCACTATTGGCTATATGCTCTCTGCTGCCACCAGCTTTTTGATTTTCTCCTCAGATTCCGCCGAAGGTAGCCGCTCTGTCATGTTTTGGCTATTGGGATCTTTAGGATTGGCAGCTTGGAATGGTCCGATGGCGATTATCTTTATCATCGTGGGACTTACCTTGGCCTTGCTCATGCTGATGGGACCACAACTAGACGCGTTAAACTCCGGTGATGAAACAGCACTAACCCTAGGAATTTCCCCAGACCGGCTGCGCATTTTCCTTCTCATCGCATCCTGTTTGCTTGTTGGATCCATCGTTGCGATGGCTGGCAGTATCGGATTCATTGGCCTCGTGATCCCCCATTTAGCCAGGCGGCTTGTCGGCGGGAAACACCGTCTCATGCTTCCGATTTCCGCAATTATGGGTGCGATCTTGCTTATTTGGGCAGATATCGCAGCACGCACACTTCTTGCTCCACAGGAAATCCCCATCGGCATTATCACCGCACTCATCGGCGCACCTTTTTTGTTGATCTTGGTCCGCCGCATGCACTCTGCTTAAGTTTTTTAGAAAAGGAAACATGCGTAAATTTCTCTCGCCCTTAGCTGTCCTTCTAGCACTTGGGTTAACATCTTGTGGCACAGAAACTGCCCCTGCCCCACACATGTCAGGTCAAGGCATTGAGGTTGAAAACTGCGGAAACTCTTATACCTTTGATCAGGCGCCAGAACATATTGCACTGATGAAAAGCGCAGCCGTACCCACCCTTGATGCCTTGGGGGTGCTTGACCAAGTCGTGGCAAAAGCAGGTGCCTTTCCACAAGGATATTACGATGCTGAATTGGAAAAACGTGTGGAAAAAATTCCCACGTTATCCGATAAAATCGATGCCAGTGGACATGTACTTATCTCCAAAGAAATCGTCGTTGCTGCCAATCCAGATATCGTTCTAGGTGAAACAGACACCATCAATCGAGCGTCCATGGCGGCATCCAACGTTCCAGTTCTAGAAGAACCAGTTTTCTGTGGTGCCCTCACAGGTGATGTGAGTTTTGATGATGTCTGGTCTCAAATTTCCACCTATGGAACTGTCTTTGATCGTTCTACCGAAGCAGACGCATATGTGGCTGAACTTCAAATCCGAGTAGCAGATTTAGAGGCACGCGTGATTGATTCCGATAAAACCGTGGCAGTTCTCTACCCCACCATCGGAGGAGGTGTCACCTATGCCTACGGACGCGGATCTATGGCTAATCCGGTGGTGGAAAAAGCTGGATTACACAATGTTTTTGATACTCAATCCGAGCGTATTTTTGAAGTCACTGCAGAAGAACTAATTGCTAGAAACCCTGATTACATCATTGTGCTGCACAGTGATGGCGATCCCGCAGATGTCGTGGCAGAAATAGGACATCTACAAGGCTCTGCGGCGCTTAGCGCTCTACAGGAAGGCAAAGTTTTGCCCATGCTGATGAATTTTGCAGAACCCCCAACTCCCCTGGCTGTTGATGGCTTTGAGCAGGTTATTAACTTTGTAGAAACGCATCCATGATTAAAGCAACGAATCTGTACCACAGCTTCGGCGACTCCGTGGTTATTGATGGCGTCTCCCTGCTTCTTCCTGAAAAAGGAACCGTCAGTTTAGTTGGCCCAAACGGCAGCGGCAAAACCACGCTGTTGCGCACCCTCTATGGTGCACTGCGCCCAACAGAAGGAGACATACAGGTTGATGGTGTGGAGCTTGCTCGGATTCATCGCAAAGAGATCGCAAGAAAAATGGCGGTAGTTATCCAAGAACATGATTCCGATCTGCCCATGACAGTGGCTGATCTGGTGTTATTGGGCAGGCTCCCCCACCAAAAGATGTTTGCGGGCCAATCTGAAGAAGATCAACGGTTAGTAAAAGAAGCGCTCCTTCGTGTCGGCGCCCTGCATTTAGCCAACCGACAATTTGCTGCACTTTCCGGCGGCGAACGTCAACGCGTGCTCATTGCCCGTGCCCTAGTACAAGATGCCACACACATTTTGCTTGATGAGCCCACCAACCACCTAGACATCCGCTACCAACACGAGGTGCTACATCTCATCCGCGAACTTGCCACCAGTGCTGTGATTGTCCTTCACGATCTCAATCTTGCCGCCACCTACAGCGATCACATTATCTTGTTGGATAACGGAAAAGTGGTCACTCAAGGCTCCCCTTCTGAAGTCTTGACACCAGAACATTTAGAACCGGTTTACGGTGTCCAGGTGGATCGTTTTGATCTTGGCGAAGACATACATCTGCGTTTCACAAGGAAAGTGTAGAGGTCTGGGCAAAAACTAAAGAGCGACTTCACAACAACGACTTCTTACCTTCGACTTCTCGTGGTCGACTTCAGTCGGGTTTTTCGAAAACCATAGTGAAGTCGAATATGAGAAGTTGAGCTCGAGAAGTCGAAAGGGCGAAGTCGAACTTAAAGTCCCGCGAATCCCCAGATCACTAAAGCCCCGCGAAGAACCAAACACTAAAAGCAGACAGCTAGTCCGAGATGCTCAAAGATTCCTCTAGTGCTTTTCGCATGGCATCGCGTGGTGCTTCTTTGCCGGTGTATTGCTCAAATTGACCATAAGATTGGTGTGCCAACATCACGTGTCCGCCGACTGCTGGGAAGCCAGCAGCGCGGGTGGTTTCGACCAATGGGGTTGGCCATGGATCATAAATCACATCGAGGACTGGAGCGATTGCCAAGCTCTGTTCGTGGCCTGCAATAGCTGATGATGGAACAGTTGAGATCACCACATCGGCATTTGTGGGGGCTGCGCTGATGGGGGCGTAAGACAATGTGGTGGGGGTGGCGTCGAAAAGCGCTTGTAGTTCGCTGGTGCGATCTGAGCGGTTAAGCACCGTGATATGTGCAACCCCTGCTTCGATAAGGGTCCAGATGGCGGGGCGGGCGGTGCCGCCGGAGCCGATGACTACGGCGTACTTTCCGTTAAGGGAAGTGCCATCCAGCAACTCGCCTAGGGCCCCTTTGATGCCATCAACATCGGTGTTATCTGCGCGCCAGCCTTCATCGGTGCGCACCAAGGTGTTGGCGGATCCGATGGCACGTGCACGGTCGGTGACCACATCTGCAAAATTCAAGGCTGCGAACTTTGCCGGCATGGTGACCGAAAACCCGCGGTAGCTCTCATCTACACCGGAGACAATGCCCTCAAGCATCTCTTCTGTGCATTCGAAGCGATCATATGCCCACTGATCTAATCCGAGTGCCACATAGCCTGCATTATGCAGGACTGGTGATTTGGAGTGTTCAATGGGAGAACCCAGAACTGCTGCCCGGTGCGTAATATGAGAGCCCAATTTCTATCCTTTAATCTCTATCGGTTGCTATCGAGAACACCACTGTTGAGTGCGTGTGCAATGTCCTCTTCATGTTGTTCAAAGGTGTCATTGAATACGGTGGTGCCATCAGTATCAATGGTGACAAAGTACAGCCAATTTCCTTCAGCTGGGTTTTCCATGGCTTGAAGTGCCTCAGTGGAGACCGCGGCAATTGGGGTATGTGGCAATCCGTCCATGGCGTAGGTGTTCCATGGGGTGACTGTTTGGCGGTCCTCGTCGGTGGTGGCAACTTCTTGCTCCGAGAGTCCGTAGTTCACAGTGGAGTCGAACTGAATCTGCATTGGCTCTGCAAGGCGGTTCAAGATCACACGAGCAACCTTGTCAAAATCGCCTGCTGGTGCTTCGCGCTCAATCAAGGAGGCTGCAGTAAGCAATTCATAAGGCGTTAGGCCAATCGCATCGGCGCGACCAGTGATATCAGTATCAGTGAAATGTTGCGCGGAACGCGTAATCAGATCAGTCAGAATTGCCTGCGCATCATTGCTTGGATCGACCACGTAACGACCAGGCATGATCAGGCCTTCAAGGCGTTTTGGATCATTTCCACGTGCTTCTACTGCTGCGATTGCCCACTCCGGAACACCCAATTGTGCTGGTGGAACGGTGGATGCAACCTGCTGAAGATCCTCAACTGTAATGCAGTTAGCAGAACCTTCTGTGCATGTTACTGCGGTAATTTGGGAGTACACACCAAGACGAGTGCTTCCGCCGACCACAGTGACATCCATCAATGTTGCGCCACCGTGGATATCAAGCAAATCCACTTGATTATTTGGATCAAGCAAAGCTGAAACCGCGGCGGCAGCATTCATTTGTTCTTGCAAACGGTAAAATCCCGGCTGGACGCTGCCTGCATTCGGGTTATTATTGGCCGCAGTTTGGAAAGCCGAGTTGGTGGCTACGATATCGCGTTCTTCCAGCTCTGGTCCAAGTTGTGAGATTGAGGAACCTTCAGGGATTTCCACCAATTGGATTACGCCGTTACCTGCGCCCTCATAGTCATGTGGGGTGCGGTTTGATGTTGCTACACCGATGTAAATGATGGCGCCAATGATAAGAATAAGTGAAGCGATAGTCACGGAGATAAACCGTTGGCGTCGCTTTACATAGACGGGTTCCATCCGGCGGTTTCGGATTTGAGTCATCCTGGGAAGTTTCCCTTCTCGTCGAAATCTATGGTGTCTGTGGATTCAGGTTCCGTTACTCGAGTACGAGCATCCAGCCACGTTTGGAGGATTTCTACAGCGGCAGCTTGATCAATGACTTTGCGTCCTGCTTTTTCGCTTACCCCTGATGCGCGCAAGGCTTGCGTAGCTACAACGGTGGTGAGGCGTTCGTCGCCAAGCCTTACCGGAATATTTTTTCCAGCATTTTTGAGGCGGCGACGCACACGAAACGCGATCTCTTTTGCATGTTTTACGCTGGCGGAACCATTTCCTTGCAGGTCTGTGGGTAAACCTACGATGACTTCTACAGCGTTGTACTGTTCAACCAGTTCAATCAACCGATCAACATCGGCCAAATCTGGGCCTTTGAAACCAGTTTCCCGAGGCACTGTCTCCACGGGCATAGCGAGGCGGGCATCACGATCAGAAGCTGCCACACCGATACGCACGGTACCGACATCTAAACCAAGGCGCCGGCCTGGGCCTGGATCAGCGTGACCGGGTATATCGGCGGAGACCTTCATATAAAATTCGCTAGCCTTTCATTAAAAACTGGTTAAGTAAATTATGTGTTGCAACGCACAAAGACAAATTTAGCCTTTAAGCCTAGACAATGGGGCGAAGACACGTCTGAGCGTGATTGATTAACGCAATCAGTACGATTGGCTCTAAAGCCTACAATGCCGGGATTCTCTGAATGAGAGAACCCCGGCCATGTAAAGATCAACCGAAATTAATCTCGGTGATTATAGTGCTTCGATCTCAGCACGGACTGCACCAAAGCCAGCTTCCAAACCTGCAATGGTAGCGCCGGAGCCTTGAGCAAGATCAGCCTTACCGCCGCCACGTCCGTCGATGTAGGAGCCAATGAGCTTAACCAAGTTGCCGGAGTGAGCGCCCTTTGCCACAGCTGCCTTGGTAGCTGCTACAACAAATGGGACCTTGCCAGCGTTATCGGAAGCAAGCACCACAACGCCCTCGCGGGCACCGAGCTTATCCTTCAAGGTGGTTGCGATGGTGCGCAGGTCACCAGCGTTGGTGTTGTCCTTGACGCGCAGCAGCAAAGTGCTCACACCAGAGATGTCTTGAGCGTTGTTCAAAAGATCAGCGGTCTGTGCCATCAGCTGCTGGCGGTGCAGAGCTTCAATTTCCTTCTCTGCAGCCTTGAGCTTGTCTACCAATGCAGCAACGCGCTCGGGAAGCTCATCAGAAGAAGCCTTCAGGGAGCTTGCCAGACCTTCTGCCAACGCACGCTCCTTGGAGAGGTAGTTGAAGGAGTTCAGGCCGGAGTAAGCCTCGATGCGGCGGACACCAGAACCAATAGAAGACTCGCCCAACAGTGTTACTGGACCAATCTGAGAAGAGTGATCCACGTGGGTACCACCACAAAGTTCCATGGAGAATGGTCCACCGATTTCCACCATGCGCACGGTGCTGCCGTAGTTTTCGCCGAACAGTGCCATAGCACCCATTGCCTTGGCCTCTTCGAGGGAGGTTTCCATGGTGTTGACAGCCCAGTCAGTATCCACAGCCTCATTGGTGATGGCCTGAATCTGCTCCACCTGTGCTGGAGTCAGCTGATCAGTGTAGTTGAAGTCAAAACGCAGGTAGCCTGGCTTATTCATGGAACCAGCCTGCACCGCAGTTGGTCCAAGAACCTGCCGCAAAGCGGCATGGATCAAGTGGGTTGCGGTGTGTGCCTGGCGTGCAGCATGGCGCCATTGCTTATCGACGCTTGCTACTACTTCATCACCAACCGCGAGTCCACCGTTTGCCACAAGAGCCTTGTGCACCCACAGCTTCTTGCCGATCTTCTGTACATCGTGGACATCCAACACGGTCTCACCAAGAAGGATCTGACCGCGATCGCCTAGCTGTCCACCAGATTCTGCATACATTGGTGAGTGATCAAGGATAACCTCAACCTCTTGGCCTTGCCTAGCCTCAGAAATCTTAGCGCCATCAGCAAGCAAACCAAGCACCTTGGACTGGGAATCCAATTCCTCAAAACCAGTGAAGACAGTTGGGTTGTTATCAACCCATTCGCGGTAGATGCTCAAGTCAGCGTGTCCGTGCTTCTTTGCCTGGCTATCAGCCTTAGCGCGGGAACGCTGCTGCGACATGAGGGAGTCAAAGCCCTCAACATCGACCTCAAGGCCAGCTTCTGCCGCCATTTCCAAAGTCAGATCAATTGGGAAGCCGTAGGTATCGTGCAGTGCGAATGCCTGTGCACCAGCAACAGTGGTAGAACCTGCAGCCTTGATGGAGGTTGCTGCTTCTTCGAACAGATGGGTACCGGAGACCAGAGTCTTCAAGAACGCACGCTCTTCAGTCACTGCAACGCGCATGATGCGCTCACGGTTCTCGGCGATTTCTGGGTAAGACGGAGTCATGGTGTCCATGATCGTGTTCATGAACTGCTCCATGGTCTCACCGGTTGCACCGAGCAGGCGTGCAGAACGGATAATACGGCGGATCAAACGGCGCAGGATATAACCGCGGCCTTCGTTGCCTGGAGTAACGCCATCCAGAATAAGCATCATGCCAGTTCGGGAATGGTCAGCGATCACGCGGAAACGGATATCTGCAACGTTATCGGAACCGTACTTGGTGCCGGTCAGTGCCTGTGCCACATCGATGACTGGGCGCAGCAGGTCAGTTTCGTAGACGTTTTCTACGCCCTGCAAAATGCACGCTACGCGCTCCACACCCATGCCGGTGTCGATGTTCTTCTTTGGCAGATCACCAAGGATTTCAAAGTTATCCTTGCTGATACCCTGGCCGCGTTCCTTTTCCATGAAGACCAAGTTCCAGATCTCCAGGTAACGGTTATCATCAGCAGCTGGGCCACCTTCTTTACCGTACTTCTCGCCACGGTCATAGTAGATCTCAGAGCATGGGCCACACGGTCCTGGAACACCCATGGACCAGTAGTTATCAGCCATGTCCAAACGCTGAATGCGCTCTGCTGGGACACCGATCTTCTTCTCCCAGATCTCTGCTGCCTCGTCATCATCAAGGTAAACAGTGACCCACAGGCGCTCTGGATCTAGGCCATAGCCGCCCTTGTCAACAGAGTTGGTCAGCAAACCCCAAGCATGAGCAATAGCGCCCTCCTTGAAGTACTGGCCGAAGGAGAAGTTACCTGCCATCTGGAAGAAAGTGTTGTGACGGGTGGTGATGCCCACTTCTTCAATATCCAGGGTACGGACGCACTTCTGGATAGAGGTAGCGGTGCCGTTAGCAAAAGGTGGGGTTTGTTGTCCCAAGAAATATGGCTTGAACGGAACCATACCTGCGTTCACGAAGAGCAGGTTAGGGTCATCGAGAATCAGTGACGCACTAGGTACCGCCTGGTGGCCGGCATTGACGAAGTGATTGGTGAAACGCTCCCTGATCTCATGGGTCTGCACAGCGGTATCCTGCCTTAGAACTTCTCGAATTGTTTTAGCGCATGCAAAAAACACACGCCTAAATTGGTCTGTTGGTAACTTTACCCGCCATCACTAGGCGTTGAGCAACCCGGGTTACTTGGTACCACGGATTATGCGGCGGAGTCTTCCAATATACTCTGTAATCCGCTTTTCTCCGCCGTGGGATGTGGGCTGATAATACACTCGGTCACGCAGCTCTTCAGGGAGGTATTCCTGGCGTACCACTCCCCTGGAATCATCATGCGGATAGAGATATCCCACAGCATTGCCCAATTTTTTAGCACCTTCATAATGCCCATCCCGCAAATGAGCAGGAACAGTGCCAATATGCCCCTGTTTCACATCGCTTAACGCAGCATCCATCGCGGTAATCACGGCATTTGATTTAGGGGCAAGCGCCAAATGGATTGTTGCCTGCGCCAAGTTGATGCGAGCTTCCGGCATACCAATTAATTGCACAGCTTGAGCAGCTGCAATGGCTACTTGCATAGCGGTGGGATCAGCCATGCCAATATCTTCACTGGAATGCACCACCAAGCGGCGAGCAATAAACCGTGGATCCTCACCCGCATCGATCATGCGGGCTAAATAGTGCAAAGCTGCATCCACATCTGAGCCTCTAATAGATTTAATCCAGGCACTGACCACGTCATAATGCTGATCACCATCACGGTCATAGCGCACCACTGCCCGGTTAACATTGGCCATCACTGTCTCAATGTCTAGCTCATCGCCATCACCCACTGCTTCTGCCGCGGCTTCAATATAGGTCAAACCACGGCGCGCATCTCCCCCGGCAAGAAGTACCAGCTGATCAATTGCTTCATCCGATGCAGTGATGCGCCCAGCCAAGCCCCGTTCATCTTCTAAAGCTTTGGTGAGCACAGTTTTAATATCTTCATCGCTCAATGATTCCAATTGAAGTATCAACGAGCGCGACAGCAACGGAGAAACCACTGAGAAAGAAGGATTTTCTGTAGTTGCGGCGACAAGTAAAACTATCCGGTTTTCCACTGCAGATAACAAAGCATCTTGCTGAGTTTTGGAAAACCTGTGAACCTCATCGATAAACAACACAGTGCGTTGGCCTAATTGAAGGTCCAAACGAGCACGCTCAATGACAGCGCGGACTTCTTTTACTCCAGAAGACAGCGCGGACATTGCCACAAAACGATCACCAGCTGCTGCAGAAATCAGCGACGCAATGGTGGTTTTTCCCGTACCTGGAGGGCCATACAAAATAACCGAGGCATCTCCTGATCCCTCGATGAGCCGACGCAATGGTCGCCCCTGCCCCAATAAATGTTGCTGTCCAACAACCTCATCTAAATGCCGAGGCCGCATACGAGCCGCAAGCGGAGCATGTCCGCCTGGGTGGAAATACTGCGCAGCAGCTTTTGAATTACTCACGCTGCTGGAGTTGCCTGCGGATCCCGGTGTTTCGGGTGTGTCAAAAAGTGAATCCTGGGCCATAGTGGACAGGTTAGTCGCTTGGACTAAAAACCCAAGCAACTAGCTCTTGCCTAATCCCATTTAACTAGTCCCGTTTAATAAACAGGCGCACGGCATCATCTGCGAAGCGAGCAACTTCTGGGAAACGTGCATCCAAGCCACGAGCAGCGAATCTTTGCAAAGCTTCAAAAGTTTCATGTAGATCCTGCTGAATCAACACATCGTCTTCAATAGGTCCCTGAACTATTAAGCCATCAAGATTAGAAAGATCAAGCGTAGTGCTTCCGTCTTCAGAGACATGTAGCAGGTTCAGCATGCCGCTAATGGAACCAAGCTTCATGAACGCCACGCTAGATAATGCCCAGCCGATCAATGCTGTCACAATACGAGCCTGCAGGCGTTCCTCGTTGTTAACATTGGGCCAAATTCCTCGCACTTCTTGGACCCACGCTTCGATGAGTTCATCAACTTCATCATCAGAAATAGGGCTGCTGAAAATAAACTGCGGGAAGCCGGCAATCACGCAGGCAACATCAAAGGTGGCATCCCTAAAACCAGCGACTTCATAGTCTAAGAAATGGGTGCGCTCAGCGACAATGATGTTGTCAGGAGACAAGTCAAAAGGAGTAAAAGCACGGTGACGGCCAGTAATCAGGCGACGTTTAGCAACTCGCGCAAATTCTTCCACTACTTCTGGGACGACAACGCCAGCATCAATAAGAATCTTCTTGCCCACATCGATAGCAGCCGGTAGTAATCTATCGCGGTTTTTCTGCATCTCTGCGGTAGCTGGGTATTTTGCCAGCATGCGGGTGAGCAAAATATTAAAGTCATCTTCGCGGTCTGCGGTAGCGGCATGCAAACTGCCCAAAGATTGTCCAAGGTTACGCAGAATCTGCATGCGTTGATCCCCTGTGCGCTGGTTTAAGAGCTCTGCAAAGGTATCGCCGTTGCCAGAATCTGAGATCACAATGATGCGCTGATCAATATCATGCGCCAAAATGACTGGCCCTGGACGGACATCTTCAGATAAAGAGGTAGTGAATTGATAAGACACAATTTCACGGAGCAAGGCTGAATCATCAAAGACATCATCAGTGCTCGGCACGTATTTTAAGACGACGGAACGCTGTTGGAGGAATGGGGAGTTTGCCACTCTAGCGCGCAGCACTGCTGAGGTGCCAGAACCGCTCAGCTGCTCCACATCAGAAAGTGTTTGTACACCGCCGTAGCGCTTAGACAGCAGGTCTTCTGCAATCGCAACAATTTCTTCGTGGCTCAGCATGGGCTTTCTCCTTATTACATCCGCCAACAAGCGTTGAACAGGACCCCTTGGTTTACCTGTTCTTCTAACTCCCGATTAACAATCAATGAACTTGATTGCCGGGCAGCTAAACTTTCCTCTTTCTATGGTACAGAGCACCATAGAAAGTAGGGGTGATTTGAATAACTTCACCCCTACTATTTACCTTTTGCTATTTAAAGCGCAGGTGCCTCAGCTTGCGCTTCAGCCTTTGGCTTTGGCTTAGCATCGATTCCGGCTTCCTTACGCTGCTGTGGAGTAATAGCGGCAGGAGCTTCAGTCAGTGGGTCAATTCCGCCACCGGACTTAGGGAATGCAATGACGTCACGGATGGAGTCGAAGCCACCCAGCAGGGAGACAATGCGGTCCCAACCAAATGCGATTCCGCCGTGAGGAGGAGCGCCGAATGCGAAAGCGTCAAGCAAGAAGCCGAACTTCTCACGTGCCTCATCGCCGGAGATGCCCATGACCTCGAAAACGCGTTCCTGGATGTCACGCTGGTGGATACGGATGGAACCGCCACCGATTTCGTTGCCGTTGCAGACGATGTCGTATGCATAAGCAAGTGCTTCACCTGGGTTGGTGTCAAAGTTGTCCAGGAACTCTGGCTTTGGTGAGGTGAATGCGTGGTGTACTGCGGTCCACTTGGAGTTACCCAGTGCAACGTCACCGGATGCGGTGGCATCTGCTGCTGGCTCGAACATTGGAGCATCGACGATCCAGGTGAAAGCCCAGTCGCCTTCCTTGATCAGGTCAAGCTTCTTGGCGATCTCGCCACGAGCTGCACCGAGCAGTGCGCGGGAAGACTTGGTATCGCCTGCCGCGAAGAAGATACAGTCGCCTGGCTCTGCGCCAACGTGTGCAGCAATGCCAGCGCGCTCTGTCTCGGTGATGTTCTTAGCAACTGGTCCAGCAAGCTCGCCATCTTCGCCAACGAGGATGTATGCAAGGCCCTTTGCGCCACGCTGCTTTGCCCAGTCCTGCCATGCATCAAGCTGACGACGTGGCTGGGATGCGCCACCTTTCATGACAACTGCACCGACGTATTCGTTCTTGAATACGCGGAAAGAGGTCTCCTGGAAGAACTCGGTGCACTCGGTGATTTCAATGTCGAAGCGCAGGTCTGGCTTATCAGAGCCGTAGCGACGCATGGCATCTGCGTAGGTCATGCGTGGGATTGGAGAGGTGATCTCGTATCCGATGAGCTTCCAGACCTCGGTGAGGATCTGCTCAGCTAATGCAATGACATCGTCTTGATCAACGAAGGACATTTCTACGTCGAGCTGGGTGAACTCCGGCTGGCGGTCTGCACGGAAATCCTCATCGCGGTAGCAACGAGCGATCTGGTAGTAGCGTTCCATGCCTGCCACCTGCAGCAGCTGCTTGAACAGCTGTGGGGACTGTGGCAATGCGTAGAAAGTGCCTGGGCGCAGACGAGCTGGAACCAGGAAGTCACGCGCGCCTTCTGGGGTGGAGCGAGTCAAGGTTGGAGTCTCGATTTCAGTGAAATCGTGGTTGTCCAGCACGGTACGTGCAGCCTTGTTCGCAGCAGAGCGCAGGCGCAGTGCGTTAGCCTGAACTGGACGACGCAGGTCCAGGTAGCGGTACTTCAAACGGGTCTCTTCGCCGACTTCACCAGCAGAGGAGGAATCCTCGATCTGGAATGGAAGTGGCGCGGACTCGTTGAGTACCTCGAATTCAGTGACAGAAACTTCAATGTCACCGGATGCCAAGTTAGGGTTCTGGGAACCTTCTGGACGCTCTTCGACAACGCCAGTAATACGAAGGACGAATTCGCTGCGCAGTGCGTGTGCACGCTCAGCTACATCCTCATTACGGAAAACAACCTGGGCAATGCCAGTACGGTCGCGAAGATCGATGAAGATCACGCCACCGTGGTCACGGCGACGGTTGACCCAGCCGGTCAGGGTAACTGACTGGCCTGCGTTTTCTTTACGAAGCTCGCCTGAGAGATGAGTGCGCAGCACGTTGGTGGAAGTCCTTCCGCTTGATTTGATCAGTCCTTAGGTTTCTGGAGCCTTAAAAATACACATTGAGCGCATAAAGACCGAGTTTTGAGTCCAGAAACAGACAACACACGCATTGTACCCGCCGTTGGGTTCGCCTTAAACCTTGAGTGGTTTAAATAAGTCCGCAGATTTTCAAATGCTTCCATTTTGTTACGTGCAAAGTGCTCTGTTTTACTACCTAATGTGCCATGATTTCATTCATGACGTTTCGTGGAGATGTAACTCGATCAGGCGGAAGCGCCCGCAAAAGTGGCGGCGGCCGTGGTATGGCAGTCGGAGGCGGCATCGGTGGCCTCCTCATCGTTGGTCTTTTCTTGTTGCTCGGTGGAAACCCAGGCGAGATTGATCAAATCCTCGGTGGAGATCAAGGCCAGGTGGAATCCGGTGAGGCTGGCAATTTTGATCATTGCCAGACTGGTGAAGATGCCAACACCAATGATGATTGCCGTTTGTACTACACCAGCTTCTCCGTGAATGAGATGTGGGCTGAAGTGCTTCCTGCACAGGCTGGCATCGAATATGTTGAACCAACCTTGTCCCTCTTCCAAAACACCACGCAGTCCGGTTGTGGCGCGGCTTCTGCAGCCACCGGCCCGTTCTATTGCCCTGCTGACCAAGATGCTTATTTTGATCTGACTTTCTTTGAGCAGATGCGCCAATTCGGTGCGGAAAATGCTCCGCTCGCCCAGATGTACATTGTGGCGCATGAGTACGGCCACCATATTCAAAACCTGGAAGGCACCCTCGGCCTGTCCAACTACAACGATCCAGGCGCTGAGTCTAACGCGGTCAAGATAGAACTGCAGGCAGATTGCTACGCAGGTATCTGGGCAAACCACGCCGATAAGGGCGCGGATGCCATGCTCGAGCCCATCACTGAATCAGAGTTGGACTCCGCGCTTACAGCAGCAAGCGCTGTGGGCGATGACAATATTCAAAAGCGCTCCGGTGGCGAAGTCAATCCAGAGAGCTGGACCCACGGTTCCTCACAGCAGCGCAAAGACGCTTTCCTCGCCGGCTACAACACCGGCCAGATGAGCTCCTGCGATTTCCTCCAGCGAGGCGCATACCAAGACGCTTAAAACATTGCTTTTCGACGCTTGACCCCAACCGTCAATATCACCGGCCACCCAACTTATGGGATGGCCGGTTTTTTATTTATCTGTTATGCCTAAACGTGCGCGTTCCTCATCAATAACACGTGCTGCTAATTGGGATTCGGTGATATCCACAGCATCGGGAATCTCTGCAGTTTCAGAAAGTCTTGCATAGACATCAAAGATATGGGTCTTGCCTGCCAAGATTACCAGCATCCGTTCATCGGCAGTTTCATCACCGATAAGGCGATGGACTTGCACGGTGGCGGTTTGTCCCATGCGGTGCACTCGTGCGACAGCTTGTTGTTCGATGGTGGGCTTTACTTGGGGTTCACAAATAATACACAAAGATGCCGATTGAATATTCAGTCCAACTCCCCCGGCAGTAATTTGTGCGATGAGGGCGGAGCCAGGCTTCGATTGGGATAAGGCGTCGACAAGCTCTTGGCGCTTGGTGGCTGGCACCTCGCCGGAAATGCGGCCGACCACCCGCTCGCCGAGGTGGTTTTCCAGCTCATCCAGCACGTCGAGGAAATAGGTAAAGATGAGCGCTTTGCGGCCATGTTCTTCCGCTTCATCAAGAAGTTCGAGGATGCGTTGCATTTTTGCAGACGCGCGCCGGGGCGCTGGTGAGAGCATGGCAGAGCGGCGCATACCCATCCAACTCCCCTGCCGAACTTGTTCATCATAGGCACTGCGGTCTTCTGCAGTGAGATCAATCCAATCAATGGAATCGGTACGCTCAGGAAGTTCGTCAAGCACATCAGCTTGATTTCTGCGCAAATACGCGGGCGCAATGCGTTCGCGGAAGTTCTCCGCCTGCATTTTAGCCATCCCGCGAGTAATCAGATCGGGCTGGATATAGCGCACCAAATTAACAAATTCCTCTACCTTGTTTTCCAGTGGCGTACCTGTCATCAACAAGGCGTAAGGCGCGGCATCAATGAGTCGGCGCAAGGCTTGAGTGCGTTTGGTCGCCGGGTTTTTAATCATGTGCGCTTCATCAGCAATCACCAAGCCTGGCGAGGGAATGTCCATAGCGCGAACGCCGTCGTAGGTGCAGACCGCAATGCCGTTGGTTTCTGACCACGCGTTGATCGCCTGTTGTTTGTTGTCTCCGTGGGCGATGAATACCGGGAGGTTGGTAAAGCGGGTGCATTCGCGTGTCCAGTTGACGATGACGGAGGCGGGTACGACGACGAGGGTGCGGAAGTCTTTTTCCGTGGCGCTCAGGTGTGCTGCGGTGGAGATGGCTTGGACTGTTTTGCCGAGTCCCATGTCATCGCCGAGAAGCACTTTCTTTTGAATGATGGCAAAACGTGCGCCGAAGGATTGGTATCCGCGGAGGTGCAGGTCGGTGATGTGAGTTTTGTTAAGGGTGAGTTCTCTAATTTTTTGGAGGGTAGTGGCGTCGAGGAGTTCATCGGCGCCCTCGATGTCTCTGCCCAGCAGTGTGGAGAGCAAGCCTTGGTAGTGCGCTGGGCGGGTGAGGTAGTCATCCCAGATGTCTGCGGGTGGGGTGGTGATTGTTTGTGGGTGGAAGAGGTTGGGGTTGGCATCTACCCACCGCAGATCATCGGTGAAGTGGTTGAAGTCCTCAGTTGCTGGGTTGATGACGATATAGGGATCAATGCTTGGTGGGATGTGTTCTACATAGTCAATGACACGGCTGCGGCGAGCGCGTTCTTCGGGCGTGATGGCTTCGGTTTGATCAAAGCGGGCCAGCACGTTTATCAAACGCATGGCGGGCGTGGTGGGTTCTTCACCGATAGTGGAGGTGTGTTGTCGGCTCAGTGCTTCTTGTTTCAGGGTTTCAGCTGCCGCTTTCATGCGTTGTGCGGTTTGCTGGCCAATACCTTGCACAGTGGTGAGGATGGACGTGTGGGTTTTCAGCACATCGGCAACAGTTACTACCCGAATGGACTCAAGTGATCCGAAGCGAAGCCTGTGATCAGTGACAGTGCGGAGCGCATCAATGGGGAGTTGTTCTAGAAGTATCTGAACGCGGAGCTCATTGATGGATCCCAGGAGCTTTTCAGCTTCTGCCTTGAGTCGATATTCCGAGTTGGGATCTTGGGCATAGCGTTGGACTACCCGGCGCGCCTGAGCAAGGGTTGCACCGTCCCAGGTGTCAAAGCTGGGGTGTGTCAGGTCTAGAGCTGTGGCGAGCAGGTGTTGCGCGTGTTCTATATAGCGCTCCCCTGTTCCGTGGATCCCGGGTAATACTGCAACACCTTGTTGTTGGCGGGTATGCGCGGTACCGGCGCCTTCGAGTATTCGAGAGACAACACGTGTGGCTTCTGCGTTCTCATCGAGTTTGACCATGAGGTCAAATGCGGCTTGATCACCCGCTTGGACTTTGGCGGGGTTGAAAAGTCTGCGGAACATGCCGCCTTGGCCTTCGTTGATGGTGCTTACAAGGCGTGGAAGCACGGCAGTAGACGCGATGAAGTCTGTGAGGGTTGCTTGTGTATTAAGGCCCTCGAGGAAGACGGTGACGTAAAGGTTGTCAGGCCAGGTGATATTGCGAGCTGGGATCAGATAAGTATCTATCCCCAGTGTTCCTTTATCGCCTATTCGGACTGCGCTGGGTGCTTTGAGGAGCCGAAGCAGATGGTTTGCTTGTTCAGCAAGCCCAATGGTGTGTTGTGCTCTGTTGAGTAATCCAGATATTTGTGCCCGGTCCATAGCGTTTGATTGTGCCATTAACCCATATAGACCGGGGCGGAAGGAAGAAACTTAGATGTTGAGTTCTGGGGCAATAAGAACATCACGATTGCCGGTATCACCTCGCTGGGGATTCGATTATCCCTCTATACACATCGGTTACACTTCAATTAATCATTAAGCCCGCACCAGTACTCCTGGGCGCGGGCTTAATACCTTTCTAAGCATGACATTGCCTCGACAAGGCTGCTCATGAAAGGGACCATCCGATCCAGCAACCTCCACGAATAACTGGAGTTCCCTTACATCACGAAATAACCTACAATTCCAACCAACATGGCCGGCCCTCCCTTTTCACGGGGATATGGGCCGGTTTTTCCATTTCAACGCTGATGACTCTGCATGAGCATCTTAGATGTTGAGTTCTGGGTGGTAGTCCTTCATCCGGAGCACTTTGTTTGTTCTATTGGCCAGGGTGGAGATGGTGAACATGAGTACCCAAACGAAAAGAAGTACCCAGATTGCTTGCATAAAGCGGGGGTCTGCGGATGGTGTCTGATTGAAGATCATTTGGCGCAGGAGGTTGACTGCGTAGGTGATGGGGTCATAGGTGTGAAACCAGGTGAAAAATGCTGGTTGTGTTTCTGGAGGGTAGAGGCCTCCGGAGGCAACTAGCTGGAAGGACATCATGATGATGGAGAGTACTCGTCCGGCAGATGGTCCGGCGAGGTTATTGAACATGTGGGTAATCGAGATAAACACCCAGGAGATGCCGACCATGGAGAGCCAGAGTCCCACGGGGTGCGCAGGTGCCAGGTCCAGGAAGAAGTAAAGCACTACCCACATGATGGTTGCTTGTCCCAGTCCTAGAACAGCTGCTGGCAGATAACTTGCCAAGGTGCTGCGGAAGCCGCCCATGCGAGAGTCAAGTGCACGTCGGCTCAGAGGATGCAGGAGCATCCAGGTCACGGTGGCGCCCATGAAGAGTCCTACCACCATGAAAAATGGGGCAAGTCCGATGCCAAAGAGCGGAGAGATATCCCCTGCTTGTTGTGTATCAACTGGGGTGGTGATGGTGGTGTCTGCACCATCGGCAAATGCGGGGACTTGGCCTGCGCCATCGCTAAGTTTCAGCGCGAGCTGATTGGATCCTTCATCGAGCTGTACGGTGCCATCGCGCAGTGCTTGTGCACCCACAACAAGCTGCTGGGAGCCTGTGGCTAGCTGGCTTGTGCCATCTGCGAGGGTGCGGGCACCAATGCTGAGTTGGCTGGAACCATCTTTTAAGGTGCTTAAGCCTGTGGCTAGTTGCTGGGATGCACTGACTGCTGAGTCCACACCGGAACGGTAGGTGCTAGAGGGATCAGAGAGTTCAGAGGCGATGGTGGCAGCGCCATCGCGCAGGGTAAGCAGCTGAGTATTGATATCGGGAACAAGTGCGGTCAGCGGTGCGACTTGATCCACCAGTTGACCAACTCCATCTGATACTTGGGTAGCACCTTGGCCTAGTTGGTCAGTACCGGCGGACAGGCCGGTCAGGCCGTCGGCAAGCGTCTGGCTGCCTGAAGCTGCGGAGGCAAGGCCGGTGTCGAGCTGGCTGGCGCCGTCGGCAAGCGATTGCGCTCCGGTATTGGCACTGGCGATGCCCTCACTCAAGGTGACTGCGCCATCAGCAAGCTGGACAGCGCCTTCATTGGCGGAACCCAGGCCATCACTGAGCACGGTCGCGCCATCGGCTGCTTGGTTCATGCCCTCGCCGATGGTGGAGAAACCAACGAGCATATTATCCACGATGCGTACGCCAAACTCGGAGTCCATCGTGTTGACTACTTGGTTGACCACCTGATTGCCCAGCATGGAGGCGATGAAGCCATTGCTGTTGTTAAACACGGCATTCACCGTGGCAGGTGCCGGAGAATCGCTGGTGACACTAGCGATGGAATCACTGAAATCTTGCGGGATCTCAATGCCAAAATAGTAGGTGCCATCATTAATACCCGCACGGGCTTCTTCAGCGCTGACTTCAATGAACTTGATATTGTCCTGCTCCAGGAGATTTTCCACGACCTGCGCGCCGGCATCAAGCTCTCCCTCATCCACATTGACCACAGCCACGGGTAGCTTAGACAGCCCGCCAATCGGGTCATAGTACGCGGAGACAAACACACCGCCGAACAACAACGGCAGCAGCATGACCACAACAAAGCCCAAAGGCGGGAGTTTTCCCCGGCCAAAGCGCTTTAATTCAGAACCAAAATGTAGAAATGCCATTAGTTTCTCGCCCCCGTGACGGTGTGTGCGATATCTGCCAGGCCATCGCTATCTGGATTGGTGG
This sequence comes from Corynebacterium crudilactis, assembly GCF_001643015.1. NCBI lineage: Bacteria > Bacillati > Actinomycetota > Actinomycetes > Mycobacteriales > Corynebacteriaceae > Corynebacterium > Corynebacterium crudilactis. The sequence goes on from NZ_CP015622.1 coordinate 1,692,784, forward strand.
ACACAATCACCACAGGCAGCTCGCGTGAGAGGTCTTTGAGTGCGCGCACAATATCCGTGCGCACCTCCATGCTGCGCACCTGGTCGGGATCATCCACAACCAGCAGTTGCGCATCCGGCCGCGACAATAGCGCCAGCGCAATGCGCAACTTAAAGCGCTCCAGCACGCTGAGCTCACCAATAAGGGTTTGCGGATTCAGGTTGAGGCCAAGCTGCTTTTCGACGTCCACCCACCGCCCGGCATCATCAATGTCGCGGGGCACCATCAGGTACCAGGGGCTTGACCACGCGAGGTGTTCACGCACAACGGTGCGCACGCTCACGAGGCGTTCCAAAGAGTCAATTTCTGTCACACCGGCCAACGCGATGTGTTTAGCCAAACCCGAAGCTTTGGTTGGGGCGCCATGCAGCTCAATGCTTCCGGTGGTGGCACGCATGCGCCCGGATAGCACCAAAGAAAATGAGCTAGATTGCGATTCACGCCCAGTAACAAGCATGGTGAGACCGCTGCCAGGGGCAATCTCAACATCAGCGAACGCAGTGCCACGAATGGAGAGCCCGGAGCTTCTCAAAAAAGGGGTATTCATGTATCTTCTTCCGTAAGTGGAGGAATTACTATCAGTTAACGGAAGTTATTCTAAGACCACAACCACCCCCGCTGTCAACTAAAAGACTTTTAAAGCCATGAAGGGCACCGCCATGAGAGCAGATGCACGTAAACGCCGCGAACACATCATCACCACAACATGCGAGCTCTACCGCACCCACCACCACGATTCACTCACGATGGACAACATTGCAGAAGCTGCAGGCGTGGGCATTGCCACCCTGTACCGCAATTTCCCCGACCGCTTCGCCCTAGACATGGCCTGCGCCCACTACCTGTTCACCGTGGTGATCTCCTGGCAAGAACAAGCCATCAACACTTTCCCCACCAACCCGGCGCGCGTGTGGACCTCCTTCAACCAGACCCTTTTCGATAAAGGTTTAGGCTCTCTGGTCCCAGCATTAGCCCCAGAATCACTAGATGAGTTACCTGAAGATATCTCCGCGCTTCGCCAAACCACGGAAGACAATATCGCCACACTCATTGGGCTAGCGAAAGAGCAGGGATTAGTACACGCCAATATCACTCCAGGCACATACATTCTCGGATTAATTACTATTTCCCGCCCACCGATTACCGCCCTCGCCACTATCTCCACTAATTCTCACGCCCCATTACTGGGTCTTTATCTCTCTGGCCTGAAGCATGGCGCGATGGCAACTAGCATCGGGAAACATGACGAACACCCCTGATTTAGCAGTATCTTTTTTAGCCGCCTTCAATGACATCGAAGCTCATCTCCGCATACAACTGCGAGCCAAACGCTCCGATAGTTTCCGGTGGATGGTGCGCATTGCCGAGAAACAGCACCTGATCTCCAAGGAACATGCTGAAACGCTCGATGCTTTTGCCGAACTGCGCAATGCCATTAGCCACGGCCAATACAATGATCTACGCCCGATCGCCGATCCCCGCCCCGACACGGTAGAAGCCATTGAGAAGATCCGCTCGCTTCTTCTCAATCCACCTATAGCCCTAGATGTCTTACCTGAGCAGAAAGTACAGTCTTTCCGGCTGAATGATCCAATCAATAAAGCTCTAGACATTGTCCGCACAACAGAGATCTCCCAGTTTCCCATCTATGACGGATCTGAATATGTGGCACTGCTAACCACCAACACGATCGCCCGCTGGGTCGCTTCCGATCTACATGACAACGCACAACTTGATGCGCGCTCCATTAAAGAAGTGCTGGACTATGCAGAATCTTCTGACACGGCAGTCTTTTTACCGCGAACCTCAACAGCCCAAGAAATTATCGACATCATGACAGGACCCAAGCTCCCCTGGTCAGTGATCTTGACGGAGCACGGTAAACAACATCAGAAACCACTGAGGGTTGTCACCGGCCGAGACATGCGCGCCCTATTGGAATTGCTCAAGATTTACTAGTAAACAATGACAGGTTTTGTTGACACGTACACTAAATAATGCTAGTTTGGTGACATATCAACAACTTACTTAATTAGTTAATGAGAAGGAACACACCATGCAATTCGGAATTTTCACCATTGGCGATGTCACAGTAGACCCAACCACCGGCAAAGCTCCCACAGAGGGTGAACGCATCCACGCGATGACCCAAATCGCACTTAAGGCAGAAGAAGTTGGCCTTGATGTCTTTGCTACCGGCGAGCACCACAACCCACCATTTGTACCTTCCTCCCCAACTACTCACCTGGCCTACATTGCAGCCAAAACCGAAAAGCTTCTCCTCTCCACCTCCACCACACTGATCACCACCAATGATCCAGTAAAAATCGCTGAAGATTATGCCTTCCTCCAGCACCTTTCCGGTGGTCGCGTTGATCTTATGATGGGCCGTGGCAACACCGGACCTGTTTACCCATGGTTTGGTAAAGATATCCGCCAAGGCATCCCACTAGCTATTGAGAACTACCACCTTCTCCGCCAGCTATGGCGTGAAGATGTCGTCAACTGGCAGGGTAAGTTCCGCACACCGTTGCAGGGTTACACCTCTACCCCAGCTCCACTTGATGGCGTGGCACCATTCGTCTGGCACGGTTCTATCCGTTCCACTGAAATTGCAGAACAGGCTGCCTTCTACGGTGATGGCTTCTTCCACAACAATATCTTCTGGAACAAAGAACACACCGCGCAAATGGTTAACCTCTACCGCCAGCGCTTCGAGTTCTACGGACACGGCCAAGCAGACCAAGCCATCGTCGGCCTTGGTGGCCAGGTCTTCATTGGAGACAGTGAAGAAGAAGCAAAAAAGACTTTCCGCCCATACTTCGACAACGCACCTGTGTACGGACATGGACCTTCCCTCGAAGACTTCTCCAGGCTTACTCCACTAACAGTGGGCACTGCGGAACAAGTTATTGAACGCACCATGGAATTCGCCGATTGGGTGGGCGATTACCAGCGCCAGCTCTTCCTCATGGACCACGCCGGCCTCCCACTCGAGATGGTCCTCGACCAGATCGAACGCTTGGGCCGCGATGTTGTCCCAGAGGTACGCCGCCGCATGGAAGAGCGTCGCCCCGACCACGTGCCATCTAACCCGCCAACCCACCAGAGCTTGAAGTCCAACCGGAACAGCCCACACTTCCAGATCAACCCCGGCCAGCCCGCAGAATAAGCTAGATATCAACTAAGGAGACATAATGCGAAAACTCACAGTTGTTACTGCAGGCCTATCCAACCCCTCTACCACCCGCACAGTAGCTGACCAACTAACAAAGGCAGTCCAAACAGCAGTATCGGCGCGAGGTGAATCCCTCGATATCGAAGTCATTGAAATCAGAGATCTCATCTTCGACCTCGCCACCTCATTTACCAGTGCAGGTATGAGCTCTCCCGCGCTAGATGCTGCAAAGGAGCGCCTGGCCAACTCAGATGGCTTGATCGCAGTTACCCCGATCTTCAGCGCAAGCTACTCCGGCATTTTCAAAATGTTCTTTGATGTTCTAGACCCTAAAACCATCGTTGGTTTGCCCACCATCATCGCAGCATCCGCCGGAACAGCGCGCCATTCTTTGGTACTCGATCACGCCATCCGCCCACTGTTCACCTACCTTCGCGCAGTGGTAGTGCCCACAGGTGTATTTGCGGCCACCGAAGATTTCGGCACCGAAGCCGGCGCAGACTTTGAGCGCCGCGTCAACCGTGCTGCTGGCGAACTAGCCACCCTCATGCTGCAGGATTACTCCAGCGTTGAGGGACTGGGAGGCGCAACTGCCAACCAAGACGCCGGACTCTCCTACCGCCGTACCACCGGTGTGGCACCAGGAGAAAACTTCAACAGCTTTGCGGATCTGCTCAAAGGCCACGACGGCAACGGATAGCTCCAACTATGCACACACCCCTCTCAGTCGCTCAGACGAGCATCTAGGAGGGGCTCTTTTTTGGGGTGTTTGCGACTGTTGGGAATCTGGTGCGAAAATCCGTTCCAAATGCCTGGCGGTCCGCGAAAATGGAACGAAGATTTGCACCAAACTGTCAGCGGGATGCAAATTTTCGTTCCATTCCGAAGGCGGATTCAGATTTGGAACGAGAATTTGCATCCATACCCCGGCGCGTTAGCGATACGGCTTTAACACACCCTGAATTGCATCTTGCGTGGCGAGATAGTGCTGGGACTGGGCGTCGATAAGCGTATTTGACCACCCGGTGGCCTCTGCCATGACCTGCGCCGTCGCACGTACGGCCTCTGGTTTTACATATCCCAGCGTGCCGAGCACGATGCGGCGATCAAGCACATCAGCCAGATCGACGGCCGCTTCCTCGGCGACAGCAAAAATAACCTGTGCCGCGATATCAGGGTGGGCAGGGTCGAGCCGGCGCCCCAGGTGCGGTTGCTTTGCGACGAGATCCAGCACTTTTTCATGCTCAGTTCCATACAGTCTGGCTAGATGAACCCGGATATCTTCATCCAGGTCTAGCTCAGGGTGGCTGCGCAGCGCTGACTCAAAGGAATCTGCGACGGAGTCATAGGCCCCGAAAGAGGTGCTCAGGGGTAAATATCTGGAATCGAAATGCCGTAGCGGTGGCAAAACGGCAGCTTGGTGCTCCACGATATGTTCAATGACTTTATAGCCCATCACACGCGAGGTGGTCCACTTGCCTCCAGAGACAGACACTAATCCGTCAATGCCGACATCGGCGTGGTCGGAGATATCGAAACGACGCGAAGAAGTATAAGTATCACTGCCATTGTCCACGAGCGGACGTACACCGACGAGGGTAGAAACAATCTCGCTGCGATCTAGTGGTGTGGCCCGTACAGAGTCAATGGTTTCTAAGAGCAGATCGATATCGTGTTCATCAGCTACGGCATCATCGGCATCGCCATCAATCATGGTGTCGGTGGGGCCAATAAGGGTGCGTCCCATCCACGGATTCACAATGACGTGTTTGCCGTTTTTACCGCGCACAAACACGCCACTTTGACTGCCTAAATCCCCCGTAAGCAAATGCACGCCCTTGGATTGCCGCACTTTAATGTTGGTAACTTCTGCCAGATCTCCCAATGCTTGTGCAACCCAGGGACCCGCAGCATTGATCACCACTGGCGCATACACTTCCCGCGTGGTGTTGCTGAGCTGATCGGTGATCTCTACGCCCTTGACGCGACCTTCCTCCTCGTTCCGGAGAATGCGGGTGACTTTGGCATGGTTAATTGCCGTACCGCCATCGGCAGCAAAAGCCTTGATTATCGCCAATAAGAGACGCTCTGCGTGCAGATTTAAGGTGTCATCGTGTCGCCACGCACCTTTAAGCCCTTCCGGATCCAACCACGGTACTTCCTTGAGGAGAGCTTTTTTAGGAATCCACCGAAAACGCGGCGAATGGTTTTCCTTCGATTGCCCCTGGTTACGCTGCCACGCCATGGTTTCATACAGCGCAACACCGGCGCCTAATACGGGAGCCTTCGGCTCTGACCACTCAAAAGCCGTGAGCATAAAGCTCCGCGGTGTCACCAAATGAGGTGCTGCAATTCCTAAATACCGGCGCTCTTTTACAGCTTCTTGCACCACACCAAAATCATATTGCTCCAAATAGCGCAGTCCGCCATGAATCATCTTGGAGGTTGTGGAAGAGGTTCCCGAAGAAAAATCCTTCGCCTCAAACATCACGGTACGAAGCCCGCGACCTGCAGCATGCCGAGCGATTTGCACGCCGGAAATGCCACCACCAATCACAATGACGTCATACTGATCACGAAGCGGAGGGCCAATCCTGCGGGAATCAAAGTGTGGGCTCGTCATTTAGAAAAGCCTAATAGCAAAACCGTCAACCCACAGTGTGAGTTGACGGTTTAAATTTCTCTTAGTTATTTAGGCAAGTTTGCCCTGCAAGAAGGTCACAACCTCATCGAGTGCGATATCGTGCTGTTCGTGTGCACGCATATCCTTCACTGCGATGGTGTTGTTTTCTAGCTCTTGTTCACCAAGCACCAAGGTGTAGAGCGCATTGGAACGATCCGCACCCTTCATGGCACCCTTCAGTCCACGGTCGCCATAAGACATATCGGTAGCAATACCAGCGACACGCAGCTTGTTCACAATCGCAGCAAGAGCCTTCTTGGCGTCCTTGCCCAGTGGTACGCCATACACATCAACGCGGCGCTCAGCGCCAACGGTAACGCCCTCGGTTTCCAGTGCCAGCATGGTTCGATCCACGCCGAGGCCATAACCAATGCCGGAGAGATCCTGTCCGCCAAGTTGAGCCATCAGCCCGTCATAGCGGCCACCGCCACCGATGCCGGACTGTGCGCCCAAACCATCGTGGACAAACTCGAAGCAGGTCTTGGTGTAGTAATCCAGACCGCGCACCATCCGTGGGTTGATGACATACGGCACACCCATATCATCAAGCAAGCCAGTGACAGTCTCAAAGTGCTCACGGCAATCAGCATCCAAGTTATCCAGCATCAATGGTGCATCTGCAGTCATTTCCTGAACTTCTGGACGCTTATCATCCAACACGCGAAGTGGATTGATCTCAGCACGCTTGCGGGTTTCCTCATCTAAAGGAAGCGCAAAGAGAAAATCCTGCAGCTTTTGGCGGTATGCAGGACGGCAGTTGCGATCACCCAAGCTGGTGATCTCCAGGCGGAATCCGGTCAGACCAAGGCTGCGGTAAGAACGATCAGCCAATGCAATGATCTCTGCATCAAGTGCTGGATCATCCACACCAATAGCTTCTACGCCAACCTGCTGCAGCTGACGGTAACGTCCAGCCTGTGGGCGCTCGTAGCGGAAAAATGGACCCGCGTAGTTCAGCTTCACAGGAAGCTGTCCACGATCCAGGCTGTGCTCAATAACTGCACGCATCACGCCTGCAGTTCCTTCTGGACGCAAGGTTACTGAGCGGTCACCGCGGTCAGCGAAGGTGTACATTTCCTTGCTCACCACATCGGTGGACTCGCCGACACCACGTGCAAACAAGCCAGTGTCTTCAAAGATTGGCAGTTCAATATGCTCGAACCCGGCCTTGTGCGCCTGATCCACAAAGGAATCTCGGACTGCTAGAAATGCTGCAGACCTAGGTGGCGCGTAATCAGGCACACCCTTTGGCGCAGCAAATGACTGAAGCTTTTCAGACTTAGACTTATTTTCACTCACGATAATTAACGATACCTATTCGTCTTAGTTCTACGGAATTTAGCTGGCTTAAAAATACTTAAAGCAAAATACTTAAAGCGCCAGCAGGAAAGGATTCCCCACACGTTCTGCACGCATGGTGGTGGTTGGTCCGTGCCCGGGAAGGATTTGCAAAGAATCATCAAGTGGGAGAACTGCCGTGCGTAGTGATTCATTCATGACTTCGGCATCAGACCAGTCAAAGTCAGTGCGGCCGATAGAGCCTTTAAACAACACATCCCCTGAAAAGCAATACTCTTTACCGATGATCAAGGTACAACCAGGTGAATGCCCGGGAGCATGCGCCAGCTTAAATTCTTCGCCAGCCAAAGAAATGGTTTCACCATCTACGAGATCATGAAGCGATGCTGGATCCGGGGAGACCATGTTATCGGCGTCGAAAAGCATGGCCGTTTTTGTACCTGATCCCTTGTACGCCTCAAGGAAAAAGGCATCAGCAGGGTGAATATAAACAGGTGCGTTGAAACGCTTAGCCACCAGCCCCGCATCGCGGGTGTGATCAATATGTCCATGAGTTAACACAATTTTGTCAACGCTTAATTTATTCGTGGTGATGTACTCCACGAGATCATCATGCGCATGCATACCTGGGTCAATGATCGCAACCTCAGTTTCACCGCGCACCACATAGCAATTTGTTTTATACGGACCTGCCGCGAATCCGAGAATCTCCATGGATAAACAGTGTAGTGCGCTACCAGTGCTCCCCCATCATTCCCTCAAGGTGCACAGTTACGGTTAGGATAGAAAAGAATTTTTTTACGTTGGACACGCCTCAATCAAGTAGCAAGGGATCAAACTCTGTGAGTACTAATAAGGAACGACGCCAGCAGGCGCTTTCCCAGCTGGAGAAAGAAATCAAAAGCCGAGATCGCAAAGAAAAGACCAAGCCACTTTCCGTGGTCTTTGCTTCCCTAGCTGTCATTCTCGTAGTCGTGGGCGGCATTTGGTACGCAGCAACCCGCAGTGCGGAAGATGAAGTAATCACCGCTGACGAAACCTCCACCACTGCAGCAACCCCTGATTATGAGCGTCTATCCCTCACCCGTGCTTCTGCACTCGAGGACACCGTTACCTGTGAGTATCCAGACTCCCGTGAGCCTTCTAAAGAAGTCTCCAAGCCTGCAACTGACAACGTGTCTGCAACCGGCACTGTAACTGTTGATCTCAAGACCGCTCAAGGCACCATTGGTATGGAACTTGATCGCTCCGTATCCCCTTGTACCGTAAACGCCATTGAGCACATGGCGTCTGAAGGCTTCTACGATGACACCGTCTGCCACCGCATCACCACTTCCGGCATCTATGTTTTGCAGTGTGGCGATCCAAGCGGCACTGGTGCAGGTGGCCCAGGTTTCAGCTTCGCCAACGAGTACCCAACTGATGAAGCAGCCGATGTAAACACTCCTGTTATCTACGAGCGTGGCACCATCGCCATGGCTAACTCTGGCCCAGACACCAACGGATCCCAGTTCTTCCTTAACTACGAAGACTCCCCACTGGCTCCTAGCTACACCTACTTCGGCCAGATCTCCGAAGAAGGTCTAGCAACTCTCGACGCAATCGCTGAGGCTGGCGCTGAAGGTGGAACTGGCGACGGCGCACCTGCAGAAGAAGTTCGTATCGAATCTGCAACTGTTGCATAAGTTCTAAAGCACCATCACCGCACCACGGTTCTGAAACATTTCAGAACCGTGGTTTTTGCATACCAAAAGAGCAACCGTTTACACAGAAGAAATCAGATTTCTACGTTTGATTAGACCCATTTTTCTGCTTCATATGCGTTTAGCATTCTCGATAGACCTGAGTTAACGCATCGAGTTGTCTTATATTTATGCAGGCAGAGTTACGTAAATGAGTAGATACTTCCACCAATGCCTCAGCAACCCCAAAAAGGGGTAATAAACTAGCATGGAATTTTCAGCCGTTTTCAATAGAAGCGCTCTAGTCACCAAGAACAGGCCACATTAGTCACAAATGTCACTTTAGTAACGTAAAGCTTGAGTTTTGATCACAAAAGGCTTGCACGACTATAAAGGCACGGTTAAGGTGATCAGAGAAATTCCACCTCCCTGAAACGAAGGATCCAGGAAATGAAGCTTTTCTCCCGCACCTCACTGGTCGCACTTGGCACCGCTGCAGCACTTACCGTCTCCGGCATGACCGCTCCTGCATTCGCTGACGAGGCAGTGCTGGACACCCCTGCAGTTGTTGCAGACGTTACCGAAGATGAGACCCCAGAGGTAACCGACACTCTGAAGCTCGAGCAGCCTGCCACTATCATCGGCGTCCCAGGTAAGGCAATCACCCCTGTAACCATCAAGGTTACTGAAGGTGTGGCTGTTTCCTTCACCTCCTCCAACCTGCCTAATGGTCTTCTCATCAACAACAAGGGCGAGATCACCGGTACTCCAAAGAAGGAGTTCACCGGCTCTGCAAAGGTCATCGCTAAGAATGCTGCCGGCACCCAGGTAGAGGAATACGTCAACTTCGATATCAACGAAGAGCCAACCGGCTCCACTGACACCGACAACATCGGTGACTGGATCAAGATCATCACCGCAGTTATCGGTGCGCTGACCACCATCTTGACCTTCGGCTCCAAGCTGGACGGCTTCCTGAAGTAGTCTTTCTTCGTTTAAAGAATTCATCCTTTGTGAACCATCATTCACAAAGGATTTTTTATTTGTCTTTCCTTGCTAATCCCCTACTTCGCTATATTTCTCTTTAGCTAAAATTTATATTTTGACCTGCACAAATCACTTGTGCACTAGAGTTAGCAGACATAGAGTATCTTGCGTAGTCCATTAATAAGCCAAAAGGGGTTTAGCCATGAAGCTATTTTCTCGTACTTCACTCGTTGCACTAGGTACTGCCGCCACGATGGCAGCAGCCACTCTTTCAGCTCCCGCACAAGCTGAAGAGGTAGCACCAGCAGCACAGGTGACATACCTTGCAGCAAGTGATGATAATTCCAGCAGTTCCATCGACGTCGATAACATTTCTGATTACGTTCTCATCGTCACTGGCGTCGTGGGCATATTGAGCGCTGCGTTGACCTTCGCAACCGCTTTTGAGCGTTCAATGAAATAAACCTTCCATACGTAAAAAACCCGGGGTCCCTATCCGTCATGGGATAGGGACCCCCGGGTTTTATTGTGGGCCTAGAAAATCTAGCCGCCTGAAGTCACGCGGTATACATCAAAGACGCCTTCGGCATTACGAAGCTGTGTCATTAATGAACCCAACTGCTTGGTATCTGACACGGCAAAAGTAAAGCGCACTGTTGCCACTCGATCTTCGGAGCAATGGGAATTCATTGCAGTAACTGATACCTTTTGCTCGTTGATGACACGAGTGAGTTCAAACAATAATCCAGCACGATCAAGTGCTTCTAGTTGCAAGGTAGCAGAGAAGATAGATCCGTGGCCTTCAGATGCCCAAGCGACAGAAACCATGCGCTCTGGTTCTTCTTTAAGTTTCTCTGCATTGGTGCAATCGGTGCGGTGGACAGAAACTCCGCCGCCGCGGGTGACAAAGCCAAAGATTTCATCACCAGGAACTGGCATGCAGCATTTGGCCAGCTTCGCCATGACATCTGGGCTACCTTCAACCATGATGCCGGTGCCGCTCTCCGCTGTGTTTCGGGAGTTAACCAGCTCACTGAACGGAGTGCGTGCCACCAATGCATCTTCAGCATCTTCTTCGTCTCCGAAAATAGCCATAAGACGGTTGACCACATGCTGCGCAGATATAGATCCAGAGCCAATTGCGGTGTAGAGCGCATCCACGTCTGGGTAGTGCAGTTCTGTCGCCACTGTCTTCATAGAAGCCGCGGTGAACAAGCGGTGTAGTGGAAGTCCACCACGTTGGATAACTGCTGCGAGAGCATCGCGGCCGGCTTCCAGGTATTCTTCACGGCGTTCCTTGGCAAACCACTGACGAATCTTCGCCTTGGCTCGTGGCGAGACCACAAAGTCTTGCCATCCCCTACTTGGGCCGGCATTTTGGTCCTTGGAAGTAAACACTTCGACGCGGTCACCGGATTTAAGTTGGGTCTCTAAAGCGACCAACTTTCCGTTGATCTTGGCACCGATGCAGCGGTGTCCCACTTCGGTGTGTACGGCATAAGCAAAATCCACCGGAGTGGAATCAACTGGCAAGTTGACCACATCACCTTTAGGTGTGAACACGAAGATCTGCTTGGAAGTGAGATCATAGCGCAGGCTATCGAGGAACTCGTTAGGATCCGCTGCTTCTTTTTGCCAATCCAGCAGCTGGCGCATCCACGCCATTTGATCAACTTCGGATTGTTCTCCGTTGTGGTTGCCCTTGGTTTCTTTGTATCGCCAGTGCGCTGCAATGCCGAATTCAGCGTTGTAGTGCATATCGTGGGTGCGAGCTTGCACCTCAAGTGGCTTGCCACCTGGCCCCATCACTGTGGTGTGCAACGATTGGTAGACACCAAAGCGTGGTGAGGAAATATAATCCTTGAAACGCCCAGGCAAAGCATTAAACAGTGAGTGCACGACACCAATGGCGGCGTAACAGTTATTCACGTTATCCACCAAGATGCGGATACCAACGAGATCAAAGATATCGTCGAAGTCACGACCCCGCACGATCATCTTTTGATAAATGGACCAATAGTGTTTCGGTCGGCCGAGTACTTCAGCTGCGATGTTGTTTTCGCGCAGGCCACCATTGACCTGATCTTTAATTTCTTTCAGGTACCGATCCCGCGATGGTGCACGGTCGGCTACGAGGCGCACGATCTCCTCATACTTTTTGGGATACAAAATAGCGAAGGAAAGATCTTCCAATTCCCATTTTATGCTCGCCATACCCAGGCGGTGTGCCAGGGGTGCAATCACTTCAAGGGTTTGGCGTGCCTTTTTGGCTTGTTTTTCAGGCGGCAGGAACCGCATGGTGCGCATGTTATGCAAGCGGTCTGCAACTTTAATTACGAGCACGCGTGGATCTTGGCTCATTGCCACGATCATTTTGCGGATCGTTTCGGCCTCCGCGGCAGCACCTAGTGCGACTTTGTCTAGCTTGGTGACGCCGTCGACAAGCCTGGTTACTTCTTCACCGAAATCTCTCGTGAGATCATCCAGTGAATAATCCGTGTCTTCCACGGTGTCATGTAGAAGGGCGGCAATCAGCGTGGTGGTATCCATGCCAATTTCCGCAGCAATCGTTGCCACAGCCAGCGGGTGTGTGATGTAGGGATCGCCAGATTTCCTCATCACGCCTTCGTGGAGACGCTCCGCTATGTCATATGCCCGTTCCAACGTTTGCGCATCTGCGCGTGGATGGAATTGCCGGTGAATGCTCAGCAGCGGATCCAGCACGGGGTTCGTGCGGACTCGGTTTCCAGTAAGGCTGCGGGCAAGCCTGGCTGACATGCTCCGCACGCCAATGGAAGATTTCTGCGGGTTGCGCTCCAGACTCATTTTTCCTGCCGCCTCTCTACATAATCCTGTTAGTTAAGGATTGTTGACCACAATGACAGGCCTATCACCGAGACGGTCCCTACCACCAAGGCCTTCGACCTCAATGGCGAGAATGTATCCGGAGACATGTCCATCACAAGATTCAATTAGTTTACGTGCAGCGCCCAATGTGCCACCTGTTGCTAGCACATCATCTATCAATACGATGTTTTTGCCAGCGATGTCAATTCCTTCGCTTGGCAGTTCCAACGCTGCTTTACCGTATTCAAGTTCATACTCCTGGGTCACCACAGGTGGGGGGAGCTTACCCTTCTTGCGGATCGCCAATACACCTAGGCCAAGTTTGTATGCAACAGCAGATCCAAGAAGGAATCCACGTGCATCCAAGCCACCGATGATCTCTGCATTCAATTTTTCTGCAGCTTCAGCCATGGCATCTACCAATGCTGCAAAAGATTCTGCATCTCCTAAAACTGGAGTGAGATCTTCAAAAAGCACACCTTTTGCTGGGAAGTCCTGTACATATCGGGTCTTCTTAGCCAGGGCTTCACGTGCCCTCTCGAAGGTGCTTAATGCCTGTTCGGTCACTACTTATTCCTCACTTCTGGACCAACGGTCCATGTTCCAACCGATACCGGCTAGGTCTGTATTAACAACAACGTTACCGACTGTGCGATCTATCACAAACACTCGGGGTTGCGCCGCCAAAGGAATTGATGGAACTTCTGCCCATAATTGCTCTTCGGTGCGCCTGGTCGACTCCGGATCAGTGCCGATAGTATTTGCATTTTCAAACTCTCGATGCGGGTCTACGCTGCGCAAAACTGCATCAAGCGTGCCATCGAAATACTGTTCATACCCCCATTCGCTAACCTCAGTGCGACTGAGATCATTAAGGCTTACCGCCTCTTGCGATGCATCAATAACAGTGATTCCGGCAGGCTCACAACTTACACGTATAGCTTCCACCATGGCTGCTTTTCGTTCGTCTGGACCGTCATATCCAATGCGGATTTCCTGTCCGGCAAGCGTGGAGGCTTGTCCCAGATCCACTGCGATATGTCGAGCTGGCAAATCTCCAATTTGTTGCACCACAGGGTTTTGGTGACGCACCGAGTGCACACCAACGGCAGGTACTTCGATTCCAGAGATACTTGTCGACGCCGCAGCCACCGCTTGTTGGTCAACGCAAGCCGCAAATGCCTGCCGGGCCTCCGGAGCGTAAAACACTCCAGCACTGGCCAGCGTCAGCTGTTCAGTTAAGACACCCACTTCCTCCTTGATGTCATAGCGATTTTGCGGATCATCGCGATGGACCCATGGTTCACTCTCCCATGCCACCACATCGGCGATCTGAAGGTTCCCAGCATTTGCGATAGCGCTCAGGTCTGAACCTTTGGGCCACACAGTAATCTCTTTTTCCACTGCCTGATCACCGCTGTAAAACTCATTGCGCACAAGTTTCACTTCTCCGAAGGCACCGACAGAATCAACCTTATAAGGACCAAAAGCCACCTGAAGTTCCGGATCAAAAGAGGAAAGCTGGAAGCCTTCACTCCACACCCGAGCGGGCTCCACCAACACTTCAGGATCCTTGTCCTTCAAAGCCACATTAAGCTCCCCCAAAGTCATGCCTGCTTTTGACGCAACTGCATGCGCAGGCAATAAAGCACCCTGCTCAAACAAATAACGCCAGCGCTGCCCAAGATCTTCTTTGAACACCAACGTGGCTGTTTTAGAACCTGTTACACAATCCACGCGCTCAATTTGGGCAGCAAGCGGCACATGCGATTGAAACAGCTCTGGCATCTGCCCTGCAGTAGCGGCAAGCAGGAAATCATCACACACCACAGGCTGACCATCTGAATAAGTGGCATCATCATTAATCGTGTAGATCACCTGACGATTAATACCCGGCAACACCTGCGTGGAGGCAAGATCTGTGTTCGGGATCATCTGACCAGAAGGGCCCTGAACATACACCCCTGGATACACTCGCGCAGACAATAAACTCGCATCAGTGGCCACACCCAGAAGCGAAACCGCATTTGTCGTAGCCAATGAAGAGTTCACTGCATAGCCAAACAAGCTAGTTTCATGGCTGGTCGGCTCCGGCTCCCCTTCACCACAACCTGCCAACACTAACGCTGCAACCAACATGATCACAGCGCTGCGTGACTTCCGAAACAACATGTGCGAAGTACCCAGCCTTTCCCCGAATCTTAATAGAACTGTAATTATACGGTTTTTGTACCGGGGACAACCAAATCTAGCAATTACCTACATGACGACTTCGCATTCTTAATTCCGGTCAGGGTTCATGCCATCTAACAGAGCCCAACTATCCCCAGAAAGAAGGCTCTTCTTTTTACAGAAGAAAGAGAGCTGCTACGGCAGTTTGCCACAGCTATCCCTACCACTTAGCGCCAGAAACTCATCACATTGACCAACAAGGAAAAATACTCCCCGAGCGCGTCTTAAGAGGTTGGCATTTTAGGATAAGTGGTTGGGCATGGCCTAGGTGCATTTAGGTGCTCACAAGCGATTCTGGGCAGTCGCTTTTCAGTCCAAACTCTTAAATTTTACAACCTGAAAAAGCACATCGATATTCCCTGACCTTTTGGCCA
This sequence comes from Corynebacterium crudilactis, assembly GCF_001643015.1. NCBI lineage: Bacteria > Bacillati > Actinomycetota > Actinomycetes > Mycobacteriales > Corynebacteriaceae > Corynebacterium > Corynebacterium crudilactis. The sequence goes on from NZ_CP015622.1 coordinate 1,708,105, forward strand.
AATACAAGGTTAATCAGATCTGGATATTTGACCTAGCGACCAAAAAACAGAAAAACACTCCCGCTTGGTCGCTAGGACAAGTGTTCACCTAAGTAACTCAGGTGAGTGCTGAAAAACTACGACCAACCCCCAGATCACGTTGATCAGTAGGTCAAAATGACTCAAGTCGAGATTTCATCACTCTTTGGAAAGCACTACTTGACTTGAGCGTGCGGGAATACTCGAGTTAGACTCCCCTGCTTGTTTAAGATGCAAATTCTCGTTCCAAATCGCTGAAAAAGTAGATTTTGTGGCAGATTTTTGCATCTTCAGCGCGGTGTTATGCAAATACTCGTTCGATTTAGAAGTTGCCCAAGCCAGTTGAGGCAGATCCTTGCACCAGAATCTCACAGGATTCTCAATAGCCCCACATGCCCCACAAGCCACCGCGCCTAAACGTCCATTTAAGCGCTTAATGGACACCGTTTGATACGAATATGCATTTTAGATATTCAATCCCTTAAATCGACACACAGCTACATTGCCCAGAATGAAGAAAATCCCGCAGCACACAAAGTCTGCGGGATTTTTCTTAGTTCACCAAAGAGGGATTAGCTTCTACCTGGTCGCCAGGTTCCACTGGAATGTGGATCCTCACTAACAGGTTTGCTCACCGTGCGTTTTGCAGGTGCAGCAGAAGTCTCAGTGTCGCTTTCGATGTTGACCACTGCAGCACCGTCGGTGCTGGGCTGTGGGGAGGCGTCGAGAAGCGTGGTTTTGCCTTCGCGCAGTGCCATGACCTCGGCGGTGTGTGCTTTGGTTTTGCTCAGGCGGTTTTTCAGGCTCACGAGCAGTGGGGTTGCTAGGAAGACCGAGGAGAAGGTTCCTTCGATAACACCGATCAGCTGGATCAGTGCGAGGTCCTTCAGGGTGCCCACACCCATCATCCAGACAGCGACAACCATCAACGCGATAATTGGCAGCGCAGAAATAATGGTCGTGGAAATCGAACGCATGAAGGTTTGGTTGACAGCCAAGTTAGCTTGTTCCGCATAAGTTCGTCTGCGGCTGCCTTCAAACCCTGCGGTGTTTTCGCGGACTTTATCAAAGACCACGACGGTGTCATAGATGGAGAAGGTCAGCACTGTGAGCAAACCGATGACGGTTGCTGGGGACACTTCGAGTCCGATGACAGCGTAGATGCCGGCGATGACGATGCCGTCAACAAATAGTGCTGCCATGGCGGCAATGGCCATTTCGCGTTCCAGGCGGAAAGCGATGTAGATGGCTGCGACAACAAGGAAGGCAACCAGAGCCAGCACCATGCGCTTGGTGATGGTGGAACCCCAAGATTCCGACACGGTGGAGTTACCAATGGCATCAGGGCTTGGCTTGCCTGCAGAGTTCAGTGGCTGGAACTCCTCATAGATAGCCAAACGTGCCTTTTCGATGTCTTGATCGCCAAGGCGCTCGGAGTGGATCTCCAAGGTGCGAGCATCACCAGAACCGACAATCTGCACGATTTCTGGGGTGATACCAGTGGCCTCAATGAAAGTTTCTTCCACCTGCTCGGTGGAGTAATCAGCAGCTGGCATGCTCATCTTGGTGCCACCCTGGAAATCAATACTCAGGGAGAAACCACGGATGGCAATAAACAAGATGGAAATGATCAGCAAAATGCCGGTGATCCAGTACCATAGCTTGGTTTTTGCAATGAAGTTAATGCCACCGTCACCGGTATAGAGACTGTTAAACCAGCCGCTCTTTTTGGCTGCTTGTGTGCCTTCAGGCTTGCGTGATTCAGTCATGGTTACTTCTCCTCCTCTTCGTTGGTAGACGGTGTCTGCTGCGCTGCGGAACCAGCTGCGGAACCAGCTGCAGAACTTGCTGGCACTGCTGCGGCGGTGCTAGCTCCGGCGGTGTGCAACTTCTTCAAATACTCTGGCTCATCCAATTCGCCATTTGCGCGGCGTTCATCGACAAGTGTCATCACTCGACCCATGCCGTTAACGGATGGCTTGGCAAAGAACGGCTTACGGGATGCCAGGATAACCAGTGGTGCGGTAATCAGGAAGGTAACAACCAGGTCGAATACGGTGGTCAGACCCAGGGTGAAGGCAAAGCCTTTAACTTCACCAACAGCAAGCAAGTAAATCACGACGGCGCCCAGCAGGGTTACCATATTGCCGGTGACGATGGTGCGTTTCGCACTCTCCCAGGCGCGCGGTGCGGCAGATCTAAAGGAGCGACCCTCGCGGATTTCATCCTTGATGCGCTCATAGAACACCACGAAGGAGTCAGCGGTGGTACCGATACCAATGACCAGACCTGCAATGCCAGCTAGGTCCAGGGAGTAGCCAATCCAACGTCCAAGCAGGATCAGTAGGCCGTAGACCAAGACACCCGCTGCGAACAGTGTGAACAGGGAGACGAAACCGAAGATACGGTAGTAGGCAAACACGAAGATTGCGACCAGGGCGATACCGACGGCACCAGCAATAAGACCAGCCTTCAAGGACGCTGCGCCCAATGATGGAGGAACAGTGGTGGTCGTGCCGCCACGTTCACCGTTTTCACCTGCGAAGCTCAGTGGTAGTGCGCCATAGCGCAGGTTATTCGCCAAATCTTGCGCTTCGGTTTGGGTGAAATCACCGGTGATAGAGGTAGCAGATCCCACTGGGGTTGCTGATTGGATCACTGGAGCTGAGATAACTTCCGAGTCCAAGGTGATGGCAATTTGCTGCTGCAGGTATTGGCTGGTCAAATCTGACCAGGTTGCAGAGCCTTGTTCGCTATCGCCTGATTTGAAAGCGAAGTTAATTTCCATCTGACCACTCTGCGCGTTGAAGCCACCGGTGATCGGACGATTGGTATCGATCTCATTACCAGTCAGACGCACACCGTTTTCCTCATCAGTTTCACCGCGAAGCAGTGGAGCTGGGTCGAGGACGTAGACGCCACCAACAGATGGGTCACAGGTGACCAACGGCAACCGAGGATCATCGGTGCCTGCCAAAGGATCCATCTCACCAGAAGAACACTGCATCAAAGAACTTGCAGCGATCTGCGTGGTGGGATCGAGTGATTGGCGATCAGTGCGCAGCATGTCCGTGATTTCTTGACGGCGCGCGGTAGCCTCAATGGAGTTTGCTGGCTCTTCCATCGGAGTGGACGATACCGTGATTGGCTCCGGAGCGGTTGCTTCTTCACCTTCCGCGGTTGCAGCTTGTCCAACGGCGTTGTTCATCTCCTCTAAAGAGGCATTTGCTTGCTCCGTGGTGATGACGCCGTATTCCACCCACCTGTTGGCCATTTCTTCGAGCTGTGGCATCAACGTGGTCATATCAGGCATGCCGGCCTGACCGACAGGACGGAACAGCAGCTGCGAGGTTTGTCCCAAAGACTGCGCCTGCGCAGTATCTTCACCTGGAACGGTGATCACCAACGTATTGCCGTCTGCAACCACACTCGCACCGGACACGCCCATGCCATTGACACGGTTTTCCAGAATGGTACGAGCCTGAGTCAGCTGATCCTGCGTTGGCTCCTGTCCCTGAGGCACCAGCGTGACTCGAGTTCCGCCTTGCAGATCAATTCCCAATTTCGGTGTTGCAGAACGATCGCCTGTCAACAGCACCAATGCATAAACTCCAACGACGATGAGCACGAACAGCGCAATTGCGCGTTTTGGCCATCGTTCCCAGGCGCTAGCGGCACTCTTTTTTTGCCGAGCCAAGAAAGTCTCCTTAATTTTTAAAGCAACCAAAAACCACGCTTGTCGACGCCCACCTCCACCCAGTCGCCCGGGCTATGCCGGGCGCAGGGTTTAAAAGCGGACAAGTAGTGTTTAACCCAAAACATGCTACGCCATGATGGCAGCTTTGCCTTGCCATACAACTGTGAGTCTGGCTACCACATTAAACAGCACCCTTACGCACATGAAGTGTTCAGCGAAAGGGTGCTCAAGTTATTATTCTTTTTTAACGATTTTCCGGGTGTCCGTCTGCACGATCATCAAAGTTATTGTCAGTTTGTGGATCCACATCATCGATCTCTGAGCGATCATCAAACAACGTAGGCTCCTCCACGATCTGTGGCGCATCAGCCTTGAATAGCACGCGTACCACAGCCAGCTTTTCAAAAGTGCTAACAAATCCTGGTGCGATCTCTAGATCAACAGTGTCTGCAGTAGTGGAGACAACAGTTGCGTGCTGGCCAGCGGTGGTGACAATGCGATCGCCTGGCACGACAGAATCCTGCAGCTTTTGGATCTCAGTCATCCGTGCACGCTGGCGACGACTCATGAGGAAGGTAGGAACGATAAAAATACCTAGAAGAATAATCAGAAAAATAATGTCCATGATTAGCCAGTTTGCCAGACCAATAAACAACCTGGCTACCCAAGGTGCCTAATAATCTCCGATGGTGCCTTCTGGCGGTTCCAATCCCAGGTGTCTCCAGGCAGCAGCTGTGGCAACACGACCGCGCCCAGTTCGTGCAATCATGCCTGCACGCACCAAATAAGGCTCACACACTTCCTCTACGGTTGCAGGCTCCTCACCGACTGCCACAGCCAAGGTATTAACCCCGACAGGTCCACCGCCGTGTCCACGGACCAGGGCGTTGAGCACTTCCCTATCCAGACGATCTAAGCCCACTTCATCCACATCAAACACAATCAACGCAGCATGAGCTGCACCCATGTTGATATGGCCATCTGCATGGACTTCTGCGAAATCTCGGACACGGCGCAACAAGCGGTTCGCAATACGAGGCGTGCCACGAGAACGTGAAGCAATCTCTACTGCCGCATCATCATCAATGCCAACATCCAGAATTTTCGCTGTTCTTTTCACCACCTTGGTCAGATCATGCACATCATAAAATTCCATTTGTGCAGTAAAACCAAAACGATCACGCAACGGACCCGTCAGCATGCCTGAACGGGTGGTTGCGCCAACCAAAGTGAATGGAGGGATTTCCAAAGGAATCGATGTTGCACCCGGGCCTTTACCCACGATGACATCAATGCGGAAATCTTCCATCGCCATGTACAGCATTTCTTCAGCAGGACGCGCAATGCGGTGGATCTCATCAATAAATAAGACATCACCTTCCATGAGGTTGGACAGCATCGCGGCTAAGTCACCAGCGCGTTCCAACGCCGGCCCTGATGTCATGCGCAAACTGGTACCCAGCTCCTGCGCAATAATCATGGACATAGTGGTTTTACCCAATCCCGGAGGGCCAGAAAGCAGCACGTGATCAGGAACCACACCACGCTGCTTTGCGCCTGTGAGCACCAAAGAAAGCTGATCCCGCACCTTGGGCTGACCAATAAACTCGGCTAAAGATTTAGGACGAAGTGTTACTTCTGCATCATGCTCTTCTGGCTGCAGATTGGCATCGACATTAGTATCCGGTGCACGGCCTGCTCCCCCATTACGACGAGGTGGAATTCCTCCCGGAATCTCAAACTCTGTTTTTTCCACATCGGACATAAAGGTCTACTTTCCGCTGAGTTTTGCCAACGCAGCACGCAACGCACCGCTAGTATCCAAGCTCGGATCAGCCGTCAAGACAAAGGTCACTGCATCATCAGACTGCTTTTCGCTAAAGCCCAAACCAACCAACGCCTGCGATACCTGCTCCACGACCACTGCCGATGCAATAGATGCACCAGACAACGGTATTTGCTCTCCTGCTTCGTCAACAACACCCGCAGTAAATGCTGTGACTTTATCTTTCAGCTCTACAATCAAGCGATCTGCCATCCGCTTACCCACACCAGGCACGCGCTGCAAGGTTTTTGCATCGCCAGCAGAAATAGCCTGCGCAATTTCTAAAGGACTTAACACTGATTCGCACGCAAGTGCAAGACGCGGTCCCAGGCCAGAAACAGTCTGCAGCACCGAAAACATCTCACGGGATTCATTATCAATAAAGCCATATAATTTCATGGCATCTTCACGGACCACCATCGTGGTGAGCACCAAGGCTTCTTCGCCACGTATAAGCCGAGACAGCGTCGTGGGAGTAGTAACTACCTCATAGCCAACGCCATTGCATTCAATAACTGCGGAGCTAAGACCAATGTTAATAACGGTGCCGCGAAGTGAGGAAATCATAATGACACTCCTTAAATGTAGAGTTTTTAACTAGTTATCAGTTCGTTGAAACTGGCTGGGGTGAGCTGCTTTGGCGGAATCAAGTGCACTATTTCCCGCGGTAGCAGCATTGTGCGTAGATTTTGCTTTACCCAATTTGCCCTGTTGTACCCGCCGATGTTTTTCTAATTCCTGTACAGAATACTGTGCACGCATCAGCATCGGGGCTCGCCAGCAATGACATACCGCCAAAGCTAAAGCATCCGCTGCATCTGCAGGTTTCGGAGCTTCACTCAAACCTAAGATGCGGGTGATCATGATTGTCATTTGCTTTTTATCTGCACGGCCATTGCCAGAAATAGCCTTTTTCACTTCACTGGGGGTATACATGTGCACAGGCAATCCACGCTCAGCGGCCGCCAACATGAGCACACCTACAGCATGCGCGGTATTCATCACCGTGGAAACATTGCCACGCTCAAAAATACGCTCAATTGCGACAACATCTGGAGTGTATTCATCCATCCACTCACCCGCAGCTTTACTCAACCGCAAGAGGCGTTCAGCAAGCTCTGCTTCTGGTGGTGTGCGAACCACACCCACGGATACCGGATAGACGGTGCGCCCGCGACCCGCTTGAACCACAGATAGGCCACAACGAGTAAGCCCTGGGTCAATTCCCATGACTCTAAGCCCTTCGTGGTTCATCGCAGTTACTAATCCTTAAAACGACGTTAATGCGTAGTTGCTACGCGCCTCATTCATTTTTAGCACATAATTGCGATCACCCCGCTATCCACTGCAGTTTAGCTGCAGGGATAGCGGGGTGAAAGGAGTTTAAAGAAACGAATTAGTCTTTTTCTAGCTCTGCCAAAACCTCATCGCTCAAGTCGATATTGGTGTAAACATTTTGCACATCATCGGAATCTTCCAATGCATCCACAAGCTTAAAGACCTTGCGGGCACCTTCTGCATCCAGTGGAACTTCCACAGATGCACGGAAATCAGAATCTGAATCTTCAACTTCAATGCCAGCTTCGACCAAAGCATCGCGAACAGCCTGGATATCAGTTGGGGCACAGGTGATCTCGAAAAGATCACCGTTATCATTCACTTCTTCAGCACCGGCGTCTAGGACAGCCATCAGCACGTCATCTTCACTCAGGTCGCCCTTTTGGACAGTGATGACACCGGTACGGGTGAACATATAAGAAACCGAACCGGATTCACCCAAGTTGCCGCCGTTTTTGGTCATTGCGGTACGAACTTCGGTAGCTGCACGGTTGCGGTTATCAGTCAAACACTCGATAAGCATCGCAACACCGTTAGGGCCATAGCCCTCGTACATGATGTTCATCCAGTCAGCGCCGCCGGCTTCTTCGCCGGAGCCACGCTTACGTGCACGTTCGATGTTATCGTTCGGCACAGAAGACTTCTTGGCCTTCTTGATCATGTCATCAAGAGTTGGGTTTGCAGACGGGTCTCCACCGCCTGTACGTGCCGCAACTTCGATGTTCTTGATCAGCTTGGCAAATTCCTTGCCTCGCTTGGCATCATTAGCAGCTTTCTTGTGCTTGGTTGTCGCCCATTTTGAGTGGCCAGCCATATGCTCCCTTTCGTCGTCTAGCTTCCATCATCCACCGATGAATCCTTGGTCACGCACATTAAAAGCACCTGAAAAACACCACTATTTCAGTGGTGCTTATTGTGGATACATTCAACCTGCGTTGCGGTGGCGAAGCCGGGTAGCTTCCATGGAAACGGAGTTGGTAGTTGGAACTGATATACCAGTATACGCAAAGGTCAAATGAATAATCCTTAGGGTGGCTAAATTTCTGTCGGATTACCGGATTTTGCCAACCGAAAGGCTTTTAATCTTGACGCAATGGAATTGATTGCGCGCCTTTACGAAGCGTGCGGGTCATGCCTTCTTGATTCACAATTGCCACCAAATCGCCTTGTTGATTAAACAGTCGACCATGCGTCAAAGAACGACCGCCAAAAGCTGACGGTGAGCGCTGATCATAAAGTAGCCATTCATCGACTCGGAAGGGGCGGAGGAACCAGACTGCATGATCAAGGGATGCCATCTGCATTTTCTCATCAGGATGTGGCACCAATGCGCTGTGCAGCAAGGTCATATCTGATAGATAGGTCAAAGAGCACTGGTGGAACGTAGGATTATCCGGTAATTCTGAGGTGCATCGGATCCACACGGCTTGCTCTGTCGCAGTTAAATCGCTCAGCTCTAGCTGTGATTGAGGAATAACGCGGATATCCCACTCCGCCCACTCAGCTAACACGCTTTGGCTCGATACCGGCATGCGTTCCACTACTCCGGTGATCTCATCTGGGCCAGGAACTTTACGCATTTTATCCATGTGTTCAATACCTTCATCACCGCGATGAAAACTTGCCTGCATGCTAAAAATAACTTCGCCATCTTGAACGCCACGAACAGAGCGCGTGACATAGCTTCGACCATCTCGGACACGGTCAACTAAATAAATCGCAGGCTGCGTGGGATCACCTGGAGCAATAAAATAACCGTGCAAAGAATGGACGGTATAAGCATCATCCACAGTGCGTGTTGCAGCAACCAATGCTTGGGCTGCGACTTGTCCACCAAAGGTCCTCGCCAAATAGGATTCAATAACTGGACCACGGTAAATATCGCGGTCGATTTTTTCCAAGCTTAAAATATTTTCAATGGTTTTCACTGATCACTCCTGCTTTTAGGTATCTCGTGAGGTTGTTCACAAACACTAGCCTGCGCTTATTCACAATAAGGTGAAGTTCAAACGTTTAGGTTACGGTAAGAGCCATGACGCCACAGAAACTTCACCGTTTTGCAGCAATTTTGGAAATGTTTACCTGGACCTTGCTGATCATCGGCATGATCCTAAAATACAGTGGAATAACTGAAGCTGTTACCCCTATTGCCGGCGGTATTCACGGCTTTGGCTTCCTCTGCTTCGCAGCCATCACGATCACAGTGTGGATTAACAACAAGTGGACTTTCCCTCAAGGCCTCATGGGCCTGATTGTTTCTGTCATCCCTTGGGCAGCGTTGCCATTTGCGCTGTGGGCAGATAAAAAGGGACTTGTGGCCGGTGGATGGCGCTTTTCTGATAGGTCTGAGGTTCCAGCTACTTTCTTCGACAAGATTTTAGCCCAATTGATCAGGCACCCGCTGCGCTCCATTGCGATTCTTTTGGTGATCATCGCCATCGTCTTTTCCGCGCTCTTGGCAATGGGACCTCCTTATGATCCAGACGCCATTGCAGGAACTGTTGACTCCAGCAAGTAATAACTAAACAAGCACGCCACCGTTTGAGATATTTCTCAAGGCGGTGGCGTTTTTATTTGGAGATTGCGCGGATAGGCTGTTAAAAGGAGATCACGGAGTGGTAAAATGCAGGCACGTGTGCTCCTGGATAGTGCACGGGAGCATTACATAATTTGATCACCATGTTTCTCGTATGCATTCATAGCCACAGATCTCTCTTCCATTGAATGGTGAAAAGAGTAGTCAATGACCACGAGATAATCCTCGTGGTCATTGACTAGGTGCAGTTGCTTAGAATCTTAGAGGTATGCGAGATCCTCTCGAAGACGCAATCGTGTACTTAAGTTCGATCCACACGCTACTTGCGACAATGAAGAAATGTACTCTCATCAACTATTCGTGAGCTTTCAAGATTCCCCACATAGATTTGATCTACACTCAACCCCTGAACATCCCTAACATACGCTGACACCTGTGAGGTTTGAGTACTCTCGCCCTCGACGTGTGCATTAACAATAATTAGCGCATCAGGGTCTGTTGGCAGGCCTTCACCTGCTATAACAGTCCAGCTCGGATCTAAGTTTTTGGGATCAACTATGAAAGGATCGGCACGACCGTCGGGATCACTCAATTGAAGATACACCGGGTTTTCCTGGGGCGGTAAATCCTGGGTCATGGGGCCCGCCATGTCTACCGTATCAATAGGCAGACCACACGGCTGCACACGAACAATAAGGTCACCAGATTCAGACACCGAAAAACCAGCGCGCCCTTTAACATTGATGTCTCCCAAATAATTGCCGCATCCTGAAACAGCCACACCACAGATTATCAAGGCTGACAAAGTCTCGATTCGCCGATGCTTCATCGTAACTCCATCTTCAAGTGCACCTATCGGTAAAAATAAGGTGCGGTATTGTTTGGTTTCTCACCTGCAAACATAAGAGTACTTTCTTATACAGATTTACTCCTGGATTTTGTCAGAAAAGGTTTTTGACGGTCTAAAAGATATCAATCTCTACAAAACCATTGCAGTGATAAAAATAAACTGTCTATCCGCACAGTCTCTTAATCAAGCAGATCTGTATCCAGGAGTTCAAAGTACTCAGGCAACGGTGCTGTTCCGCCCAGCCTAAGCGAACGCACTGCAATCCGTGTCCGCAGATTTCTCGTATCACTGACTGCTTCGTTGTAAAAGCGGTGAGCTAATTCAACGCGGGTGGCTGCATCAATAATGGAATCTGGCAATGCGGTACCGTGCTGCAAAATGAGTTCAGAAATTTCTCGTTCTGCGCGGGCGCGTTGTAAAAATCGGGAGTACTCCAAAGGAATCATCTCTGCGCGACGCGAGGCTTCTCCCGCATTTGGCAAAAGCGCCCCCACTAATACGGCGCGACGATCAAGTGCTGCTTGGAGGGCTTGTCGTGCGGAATCGGTGCGGATATGAAGTCGGTTCAGACGTTGTGCGGTGAAATATGCCCATAAGAGGCAGGCTGTGATGAGGACAGCGGCAAGAAGATAAACAAGTATCATCTCATCCAAGCCTTACTTTATCGCTAGCGATGGTTTCATATACTGCCATGACCTGTGTGGACACCGTCGACAAATCATAAGCACTGGCGCGCGCTACTCCCGCGCTAATCAGTGTGTGGCGGGCGGAGGGGTCGTCGATAAGCAGTTGCAGTTTTTTGGCCAAATCGGCATCTGAGCCGGTTTTAAACAGCATGCCAGCAGGCTGCTCTGATTCTGAGTCAGTAACCAGGGAAAATGCCTCGAGATCACTAGCTACCACCGCGCATCCTGCAGCCATTGCTTCAACGAGGACAATACCGAAGCTTTCTCCACCGGTGTTTGGAGCAACGTAGATGTCTGCGCGGCCGAGGATCTCTGCTTTTTCTTGGTCGCTGACACGTCCGACGAAGTTAATGCCGGGGAGATCGCGGGCAGTGCCGCCACCAATCACAGTGCAGGTAAAAGGGCGGTCGAGCCTAGTCAACGCGCGCAATAAAATATCTAGACCTTTGCGTGATTCATCAAGGCGTCCGAGGAACACGATCTCTACCGGATCATTTGGCTTCGTTGTGCGCGCAGCCTGAAACGTTTGAGTTTCCACTCCATTGGGAATAAGCACTGGGTCTCCCCCAACTTGTTCTACCTGCCAGCGCCTGGCCATTTCCGAAACAGCAATGCCGGCGCGCACCTTTTCCAGCATCGGAGACAACACCGGCAAAAAAGCTTTGAGCAACTTCGAACCATTGCTTGAGGCGTGATAGGTAGCTACGATCGGACCTTCGGCAAAGCGGAGCGCTGCCATAGAAAAACTTGGTGAATTCGGCTCATGGATGTGGAGCACATCAAAATTGCCCTCACGAAGAAACTTCCGAACTACTCGAAACATCTTTGGCCCAAAACTTAAACGAGCAATCGAGCCGTTATAGGGAATGGGAAAGCTGCTGCCACCACGCACAACGAAATCCGGCACGTCCACGCCATCACTACACGGTCCAAGAACTTGAACTTCATGGCCTTGGGCAATAAAAGTTCTCGCTAAATCAAGGATATGCGCTTGAACTCCCCCAGGTTCATCAAAAGAATAGGGGCAGACCATCCCAATTCGCACCTATTTTTCCTCCTCTGAGATACCTAATTCGCCAGCGTGTTTCGCGCGCTGCAGCCTTTGTGGATCCAAATCACCAAACCACAGTGGCTGCAACATATGCCAGTCTGCAGGGTGCGCCGCAATATTAGCTGCAAAAAGATCGGCAATTCTTTGCACAGTATCTGACAGATTATCCACGTCAACGGCATCAGAAACACTTAATCCCCAGCCGGAATCACCGTCATCTTCAAACCAGGAATGGACCACATGAAGGGCCGCACCGGTTTCCAGAGCTAATTGCGCAGGACCTGCTGGCATCGAGGTTTTCTCGCCGAAAAATACTGTTTCCACTCCGGAATGCCGCAAATCGCGCTCCCCGAGCAAACACACTATTCCACCTTGCATCAGGGTTTCTTTAAGTTTTTCAAAAGGCGGGCGTTGTCCACCTGTCAATGGCAAAACCTCAAAGCCAAGGCTTTCTCGAAACGCAACAAAAGCTTCAAACAAGCGTTCTGGCTTGACTCTTTCTGCCACTGTGATGAATTGGCCGTGATAGCCCACCAAAAAAGTTCCGGCCATATCCCAATTTCCACTGTGCGGCAGAGTCAGGATAACGCCTTTTCCTTTTCCCAAAGAGGCATCCAGCATGTCCAACCCCACCACGCCTTGGTGTAGCTGAGCAAACAACTGTGGATCTTTAGAGGTCGTGGGCAGCCGAAAAGCTTCGAGCCAATAACGCGCATAGCTGCGCATTGCTTGTTTCACCAAAGACTGCGTGACGTTTTCAGGGCCCACCACGCGCGCTAAATTGGCGCGCAGTTGCCCCATGCCTTTACCGCTTTTCGACGCCCGATCCGCACCGAAGTTAAATATGCCTCGTGCGATAGGCAAAGGAAGCACGCGCACAAAACGCCAACCAGCTAAGTAGCCAAGCGCGCTCAAATTGTCCGGTGCGAAGAAATCTTTCATTCTCACGTGATGCTCCCTTAAAACCTGGTGCTACTTCGTAGTGCTGTAATCTGCTTTCGCACCTGCTGGTGCTTTGGTGAACTCTTTAGCTAGAGGAGATTTTCCGGCCAGCACCAAGCGCTGCACAACGGTATAAATACTGCCGGCAGCCAGCGCCCACAAGGCCACGTCAATGGCATAAGGAACACCCAAACCGGTCAATCCCAAACCAACGAGACTCACGATCAAACGCTCGGGGCGTTCCACTAAGCCGCCATCCATGGTAAATCCAGAGGCTTCTCCCCTGGCCTTGACATAGGAAATTACTTGCGAGGCAACCAAACACACCAGTGATGCTGCCACCAATGGTTGCGGTGCATCATAGGTGTAGACCAGCCACCAGGTGATAGCTCCGAAGAGGGCGCCATCGGTGATGCGATCACATGTGGCATCCAAGGTGGCACCAAATTTTGTGCCACCGCCTTGCATACGTGCCACAGTGCCATCGATCATGTCGAAAGCAGCAAAGAGCCCGGTCAAAATAGCAGCCCATACCAGATGTCCCGTAGGGATCAAGAGGAGAGCGACACCGACAGTCAAGGTAGCGCTAGCCACGGTGAGCTGGTTTGGCGTCACTTTCAGTTTGATCATCAACTTAGCCACTGGCTCGACGATGACCTGCGCAGGCTTTCGTCCATGAAGTCCCAGCATCAGTGCTCCTTCGGTGCTGCGTTGTAAATCGCTGAAGACAGCGTCGGATCAACGATGCCAGGTGCGCCCTCAAGCTCGCCCCATGCAGTGGCAAGCATTGCTCGAGTTTCCCTCAAGGTTTGAGGAAGTACTTTCACGCCATCAATAACAGTCATGAAATTAGCATCACCAGACCAGCGCGGCACGATATGAGTATGGAGGTGATCACCCACAGATCCGCCCGAAGCTTTGCCAAGATTCAGTCCGACATTAATCGCATCAGGACGAGATACGTTTTTCAACGCTTTGATGGCGGTTTGGGTAAATAGCATCATTTCTGCAGATTCCTCTACAGAAAGATCCTCAAGGTTCTTTTCTTTACGAAAAGGGATCACCATCATGTGTCCAGCGTTATAGGGATACAAATTGAGCACGCAATACACAAGCTCTCCCCTAGCCACAATCAAACCGTCTTCATCGCTGAGCTTGGGCACCTCGATAAAGGGGTCCCGCTTGGTAGCACCATCTGCTTTCGCATCAGTGCCACCTGGGCGATTTTTGATATAGCCCATCCGGTAGGGAGCCCACAGACGTTCAAGCCTGTCGGGCTCCCCAACGCCCTGATCAATATAGACCTGGGCGTTATCGGAGGAACTTTTATCGGTATTACCTGCGAGCTGCAATGGATTCCTCGCTCGGCTGGTCATTGATGCGATCGCCGATCCACGCAGAAATTACTGCGACTGCTTCATCGACTGGAACGCCATTGACCTGAGTGCCATCCAGGAAGCGGAAGCTGACTGCTCCTGCTTCCACGTCACGCGCACCGGCGAGCAACATGAATGGAACCTTGCCGGTGGTGTGGTTACGGATCTTCTTCTGCATGCGATCATCAGAGGTATCCACATCAGCACGGATGCCCTTTTCACGCAGCTTTGCGGTGATTGCTTCCAGGTGTGGGATGCAATCATCAGCAACTGGAATACCCATAACCTGGTGTGGAGCCAACCATGCTGGGAATGCGCCAGCGTAGTGCTCCAGCAAGACACCGAAGAAACGCTCGATGGAACCAAACAGCGCGCGGTGGATCATAATTGGCTGCTTCTTGGATCCGTCCGAGGAGGTGTACTCCAGGTTGAAGCGCTCAGGCATGTTGAAGTCCAGCTGCACGGTGGACATCTGCCAGGTACGGCCAATGGCGTCGCGTGCCTGCACAGAGATCTTTGGACCGTAGAATGCTGCGCCCTCTGGGTCTGGTACTAGTTCCAGGCCAGACTTGGTGCCCACACGGCTCAAGATTTCAGTGGAGCGCTCCCAGATTTCATCAGAACCAACAGACTTCTTTGGATCACGGGTGGACAGCTCTAGGTAGAAATCATCCAGACCGTAGTCGCGTAGCAGGGACAGGATGAAGTCCAGCACAGTGGTCAGTTCTGCTTCGAGCTGATCTTCGGTGCAGTATATGTGCGCATCATCCTGGGTGAAGCCACGGGCACGGGTTAGGCCGTGGATAACACCGGACTTTTCGTAGCGGTAGACGTTACCGAATTCGAATAGGCGCAGTGGCAGTTCACGGTAGGAACGTCCACGGGAATCGAAGATGAGGTTGTGCATTGGGCAGTTCATAGGCTTCAGGTAGTATTCCTGGCCCGGCTTGGTGACATTGCCTTCTTCATCATATTCCGCATCCACCTGCATTGGAGGGAACATGCCATCCTTGTAGAAGCCCAGGTGTCCGGAGCGTTCAAAAAGATCCTGCTTAGTGATGTGAGGGGTGTTCACAAAGGAGTATCCCGCTGCGATGTGGCGGCGACGGGAGTGATCTTCCATCTCATTGCGCACAATGCCACCATTAGGGTGAAATACTGGCAAGCCGGAGCCCAAATCATCTGGGAAAGAGAACAAATCAAGTTCAGTACCTAGACGGCGGTGGTCACGCTTCTCAGCTTCAGCAAGCATGGTTTGGTAAGCATCAAGGGATTCTTTGTCCTCCCATGCAGTGCCGTAAATACGCTGCAGGCCAGCATTGTCCTGATCGCCACGCCAATAAGCAGCAGAGGAACGGGTCAGTGCGAATGCAGGAATATAGCGAGTGGTTGGGATGTGCGGTCCACGGCACAGATCAGACCATTCAACTTCGCTGGTGCGAGGGTTGATGTTGTCATATGCGGTGAGTTCGCCAGCGCCAACTTCAGTTGCTTCATCAGAGTTAGGGTCAACATTGCCCTTGTCCTGGATGAGCTCGAGCTTATAAGGCTCATTTTTAAGTTCTTCAGCAGCAGCTTCAACAGATTCATAGACACGGCGCTCAAACTTCTGGCCGGTCTTGATGATCTTCTTCATCCGCTTCTCAATGGTCTTGAGATCTTCTGGGGTGAAAGGCTCTGCAACATCAAAATCGTAGTAGAAACCGTTTTCGATGGCTGGGCCAATGCCCAACTTGGTACCTGGGAATTCTGCCTGGACAGCCTGTGCCAGCACGTGAGCGCAGGAGTGGCGGATTACTGCTCGGCCGTCATCAGTATTTGCAGGTACAGCGGTGAACTGCGCAGTAGTTTCTGGAACGTGGGACAGGTCTTTGAGCTGTCCTTCAGCATCTTTTGCACAGACAATGGACTCTGGGCCCTTGTTTGGCAGGTCTAGTTCACGCATTGCCGCACCAATGGCGGTGCCTGCAGGAACTTCAAAAACAACGAGGTTTTGTACTGCGGTATCTGGGGTGTTCACGAAAATTGCGCTCC
This sequence comes from Corynebacterium crudilactis, assembly GCF_001643015.1. Lineage (NCBI taxonomy): Bacteria > Bacillati > Actinomycetota > Actinomycetes > Mycobacteriales > Corynebacteriaceae > Corynebacterium > Corynebacterium crudilactis. Next base: position 1,724,458 of record NZ_CP015622.1, read on the forward strand.
TTCGTGCGCTCACGTGGGAAAACGGCATACCTGGCCGCCTCCCACTAATTCAAGGTGCGCAGTTGACCTGGCGTTGTCCTCCGATAAAAGGGCAATCACCGCAGGTATTTCTGATGGTGCGTGTGTGTCTTTGATATGGCCTATGTCAGGCGTCCTACTGATGACGCATTAATAGTTAAAGAAACACACAGCCGGTGGCCAACTGTCGTTCCATATCCTACCGCGTAGCGTGATCTTGAAGGAGTCCGGCACCCCAAAATTCATCCTGAAGCGGATCCTGTGGATTTGTTCCCGGTGGCACAAAGAATACTGCCGAACCAATGTGAGTAATCCACTGGTTTAACCGGTCCATTTCGTCCAAGCGCCTCTGGATGGGTGTGAATTGTTTATCTGGGTTCTTTTGGAAACAGATAAACACCAAACCTGCATTAGAGAGCTCTTCTGAGGTGGGATCAGGTGGCAGATCGTAGTTGAATACGCGGCGCAAAATCACTTGCTCTGGGTGGTTCTCCGGAGCACGCGAACGCGCCATGTGGCTTGCCGGATCAATCACGGGCAGACCATAAGAATCTCGCGCACTATAATCTGGGTCCGCAAATTCATCGCCGCCTGTTAGAGGTGCGCCAGTATCGAGCGTGCGCCCCATCGAGACTTCCCGGGAATTTCTATCGAGAATTTCCCATTCATCCAAGTTCATCGCAATGCGGCGCACCACCATGCAGGTGCCGTCATTCGCCCACTGCGGACCATCACTAATCCAGGCTGCTTGCTGGATTTCTTCTTTACTTCGCGGATTGACTGTGCCATCTTTTTGGCCGAAAAGGTTCCGTGGAGTCTCATCGTGTTCATTTACGCCATGAGCATTGAGGAATCCTTGTTGCATCCACCGCGTTGCTGCATAATCCACTCCTGAGCGGATCATATGCCTGGTCGCATGGCTGAGAGTCACTGGATCATCGCAACAAATCTGCAACACCAGATCAGCCTCGCCCCATTCGGGACGCAGTTGATCGCGTTCAAATTCAGGAATTGGTTTGAGCCAGTCGGGACGCAGATGAGACAGCTGGGAGACGTCGAAAAGCGAAGCACCGAAGCCGCAGGTAATAGTGAGGTTTGCCGGCGACGTTGCCATCTCCGGCTCCAGGCTGCCCAGCGGCGTGGTGCCAGCGCATAGCGCGCGGGCATCCTCAGTCCACACGCGCATCAAGCGCACCAGCGCCTCCCGATCCACGCCCGGCCGCAGTGTAAAGGCCACCAGGTTCAAATTCGCCTGATGCGGCGTCGCAATGCCGGCCTGATGGCGGCCATCAAACTCCACCACCTGGCCTTTTAAGCTTATCGACGCAGCCTCCGGTTCATTCGCCCCAGCACTACAACCAGCTAACGCGGAGACACCAGCCAACAGACCGGTACCACCCAGGAAACCCCTGCGGGAAACCATCTCACTCCTTTAATTAAGGAACCACTTAATGGCTCATGTGTCCTTCGGCATCGTCATTGCCGTAATCTTCATCGCCAGCAGCAATCGTGCGCGCCGGAATTGGATCCAGAGCAACCTCAGAACCATCAGCCAACTGCAAAGTAACCGCTACTTCGTCTCCAGCTGCAATAGGATTAGCCAAGCCCAGAATCATCATATGATCGCCGCCTGGCGCAAGCTCAATGCTCTCGCCTGCTGGCACCACAAATCCACCCGGCTTTTCCTGCATGACGCCATCGACAACCTCATGGATTTCAAAGCTTGCAGCATCCACATCAGCGCTAAAACCAGTGACATTGACATCATCTTCAGAGTTGTTCACCAAAGTGGCAAACACCGCAGTCATGTCACTGCCTTCCACAGAAGCACGAACAACAGCATTCTCAGTGCTAATAACAGCATCGGTGGTCTGCACATTAGTTGAGGTTGCCGTGGTGGACGGCGCAGTAGCGGCATTATCAGCAGTGGAATCGCTTTGATTCGCAGGTGAACACGCAGCCAAAACCAACGCACTGCTCAACAACGCACCTGCGGCAAAAATCTTCTTCATATGAGATTTACTCCTCTTAAATTATTTCTGATTACGGTTTTTAGCGATCATCATGACAATCGCACTGCCCACGACAAGCGCAGCCACAAGGCTCAAAATCCAATTCCACGGCGCAGGAATCCCGGAAGTTTCATCTCCATCTTCCACTGCAGGAGTTTCCTCCACGGAGGTTTGTGCAGCGCTAGATGAAGATGATGTTGGTGCAGCTTCCCCGCCACCAGCTACTTCAAACCCAATTGAGCCCTTGGTAGCGTGACCATCTGAAGAGGTAATCTGGAATCCAAGAATGTATTCACCAGGACCAGCATCCACATCACCTGGCACCTCAAAGCTCAAATGCTGCCCCTCAAGCTGTGGGGTTCCGGAAGCCAAAACCTCACCCGATGCCACATCACTGAGCGCAACAGTGGTGAACAGATCCTGCGGAATGCCAGAAAACTCCAGCTCAATGGTCCCTGGGAACTCCTCAACGACACTGCCATCTTCAGGAGTAGACCCAGTCACTACATCATGAGCTGCAGCGTACGGTGCTAGCAACATAGACATTGAAGCAATACTCACTGCTCCAGCAAGTGCCGCCAACTTTTTAAACGGTACTGTTACTAGATTTTTCTCTGAAGCCACATTCAACCTCTCATGCATGGGCGAAACCTCTTTCCGCCGGGGATGGACGCTGCTGTAACTTTTGCGCCCGTCTAGTTGTCGAAATCTTCCAGCACTTAGTTCCCCTCCTCTTCAAATAAAGCGGAGGTTACCAGTAGGTAAATAGAGTCTATCCAGCTTGGAGGCACTTTTTACAGCAATGTGATCTAGGCTACGTTCGCCTGGGGTATGTGCCTGGTCTAGGTGGTTCGCCTCAACTTCGACTTCACGGGAGCGACTTCTCACGCTCAACTTCTCACCTTCGACTTCACTAGGTTTTTTCAAAAACCCGACTGAAGTCGTTCCCGCGAAGTCGAAGGTAAGAAGTCGCCATCACGCAAAACTCTCCCCTGCGTTCCAACCGGAAAAACAAAAGCACCTATGGAAACTAATCCATAGGTGCTTATTTGAGCGGATGACGAGACTCGAACTCGCGACCCTCACCTTGGCAAGGTGATGCGCTACCAACTGCGCTACATCCGCATGAATATTGTTTAAAGAGGTTATTCTTCCTCTTGGTGCGCGATACTGGGATTGAACCAGTGACCTCTTCCGTGTCAGGGAAGCGCTCTCCCGCTGAGCTAAACGCGCTCGAACTGCGAGGTGGAAACGGGAATCGAACCCGTGTGCACGGTTTTGCAGACCGTTGCCTCACCACTCGGCCATTCCACCGCGGCGTAAACCAACCACGCCAAAGGTACAAGGTAAACGTACCAGAGCGGATGACGAGACTCGAACTCGCGACCCTCACCTTGGCAAGGTGATGCGCTACCAACTGCGCTACATCCGCATGAATATTGTTTAAAGAGGTTATTCTTCCTCTTGGTGCGCGATACTGGGATTGAACCAGTGACCTCTTCCGTGTCAGGGAAGCGCTCTCCCGCTGAGCTAAACGCGCAGGACATTTCATCGATTGGCCCGGTGAAATGAGAGCGGATGACGAGACTCGAACTCGCGACCCTCACCTTGGCAAGGTGATGCGCTACCAACTGCGCTACATCCGCATGCACTACTTAGAACTTGTTTCTATTTGTTACCGTTCGTTGCGGTGCTTGAATAACTTTAGACTGAACGCTCATCACAACACAAATCCCCATGTCAATGCCATAAAAGCACAGGTGAAACCCTAGCGAAAACCCAATTCCTAAATCACACCGATGTCATTTCCCAAGACAGTAAAGAAAAGCGAGAATATTTCACCAATGTTCGTCGCTACAAATTCAAAAACGTGGCGACATCCAATCTCCATCCATAAGAACAAGAATTTCTCTCTTATATAGAAGCTGGGTGAAAGTTGAATCGATTATGAATATTCAAAACTTCCGTGTTAACTTCTAAACACACCCCAAGGTCCTATGGCTCAGTGGAAGAGCGTTCCGTTCACACCGGAAAGGTCGCTGGTTCGAACCCAGCTAGGACCACCAGATAAACCCCCTGGAAACAGGGGGTTTTCGTCGTTTCATATCAATGACCATCGATAGCTTTCAGAGGACGAAGGTCCCAGCTCCTGGGTTAATGTCAGCCAATTCCAACCATAGTTGCCACAGTTGGGAGGAAAAATATGATGAGCGCTCCCCCGATGATGTCAAAGCTAATTCCAGTTCGAATCATTCGTGCAATGGACACACAGCCTGAACCGTAGACGATGGCGTTCTGCGGTGTGGAAATCGGAAGCATGAACCCAAATGACGCACCGAATGTAGCCGCCATAGCTGGGATAACTGGATCAATACCTGCTGCTATGGCAAGTGGAACCACTATGGGAACGGTAACTGCTGCCGCAGCAGTGTTGCTTGTAGTTTCAGAAATCAGGATGGCCAACAACACCGCCATGCCAGTAATAACAACAGCGCTTGAAACTCCAAGCATGCTGTTAAGCCCGGATCCGATCGATTCTGCGAGGCCAGATTTTCCAAGCATCGCTCCGAAAATCATGCCGCAACCAAACAAAATGATTGTTCCCCAATCAATCTTTGCTGCATCCGACCAATCCAGGGTGTATTTCAGCTTCTTTGGCTCTACTGGGAGGACGAATAGAAGGACAGCGCCAAGGACTGCGACAATACCTTCGTTAAGGCGTTCATCAACAGCTTCATAGATTGCAGAGTCGACGCTCACGATCATGCCAAGGATTGCAGGGAAGATCCACAAAAACACGGTTATTGAGAATGCAATGATTGTGTTTATTTCTGCACGTGACATGCGCCCTTGTTGCTTCTTTTGCTCGGCAACGAATTCTGCGACTCCTTCAATACGTCGCGTTTCTGGACGGTTAACTATAAAGAGGATCACCGTCAAAGCCACCATCATGCAAATACAAATGGGCAGTGCTGTCATGACCCATTGACCGAAGGAAATGCGTACGCCAGTTGCCTCTTCGATGAGTCCGCGCCCAATCAAGTTTGGTGGGGCTCCAACTGGGGTCAAGAGACCACCGATGGACGCACCATAAGCTAGCATCAGCATCAACGCGGCACCTACTCGTAAGCGAAGTGGGTCAAAGTCTTCTTTTACTATCCCCTTGTCCTGCATAAGCTGCGCAATCACGGTTAATATTCCCAGCGCAGTCGGTAGAAGCATGGCTACTGTCGCAGTGTTGGACACAAAGGCTGAAAGTACACAAGTAATACCACCAAAAGCCAAGATGATGCGGACCGTTGAATTCCCAACTCCAGGTAGTCCAAGTACAAAGAACGCTAAACGCTGGGCCACGCCATGTTTGAGCATGGCTTGCGCCAGGATAAATGCTCCGATGAACGTGAAAATTGTGGTTGATCCAAATGGTGCCAAAACTTCAGAAGCAGGTGCCGCACCAATGACTACTAAAAGCCCAACGCCAAACAATCCGGTAACCGGAATCGGAAGAGTTTCACACAGCCACAGCAAAATCACACCAACCAAGACAGCTGCGACTTTCTGCTGTGTCGGATCCATCCCTTCTGGAATGAACATCATGGCCAAGAAGCCAAGTGGGGCGAGGATAAACCCTGAAACCCGGCGAATGGTTTCAAACTTTTCTTCCATGGGCGAAAGCTGTTGTTGTTCCAAGCTTCTATAAGTTCCTCCACGGAGAAGAACCTCGGCGACATTAGTTCGAATTGACCGCGTACTCGATGAGGTTACAGTCGAAATCTTGTTGGGCATTTTCATGCCTCCCTCCTGTTAGTTGCTACTATCAGCATGTGATGTGATCTGGGTTACGTCCAAGACAAATTCTCACTACCGCCCATAGGACGTTCCTATGTCAGGAGTACACGTGGATATACGGCAACTAACTTATTTTCTCGGGGTTATTGATCATGGAGGTTTTAGTCGCGCGGCAGATGCACTGCACGTCGCCCAACCATCACTCTCCCAGTCCATTCGCTCACTTGAGCGCAGACTCGGTGTAGAGCTCTTCCATCGAACAGGTCGACGGGCCGAGCTAACTAGCGCTGGAGAACGATTGGTTCTTCCAGCTCGGCAGGTACTGCGAGATCTAGATGTTGCGCGACGCGCTGTATCCTCTGTCCGAGCTCTAGAGTCGGGAACTGTGAAATTGGCGGCCATGCCCAGTCCCGGAGTGGAGCCACTAACTGGACTCATTAGAGATTTTCATGCTCGATATCCGGGAATGATGGTCAATGTCGCAGGTGTTTTCACGCCGGCCGAGACTGTCGAAGCAGTCCGTTCAGGAACTGCAGAAATAGGCTTGCTTGGATCCTCCGGCCAACCGCAAACTGCAGATCTAGATGTTTGTCAGCTGGAGTCACAACCTTTAGTGCTAATTTCTCCACCCGGCACTGAAGCCATCTCAGAAACCATTGAAAGAAGAAGTCTCAATGGTTTGCGCTTCGCCATTTCCCCTCGAGGTTCATTAATGCGCCAGCTCATCGACAACGCTCTTGTACATGACTCGGCAACAAGTGTCATTGCCGAGATGGAGCATCGAACTTCCCTACTTCCCCTAGTGCGCTCTGGGATAGGACATACAGTTATGCCGGATTCATGGCGAGAAATTGCGCAAAGCAGTGGTTGTGTAGTTCGCCGAATTGTCCCCGAAGTCAATCTGGATATTTTCGCAGTCAGCCGCAGGGGCGAACTGACTCCTGGCGGCCAGGCATTGATGGCATTGATTCACAGCCAAGCTCTTGGCTCCCGCACCGTGAGTGCCTCAAGTTCAAAGCCATAGGCCGTTCCTATGTGGGGTGATGGAAATAGGTCTTGGACTTCCTTTGAATGCCAAATTTAAATGGAGTGTGTCACATTCACTCTAGGAGTAAGGGAAATTCACATGACTTCTCAGGTATTCGAAATTGCGTCCATCCCAGCCGATGGCGTTGGCCATGAAGTTGTCGAAGCCGGACGCGATGTCCTCGACGCTTTGGCGAAGAATTCAGGTGGCGCGTTCACATTCGATTGGAAAGATTTCGATTGGGGCAGCGAGTACTACGCCCGACATGGTCGCATGATGCCAGAAGATGGTCTTGATCAATTGAAAGACCTTGACGCCATCTTCTTCGGCGCTGTGGGATGGCCAACAGTTCCAGATCACGTGAGCCTGTGGGGTTTGCGAATCGCCATTTGCCAGGGATTTGATCAATGGGCAAATATCCGTCCAGTGAACTTCCTACCAAATGTTGCATCCCCCATTGTCGATGCCCACGAAAGAAACCTGGATTGGATCGTGGTTCGAGAAAACTCCGAAGGCGAGTATTCCGGATTTGGCGGCCGCAACTTCTCTGGGCGTGCAGGTCTTGGCGAGGTTGCCACCCAATCCGCAGTGTTCACTGAAGTTGGATGCGAAAGAATTTTCCGCTACTCCTTTGAGCTGGCCCGAACCCGTCCAAGGAAGAAGCTATCAAAGGTGACAAAGTCGAATGCACAGCAGTTTGGAATGGTGCTGTGGGATGACGTATTCGATCGCGTCGCACAGGAGTACCCAGATGTAGAGACCGAGTCAGTGCTCGTAGATGCAATGGCGGCGAAGTTTGTTCTCAAGCCAGAAGACCTCGATGTTGTGGTCGCTTCCAACCTGCATGCAGACATCTTGTCTGATTTAGGTTCCGCAATGGCGGGTTCATTGGGGCTTGCTGCAAGTGCAAACCTCAATCCAGAGCGTCGCTTCCCTTCAATGTTTGAGCCTGTGCACGGTTCTGCACCGGATATTGCTGGCCAGGGCATCGCAAATCCTGTGGGACAAATCGGTTCCGCTGCTCTCATGCTCGATCACTTCGGGCTCAACGACGAAGCAAATAGAGTACGCAATGCAATCGAGAAGACCTGCGCAGCAGGTATCAGGAGCCGCGAAGTCGGCGGTTCGTCCTCCACTCGTGATGTCACTTCCGCCATCATCGATAACTTGGGCTAATGGCTACCGTTCTAATCTGCTGCGACAAGTTCAAAGGTTCGGCAACTTCCGCAGCAGTATCCAAAGCCCTAGGTCAAGGGCTGATAAGAGCTGGTCATGCCGTTCTTACTACACCTCTCGCCGACGGTGGTGACGGCACCTTAGAAGCCTTCGAATCTATTGGATACAAGCGGGAAACATCCTTAGCCATAGGTTCTGACGGGCTCAAGTTTGAAGCCCAGTTTTCCTTAAATGGTCAGACTGCTGTGATCGAGATTGCCCGAATTTGTGGATTAGATTTGGCTGCACCAGAAGGCACACGACCCTCGGCACAATCTGCCCGTCAGGCTGGTACTTGGGGCGTTGGCAATGTGATCAAATCAGCGCTTGAAAAAGGAGCTCAGCGGATCATCATTGGGCTTGGTGGCAGTGCGACAACTGATGCGGGTTTTGGAATGGCTCAGGCTCTTGGCGTGGAATTCTTTGATTCATACGGATCGATAATCACCCAAGTCGGCGATATCGGGTTAGTTCAAGGAATAAGCCTTGACCACCTAGATCCTCGTTTAGAAAAGACCAAGTTCATTGTTGCATCAGATGTACGCAATCCGCTGTGTGGTGTCGATGGCGCTGCCATAGTTTATGGCACACAAAAAGGGTTATCCGCTGAGGATGCACCTGCTATCGATGCAGCAATTCGGCACTTTGCCGATGTGTTTGAACAGGCTCTCGGGCTTAATAACACTGCACAAACACCTGGTGCAGGCGCAGCGGGTGGCTTGGGTTTCATGGCGATGGCGTTGTTGGCTGCGGACATGCGATCCGGCGTAAACATGATTCTTGATGAAACCGGGGGTGGAAAGATGCTTGCACAGGCAGATTTAGTCATTACTGGAGAGGGGTGTATTGATTCGCAGACTCTCAGTGGGAAAGCTCCTGCTGGAATCGCTGTCCGGGCACGTGCGAGAGGAATTCCTGTGGTGGCGGTTTGTGGGCAGAACCAATTGGATCCAGCAACCTCCAATGAGCTGTTTGAAAACATCTATAGCCTCACCGTTTTCGAATCTGACGTCAATGAATGTATTCGAAACCCGCTCCCAATTTTGGAAGGTATCGGTTTTAACATCGCCAAACAACATCTGAGTTAGCGATATTTCAGCAAACCGATGCTATTCGAAGAGCTAGACAGCGCTCTGAGCTTTCATCCGAGAGATCAGAGCGCTGTTTTATTCCTGAAAATGACCCGCAGCGGGGAGCGCTCCCCGCTTTTGAGGTACTTCAGTATTTTCCGCTTTAGGGTGAAGTTCATCAGCTACAAAGCAGTTGCCAGATAGCTGAAAAGGAAACCACTCCCCCTCCCTGAAAGCAGGAATCTCATGTCTTCTTTATTGCGCCGTTTCACCATCACTGCAGTCACCGTAGTGATGGCTTCCACCGCAATCTTTACCTCTACTGCCTCGGCCTCTGCAAAATGCGTAGATCCTAACAAGCAACAGATCGGGCCGCTTCTGGTTCAGGCTTCAAGCGCAAACACCAGTAGAATTGATGTGTGCAGCCAGATTAAGCTCGGAACTTTCTGGGAAGGCATCAATGGACAATCAGGAAAGTTTGGCCTTCTCAATATTAAATATGCAGACAACAAGTACTTTGTCCTCCACATGGAAGATGTCACTGGCCTAGGTCTCGGGTCTTCCGATCAGAACCCCGCCGGCACGTTCGGATAATATCCAAACGCTCAGACGCACACCCAAACACTGGCTTAGACTTGAAACATGATCGACGTCACGGAACTGATTGGTCCCCTCTCCCCTGTTTCTACACCTGAGTTTAGAACGATTGTTGTTACGGCTCTCAATGGTTCCACCACTATTAATGGCACGTCTGGCCAGCTGGGAAATGCTACGGATACAGAGCTGCTTCTTGCACTTCGAAGGTGGTCGGATGTGGTGTTGGTCGGTTCGGGAACCATCAAGGCTGAAAATTATGGTGGGGTGCAGCTCTCGCCGGAGATTCAGCGAGAACGCATCGCACAGGGCCAGGAGGCAGTACCGCCGATTGCGGTAATGTCTGGTTCGTTAAATTTTGATGTGAATACGCGGTTTTTCCAGGAACCTGATGTCAAGCCGATCATCATCACGGATAACACTGATGCGGACAAGCAGCAGCCTTTGGTTGAGGCTGGGGCGCGGATTGTTGTGGTGGAGGAGCTGACGGCGGAGGGAAGCGTCGATAAGCTGAGGTCTTTGGGTTTTGCCCGGATTGATTGTGAGGGCGGCGCGAACATGTATGGGCAGATGCTAGCCGCGGATCTTATTGATGTCTGGCATCACACGATTGATCCCATGTTGTCGGGCAGTGTGGAGCGCCCAACGGTCAAGGGCGGTGACGGTACACCTCGGCGTTTTGTGTTGGAGCATGTTGCTGCCGACGAAGATAGCACCCTCTTCCTGCGGTATAAGCGCGATAACTGAGTGTTGGACTCTCCTTATGTCGCAGGCATTCGCTAGATTAGTCACGTGAGTTTCTCCCCAGTAGCACCTTCTATATCAACCCCTGTGCCACGTCGCAGCAGGTGGGATGGCATCGGCAACGCAATTGGCTGGCCTCTGGCCATTTTGCTGATGGCACATCGCTTCTTCGTGCTTGCGATTAACGGCGCCATCACCGACGATTTCACGACGGTTTATAGTGCTTTACGACGTTTCATCGAAGGTACGCCGGTCTACAACGAGGTCTACCATTTCGTAGATCCACACTATTTATATAACCCAGGCGCCACCCTCCTGCTGGCACCACTGGGCTATATCACCCATTTCACGTTGGCGCGATGGACGTTTATTGCCGTCAACCTCCTTGCCATCGTCTTGGCACTGGGTCTACTGACGCGGATGTCTGGTTGGGCGCTGCGCAGCATGGTCTGGCCGCTGTCGATCGCATTGGCGATGCTCACAGAAACCGTGCAAAACACCTTGATCTTCTCCAATATCAATGGCATTTTGCTACTCATGCTGGCCATGTTCTTGTGGTGTGTGATTCATCAAAAGTCATGGCTGGGTGGCCTTATTATTGGCTTGGCAATTTTGGTCAAGCCCATGTTCCTTCCGCTGCTCTTCCTGCCATTGGTGAAAAAACAATGGGGCGCACTCATCCTGGGCATCCTCACCCCAGTGGTTTTCAATGCAGTAGCTTGGTTCTTGGTTCCGGGAGCATCTGATTACATCACCCGCACCATGCCTTACCTTGGAGAAACTCGCGATTTTGCCAACAGCTCACTTCCCGGCCTTGCCATTTACTTCGGCATGCCAACCTGGATGGAAATCACCTGGTTCCTCATCTTTGGCTGCATGGTTGGACTAGCAGTGCTGGCACTTCTGCGTTTCCGCAACACCGAGCCGTACTTCTGGGCAGCAACCACCTCCGGACTGCTCTTAACTGGCGTATTCTTCCTGTCTTCCCTGGGACAGATGTACTACTCCATGATGATCTTCCCCATGATCTTCACCTTGTTGGGCAGCCGATCCGTATTCCACAACTGGATGGCCTGGGTAGCGGCATATTTCTTCCTCTCCCCCGACACATTTACCTCCCCTCGATGGCCAGATATTGCGCGCTGGATGGAATTTTTCAGCGCCACCATCGGTTGGGGACTATTAGTAGTCGTTACTTTTGTCTCGGCACTAATCTGGTTCATTGGCGATATTCGTGCAAAGAAACCTTCCACTTCTCCACTCACCACAGAGCCACAGCAAGAACTTTTTGAGAGGACAGCATGACAGACTTCAAACTCATCAGCGATACCCAGTGGCGCGAGCGTCTCACCCCACAGGAATTCCACGTTCTGCGTGAAGCCGGCACCGAACCACCACACGTGGGCGAATACACCAACACCACTACCGAAGGTGTCTACTCCTGCCGTGCCTGTGGCGAGGAACTTTTCCGCTCAACTGAGAAATTTGAATCCCACTGTGGCTGGCCTTCCTTCTTCTCCCCACTAGCTGGCGACAAGATCATTGAAAAGGAAGATCTTTCCCTCGGTATGCGCCGCGTAGAGATTCTGTGCGCAAAGTGCGGTTCCCACATGGGCCACGTTTTCGAAGGCGAAGGCTATGACACCCCAACCGATCTTCGTTACTGCATCAACTCCATCAGCTTGAAGTTGGAAGAAAAGCCAGTTTCTTAAAGCTTCTAACACGAAACGAGCCTCAGCCTTTATGGCTGAGGCTTTTTTAGTTGGTATTCGATCTTGCTCGGGTGCTGCTCGGTTCTTGCCGGAGTGCCCAATTGAGCATATGCAGCAGGAGTCTATTTAAGGGGTCGGAATTTATGGATGCCTATTTGTATAGACTCAGGACTTTAAGGCGCTTGAGAGCGATTCTGAGAGGCTACTTTTAGAGCACGAGCGTTAAGTTTTTCCGGCATTTCATGGCAGACCAGACCAGGTGACCAAACTAGATCGATCTGTGTTAGTTTTCGGTCGTATAGGACGGCGCTCCTCCCAGGCAACCAGACCAGGCGACCGAAAATCCTAGAAACTCAGGCCGCTTCGGTCACCTGGTCTGGTCTTAAAGTGATGCTCTCATGAAAGTACGGATTTCATGATGCTGACTAGATAACACCTCACTAAACAAGACCTCATAACAAGGTTTCGAAACAGGAAAAGAGCCCTGACCACAAGGCCAGGGCTCCTTTTCTAGAAAAGCGAAAACTTAAGGCAGAACCTTAATTAGATCTGCGATATCAACGCGCTGTCCAGAAACAAATGGCAGCTCCTCGCGGACGTGGAGGCGAGCCTCGGTGTAACGCATCTTGTGCATCAAATCGACAATGCGGTGCAACTCATCAGCTTCGAAAGCCAGCACCCATTCGTAGTCACCCAGTGCGAAAGCCGGTACGGTGTTTGCACGAACATCTGGGAATTCAACAGCAGCCTGACCGTGCTCGCGGAGAATTCGAGAACGCTTCAAAGGCTCCATAATGTACCAGTCGTAGCTGCGCACGAATGGGTACACAGTAATCCAATCCTTTGCTTCCTCACCCATGATGAATGAAGGCAAGTGAGCCTTGTTGAACTCAGATGGACGGTGGAGAGCGTTTCCGATCCAAAAGACTTCAGAAACCTGACCCAAAATGGTGGTACGGCGGAAATCAGCGAAAGCCTTCTGCAGGTCTTCGAAGTTTTCTGCATGCCACCAGATCATGTAATCAGCATCAGCACGCACACCAGAAGCATCATAAATGCCGCGGACAACAACCTTGCCCTCTGCTTCCAGATCAGCAAAGAATTTCGCTGCTTGTTCAGTTACCGCAGTGCGATCATCATCCAGTGCTCCAGGAATCGCACGGAACACCGCCCACTGAGAGTAGCGCTGCAATTTGTTGAGCTGTTTAACGTCGAGCTCGCTCACAGGTGAACTTCCTTTCGTGAATCTTGGCCATTATCAGTGACCAGATCCTTTAGCGAATGAATCGTAGTGCAGGTTTTACTATTCAAAACGCGCACCTCTTCATCCATCATAAGTTTGATTGCAATCTTTTGGGAAAACACCCCCTGCACAATCCCCCTGCGCTGGCCTTATGGCAAATAGAAAAGGGACACACATGAAATAATCGGCGCGCCTCCCCAGAGTTTCCAGAACAATAAGTAAGTTACAGTTTGTGATCGATTCCGAAGCGACCTCTCAGCACAAGACCTCGGCCATCGCGGCAGAGGGCACTCCCGCGGAGTTTTCCGAAGCGGTTGAGTCAATGCATAGAGCGCGCCTGCGCCCAGAACTTACTTTGGGCACAATTAGGCCTCCTCAGCGCCTGGCGCCTTTTTCGCATGCCATCGGCCTTGAAGTTGGAACCTATGAAGAGTCGGATACCATTGCTACCAATAGTGACGGTGATTCATTCGGCCGCTTAATTCTGCTTCATGATCCAGGTGCCGAAGAAACCTGGGAAGGGGCGATGCGGCTTGTCGCCTATATTCAAGCTGATATGGATCATGCGGTTGCCTCCGATCCTCTACTGCCTGAAGTTGCTTGGCAATGGCTCAATGAAGGACTCGAAGAAGCCGGTGCAGGTTTTACTAATCTAGGTGGAACTGTCACTTCTACTACCTCGGTTCGTTTCGGTGAAATTGGTGGCCCACCCAGCGCTTATCAAGTTGAGATGCGTGCTTCTTGGACAGCTACTGGCACTGATCTCACTGCACATGTCGAAGCCTTTGCTGCGGTTCTTGCATCAGTCGCTGGCCTTCCCCCCGAAGGTGTAACCGAACTGCACAGGTAGATTAGAGATTATGGTTTCTGATCTTCTTCAACCCCGCGACGGTATTCCGTCATTGCTATCGACTCCCGGTGAGTTTGCTGCTGCTGCAGATCTCTTAGCAAGCGGAACTGGCCCCTTCGCTATTGATACGGAGCGCGCGTCCGGTTTTAGATACGATGACCGGGCATTTTTGATTCAGATTCGACGTCGTGGCAGCGGTACTCTTCTTTTCGATCCGGAGCAGTTTCGCCCTGAATTAACTCAGGCACTCAAACCTGTACTCAATGGCCAAGAGTGGATTATTCACGCAGCCAGCACCGATTTGCCAAGCCTTGCGTGGCTCGATCTTCACCCCGGGTTGCTCTTTGATACCGAGCTTGCCGGCAGACTAGCTGGATTTGATCACGTCAACCTGGCCTCCATGGTGGAACAAATCTTTGAACTCCACTTGCTCAAAGGCCACGGATCTGAAGATTGGTCCAAGCGTCCGCTGCCTGAATCCTGGCTCAACTACGCCGCACTCGATGTGGAAATGCTCCTTGAGCTTGCCGATGTCATGGCTGAGCTCCTTGATCAGCAGGGAAAACTTCGCTGGGCGGAGCAAGAATTTGAACATATCATCACTCAATTTGCCGATGTGACAGAACCTGCACAGACTTCCTGGCAAGACCTCAAAGGTTTATCCACTCTCAAGCGACCAGAACAATTGGTGGCAGCTCGAGAAATGTGGTTGGAACGGGATGCTTTCGCCGCGTCTCGTGACTTGGCACCCGGAAAAGTACTGTCCAACAAAGTCATTGTGGAAGTCGCCCGTGTCCTCCCCCGCACCCCAGCAGCACTGGCTCAAGTCAAAGGCTTCCCTGGAAAATCTCAAGGTGCCACGCAGCGCTGGTTCCGCATTCTCACGCGCGCCCTCAAATCACCTCGCAAAAACTGGCCAAAGCCCCAGCGACGCAAAGACGGCATCCCGGACCGCCGCGCCTGGAGCTCCTTCTACCCAGAAGAGCACGAAGTGCTCCAAGAGCTTAGAGCGCTTATCGACGACCTCGGCGCCGACCTCAACGTTCCCGGCGAGAATATCCTGCAGCCTTCAACTCTGCGAGTAGTTGTCTGGATGGCGAAACATACCGGTGACATCCATAATGCTGAAACGCTCAATGCTGTGCTGCATGATTATGGAGCCAGGCCATGGCAGATTGAACAAACGTTCCCGATCTTGGCTAAAGCGCTGCTGAAAATCTAAAAAACCAGAGCAACTGTTTTAGAATTTCTCATAGCTACTAAATAAATAAAAGCATCGGGCGGATAACCTTCTAAGGGTTATCCGCCCGATGCTTTTATTTAAAAGAGGCTGTTACTCTTCTCCGAATAGTGAATCCAACCAACCGACAACAGTGGTTTCAATACCATCTGCGTCTAGGCCATAATCAGCCAAGACTTCATTGCGGGTAGCGTGATCCAGATATTTCTGTGGAACAGCGATCTGTCTGCGTGGGGTATCTACTTCAGCGGCATTAAGCGCATCGGAGAGCAATGAACCCACACCGCCGTGGATAACGCCATCTTCAATGGTGATAACCACATCGTGGTCATCAGAAAGTGCCACCAAAGACTGTGGGATGGGAACAATCCATCGTGGGTCTACCACAGTAACGTTGACTCCATGGCTCTTGATTCTGGATGCAACTTCTAAGGCGACAGTTGCGCGCTCGCCCACTGCAATGATCAAAACTGAAGGTGCGTCTTCTTCAGGTGCATCTTCATAAGCCAACACATCAACGCCGTCTTCAAAGGTATCGATCGCAACAATTGGAGTCGGTAGTTCACCCTTAGGGAAACGCACAACAGTTGGGCCGTCATCAATGGCAATAGCCTCATTGAGCAGCTCACGCAAAGAATCCTC
Organism: Corynebacterium crudilactis; assembly: GCF_001643015.1. Classification (NCBI taxonomy): domain Bacteria; kingdom Bacillati; phylum Actinomycetota; class Actinomycetes; order Mycobacteriales; family Corynebacteriaceae; genus Corynebacterium; species Corynebacterium crudilactis. Next base: position 1,740,614 of record NZ_CP015622.1, read on the forward strand.
ATCACGCGGTGCTGCCACCTGTACGCCAGGAACGATAGAGGTCAGCGCCATATCCCACACGCCATTATGGCTGGCTCCATCGGAACCAGTCACGCCTGATCGATCAAGCACAATGGTCACCGGTTGTTTGAGCATGCCCACATCCATGAGGAGCTGATCAAATGCACGGTTGAGGAATGTGGAGTAAATAGCCACCACTGGGTGTTTGCCACCCAAAGCGAGACCAGCAGCGGAAGTCACTGCGTGCTGTTCTGCAATGCCAACGTCAAAGAAACGCTCTGGGAAATTGGCTTCAAATTTGGACAGACCAGTAGGTCCTGCCATGGCAGCGGTGATTGCCACGACATCGTCGTTTTTGGCGCCAATCTTTACCAGCTCATCGCTAAACACAGAGGTCCAGCCTGGCTTTGATGCTGATTTTGGAGCACCTGTAAGCGGATCTATCACACCGGTGGAGTGCATGAGTTCATCAAGATCTTGCTCAGCTGGTGCGTAGCCTCTGCCCTTTTCGGTGACCATGTGGACAATGATGGGGCCTTCATAGTCACGGGCATATTTCAGCGCGTTGTCTACTGCTTTTTGGTTATGACCGTCAACAGGACCGACATATTTCATGCCGAGTTCTGGAAACATTTCGGTTGGAATGACGGTACTCTTCACGCCTTCTTTGAATGCGTGTAGTGCTTCAAAGGTGCGCTCGCCTACCCAGCCCATGGATTTCAGCGAGGTCTTGCCTTTTTCCATGAAGCGATCATAGGAAGGCTGCATGCGAAGACCAGCAAGGTTTTCTGCAAATCCACCAATCGTCGGTGAATAGCTGCGGCCGTTGTCATTGACAACAACAACCACGTTGCGGTCTTTACCGGCAGCAATATTGTTGAGGGCTTCCCAACACATACCGCCGGTCAAAGCACCGTCACCGACGACAGCTACCACACTGTGGTTGCTCTCACCGTTGAGTTGTTTTGCTTTGGATAAACCGTCTGCATAAGACAAGGCTGCAGAGGCATGCGAGGATTCTGTCCAATCATGTTCGCTTTCGGCCCGGCAGGTATAACCAGAAAGGCCGTCTTTTTGACGTAGCGAATCAAAGTCTTGCGCACGACCGGTTAAGATCTTGTGCACATAGGACTGGTGAGAAGTATCAAAGATGATCGGTTCTTGCGGCGAATCAAAGACTCGATGCAGACCGATGGTCAGTTCTACTACACCCAGGTTTGGGCCAAGGTGGCCACCAGTTGCTGCGACTTTTTCTACGAGGAAGGATCGGATTTCTTGGGCAAGTGCATCCAAGTCCTCATCGTTAAGGGCTTTTAAGTCAGCAGGTGTTGAAATACTGTTCAGAATTCCCATTGGCGTGAGTCAGACACCTTTGCTTCTCGAATGCGGACAGTTGTATAAGTGTCAGGCTGGCGACACTTTTGTGCAGGTAACAAAACATAAGTGCACCTGCGGTGTTGGAGCTATATTACTCTGTGTCGCCTGCCAAGGCTTAATCCGCCTTAAGACACTCGAGCGAAAACACCAATTGTTTCGAAGTGGTGTGTGCCTGGGAAGGCGTTGAATACAGCGATCTGATCCATTTCGTAGCCGTTGAGCTTCCAATCTGCAACATCACGTGCAAAGGTGGCTGGATCGCAACCGATGTGGATAACTAGCTGTGGCTTTGCCTCTGCGATGTGCTTGAGCACATCGGATCCAGCGCCAGTGCGTGGAGGATCAAGGACCACAACGTGAGGTGAAGGAAGCTGGGATGCCATGCCTTCAACTCGGCCGGTGTGGAAGGTTACTGGAAGACCTGCAAGAGCTTCTTCTCCAGCTTCTGCAGAACCTGGAGAAAGCTCAACAGAGTGCACTGCAGCTTCAAGCTTATCGGCCATAATCGGTGCAAATAGGCCCACGCCACCGTAGAGGTCCCACGCAACAGGTCCGCGCTTGTCTACGTCAACCAATTCCAGGCTGCCGAGCACTTCGCCGATGAACTCGGAATATGCTGCTGGTGCTTGCGTATGAGCCTGCCAGAAGGAGGACACTGGGAACTTCCAGGTGCGCTCACCAACGGTCTGCTCAACTTCGCCGGTGCCTTCAAGAACCTTCAGGACAGTTTCGGTGCGTCGTCCACGAGGTGCCTTGCGGGACTCTACGACGTGACGCTGTCCCTGGCTGTCGATAGCTGCAATGATTTCTACACCTGGGGTGAAATGTCGAGCGCCTTCGCCGACGAGCCCGTCGAGAAGCTCTGGAACAACCTGGGAGCACGCAGCTTCGGTGACCAGGTCATTGCTCTTGAGCTTGCGGAACCCGGCGCGACCGGAGGCATCGACGCCGAGGCGGACGCGTGTGCGCCAGCCGGCAGCTGGTGTGAGATCGTGGAGTTCGAAGGTTGGGAGTTCTTCTACGCCACCGATGCGCTCTAGCTGGTCGCGGAGGACGCGGGACTTGATTTCTAGTTCCACGTTTGGATTGAGTTCTGCGTAGTCGCAGCAACCTGCGCCTGCAGCGGCTGCTGGGCAGCGGGAATCAACGCGGTTAGGTGATGCGGTGGTCACCTTGGAAACTTCGCCTCGTGCCCATTTCTTTTTCAGCTGGGTGATTTCCAAGTCTACGACGTCGCCTGGGATACCACCCTTGACGAAGATAACTCGGCCGTCGTGGTGTGCAATGCCTTCACCGCCGTGAGCTGGCCTGAGCACCTCCACGGAGATGATGTCGCCTTTGGCGAGTTCGACGGTGTCAGTCATGTGACCTTGGTCCTCGTTTCACTTTCAAAAAGTTTTCTGTTCCAGCGTGTGGTGGAACAGCGCAAAGAGTTTAACCTTACTCTGCGTTGGTGGAATTTCCCTGATCGGGGCTCTGAGCTGGAGTGCTTGCAGCTGATTCGGTAGCTGCTGCTTGGGCTGCGCGTTGTGCCATTGCTTGTTGGACTTGTTCTGCCAGTTGTTTAGGTAGTGCTACTGGAAGTGGGCTTCCTGCGAGGATGGGAGCATCACCGCGGTTGACGAAGGTGCGAGCGATTACTTCGCGTCCCAGATCACGCATGTCATCTGCGCGGTCTGCTGGGCTGATCATGGTCATGCGCAGCATCCATCGTGGGCCATCGACGCCAGCAATGCGGATGGTGCGGTCATTAGCTGCGCCGACTACTTCCCTGCCCCAAGGTCCATGTTCTACTCGAACAGTCAGGCCATCTCGGCGCATGCCTTCGGCGATCTCTTTGGTTGCTACGCGCCATTGTCCAGCGGAGGTAGGTGCTGCGAAAGCAACTGGTGTGATGCGACCAAATTGGGTGACTACGTGGAGCATACGGGGACCTTGTTCGCCCATTTCCACTTGGACCTCAGAGTTTTGAGGTAGTGGAATTTGGAGTGAGCCGAGATCTAAAACTCCCTTGGAGAAATCAGAGAAATCGAAGTCTTGGATGTTCACGGAACCAGCATCAAAAGGACCAGTCTCACCGTTGATGGCATCATGTTCTGGATCAGGCTCACCTGCGGAAGGATCTTCCTCCAGTTCTACCTGCCCCAAAGAGCTGAGTGCTTCTGGTACTGAGCTTTCTGTCTCCTGCTGCAGATCAGCGGTAGGTGTCTCCGCTACAGTCTCGTTGACTTCTTCTTTTTTCTTACCAAAAGGCCATAGAGCCATGAGTTATTTTCCCGTCCTTATGCTTTCGCGTCTCTAATTTGTTCCAGTCTAGGGGGCTTGTGCGTTCCTGCCACCCAATTGGCCGGATGAGTTATTTTAAGAAGCGGTTTTTCCGGTGGAGCCGTATCCCTGACCACCGCGGACTGTCTCGTTGAGTTCTTCGACTTCTTCAAAATCGACGAGCTCTACTTTTTGGATTACCAGCTGTGCGATGCGGTCGCCACGGGTAATCGTGATGGGTGTTGCTGGGTCAAGGTTGATCAGGCATACCTTGATCTCGCCACGGTAGTCGGCGTCGATAGTGCCAGGCGCATTGACAATGCTGAGGCCTTCGCGTGCGGCAAGGCCTGAGCGCGGGTGCACCAAGCCAACAGTGCCAAGGGGCAATGCAATGGCGATGCCGGTGCCTACTACTTCGCGGTGTCCAGGTTGGATCACGGTGTCGGTGGTGGCGTGAAGGTCAACGCCTGCGTCACCGCGGTGTGCCCGCTTGGGCAGTGGAAGTTCTTTGTCGAGGCGGACAAGTTTGATGGGATCTAAATCAGTCACGGTTTTTAGCGTACCCACCTTCACTGAAATGACCTTAAATCACCCGTGAGATAGGATTGCCTTTTGTGAGTGATTCCCGACAATCTAATTCTGCATCTTCTACTCCCTCTGGCTCTAACGCTGATGGGGTAACCACAATTTATAGGGAACGGCAGTGGGTGCCTTGGTACTGGTGGCTTGCCATGGCGTTCGTGGTCGCGCTGCTCACTGCGCAATTTGGCCTCAACCGCAATGAATACTGGATCTATATTCCAGGTGTGTTGTTATCCATCATTGGTGCCTGGGTATTGATCTCTATGTCCAATACCGTAATCGCGGTAGAACAGGATGCTGATGGCACAAGGTGGCTGATTGCCGGCCAAGCCAACTTACCTTCCGATGTGGTTGCACGTTCTCTCGCCGTACCGGCAACAGCAAAGCGCAACGCTATGGGCCGACAGCTTGACCCGGCAGCCTTTGTGGTTTCCCATGGTTGGGTGCATGAAATGGTGATGCTGGTGCTTGATGATCCAGAAGATTCCACGCCTTATTGGCTGGTTGGCAGCAAGGATCCTGAAGCCCTCTTGCGCGCGTTTGTTCCTGAACAAGCTGACGCTGCGCTAGCTGATTTCCGCTAGCTAGAGCCCACATACTGTGGAAGCAGAAAACCCCGTTTCGCCCAAAAGGCAAACGGGGTTTATGAATTCTTAAAGCTTTTAAAAAGAGCCAGAATTATGCGCAATCAAGGCAGATGACTGAGCCATCTGCCTCAACATGAGACTTGCGGTTGTTGCGCTGTACAAGGAAGCAGCTTGCACAGGTAAATTCATCCGCGCGACGAGGAACTACATCAACGTTGAGTTCTTCGCCGGAAAGATCCACGGTAGGGATCTCAAAAGACTCGACGATTTCGCCGTCGTCATCCATGTCACTGTTCGCGTTTTCAACTGCCTTCAAGCCTTCAAGAGAGTCAGTCTCAATTTCATCTTCTGCGCGTCGACGTGGTGCGTCGTAATCGGTAGCCATCTTTGTTCCTCCCGAGTGGGTGTCGTTCACTAGCCGTGCACAACGCATATTTACATTGTGCAGCTTCTCATGCGCGCATATTAAAGGAGTTTTTCCCTCTTGTCATACCGGCAGGTCAAAGGCACAAAATTCGACGGACGTTGTGCAGTTAATTTAGCGGTCTAAAGCAGCAAAAGCACCCACAACTTCAAAATGCGCATGTGCAGCATCAAAAACACTCGGGCTGGCGGCGAAACAAATCTCTCCTGAAGAACCTGGAATAGACAATCCAGGAGCACGCACAATAGCTCCGGCTTCCGCAGCAATCAGGCTGCCTGCGGCAAAATCCCAGCAGTTCAGGCCATGTTCATAATAAATATCTACTTGCCCATCGGCCAGATGACACAGATCTAACGCGGCACTTCCCATACGTCGGATATCACGCACAGTGGGCAAGATTTTGGTTAAAAGATCGGCTTGGAGTGAACGTCGTAAAGCGGAATAGCTAAACCCGGTAGCCACCAGGGACTCGCTGACCACGGTGGCTGCTGAGACCTGCAGCGGCACGATTTCATCGTGCTCGGGCAGATATTTGCTTGCGCCTTCATGGCGCGCCGCGGTGTAGAGCACCCCGGTTTCCACATTGATCACCGCGCCAGCCACCACCTCGCCATCAATCGCCGCCGCGATCGAGACCGCATATTGCGGCAGGCCATAAAGGAAGTTGACGGTACCGTCAATCGGGTCCACAATCCACGTCACACCGCTTATCGACGCCGTCCCCGTGCCTTCCTCACCGATGAGCCCGTCCTGCGGCCGCAATTCCTGCAACCGATTAGCGATAAAATCCTCCGCCAACGTATCCACAATGGTCACCGGATCTACCGTGGAACTTTTCGTATTGGTGTAATCCCACAAATTGGTCAGCTCAGCACGCTTATCCCTAATCCGAGCAGCCGTCAACGTAGCCGTCTCCGCAGCGATCGCACGCAATTCATTAAACGAATGTTGTCCCATATGACCATCATGGTTGTTTTTTCCACAACTTGCCTGCCAAAAGCGAAAGTGATTTGTACACTTGGGCGCATGACTGAGACTGGATTTGGAATTGATATCGGCGGTTCTGGCATCAAAGGTGCCCGAGTTAACCTTAAGACCGGCGAGTTTATTGATGAACGCATCAAAATTGCCACCCCGAAACCAGCCACTCCAGAAGCTGTTGCAGAAGTAGTCGCCAAGATTATTTCTCAAGCACAATGGGATGGACCCGTTGGCATCACCCTGCCATCGGTCGTTCGCGGACAAATCGCACTGACAGCAGCCAACATTGATAAAAGCTGGATCGGCACCGATGTGCACGAACTTTTCGACCGACACCTAGAAGGCCGTGAAATCACCGTCCTCAACGACGCCGATGCAGCCGGCATTGCCGAAGCCACCTTCGGCAACCCGGCAGCCCGCGACGGCGCTGTCATCCTCTTAACTTTAGGTACCGGAATCGGCTCCGCCTTTTTAGTCGACGGCCAGCTTTTCCCCAACACCGAACTTGGCCACATGATCATCGACGGCGAAGAAGCAGAACACCTCGCATCAGCTGCCGTGAAAGAAAACGAAGATCTGTCCTGGAAGAAATGGGCAAAGCGCCTAAACAAAGTCCTACGCGAATACGAGATGCTCTTCTCCCCCTCCGTCTTTATCCTTGGCGGTGGCATCTCCAGAAAACACGAAAAATGGCTCCCATTACTAGAGCTAGAAACAGAAGTCGTGCCAGCTGAACTAAGAAATCGCGCCGGGATTGTGGGCGCTGCAATGGCGGTGAATAAACACCTTGCGCCATAACTGATACAAAGGTGATCTTTGTCCAAGGCCTTGATTCACAGCGCGCCTTGCTGTAGGAAAATCAGGCCCCTTTGTGACATCAGCGTAGTTGTTCAACTATAATGGAACGCTGATCGTGGACAAGAGTTAACCATGAGATTGATTCACCCCTTTAAGCCTCCAAAGAAGTACTTGACTCAACGCATTCCGGTGTTAAAAAATCGGGAGCAATTGAGACTTCCCCAGGAGAAGGCACCAGGGACATGAACAATTGATCGGCTGACCACACCCATAGAGATGTACCCAAAGTTGGGGATACTTTTTCGGCGTTTTTAGGGAACAAATACGTTTCCCTATTGTTGTATATAGGTATTCACACTTAAACACATCTCACATGGAAGAAGTGTTAAAGCTTCACTCGGATCAGTCGGAGATGTCGATGAAAATGCACCAGGAGCCGTGGAGAGCAGCATGGTAGAAAACAACGTAGCAAAAAAGACGGTCGCTAAAAAGACCGCACGAAAGACCGCACGAAAAGCAGCACCGCGCGCGGCTACCCCACTAGGAGCAGCACCAGAGGCTCCCCTCGTGGACACCCCTGCACGCAGCATCGATGGCACTAGCCCTGCAGCTGACGTGTCCACCACTGTTGACGCTGCAGAAACCGCCGCTCCAGTCAAGAAGGCACCAGCCAAGAAGGTCGCTAAGAAAACTGTCAAAAAGACAGCACGTAAAGCACCTGCTAAAAAGGCTGCTGCACCAAAGGCTGCACCAGCAACCGCCAAGGGCGAAGAAGCGCCTGCTGACGATAGCAAAGAAACACTCGTTCAAGATGAGCAAGACTTTGACGGTGACGTGGACTTCGTTGAAGGCATCGCAGAAGATGACGAAGACGAAGACGGCGTAGAGCCACTCGGCGAAGAAGCAGAAGACGACGATGAGGAAGACGGCTCTTCTGTCTGGGATGAGGATGAATCCGCAACCCTGCGCCAAGCTCGTAAAGATGCTGAACTGACCGCATCCGCTGACTCCGTCCGCGCTTACCTCAAGCAAATCGGTAAAGTTGCACTGCTTAACGCAGAGCAGGAAGTCTCCTTGGCCAAGCGCATCGAAGCTGGCCTCTACGCCACCCACAAAATGGAAGAAATGGAGGATGCCTTTGCTGCCGGAGACAAGGAAGCGAAGCTCACTCCTGCGGTAAAGCGCGACTTCCGTGCAATCGCTCGTGACGGACGCAAGGCCAAGAACCACCTCCTCGAAGCTAACCTTCGTCTGGTTGTCTCCCTGGCTAAGCGATACACCGGCCGTGGCATGGCTTTCCTTGACTTGATTCAGGAAGGCAACCTTGGCCTGATCCGTGCCGTGGAGAAGTTCGACTACTCCAAGGGCTACAAGTTCTCCACCTACGCAACCTGGTGGATCCGCCAGGCCATCACCCGCGCCATGGCAGACCAGGCTCGTACCATCCGTATCCCAGTCCACATGGTTGAAGTGATCAACAAACTTGGTCGCATTCAGCGTGAACTGCTCCAGGAACTCGGCCGCGAACCGACCCCACAGGAACTGTCCAAGGAAATGGACATCTCCGAGGAGAAGGTACTGGAAATCCAGCAGTATGCCCGCGAGCCAATCTCCCTCGACCAGACCATCGGCGACGAAGGCGACAGCCAGCTCGGCGACTTCATCGAAGACTCCGAAGCAGTCGTTGCCGTTGACGCCGTCTCCTTCACCTTGCTGCAGGATCAACTGCAAGATGTTCTAGAGACCCTGTCCGAACGTGAAGCTGGCGTGGTTAAGCTCCGCTTCGGCCTCACCGATGGAATGCCACGCACTTTAGACGAAATCGGTCAGGTTTACGGTGTCACCCGTGAACGTATCCGCCAGATTGAGTCCAAGACCATGTCTAAGCTGCGTCACCCATCACGCTCCCAGGTGCTGCGCGACTACCTGGATTAATTTCTGAGTGTCCGGGCTTCTGGAATACTGATCTGCTGGGCTGCCGGGCTGAAACTTTCCCTTTGTGGATTGTTTCAGCCCGGTTTTTCTATTCTCCTGGACTAAAGTCGCTTTAGGATATGCCAACTGCATGATGATTGAGGCTCTTTCACCTCCTCAGTGAGCAAGATGCAAATCCTCGGTCCGAATCGCTAGAAAACTTGAGAATCGAACGAGTATTTGCATTCTTCCGACGGTGAGGCACAAATCTTCGTTCCACTTAACGGGTGACAACGGCGTCTGGAACGAATTTTTGCACCGCGATCTCACAGGATCCTCAGCAACCCCAATCACCCCCAAAATAACCCCTTCTAGAATCCCGTCTAAGCGACGCAAAGCACCTACGCCATACGAATCACTCTGGGACTTTAAAACACCTCACAACGCATTTCCGTTATCCCCTGAAAAAGCGCTCCGCGCAAGCTGAGATCAGTACTGCACAATCTCAGTTCACAAGGAGCGCTAAAAACAGGTCCGCTTATTGAGAGTATTTTTCCGATGCTTTGTCTAAAGGCATCGTTTCGGGAAGCTGCGGATATGCGCCTGCGATATGTTTCGGTACATAAGGGTCCTGAAGTCCCTTTTTGCCGTAGGCCACATAGCGGTGCAAAGTTTCAAAAGGACCGCGTTTTCCAGCTAATTCCATGACATACGCACCAATCAGAGTGACTAGCCAGATAGCTAATGCGACGCCCGCACCTGCAAGGATTCCGCCACCTTGGCCAATTCCGAAAGTAAAAGGTTGGGCGAAAATAAGGAACAGGATTGATTGCGCAACATAGCCGCTCATGGAACGTGCGCCAAGCGCTGCAACCATCTTGATGGGAAGCGGAAATGACGCTGCATCACCACTATTAATTTTGCGCTGCAATGGCTGAACCAGCAAAGCTATAGCTGCCACGATGCCAGGTCCACTGAGAGCGCCCAATGCTTGGTTCAATCCATAGAACATAGTCACGGTTTCTTGGGGTAGAACACCAATTTCGGAGAGGCCCCATGGAAGTCCGACGAGGACCGCAACCGCGATGGACACCGAGGTGGCAATCCACAGTGGCTTTCTAAACTCATCAACCCTAGACAGTACTCGGTGACGAGCCGCAATATAGCCCACGATCATCAGGGGCATGAGCATCAAAATTTCCGTTGGGAGTATGCCAAATTGCAAAGGAACCATGAGTACTCCCATGCCGAGGTATTCCCCGTAGGAAGCAAAAGTAAGATCCAGACCAGTGGAGGCAGCTAAGGTGGAATCCTCCAAAATCAGAGGCAGCACAACGCTCATCCCCACACCAAATACTGCATAGACTGACATCATCAGGCCAGCGATCCACCACAGAGCTTTATCTTTTAAGGTCATCAATGCGGCAAAGAGCATGCCTGCAATCCCATAGAAAAACATGATGTCGCCCCAAAATAAGAACACCATATGGATCACGCCAAAAAGGGCTAAGAAACCATATCGTCTCAGCAACACTCCCCTAGCTGCGGTATCTGGGTACTGGCGGCGCCACAAGCTATAGACGATCATGCCCACGCCGTAGCCCAGCAATGTGGAGAACATGGGCAATCCACGAACGTGAATAAACATGGTGGCAAAGACTGCATAGATCTGTTCGAAGACAGAATCGTGAACTATGCCTCCGATATTGTTTGCTGCTGCTCCGCTTGGGCTAGGTATCCATGCCGTTGCCACATTGGCTAAAGCGATACCTAAAAGTGCGATGCCACGAGCAATATCTGGCGATAAAATTCTCGTTTTTTGTGCACTACGCTCCGCAACAGCATGCGTCGATGTGGCTGGTTCAGACATTATTTCCTTATGCTCAATGAAGATCCTGCGCCCTATCAAGCAAGCACAAGACCTTCGGGGATTAGTGTTTAGTATCCGTTGATAATGTCTTCAACACACTGCTGTTGAGCTGCAGCATCAGGCAAGTTTGCGCATTCTACAAGTCCGGAATTAGCGAAAAGCGTGACAGCAATAATGGTAATACCGATGAGCACTACAAGTGTCAGAATCGACAAGATCAGGCCAGTGATCGCGAAACCTTTACGCTTTCCTGGGCCATTAATCTTTTTCGCCTTTACTAGGGCAACAATGGCAACGATGATGCCTGCGAGAGCAAAAGCTGGAGCAAGAAGCGCCAAGAAAGCACCAACGACAGTGAACACTGCCAGAAGTGAGACAAGGGATGCGATACCTAGGCCCAAAGCCCATGTTGCTGCTGTATTTTTGGCCGAGTTCAGTGGAGAGTTTTCAAATCCACCGGTGTACGAGGAATCGTATGGACCAGGTTGGTTCGCCCCATAAGGTGCGTCATTAAAAGGGTTCTGGGAACCGGAATCATCATTATAAGGGTAATTCGGAGTGGTCATTATCTGGCCTTTCCATTAATTTAAGTCTGCAAATTGTGAAGCACTACATTATGTATTTTGTGCCAAAGCAACAATACCCTCAACATCCGATGTAGACATTGAGGGGAGAGATATTGCAACAAGAATGTTATGCACTACCACTTTCTCAAGTAGTCAATTCTTGCCTGTAGCTGTTCAGCGCTGCAGAGAGCAGTTGGTGGGCCACCGCACTTTTTGCGCGCTTCTGTATGAATCGCACCGTGTGGGCGTCCAGTGCGTCCAGAGGTGATGGAGACAATGGTGTTGAGTTCTTTGCGCAGACGTGGGATCTCATCACTGGCTACTTCTGCCACAGGTTTTTCGTGGATGACTGCGTCGCGTTGCTGTTGTTTTTCTAGTTCTTTACGGCGCTTTTCTGCCAGATCACGAGCATCGAGTTGTTCTTCTTGGCGCTTGCGTAAAAGCTCACGCATTTGTGAAGCATCAAGCAGGCCTGGAAGACCCAAATAATCTGCCTCTTCAGCGGAGCCAGAGAACGTACCTGTGCCATAGGTGGAGCCATCATAGATCAGGGAATCTAGTTCAGCTTCCGCACCTAGAGACTCGTACTTTGGCAGGTCATCCGCTTCGGACTCGGTGCGGTTGGCCTCTTGTAAGAGTTCATCATCCCAGCCTTCTTTGGGGCGATGGGGCTTGCCAAGGACGTGGTCGCGCGATACTTCTAGTTTTTCTGCAAGTTCTAGCAGTACGGGGACGGAAGGTAAGAATACGGATGCCGTTTCACCTGGCATGCGTGATCGTACGAAACGTCCAATTGCCTGGGCGAAGAACAGTGGCGTTGAGGCGGAGGTGGCATAAACTCCCACGGCAAGCCTCGGTACGTCCACGCCTTCAGACACCATGCGCACGGCCACCATCCACTCATCGGTGGATGCGGAGAACTCATCAATGCGGTCTGAACCACCAGGTTCATCAGACAAAATTACCGCTACTGGAGTCGAAGACAAGGTGCCTAAGATTTTTGCATAGGCACGTGCTGTCTTCGTATCTGAAGCAATAACCAAGCCACCCGCATCGGGGATGTTTTGACGCAGTTGCATCAAGCGGGTGTGTGCTGCGGAGAGCACTGCGGGGATCCAATCGCCCTTGGGATCTAGTGCAGTACGCCATGCTTTTGTGGTTTGTTCCGGATTAAGGGGGTCACCCAACCGCGCGGCGTATTCTTCGCCAGCACTGTCACGCCAACGAGCTTCACCTGAGTAGGCAAGGAATACCACGGGACGCACAACGCCATCAGCTAGTGCTTCTGAATAGCCGTACGTGTGGTCAGAGGTAGACACCATATGCCCCTCTGCATCTTCCTGATAGCGCACAAAGGGAATTTGTGAATCATCAGAACGAAACGGCGTACCAGTGAGTGCCAACCGGTGTTCCGCATCGCGGTAAGCCTGGCTGATGCCCTCGCCCCAGCTTTTTGCATCACCACCGTGGTGGATCTCGTCCAAGATCACCAAACTGCGACGAGCCATGGTTAGTTGGTAGTGCTTAAACGGGTGCATAGACACCTGGGCATACGTCACACAGATGCCGTCATAAGCAGGGTTGATGCTGCCTGAGTTTTTAAACTCAGGGTCTAATGCCAGCCCGACGCGAGCTGCAGCATGTGACCACTGCACTTTGAGGTGTTCGGTGGGCACGACAACAATAATTCGATCAACCGTGCGGGATGCTTTTAATTCCGTGGCCACGCGCAACGCAAACGTGGTTTTACCTGCGCCGGGGGTTGCCACGGCCAGGAAATCACGGGGTTTATTTGCTAGAAATTTATCCAGAGCTGCACGCTGCCACGCTCTTAGATTAGAACTCACTTCTTACGCATACCCTTAAAAATTCTCTCGCAATCCGGGCACACAGGTGAGCCGGGCTTTGCTTGTTTCGTCACTGGGAAGGTGTCGCCGCATAGGGCAACAACCATGCGACCGCTCACGGCGGACTCCACGATTTGGTCCTTCTTCACGTAGTGGAAGAACTTCGGGGTGTCGTCGCTAGTCGCGTTATCTTCCCTGACATCGGGACGTTCAATGGTCTTCGTTGTTGTTCTCACTTAAACCATCATGCCCCAGATTCCTCCGTTGTCACTAAACGGACTACCCTGTTCGATATGAACCAGCGAAAAGACCGACATGACCGGTCTTCCGGCGAGTCGGAGCATTCGCCCAACAGTCGCTTAAAGAAGTTATTCCACCGCAATGAAGTCTTACTTGTGACGGATAAAAAACGCACGCCCATGCAGGATATGCGTCGACGTCGGCGTATTTACAATGTCATTCAAGCCGCGCGTATCCCGTTGCTGATTTTGGCGGGCGTGTCGTGGATCATGTGGCATGCCTGGTTTTTGGCGGTTGTGTTATTTATCATCTCAGTACCCCTGCCGTGGGTGGCCGTGGTGATTGCAAATGGGCAAGGCGATCCGCGGGATCCGCGCGAGAAAAACGTCTATAAGCCGGCTCTTGTACGGGAGATGAATGAACGGGCACGATTGGAAGCCCAGCAGGCCCCACAGTTGGATAACCGCTCTCAAGAAGTAGATATTAGGCGCAGCTTTGATGGATTAATCATCGATGCTCAAGAAGAAGAAAACGATACATAAATGACTCACGCTAGAACCTCACTCACCGAGGCTGCTGCAGCCCTGAAAAGTCGCTTCCGCGAGATCGGTTACACCACCACTGGCATCAATAATATGCTGGGCCCCGATTTCACGGCGTCCATGCACGCGGGTCAGCCGGCGGCTGTACGCTTCCACCTGGATTCCTTGCCGGAATCGGAGCTGAGCCTCGCCCTACGGGCGTTTGTACTACGCGACCAGGTGCGCGTCGATAAGCTTGCTAGCTTGCTCGGGGACGTGCTCGGGATGCTTGTCGACGCCTCCCTCGTGGACATCACGGGCGATTATGCACAATTTTTGATCGATATTCGCCCGCATTTGATCGCAGGGCGCCAGCAGTGGGTCTTTTCCGATGCGGATGCCTCCATGACTCAGCATGTTCCAGGCCCCGATCATGTATTGGGCGTGGGTGCGGCAAGTTTGTCTCTTTTGCAGGCCACTCCCACCTCCCCTGTTGATACTGTCTTGGATTTGGGTACCGGCTCTGGCATCCAGGTCTTGGGGCAGGCTGGCTGCGCACAAAAAATCACAGCAACCGATGTGCATCCTCGCGCCCTAGATTTCGCTGAAGCCACACTGGTTGATTCCGGTATCTCCACCGAATTGCTCGAAGGCAGCTGGTTTGAACCGGTGCGTGGTCGATTCTTTGACCGCATCATCGCCAACCCTCCTTTCGTTGTCGGCCCACCAGAAATCGGACACGTCTACCGCGATTCCGGCATGGATCTAGACGGTGCAACAGCATTGGTGGTTAAAGAGGCCTGCGCGCACCTGAAACCTGGAGGCACCGCGCATTTGCTTGGCGCCTGGGTGCACTCTGCTGATCAATCCTGGCAGCAACGCGTTGCAGAATGGCTTCCTGATCATGGCTATGTAGCGTGGATTATTGAACGTGATGCCGTAAGCCCGGCGCAGTACGTGGGCACCTGGCTGGCCGATGAATCCCTCGATTTGCGCAGCCCAGAAGCAGCATCGCGTACCACAGAATGGCTCAATCACTTCGCGAAGGCCAACGTTACAGGTGTCGGCTTTGGCTTCATCGCGATCCAACGCCTTGAGGAAGAAGATGCCGAGCTCAAGTCCGATATCTTGGCTGAATCCATGACCCAATACTTCGAAGATCCACTGGGCCCAGAAGTAGCAGAATACTTCGCCAGAACCTCCTGGTTGCGTGAACAAACTAGAGATTCCATTCTGGAATCACGCTATAAGGTACGACCAGGTGTGGCACGTGAAGATATCAGCCTGGCAGATGCGGAAGAAGGCATGGGCTTTAGCTCTGTCACCCTGCGCCTTACCCGCACCGATGGCCCCCGGTGGTCACATGATGTGGATCAGCACGTAGCTGCAATCGTGGCGGGTCTCAACCCGCACGGACTGCCTTTTGAGGAGATCCTCGAAATGTTCGCCATGGCCCAAGGCATCGATGGAGAAGCCTTGCACAACAGTGCCATTGCAGCGCTTGTTGATCTCATCCGCCACGGACTTGTGCTCCCCGCCGATCTTCTCGATTCCTAAAACCTCTTTAAGGATTGTTGTGAAAGCAGTATTAACCCGGGTCAGTTCCGCAAGCGTAAGCGTGGACGGCGACATCGTCGGCGCAATTGATTGTCCAGATACCGGCGGTATTCTCGCTCTCGTTGGCGTCGGTATCGCCGATGCCGATGATGCATGGCAGACCATGGTGCGTAAAATTGCTGAACTGCGCATCTTGGACAGTGAGCAGTCCGTGAGCGATGCAGCAGCTCCTGTCCTTCTCGTCAGCCAGTTCACCTTGCATGGTCGCACTGCCAAAGGTCGCCGCCCCTCCTGGTCAGATGCTGCTCCGGGAGATATTGCAGAACCAATCATTCGTAAGATCGCACAAGGCTTAAAAGAGCGTGGGATTACTGTGGAACAAGGACAATTTGGCGCAATGATGAAAGTTGCATCCGTCAACGACGGACCATTCACCATTTTAGTTGAATGCTAAGCAGTCAAGTCTGAATACTGGAATATCCCCAATATGGGGGTGTAAAGATCTATACATATCCTCGTGGGAACTTTTTTAACAAGCGACTCGTTAAATCTCTTGAACCGCGAATTTAGGAGGCCAGTTATGACAGCACCGTCCACGCAGGATCTCGCAACGACTGATCGTGAGGTAGATCCCGGCAGCAGGAGAGGTCAAACCAACGACAACCCTTCACAGGATCTCGTTCGTGTTTACCTCAACGGCATCGGCAAAACTGCACTGCTTACCGCGGAAGATGAAGTTGAGCTGGCTCAGACCATTGAAGTTGGTCTCTATGCAGAGCACCTTCTCAAAGACTCTGACACACCACTTACTCGCGCCATGAAGCGGGACCTTAAAGTCCTTGTGAAAGACGGCAAAAAAGCTCGTTCCCACCTCCTCGAGGCGAACCTGCGCCTAGTGGTGTCCCTAGCAAAGCGCTATACCGGCCGCGGCATGCCTTTGCTAGACCTTATCCAAGAGGGCAACCTCGGACTTATCCGCGCCATGGAGAAATTTGATTACTCCAAAGGCTTCAAGTTCTCCACCTACGCAACCTGGTGGATCCGCCAGGCAATTACCCGCGGCATGGCCGATCAATCCCGCACGATCCGCCTCCCGGTCCACTTGGTGGAGCAGGTTAACAAACTCTCCCGCATCAAGCGCGAGATGTACCAGCACCTTGGCCGTGAAGCCACAAATGAGGAACTCGCCGAAGAATCCGGCATTGAAGAGTCCAAGATTGAGATGCTGCTTCGCCAATCCCGCGATCCAGTGAGCTTGGACATGCCAGTCGGTGCAGATGAAGAAGCCCCACTGGGAGATTTCATCGAAGACTCTGAAGCAACCGATGCTGAATCCGCAGTTGTTGCATCCATGCGGCACTCTGATATCCGTGCAGTTCTTAGCACCCTAGAACCACGCGAACAGGATGTTATCCGCCTCCGTTATGGCCTCGACGACGGCGTACCACGCACCCTGGATCAAATTGGACGTCGTTTCGGACTCTCCCGCGAACGAGTCCGCCAAATTGAACGCGAAGTAATGAGCAAGCTACGCGATGGCGAACGTGCATCACGCCTGCGCGAATACGCCCAGTAATTCTCCGCATCCATCCTTGAAAGCGTCGAGGCTAACTACTTGTTAGCCTCGACGCTTTCATCTTTAATGGGGCGTTAAAAGGTGCTTAAATTTTCCAAAAGTCAGGCTTTTACTATCTATATAGCTATCTCCAGCAACAGATCAGGTAACTTTAGCTATTATTCGCTAGACTTTGATACGTTCAGCTGAATTAAACCAATAGACCTCCTGCGATGGGCGTGTTTCTTAAACCTCCCTCCACAGCACAAAGGTCAACCGATATGGAAAATCGGTAGACTCAATGCGAATATGATCTTTTTCTGTTTTTAGAGAATATACATTGAATTAGTTTTCTCCTGCTGGCAGCGGTAACAAATGAGTTTGGATTAACAAGGAAGGCAGTCTCCTGTGAAGGATCTGGTCGATACCACCGAAATGTATCTGCGCACTATCTACGAGCTAGAAGAAGAAGGCATCGTTCCTTTGCGTGCTCGCATCGCAGAACGCCTCGAGCAGTCCGGCCCAACTGTTAGCCAGACTGTCGCTCGTATGGAACGCGATGGACTTGTCCACGTCAGCCCAGACCGTAGCCTGGAAATGACCCCTGAAGGACGCTCCCTAGCTATCGCAGTGATGCGCAAGCACCGTCTCGCAGAGCGCCTACTCACAGACATCATTGGTTTAGACATCCACAAAGTCCACGATGAAGCATGCCGTTGGGAACACGTCATGAGCGATGAGGTGGAACGTCGCCTCGTCGAGGTGCTTACAGATGTCCAACGCTCTCCTTTCGGCAACCCAATCCCGGGCTTATCCGAAATTGGATTTAACCAAGGTGTTCAGCCTGATGTTGGCATTCGTGCCATCGATTTGCCTATCGGGCAAGCTCTGAAGGCTCGCATTGTGCAGCTCAATGAAATCCTGCAAGTAGATCAGGAACAGTTCCACGCGCTCAGCGCTGCTGGTGTAGAAATCGGCGTGGAAGTAGACATCATCAATGAACAAGGTCGAGTGATTATCACTCACAATGATTCCCGCGTGGAACTTATTGATGATCTTGCACATGCAGTACGAGTGGAAAAGGTTGAGGGCTAACACACGATGAAGCTTCTGGTTACCGGTGGCGCTGGCTATGTGGGCAGTGTTGCTGCCACTGTTCTTATTGAACATGGGCACGATGTCACAATCATTGACAATTTCAGCACCGGCAACCGTGAAGCAGTGCCCGCAGCTGCTCGCCTTGTTGAAGGCGATGTCAGCGAGGTTGTCGACAACGTCCTATCTGAAGGCGGATTTGATGGAGTTGTCCACTTCGCAGCCCGCTCTTTGGTCGGCGAATCCGTAGAAAAGCCACACGAGTACTGGCATGACAATGTTGGAACCGCACTCACTCTGCTTGATTCCATGCGCGCACATGATGTAAAAAACCTCGTCTTTTCCTCCACTGCTGCCACCTACGGTGAGCCAGAGGTAGTCCCCATCACCGAGGACATGCCAACTCAGCCCACCAACGCATACGGTGCCACTAAATTAGCCATCGATCATGCCATCACGTCCTATGCCACCGCATTTGGCCTTGCTGCAACCAGCTTGCGCTATTTCAATGTTGCCGGCGCATATGGATCAATTGGTGAAAACCGCGAAGTAGAAACCCACCTGATCCCACTCGTACTCCAGGTAGCAACCGGAGATCGCGAGAAAATTTTCATGTTCGGCGATGACTGGCCAACCCCAGATGGCACCGCTGTCCGCGATTACATCCACATTCTTGACCTCGCAAAAGCACATGTCTTGGCGTTGGAATCCAATGAAGCCGGCAAGCACCGCATTTTCAACCTGGGATCCGGTGATGGCTACAGCGTGAAACAAGTTGTAGATATGTGCCGCGCTGTCACCGGACATCCGATTCCTGCAGAGATCGCGCCCCGGCGCGCCGGAGACCCAGCAACTCTTATTGCATCTTCTACAAAGGCGCAACAAAAGCTAGGTTGGTCTCCCCAGCACACCGATCTGCGCACCATAGTCGAGGATGCATGGGCTTTTACATCCCAACTTGGTGATCGCTCGCACGCAGCCAAAAAGGCTTAATCTGCTTCTGGAACTGGAACGTGATAGTCCCGCAGTTGCTGGTTTCCCCGAAGGCAGGCGTCGATAAGCCTGGTTGTTTGCCCGTTAAAGAGGCCTTCCCTCAGCAGATGGCTGAGGTTATGGCGCGGGGTGGTAGCGATGGAGGCCTCTAGGGCCGGCATAGCTTTCATGCTGAGTCCCATGGAAATTGCTGATAGCGCATACAAGCTCAAGGCGTTGGAGCGGATTTCTCCGTTGAAGGTGCAGGCGGCAGCGCGTAAGAGCAGTGCTGCTTCCCGAGGAAAATCCACGCATAAATGCAAGATGGCATCACGTAAAAAGCTTCCAGATAGATATGTAGCCACGGTTTGTAGCAGGTCAGGTTCTTTCAGCAATACCTCGATATTCTCTGCACTAGAATGTACACCGCCACAAAGCTTCTTAGTTTTTTCTAATGCATGAGTAAATACTTCAAGCACGGTTAAAAAATAATGTCCGGAATCATCAGTGTTAATTTTGTGCTCAATGTCTTCGGCGAGCCGTTGCGCTTCTTTTTCTAATTTCTTCAGCTTTGTAACTGGCACATATGAATTATTGCGGTTGAACATGGCGAAAGCTTCATCCCGATTAAGTTCTGGCAGGTGTCCTTCCTCCAGCATCTTCTGCGTTGCAACTGCAGCAATAATCGGAGAAATCCGGCCGAATTCCCACTCGGAGATACCGTGATCATCGTGTTCTAATGCATGCGGTTCGGGACCAAAGCACAACATATATGGCTCGCCGCTAATGATCTCTCGAGTAAACCAGCACCCGGTGAGGTTGATGATCCCTTGTTCTGCGGCTTCTAAGAGCTGATCAATAGTGTCATCAAGTACCTCGGGGCGGAGCTTTTGAGAGATAACAAAAGCAAAGATTCGAGAGGGATCAAAAGATTCCACTGCTTGAGCAACATCTGGTAGTAGACGTAAGTCATCTACATCAAGTCGGATAACTGGGCCGAGCGTGAGCGTTGTCGTGTCATCTTCGAACAACATACATGCAAGAACAATTGATTCAGAGGGGTAAAAACCCAGAATTCCTGGGATATTAGCGAGTAATTCGCCTGGGGTTTGAAGGATGGTCGTTGGTTCGTTTCGGTCTGCTTTGGCTGACATGCCGATCAGTATGTAAGGAATTTAAACTCTTGTCTCCCCTGATTCATCAAAACCGCGCCAAAACTGTGGATAACTTTTTTCATCCACAGGCCGTGCCACAAAACTTCTTAAACCTGCACGTAGAAGAGGTTCCCAACTTGGGAAAATAATAGAAGAAAATCAGTTAGACTTGGCAAAATCCTTAAGCTGCGCGCTACCTGTATTAACAATGATGTAATTTTAGGGATTATTTCCCCTACTATCCCTGTTGTACTGAACAGTTGCCAGTTCGAGAAGCCTTGTCAAAAGCTTAAGGTGGCAGTACAAAGCGTTAAAAGGAGGAAAAATGTCGGATAACAATGATCGTATGTACGAACTTGAGTACCCGTCACCGGAGGTGAGTGGACAAACCGCCGGTGGCCCAACGCTCATCATTGCCCTCCAGGGATATGCCGATGCCGGACATGCCGTGGAAGCCAGCTCCTCGCACCTGATGGAGGCTCTTGATCACCGTTTGATTGCTTCCTTTAACAATGATGAGCTCATTGATTACCGCTCGCGTCGTCCGCTTGTTGTCATCGAACACAATGAAGTCAGCAGCATGGATGAACTGAACTTAGGGCTTCATGTTGTCCGCGACAACGACAATAAACCATTTTTAGTTCTTGCTGGCCCAGAACCTGATTTGAGATGGGGCGATTTCAGTAATGCTGTGGTAGATCTGGTGGAGAAATTCGGCGTAGAAAACACAATCTGTCTCTATGCTGCTCCCATGACTGTTCCGCATACCCGCCCTACAGTTGTCACCGCACATGGAAATTCTGCAGATCGCTTGAAGGACCAGATCTCCTTGAATACGCGATTAAATGTGCCTGGTTCTGCATCCTTAAAACTAGAAATGATGCTGAAGGATAAGGGCAAGAATGTCTCCGGGTATACCGTGCATGTTCCCCACTATGTCTCTGCTTCCCCATATCCTGCAGCTACCTTAAAGCTGCTGCAGTCCATTGCGGATTCCGCAGATCTCAACCTTCCGCTTTTGGCACTGGAGCGTGACGCAGAAAAGGTACACCGTCAGCTCGTAGAGCAAACAGAAGATTCTGCAGAGATTCAACGCGTTGTTGGCGCGCTAGAACAGCAATACGATGCCGAGCTAGAGCGTTACTGGAATAAGCATCCTCAGGCAGTCATGCCCGGTGAATCTGATATCCCCAGCGGTGATGAGATCGGTGCGGAATTTGAAAAATTCCTCGCAGAGCTTGATACCGGCGCTGACAATCCAGACTCGCCATCAAGCGAATCAGATGCATCAGAGCCTCAGGACTCCCCTGAAGACTAAAAGTGTTGAGTGATAAACCTCAGGCACTATGTGGATAACAACCATATAGTGCCTGAGGTTTGTGCTATTTCTTAGGCTAGCTGCCCCCAGTGTCATAGGCGTTAGCTACGCTGGTTCATTGTGAACCTTTCTGAGATGCTTCCTGATCTTTCCGATGTCCCCGAAAGCTTGATGGATGAGTCCATTTTTGACAGCTTTTTGAGTTGGACCCGTGAGCGTGGGATTTCCCTATACCCTGCTCAGGAAGAAGCGGCCCTAGGAATCCTTGCCGGTGACAATGTCATCCTGGCAACACCAACCGGCTCAGGAAAATCCATGGTGGCCATTGCCGCGCACTTCATTGCCATGGCTAGAGGCCAACGCAGTTTCTACACCGCCCCGATTAAAGCACTGGTGAGTGAGAAGTTTTTCGCCCTGTGTGAAATCTTCGGTGCGGAAAACGTGGGCATGATGACTGGCGATGCAACAGTCAATGGCAAAGCCCCAATTATTTGTGCCACTGCGGAAATCGTTGCCAATATTGCTTTGCGCGATGGCTCAGGTGCAGCCATTGATCAGGTAGTGATGGATGAGTTCCACTACTACTCTGAACCAGACCGTGGTTGGGCATGGCAGGTTCCTTTGTTGGAACTCTCCAGGGCACAGTTCCTCCTCATGTCTGCGACTTTGGGCGATACCGAATGGTTGGAAAAAGACCTGCAGCAGCGCACTGGCCGCACCGCAAACTTTGTGGGAGGCACCGAGCGTCCCGTGCCATTGGAGTTCTCCTATGTCTATACTCCAGTCCACGAAACCATTGAAGAGCTACTGAAAGATACCAAAGCTCCCATCTATGTCGTTCATTTCACCCAACGTGATGCCATCGAGCGTGCGCAGGCGCTGACCTCTTTAACCGTGGTCAACAAAGAAGAAAAAGAACTCATTGCTGCAGAGATTGGTGATTTCCGATTCAGCACCACCTTCGGAAAAACACTGTCTAAATTATTGCGCCGTGGCATTGGTGTCCACCATGCCGGCATGCTTCCCAAGTATCGTCGTTTGGTGGAAAAGCTTTCCCAAACAGGTCTGCTCAAGGTTATTTGCGGAACAGACACTCTTGGCGTGGGTATCAATGTTCCCATCCGTACGGTGCTCATGACTGGTCTTGTGAAATTTGATGGCACCAGAGAGCGCGTTTTGAAGTCTCGTGAATTCCACCAGATTGCCGGTCGCGCCGGTCGTGCCGGATACGACACCATGGGAACTGTCGTTATTCAGGCCCCAGAGCATGAGATTGAAAACCACCGCCTGCGGGAAAAAGCTGGCCAGGATCCTAAAAAGCTGAAGAAACTCCGTCTGAAAGCTACCCGACCTGGTGAAGTCACCTGGACTAAAAAGACCTACGAGCGACTCACCACTGCAGAGCCAGAACAGTTGAGCAGCTATTTCAAGGTCAGTAACTCCATGTTGCTCAATGTGATTGCACGACCTGGCGATGGCTACGCGCACATGAAACACCTGTTGCGTACCAACCATGACACCCGCACGAAGCAAAACAAGGATATTCTCACCGCGGTGGAACTGCTCAAGGGTTTAGTTAATGCGGGCATCGTAGAACGCACTGCTGATGGTCTCCCCGATGAGTCAGGCAGGGTCTATGCATTGACTCAGGAATTGCAACGAGACTTTGCGCTTAACCAACCTCTTGCGCCTTTCGCGCTTGCAGCCCTCACGCTGCTAGATAAAGAGTCTGATTCTTATACCCTCGATGCCATCAGTACTTTTGAGGCGATCCTGGAAGATCCTCGACAAATCCTCTTGGCACAACAAAAGGCACAGCGTGGTGAAGAAATCGCAGCTCTGAAATCAGAGGGCGTGGACTACACCGAACGCATGGCCATTATTGAAGATGTCACTTGGCCAAAACCTTTGGAAGATGAGCTGGAAAATGCTTTTGAAACTTTCCGAGAAGGCCATCCTTGGGCAAAAGAGTTTGAAATTAAGCCTAAATCAGTTGTCCGCGACATGATTGAACACGGCATGACATTTTCGGATTTGGTGGCTACCTATGGAGTTGCCCGCTCCGAAGGTGTTGCTTTGCGCTATCTCACCGATGCCTGGCGCACGCTGCAGCATTCGCTGCCCACTGATGCCCGCACCGAAGAATTAGACGATGTCGTGGTGTGGCTGGGCGAACTGATCAAGCAGGTAGACTCCTCCTTGGTTGATGAGTGGGCTCAAATGGCTGATCCAGATGCACCAATCAGTAAGGAAGATCTTGAGCGTGAGCTCGCTTTCGGCGTGGAGGATCCCACCGCACTTACCGCTAACCGCAGGGCCTTTACCATCATGGTGCGCAATGCGATGTTCAGATTAGTAGAGCTCTTTGCTTATGAGAAGGAAGACCAACTTTCTCAGATGACGGAATATCTAGACGATGTCCCAGATTTTGGTGCCGCGATGGACGCCTACTTTGAGGAATATGCCGATCTCGATACAGGCCCTGCAGCACGTGGTCCTGAATTCTTTAAGGTCGAGCAAACAGGACGTCTATGGGAAGTCCGTCAAGTGGTCAAGGATCCAGAAGGCGATAATTCTTTTGCCTTTGTCGCCACCATTGATCTCGATGCTTCCGATGACGCAGGTGAAGTGCGTTTTGCAGCATTATCGATTGACCACAACTAGGAAAAGACACCGATAAGCAGGGATATTGTAGTCACGTATTTGAGCGGTTTTACCTATAGCGCTTAAACACTGGCTATCTATCCCTGCATTTTCATTGTCATTTTCTTCAATACACCGTTATAGTTATAGGCATGAGCAATAAAGAGTACCGGCCCACACTTGCCCAGCTTCGCACCTTTGTCACCATCGCAGAATGCAAGCATTTTGGTACTGCTGCCACCAAGCTGTCCATTTCGCAGCCTTCCCTCTCCCAGGCTCTTGTAGCTTTAGAAACAGGTCTGGGAGTTCAGCTTATTGAACGCTCCACCCGCAAAGTTATCGTTACTCCAGCAGGTGAAAAACTCCTCCCCTTCGCCAAAGCAACTCTAGATGCTGCGGAATCTTTCCTTTCCCACGCCAGAGGCGCTAATGGTTCACTGACCGGGCCACTGACTGTAGGCATTATTCCTACTGCTGCTCCTTATATTTTGCCTGCCATGCTATCCATCGTGGATGCAGAATACCCAGACTTAGAGCCACAAATTGTAGAAGATCAGACAAAGCACCTCTTGGGCTTGCTTCGTGATGGTGCCATCGATGTGGCCATGATGGCACTACCATCGGAAGCTCCAGGAATGAAAGAAATTCCACTCTACGATGAAGATTTCATCGTGGTGACCGCCAGCGATCATCCTTTTGCTAGCCGTCAAGATCTAGAACTCTCCGCTTTAGAAGAACTAGATCTACTGCTCCTTGATGATGGACACTGCCTGCACGATCAGATTGTAGATTTGTGCCGACGCGCAGATATCAGCCCAATAAGCTCTACCACCGCTGTCACTCGAGCATCTAGCCTCACAACTGTCATGCAGTTAGTTGTCGCAGGCCTCGGATCTACACTCGTGCCAGTAAGTGCAATCCCATGGGAATGCACCCGCCCAGGTCTAGCCACTGCTAATTTCAAGCCTGAGGTTACCGCCAACCGCCGCATGGGCTTGGTCTACCGCACCTCTTCTTCACGTGCTGAAGAGTTTGCGCAATTCGCAGTGGTTTTGCAGCGTGCTTTCCAGGATTCCCTTGCCCTTGCTGCTTCCACAGGCATTGTCTTGAAGCACAATACTTCTGAAGTTTAAAGCCTTTCAGAGACATCAAAACAGCCCTTGCCATCATCCTTATATGTTCGCTAGAACACGAAAGGATAATGGCAAGGGCTGTTTATTTTTAGCTAAATCACGCTAAACAAAGCTAGAACCAGATACTTAGCAGCATAGTTCTACTGCTGCTCAACTGGAATATTTCCACCGCTCATCTGACGGTAAATATGAACTACTGCAAGCGTGTACGCAGGAAGCAGAATCACGAATCCAAATAAGAGCGTGACAAAACCAATAATGCTGATGGCCAAGCCGCCAACAACAGTAAATAGCAGCAAACGTGGATAGTTGCGCAATGCATCTTTGAATCCGGTTCGCGCAGCACTCATTGCGGTATGTTGCCCGTCTGCGGTGTAGTACACCCAGAATGAATATAGCGGGCCAATGAGGGCTAGTGCGAAGAGATAGATGAAGAACATGCCGAGTGCGGAGTTATTTACCTCAACCATACCGGTTGCTTCATCAACCATTGCTAGCTCTCCGCTCAGCATTGACGGAAGAGTGGAAACAATCGCGCTAATAATGCCAAGGACGATCATCAATAGTGCAGTTTGCCCAACATTGATAGGTCGGAAGAAATCTGCGTAGCGTGTTTTGTGTCCATCGACGGCAAGGAGTGCTCCACGCATGACACAGATGCTCATGACGCACGCAACAATCACAATAAGAACATTAAAAACAATCATTGTCGGCGAGGTATTCGAGCCATCCGTTACAGCTTCCGGATCCAGGACAAAAGCTAGATAGCCTGCGAGTCCACTCAAGATCATGAAGCCGAGACCAAGAAGGACTGTGCCAAGAATCCAGACAACTGGATTGCTGAAGGTGGTTCGGAATCCGAAGCGAACCGCTCTCATAATATCGACAGTGCCACTACCTGGTTCAAGTTGCACACCGTTGTTTATTGGTGCAGCGTTGTAGCCTTGGTAGGAATTTTGGTTTGGGTATGGGGTCTGTGGATATGGTTCGCCCACCATCCCCTGGTTATATCCTTGGAAACCTCCCGGCGCGTCCTCAGGATGTGAGGTCGGTCCGTATGGTGAAGGATGTGCATCGCCGGTTCCCTCTTGAGGGTTAGCGTTAAAGTTTTCCCAGGATTTGTCCCAGGATTGTTCGCGTGAGTTATCTTCGCCATCGCCATTGGCGTTGGTGTGGTCGTCGCGGCTCATTGTTGTTTCGTCGCCCTCCCTATAAGTGTTTAGTTCTCTATACAGAGTACCTGTACGCAGATTCCCCTATCCACTTGGACTTTTTGCAAAGACAAGTAGAATTAGCGTCTAGTCATGACTACTTTTGAAACTGCCCCCTCAAAGGCATCCCTGTATGAACTCTTAAAAGGTGTTTCCCTCTCCGATGAGCGCGCCTTTAGGCGACGCCTGTCCAAGGCTCGTGCTCCGCAAGCACTCAGTGCTATTGCAGCAGACATCGATAAAGCTTGCCTGCTTATCGACGCAAAGAGCCAGTTAATTCCGACTATCACCTATCCTGAAAATCTTCCGGTTAGCGCACGCCGTGATGATATTGCTGAGGCAATTCGGGATAATCAGGTGGTTATTATCGCGGGTGAAACTGGCTCAGGTAAAACCACTCAAATTCCTAAGATTTGTTTGGAACTTGGCCGTGGCCGACGTGGCCTTATTGGTCACACTCAGCCGCGTCGATTAGCAGCCCGTACCGTGGCGGAGCGCATCGCCGATGAGCTGGGGCAAGACATCGGTGAATCGGTGGGCTATGCCATTCGTTTTGATGATCGAGTATCTTCCCGCACGTCTGTGAAGCTGATGACAGACGGTATTTTGTTGGCGGAAATGCAGCGTGATCGTTTCCTTAATGCCTATGACACCATCATTATTGATGAGGCGCATGAACGCTCATTAAATATTGACTTCATTTTGGGCTATCTACGCCAATTGTTGCCTAAGCGTCCGGATCTGAAGGTGATCATCACTTCTGCAACGATTGATCCGGAGCGTTTTGCTGAACACTTTGCTGATGCGGCTGGTAAACCAGCGCCCATCATTGAAGTTTCTGGACGTACCTTCCCTGTAGAAATTAGGTATCGCCCATTAGAAATTTTGGATGGCGATAAAATTATCGACACCGATCCCCTTGATGGTCTGTGCTCTGCGTTGGAAGAGCTCATGGCTGAGGGCAAGGGCGATATCTTGTGCTTCTTTGCTGGTGAGCGTGATATTCGCGATGCTATGGAAGCGATTGAAGCCCGCCGCTGGAAAGGCGTCGAAGTCACACCTTTGTACGGACGACTTTCTAACCAAGAGCAGCACCGGGTCTTTAGCCCGCATTCAGGTCGGCGCATCGTGCTCTCCACCAATATCGCTGAAACTTCACTCACAGTTCCAGGTATTCACTATGTGGTTGATACTGGCACTGCACGTATTTCGCGTTATTCCGTTCGCACTAAGGTGCAGCGTCTTCCCATCGAGGATATCTCTCAGGCCAGCGCTAATCAGCGCTCTGGTCGATGTGGTCGTGTTGCAGATGGTATCGCTATTCGTCTGTACTCAGAAGATGATTTCAATTCTCGTCCTGAATTCACTGATCCAGAAATCTTGCGTACTAACTTAGCCAGCGTTATTTTGCGGATGGCCTCGCTGCGCCTGGGCGATATTAATGATTTCCCCTTCGTCCAAGCACCAGAACAGCGTTCCATTAGAGATGGCATCTTATTGCTCCATGAACTGGGTGCACTCACCGATAATGCTCAGGCTGATGGTTCCCCACAGCTCACCCAAATCGGTAAAGATCTGGCAAATATCCCCGTTGATCCACGTTTGGCACGCATGCTTGTTGAAGCCAACACCATTGGTTGTTTGCATTCAGTGATGGTTATTGTCTCTGCATTAACTGTCCAGGACGTTCGTGAACGCCCTTTGGAATTTCAAGCACAGGCAGATCAAGCCCATGCGCGCTTCAAGGACACGACCTCTGATTTCTTAGGCTTTTTGAAGCTGTGGGAATACATCGCTGATCAGCGTGAGCAAAGCAGCGGTAACTCATTCCGTAAACAGATGAAAAAAGAGTTCCTCCATTACATGCGCATTCGTGAATGGTGGGATTTGGTTCGTCAGTTGGAGCAAATCGGACAGCAACTTGGCTGGGCTAAAAAAGAACAAGTAGCTGGGACGGCAAGCCCAGATATGATTCACCAGTCTTTGCTGACAGGATTACTTTCTCAAATTGGCTCCCGCGATGGGGAAAGCCGAGAGTTTTCTGGTGCCAGGGGAACAAAATTCCTCGTCTTCCCTGGTTCTGCGTTGTCTAAGAAGCCACCTCAATTTGTCATGGCTGGCCAATTGGTAGAAACATCACGTCTCTGGGCTCGCGATGTGGCAAAAATTGAGCCTGAATGGGTAGAAAAAGCTGCAGGGCCGTTGCTCAAGCATCAGTACTCGGAGCCTTATTGGTCTTCCAAACGTGGTGCTGGCATGGTGCACCAAAAATCAACTCTTTACGGTGTCACAATTATTGCCGATAAAGTTGTTCCCTTTCATACTGTTGATCCTGTTGCGGCCCGCGATATGTTCATCCGCCATGCGCTCATTGAGGGTGATTGGTCTACTCATCACCGCTTCTTCCATGACAATGTGTCCAAATTGGAAGCAATTGGTGAGCTAGAGGCGAAGGCTCGTCGTCGCGATATCATCGTTGATGAAGAAACCCTGTTTGATTTCTACGATGCAAAGCTTCCGGATAATGCCACCACCACTAGAAATTTTGATGCATGGTGGAAAAAGACGTCCAGGAACTCTCCTGAACTTCTCGATTTTGACCCCGAGAGCCTGATCAATGCAGATGCTGATGCAGTCAACGAAGAAGCCTTCCCAGATAAGTGGCTCAAGGGCAGTTTAGTTTTTGATCTCACGTACCATTTCGAACCTGGACATCGCGAAGACGGCGTGACCGTTCTCATTCCTATTCCGGTACTTGGTGGTTTGGATACAGAAGGCTTTGATTGGCTTGTTCCAGGTTTAAGGCTTGATTTGGTGACAGAATTAATTCGCACCATGCCAAAGGCATTAAGGCGTACTGTCGTTCCTGCTCCAGATTTCGCAGAACGTGCACTTCCCCTTCTACGCCCTTATATGACGCCTTTGACCACCCAATTAGCCGATGCGTTGCATTCTTTGGGTGGCCAAGGAATCAACTCTTCTGATTTCGATCCTGCCAAACTTCCAGATCATCTCCGCATTTCTTATGCTGCAGTAGATCGACACGGAAAAATCATTGATCGTGACCGTGATCTTGAGGCATTGAAGAAACGTCGCGCAAACCAGATTAGAGCCTCTGTTTCTAGTGTGGCTAAATCTTCTGAGCAAGATGAAGCAGCTCAGTGGACAACCGAAACATTGGGCACAGTCCAAGAGGAAATCGAAACCACTGTTGATGGCCAATCAGTCACCGCATTCCCAGCATTGGTGGTTACGCCCACGGGCGTCTCTGTAAAGGTCATGCCCACTAAGGCTTCTGCTGATGCTTCCATGATCACAGCCACCCTGACTTTGTTGATGCGTGAGATTGAAGTGTCTACAAAGCAAATGGTCAAGGGCTTGCCGTTGCAACAGCGCGTAGCTGTAGACAACTACCCACATGGCGGTGCTGAAGGATTAGTTGCTGATGCACGCATTGCCGCAATCCGAGATCTCATGCTGGAGCATGGTGGTGCTGTCCGTTCCCCAGAAGAGTTCCAGGTACTCCTCGAGAAGGTAAAACCAGAAACTTCTGGAGTTGTTCGACGCACTGTTGTTGATCTTGCCCCTGCTTTAGTCCAGTATGCTTCGGTGCTGTCCGAGCTAGCTACGTGGTCAGGTCCTGCAATTGAGGATATGTCTGCTCAGTTAGATTTCCTGCTGCCTAAAAATGCAGTCAGTATTCACGGTATTAGCCGTTTACGGCACCTGCCTCGGTATCTTCAAGCATTGATGATTCGTCTGGAAGAAATGAACCAGAATCCTGATCGCGATGCTGATCGCCAAGATGAGATCAATCTGATTGAAGAGCAGTTTGCAAAGCAACTGAAAAAGTTGCCTGCGCAAAGGGCTAATACAAAAGAAGCAAAAGATATCGCCTGGCAAATTCAGGAACTGCGCGTGAGTCTTTTCGCACAACGGCTAGGTACGCCACGGCCGGTTTCGCCGCAAAGGATCCAGAAGGCTATCGCTAAGTTGCGTTAACCAATAGAGGCCCAGGGACTAGCTCAGATCATTGAGTTAGTCCCTTCCCCTTCGTCGCATTAGACGGATTTCTTTTTCAAAGTCATCTGCACTTTCAAAAGATTTATACACAGATGCAAAGCGTAAATATGCCACTTCATCCAATTCCCTCAGTGGATCGAGGATAGCCAGGCCGATCTCATTGGCGCGGATTTGAGAACTTCCACTGCTTCGCACAGTTTCTTCCACTTGTTGGGCAAGGCGTTTGAGTGCATCATCAGATACATCGCGCCCCTGGCATGCTCGACGGACACCGGTAACCACCTTTTCCCTACTGAATGGTTCGGTGACACCGTTTCTTTTGAGCACGAGTAACACAGCTTTTTCGATGGTGGTGAAACGTCCATCGCATTCGCTGCATTCACGGCGCCTTCGAATCGCGCTTCCAGAGTCAATGACACGAGAATCAATGACTTTCGAATGATCATGTTGGCAAAATGGGCAGTACATTAGCGGCTCCTTTCCCTCATCATTTACATCAACATTAGGCCTTAGCCTGATATCTGTGAATGAGTGGTATCGCCTTTAGTTTATGCCAGCTTCATCTTGCTGATGTTTAGCGCCCGAGGCTGAGCCCAACAACGTGGGTGTCATAGAAATTCTGCGGGGCTTCTTCTTCCTCTGATTGGGATAAAAGAATGCCGGCAAAAATAACGAGGCCAAACAGAGCGCCGCCAGCCCATTGTTTGAATAGATCTTTAATCGAACGCGCGTGAGCATTACTACTCATCTGAGTTTCCAAAGGCAGCAGCAAAGAAGGGGGCTGTGATACTGGATAATCACGAACATCGTGCAGTTTAATTCGGAGACTCTTAGGCTGTTGAAAACGATCTAAATTCGAACAATCAATCGTTCGAACATGTCTCTTATTTACAACTTTTCCACTGGGGATATCCTGCATCCATACAGCCGCAGAGGGCACGATATTACCCTGGTGAACTATATGCTCTTCAATACCTTTACCTGCATAGATAGTCATTTCAATTCTCCCACCTTAGATGTTTGCCCACATCTTAACTTTTACCTATGACACATTCGAACACCATTACCGTTCACATGTTCGAGTAAGTTTCTACATTTGATTTATAGCACTTCACTCGAACGCTGTCTAGAGAGTCGTGGAAAAACTCGAACACTCGTACCATTTCCGCAGGAAAACCTGTATGGTTAGGAACTAGAAATACTGACAGAAGTTCGAATAGCTCAACTTTTGGCCCTGAGATTTTACATTCGGCGCAATCTTGCCGGAAGAGACATTGTTTTTTAGCGCCACCCTGGCGCACAAGGAAAGAAGGGAACGGGAAATGGCAATCGAAAAGAAGCCAGCAGGCACACGAGGCAGCCGCGGTAGCCGCGTAGTTAAAACACTGCCCAACGGGAAGCCAGATCCAGCCAGTTTGTCAGATCGACAACGCAGGATCTTGGAGGTTATCCGAGATGCCGTAGTGCTTCGCGGTTATCCACCAAGCATCAGGGAAATCGGTGACGCAGCTGGACTTCAGTCCACCTCGTCGGTTGCTTACCAACTTAAAGAGCTGGAGAAAAAGGGCTTTCTCCGCAGGGACCCCAACAAGCCTCGCGCTGTTGATGTTCGCCACTTGCCTGAAACTGAGTCCCGTTCCACTAAAACAGCTGCTAATAAGAATAAGTCTGCTCAAAGTGGCTCCCCTGTGCCAGAACTTACCGGCCCGACTTCCTTCATTCCTGTCGTAGGTAAAATTGCTGCAGGAAGCCCTATTCTGGCAGAGCAAAATATTGAAGAATACTACCCACTACCGGCAGAAATTGTTGGTGATGGCGAACTCTTCATGCTCCAGGTAGTTGGGGAATCCATGCGAGATGCCGGAATTCTTAACGGTGACTGGGTGGTGGTTCGTTCCCAGCCAGTCGCAGAACAAGGTGAATTCGTCGCTGCCATGATTGACGGCGAAGCAACCGTCAAGGAATTTCATAAAGATTCTTCCGGAATTTGGCTACTGCCACACAACGACACATTCGCTCCAATTCCAGCCGAAAATGCTGAGATCATGGGCAAAGTCGTGTCTGTGATGCGTAAGCTTTAAACACAGATTCCATATATCCCGCCAGCATGTGTTCTCACATGCTGTGGCGGGATTTCTTTTTGGTAACCACATTCGGGGGTGATCGGGCAAATAAGTTTTTATTGATAATAAAAGTGAGTTTACCTGTGGGTTTTCCATATTTTATGCTCAATTATTAGATAATCGCTGCCCGATTTTTTGATTTTTTCAGCGT
This sequence comes from Corynebacterium crudilactis, assembly GCF_001643015.1. Lineage (NCBI taxonomy): Bacteria > Bacillati > Actinomycetota > Actinomycetes > Mycobacteriales > Corynebacteriaceae > Corynebacterium > Corynebacterium crudilactis. The sequence continues at coordinate 1,773,521 of NZ_CP015622.1, forward strand.
TTCAGACCTTCACTGCAACTAAATAGCGCTTTTAGTCGTTACACAGTGAGACAATAGGTTTGAAATTCGGACATATTTAGTAAATAGGCTTTTTGCTTTAAGGAGTGACATGTACGCAGAGGAGCGCCGTCGTCAGATTGCCTCATTAACGGCAGTAGAGGGACGTGTAAATGTCACCGAATTAGCTGGCCGATTTGATGTCACCGCAGAGACCATCCGAAGAGATCTCGCAGTTTTGGATCGCGAAGGCATTGTCCATCGCGTCCATGGTGGCGCTGTAGCCACACAATCCTTCCAAACCACTGAATTGAGCTTGGATACTCGATTCCGATCTGCATCTTCAGCTAAGTATTCGATCGCCAAGGCTGCTATGAAATTTCTTCCATCTGAGCATGGCGGACTTTTCCTCGATGCAGGCACCACTGTTACTGCGTTGGCTGATCTCATCTCAGAACACGTTAATGCTAAGCAGTGGTCCATCGTGACCAACTGTCTTCCTATTGCATTGAACTTGGCTAACGCAGGACTCGATGATGTGCAGCTGCTCGGTGGCAGCGTTCGAGCCATTACTCAGGCAGTAGTCGGCGATACCGCTTTGCGCACACTGGCACTTATGCGAGCAGATGTCGTGTTCATTGGTACTAATGCTCTGACTCTAGATCATGGTTTGTCTACAGCAGATTCTCAAGAAGCAGCCATGAAGTCTGCCATGATCACCAATGCGCACAAGGTGGTGGTCTTGTGTGACTCTACCAAGATGGGCACTGATTACCTTGTGAGTTTTGGTGCCATAGAAGATATCGATGTAGTGGTGACTGATTCCGGAGCGCCTGCAAGTTTCATTGAGCAGTTGCGTGATCGCGATGTAGAAGTTGTGATTGCAGAATGATTCTCACAGTTACGGCAAGCCCATACTTATTGAGCACCAATGAGCTGGATGGGCATATCGAAATCGGTGAAGCAAATAAAATTAGGCAGGTTTCTACTGTCGCAGGAGGATTTGGCACAGGTGTTGCTGCCACGTTGTTTTATGGTGGAAATGAAACATTTGCGGTGTTCCCTGCCCCAGAGATTTCCCATTATCTGCGTCTAGTCACTCTTGCCGGGTTGCCACATGAAATCATTCCTGTGGCAGGTCCAATTCCTATGCATCTGACAATGCGGGACGTGGAAGGCAATGAAACAAAGTTCAAAGACTCCCCCATGCCTTTGGACGTCTCCCAGTTAGCGATCCTTCGTGATCTGGTGGTGCGTAGAGCAGAGGAAGCATCGTGGGTCTTACTCGGTGGAAACCTACCCTCTGTTGCACCAGCTGCATGGTTTGTCGATGTGGTGAGATCACTTCGGTTATATCACCCCGATGTGAAAGTCGCGATTGCTGCTACAGGAGCAGCGTTACGCGCAGTTATTCGCCAGCTTGCCGCGACATCCCCTGATCTGCTTATTGTTGCTGCAGAGGAGATCGAAAAAGCCACGGAATTAGAGCCTAAAACGCTTAGAAATCCGTGGGCTGATGGAGATCTCTCCCCCACAGTTGCTGCAGCTAGAGCACTTATTAATAGCGGTGTGACAGAAGTCGTCGTGACCAATAAACGCACCGAATCATTGTATGTGTCTGCATCTGATGCTTTATTAGCTAGCTATGCCAGCGCCCCTGGCAAGCAAGGGGTTAATTGGCGGGAATCATTTTCCGCTGGTTTCCTCGCAGCATCTAACGATGGCAAAACCGCAACGGAATGCCTGATCAATGGTGTTGCCTATGCCAATGCAGAAGGAAGTGAATGGGATAACTACATCCCTACTCCGGATCGTTTGCAGGCACAGCATGTTGTGATCACACCGCTTGCCTAACTAATTTCCTCTATAAAAATTAAAATGCCTCGCCCTTAAGAAAAATCAGGGTGAGGCATTTTAATGTTCAGATTTAGCCTGCGGCTTCGATTACTTCGCGTACCGCTGTTCGAGCTTCAGTGGCACCTTCAGCATCCAAAGCTGCTTCTGCAGCCTTCTTGCAGGTCTCTAGAGTTACCTCTGCCAATTGAGCTCCCACTGCGGCAAGAGCAGTTGATGCTGCGGACAAGGAGTTCACTCCAAGGCCGGTGAGTACCGCAGCTAGGAGAGGATCAGCTGCCGCTTCGCCACAGACACCTACCGGAGTATCAAAACGTGCACCTTCGTCACATGTGTGCTTGATCAGGCGCAGCACTGCTGGCTGCCATGGGTCGGTCAGGTATGCCAGTTCTGGGGACATACGATCGGCAGCCATGGTGTACTGGGTGAGGTCATTGGTACCAATGGATACGAAGTCCAGGTGAGGCATGATTTTATCAGCCATTAATGAGGCGGCCGGAACTTCAATCATGGCACCAGCGATAAGGCCACGCTCGCGGCACATATCCGCGAACCATTTGGCCTCATAGGCAGTGGCCACCATAGGAGCCATCACCCACGTAGGAGCTTCTTCGCCACGGCCAAGATCTTCGCTAGCCTTGGCGATTGCATCGAGCTGACGTGTGAGCAAATCAACCTGCCCACGTGCAATGCGTAGACCGCGGACACCAAGAGCTGGGTTCATTTCATCTGCCATGGAAGCAAATGGAACAGGCTTATCGGAACCAGCATCTAGGGAGCGGACAACGACCTTAGATGATGGGAATGCATCAAGAACCTTGGAATAAACCTCGGCTTGTTCTTCTACGCTTGGCTCTTGCGTCGCAGAAAGGAAGCACAGCTCTGTACGGAAGAGTCCCACGCCTTCAGCTTCTGTCTTTGCAGCTTGTACCGCTGAGTTTCCGTCTTGCACGTTGGCAAGAAGCTGAACTCGGTGTCCATCCTTTGTCTGAGCTGGCCCCTTCCACTGCGCAATCTTGGCAGCTTGCTCAAGTGAATCTTCGACCAGCTTTGTAGCCTCAGCCTCGTCGGCGTTGCGGTCAATGGTGCCGAGACTGCCGTCGATAAGCACTTTTTCGCCGGACTTGATGTCCTTGATGCTAGCGCCGGTGGCGACAATGCATGGCACGTTCAGCTGGCGCGCAATGATTGCGGTGTGGCTGGTTGGGCCGCCAAGTTCAGTGACAAGCCCAACGAACAGATCGGTATCAAGAGCTGCGGTATCTGCAGGGGAAAGATCATCCGCAAAGAGGATAACCTGACCTGCAACATCTGGCAGTCCTGGCTCTTCTTCTCCACGAATTTCTGCGATGACGCGGTCACGGATATCGCGCAGGTCTGTGGTGCGCTCTGCGATGATGCCACCAGCGGCTTCAAACATGGAAATGAACTTGGTGGTTGCAGCAACGACAGCGTATTCAGCTGGGTGCCCGCCTTTAACACCTTTCGCAACAGTTTTACGCCAGCCACGGTCATTGACCATGCCAGCAGTAGCTTTGAGCACCTCTGCGGCTGGGCCTTCAGCTGCTTCAGAGCGCTCTAGCAATCGCGAAGACACAGTTCCTGCAGCTACATCAAAGCGAGCAAGTTCCGCTTCACGATTTTCTTCGGCGATAACTTCGCCGGCTTGGGGTAGTTCGGGGCGTGGGGTAATCCACACCGCGCTTGCATAACGGACTCCACCGACAACGCCGGTGCCCTTCAATACAGTGTCATGATTCACATCATCCACAGTAGCCACCCATCCTCATAATCATTGAGTTTATTTTCTCAAGATCACCATAAAATCAACAGTTGTGCAACTATTCAAACATTTAGTTATTGACAAACAAACACATACCAACATAGCGTGTTGTTAAGCGACCGCCATATTCCACAAGTTGAGACCATGATCACAAGTTAAAGTCTCTCCAGCTCACGGCCGGATTTGATAAAGCTTTAACACCTTCTCCATCATAGTGATTCAGGCCACATAACGTGTTTTTCGGTCGCATTTCTGCAAGTTTTCATGATCTAACCAGGTCTTTTAAGAATTTATGCACAACTTCCACAACCGGAACCAAAACAACACTGGTCAAAAACCAGGCTTATGTCAGAACTCATCATTGAACTCAGCGAGGTAAACATGATCAGCCAAACGGATAGACAACACGAAATTGTGTCTATGCTGGCTCCCACTGGTGCCGTGTCTGTTGGAGATTTAGCTGAGCATTTTGAGGTCACCACAGAAACAATCCGACGCGATCTGCGCATCATGGAATCGCTGGGTCTACTGCAACGAGTGCATGGCGGAGCTATCAGCCCTGAACCCCGGAGCAGTGCTCCCCCACGAGTAGCAGTGACCGGACTACCTCCAGAACCTGAGGCTTTAGAACTTGCATTCAGCGCGGTGTCGCTTATTACTCCTGCGGTGCGCAGCATTTTCTTGGACTCAGGTTTAGCGTGCACCGCGATTGCCACAGTTTTAGGAGACCCACCAGATAATGCCAGGTGGACTGTAGTTACAAGCTCCCCCGGCGCTGTCATTGCACTCTCTGCAGCCACTGGCACCACAGCAGTCATCCTGCATGGAACAGTGCACGCCAAAAGCTCATCCATCATCGGTGCCACGGCGGTGTCCATGGTGTCGCAATTGCGCGCTGATATCGCTTTTATCGAAGTTGATGCGCTACGTGTGGGCACTGATCTATGTACTTTTCACCCGGAAATGATTCCCGTCAAACAGGCCATGATCAAAAGTGCCAGCTTTACCGTTGCGGTTCTCAGCCGAAGAATGCAGCCCGATTACGCACAATCTCCACGTCCTTTCGCCACGCTGGCTGATTTTGATGCACTTGTCACCGATGATTGCTCTCTAGATTTTCCAGTTTTGCCCAACCACAACTTTCAGGTGGTAACCATATGATCATCACATTCACCCCAAATCCAAGCATTGATTCCACGCTTGCGCTCAATGAAGAGCTTGCCCGTGGATCAGTACAACGACTGGCTTCCGTCACGGCTGTTGCTGGCGGCAAAGGCATCAATGTTGCGCACGCTGTCTTGTTGGCAGGGTTTGACACCCTTGCACTTTTCCCTGCTGGCAAGCTAGATCCATTTGTACCATTGGTGCGCGATATCGGTCTGCCTGTGGAAACAGTTGTTATCAGTAACAACGTCCGCACCAACACCACAGTCACCGAACCCGATGGCACGACCACCAAGCTCAACGGCCCCGGCGCGCCACTGAGCGAGGCGAAGTTACGCAGCCTAGAAAAGCTGCTTATCGACGCGCTCCTCCCCGAAACCACGTGGGTGGTCCTCGCGGGATCACTGCCGCCTGGGGCACCACTTGATTGGTATTCGAAGCTGACCACGTTGATTCATGAAGCTCGTCCAGATGTGCGCGTGGCAGTGGATACCTCTGATCAGCCATTGCTGCAGTTGGGTAAAAATCTTGAGCAACCGGGAGCAGCACCGAACCTGATCAAGCCAAATGGTCTTGAATTAGGCCAGCTTGCTGGCACTGACGGCGAAGAGCTTGAAGCACGTGCCGTCCAAGGTGATTACTCAGCAATTATTGATGCTGCAGAGGTACTCGTTGCACGTGGTATCGAACAAGTTCTTGTCACGTTGGGTGCTGCGGGTGCTGTCCTGGTCAATGCTGAAGGTGCGTGGACGGCTACTTCCCCAAAGATTGATGTTGTTTCTACTGTGGGCGCTGGCGATTGCGCTCTAGCTGGTTTTGTTATGTCTCGTTCCCAGCAGAAAACTCTGGAAGAAAGTTTGCTGAATGCCGTCTCCTACGGTTCCACAGCAGCATCGCTTCCTGGCACTACCATTCCGCATCCTGACCAACTCATCTCAGCTGGTGCGAAGGTCACCCAAGTAAAAGGTCTGAAAGGATCAGCATGAATAGAGTCATTAATTCCTCGCTAGTTCGGTTGGATGTCGATTTTGGCGACTCAACCACTGATGTCATCAACAATCTTGCCACGGTTGTTTTTGACGCCGGTCGCGCCACTTCCGTCGATGCTTTGGCTAAAGACGCCCTCGAGCGTGAGTCAAAAGCTGGTACCGGTGTGCCAGGCCAGGTAGCTATCCCCCATTGCCGTTCCGAAGCAGTATCTGAACCCACCTTGGGCTTTGCGCGTTTGAGCAACCCAGTGGATTTCAACGGCCCAGACGGTAATGCCAACTTGGTTTTCCTCATTGCAGCGCCTGCCGGTGGTGGCAAAGAGCACCTGAAGATTTTGTCTAAGCTTGCACGATCCTTGGTGAAAAAAGACTTCATTAAGGCTCTGCAAGATGCCACCACAGAGCAAGAAATCGTCGACGTTGTTGATGCAGTGCTCAATCCGCCTGCAAAGGCAACTCCAGTGGCTTCGGCTGCAGTGTCTGATGCTGGACGCAGTGAGGCCGCGTCGACAAGCGTGACCCGTATCGTGGCAATTACCGCATGCCCGACAGGCATCGCGCATACCTACATGGCTGCGGATTCTTTGACGCAAAACGCTGACGGGCGTGATGATGTTGAACTGGTCGTGGAAACGCAAGGCTCTTCCGCCGTCACACCAGTGGACCCGCAAATTATCGCCGCTGCCGATGCAGTGATTTTTGCCACTGATGTCGGAGTGAAAGATCGCGAACGTTTCGCAGGCAAGCCTGTGATCGAATCCGGCGTGAAACGCGCCATCAACGAACCCGCCAAAATGATCGACGAAGCCATCGCTGCTTCTAAAAACCCCAATGCCCGCAAAGTAACTGGCTCCGGTGTCGCTGCATCCGCAGAAACCACCGGTGAAAAACTAAGTTGGGGCAAGCGCATCCAACAAGCCGTCATGACTGGCGTGTCCTACATGGTGCCATTCGTCGCAGCCGGTGGTCTCCTCCTCGCATTGGGTTTCGCCTTCGGCGGATACGACATGGCCAACGGGTGGCAAGCAATCGCCACCCAATTCTCTCTGACAAACCTGCCCGGCAACACCCTTGATGTTGATGGCGCTGCCATGACCTTCGAGCGCTCCGGATTCCTGCTCTACTTCGGCGCCGTTCTTTTCGCCACCGGACAAGCCGCCATGAGCTTCATCGTGGCAGCACTCTCCGGCTACACCGCATACGCACTTGCAGGCCGCCCCGGTATCGCGCCGGGCTTTGTGGGTGGCGCAATTTCTGTCACCATCGGCGCAGGCTTCATTGGTGGTCTTGTCACCGGTATCCTTGCCGGCTTGATCGCACTGTGGATCGGATCGTGGAAGGTACCACGCGTGGTGCAATCGCTTATGCCAGTGGTGATCATTCCGCTGCTGACTTCCCTCGTGGTTGGTCTCGTGATGTACCTCTTGCTGGGACGCCCCCTTGCCTCCATCATGATTGGTCTGCAAGATTGGCTCTCCTCCATGTCCGGATCCTCCGCAGTCCTGCTGGGTATCATCCTTGGCCTCATGATGTGTTTCGACCTCGGCGGACCAGTAAACAAGGCAGCATACTTGTTTGGTACCGCAGGACTCTCCACCGGCGATCAGGCATCCATGGAAATTATGGCAGCCATCATGGCAGCCGGCATGGTTCCACCAATTGCCATGTCTATCGCTACTATCCTGCGCAAGAAGCTCTTCACCCCAGCTGAACAAGAAAACGGCAAGTCTTCCTGGCTCCTCGGCTTGGCATTCGTTTCTGAAGGTGCCATTCCTTTCGCAGCATCCGATCCACTGCGCGTCATCCCGGCTATGATGGCCGGCGGCGCCACCACAGGTGCAATCTCCATGGCATTCAATGTCGGATCCCGCGCCCCACACGGCGGAATCTTCGTAGTCTGGGCCATCGAACCTTGGTGGGGTTGGCTCATTGCCTTGGCAGCGGGCACCATCGTATCCACCATCGTTGTCATCGCGCTAAAGCAGTTCTGGCCGAACAAAGCCATTGCCGCCGAAGTCGCAAAACAAGAAGCTCTCAACGCCTAAATCTTTACCTAAACTGGGCTAAACCCGATGTCTGGTCGGACATTGTTTTTACGTCCGGTATCGTGGCAACTAGAGCACTATCTCATTAGAATGAAATGAGATCCACATTAAATCGCTGTGTTGAGCATTTTTAATTCACAGCAACACGAAAGGACACTTTCCATGGCTTCCAAGACTGTAACCGTCGGTTCCTCCGTTGGTCTTCACGCTCGTCCAGCATCCATCATCGCTGAAGCAGCTGCGGAGTACGACGATGAAATCTTGCTGACCCTGGTTGGCTCCGATGATGACGAAGAAACCGATGCGTCTTCTTCCCTCATGATCATGGCCCTAGGCGCAGAGCACGGCAACGAAGTTACCGTCACCTCCGACAACGCTGAAGCTGTTGAGAAGATCGCTGCACTTATCGCACGCGACCTCGATGCTGAGTAAACACCAGCTTTAACGCTTTATTAAAGGCGGTGTCCCCCATCCGATTCGGATGGGGGACACCGCCTTTTGCCTTTAGGTTCGTCTTTTCGTTCACTACAGCCACTGTTTGTTCATTAAGTTCGAGATCACGTTAGCGATATCTTGTGTTCAATACCTTGAGCTCAATTTCTTACTTTCGAGATCGGTACCAAACCCCGATTTTCCGACTCCTCTCGAAAGTAAGAAATTGAAACTGTGCTCTCCAACTTAAGGAATCCGCCACTGCCACTGGAACGCAGAAAACCCCTCATTCCATTCCCTCTCATGAGGCAATGAACAAGAGGTTTCCAGGTTTTCTGACAAAAGCTACACAGCAGGTGCCACCGGAGCTTGGCACACTTGGATATACACCTCAGTGGCTAGTTGATCGCACACTTCAACAGTGGCAGGACCTTCGATATATTCTTCCCAACCAATGCTATTGGAAGGCACGGTGCATCCAAGCTCTTCTACTTCATCGAGGATTTCATCCCAGACTCCCTCGACACCACCATCAACAGGGCCAGAATGGCGACTGTGGATGGTCTTCATGTCTCGGAAGTGGTGGAGTACAACATCATCAATATCTCCGCCTGATTGGCTCAAAGCACCTCGCCGCAGTGATTCTGCTTGGGTGGCGGTCACGGGGAAACCGATCAAAATATCCACGGTGTCGGAAACATCGCCGAAATAATAGGCTCGAGCCGCGCCTTTAGGCTCGACTCCTTCTACGCGGAGAAATTTCTTAATCTCCGCGTATCCACGCTCAAAAAGCTCAGGTAGATCCTCAGAGGAAAGGATTACCCGGATGCCCACAATATCGTGAGCTGGGATCTTCTCAAACTGGGTATCAACAATCAATGTAGATTTCCTAAAAACACTAAATCACATCCCGCACGCGGAAAACGTACGGGCCAAACCGGATCACAAAGTCTACTAGAACGTTGCGTCCTTGCCTTCTCCAAGGGAGAGGTACAGGCGCTTCATGATCGGGTACAAGACAATGATGCCAACGGAACCCCAGGCAATGCCTTCGAGGGTAACACCGAAGACAGTCAAGGTCAGGTTACCGATTCCTGCAACTAAAGCAACAGCAGCCATGGTCAAATTCACTGGGTTGTTGAAATTGACCTTGTTGTCTTGCCAGATGCGAATGCCGAGCATACCGATGAGACCATAAAGAACCAAACATGCACCGCCGAGGACACCGCTTGGAATGGTGAAAATTAGCGCACCAAACTTAGGAATAAATGCCAAAGCAATCGCAGTGAATGCGGCGACCCAGTAGGCAGCTGTGGAGTACACACGTGTTGCTGCCATAACGCCAATATTTTCTGCATAGGTTGTGGTGCCAGAGCCACCGAAACCGCCAGCCAACGTGGTGGCAAAACCATCAGCGATCAGTGCATCACCGGCGAGATCATCAAGATTCTCCCCTGTCATCTCTGATACCGCTTTAACGTGTCCGACGTTTTCAGCGATGAGCACGATAATCACAGGCAGCGTAACCAAAATGGCAGAGAGCTGGAATTCAGGCTTATGGAACTGTGGTAAACCAAACCATGCAGCTTCTTGGATTGTCGCCGCAGCACCTTCTGAGAGGTTGCCGGTTACTGCTGCAAAAACCCAACCGATGACAACACCGATGAGAATACCCAGGCGAGCAATCATTCCGCGGCCTGCAACGGTGGCGATCAAAATGGCAAACAGCGTCACGGAGGCAACCAGAGGCTGTGAGGAAAAGTTTCCAGCTGCTGTTGGTGCCAAATTCAGGCCGATGAGAGCCACAATTGCACCGGTAACAGCAGGTGGCATCACAGCATCGATTACTCGCTTGCCGGCTGCTTTCACTGCGAAACCGATGGTAATCATCACGAGGCCTGCCACCAAGATGCCACCAATTTGTGCGCCCATGCCCTGGGCTTGGGTGGCGGTGAGAGGGGCAATGAAGGCAAAGGAGCTGCCGAGGTAAGAAGGTAGACGGTTTTTGGTCACCAATAGGAACAGAATTGTTCCTAAACCAGAGAACAAAAGCGTGGTGTTGACCGGAAATCCGGTGAGCGTGGGAACCAGGAGCGTGGCGCCAAACATGGCGATCACGTGCTGCATACCGATTCCAATTGTGCGACCCCAGCTCAGGCGCTCTTTAGGAGCGACGACTGCGCCGGGTGCAATTTTTTTGCCGTCTCCGTGGACGGTCCATCCCCATGTTGAAGTCACGAGCACTAATTATCGACTCCCAAGGGGGCTCTTGGGAAATCGACAAGGAAATCTTCTGCTACACAGCAGGTGGCTCTACCGCATATTGCTGCAGCTCTTGGCCCAATTGCTGAGGAATTCGCACATCTATGAGTGTTCCATCTTCCCCATATTCTTCACTCAATACTGTGCCGTATTGGTGAAGCCTGGAGACGATATCACCACGTGTAAATGGAATTTTCAGCAATAGGTGTGCGTCTTTAGAATTCAAGAACAGCTCAATGCGAGCCTCTAGTTCTTTGATTCCTTCCCCAGTCAGCGCGGAGACAAACACCACATCATCAACAGCATGTCGCATTTCTGCAAGCGTGAGCGGATCAGCTTGATCAATTTTATTGACCACAATGATCTCCGGTGGAGGTACCGCACCAGTGGAGCGTACAATATCACTAATCACGGTGTTGACTGCTTCGATTTGCTTCAGTGGAAATGGATCAGAGCCATCCACCACGTGCAGCATCAGATCAGCTTCAACTACTTCTTCCAGCGTAGATTTGAACGCCTCAACCAATGAGGTCGGTAGGTGACGCACGAATCCAACGGTGTCGGTGAAGACAACGTGGCGGCCATCAGCAAGCTCTGCTTTTCTCGTCGTTGGATCAAGGGTGGCAAACAGTGCGTTTTCCACCAGCACGCCAGCGCCGGTCATCGCATTAATCAAGGAGGACTTGCCGGCGTTTGTATAACCGGCGATCGCGATCTGCGGCACCATCGAGCCAGCGCGTTGCGCTCTTTTAATGCTTCTCGACGTATCCAGCCCCGATAGTTCTCTGCGCAGGCGGGCCATATCGGCACGAAGGCGACGGCGGTCTGCCTCAATTTTGGTTTCACCTGGACCACGCAGACCCACGCCACCGTTGGACCCCGCACGACCACCAGCCTGACGGGAGAGGTTGCCACCCCAACCACGCACCCTAGAGATCAGGTATTCCATTTGAGCTAACGCAACCTGAGCTTTACCTTCTCGGGATTTTGCGTGTTGGGCAAAGATATCCAGAATCAACATGGTGCGGTCAATAACCTTGATGTTGAGTTCGCGTTCCAAGGCCACAAGCTGGGAAGGGCTAAGTTCACCGTCGCAGACAACGGTGTCTGCGCCAGTTGCTTCAATAACTTCTTTTAATTCTTGGACTTTGCCGGAACCAATATAGGTGCCGGGATCTGGCTTATCGCGTTTTTGGTACAGCGCATCAATAACCTCAGCACCGGCAGTATCAGCCAAGGCAGAAAGCTCTGCCATGTTTGCATCGATTTCCGCAGTAGTACCTTCGGTCCAGACACCGACCAAAATAACGCGCTCGAGACGCAGCTTTCGGTACTCAACCTCAAATCCATCTGCTACTTCTTCAGCATGGATTTCAGTTTGTTTACGACGCTGCGCATCACGAGCTTCAAGGTCTAAATCACCAGTCGATGGTTCTTCCGATCGGATAAAACCACTGAGATCAAAACCTGAAGTCTCCCCAAGGCTTTCAGGCGTGGTGTTTTTATGACCACGGAAGGCCTGAGCGAGAAGTTCATCATGACTTATGTTTTTCTTTTCATCCATTGTTTATCCATTGTTTCACGTCTGCTGTTGCATAAGCTAGATGTTTTCCAACGCCCCTAGCGATCAAAGCCACATAAACATCTTCAATCCATGCTCTATTCCTCCGATGAGAAGGCGATTTCTCACGTTTCCACAAAAGTGACTATTGCCTGTGCAGAGCGCTAGACTATTCGCCATGACTAGCGATCTGAAGACAATCGGTATGAACTTCGCCCAGTGGCAAGATGCAGTAGAAGCTGCAATTGCTTCGGAGCGGCTCGAGGTAACCGGTGAAGTCCGCGGCGGACAACTCATCCAATTTTCGGATGATTCCGGCGCACAAATTAATATCCTGGCTGTGGAGCCTTTTGCGACTTTCGCCGGGTTCAACTCTGCAACCATCGCTTATGGCCACGTCAGCATGATCAATGATGTGCTCTCACTCATCGATATTATCGATCCTTTCGGCACTCCTGTTGCCACTGTCACCTGCAACCTTGCGCAGGGCCCACTGCTGGTAGATGAGCCGGTACAGCGCTGGCAGCAGCTGCGCATCACTGCTTTGGGCATTGATGTTCAGGTTCATGAAAATGCGGATGCCTATATCCGTAATGGCGGAGAAACCGTGGGCATGCTGGTGTCCGAAGGTGCTGCACAGGTCTCAAGCGGAAGCGGTGCAGTTATTCCAGATGCTTCTGCAGAATTTTCCGCACGCGTCCTATCTGCTGAATACCGCACCAACACCTTGACTGGACAGCGTTTTATTTATGCCTCCGTGGATGGCCTCTTTGCCTTCGATGTGTGTCTTCCAGATGCACCAGAACTGCCAGCTAGAGACAGCGTGCTGTCTGGCAAAGTCATGCTGACTGCTGCTGTGATCCCAACTGAAGTTACCGGTTGTGGCTCAGGTGGAGGTTGCGGTTCAGGAAGCTGTGGTTGCGGCGGACACTAATCGCACTACGTTGAGAGGGATTTAAGGCGCTGCCAAGCACTGTCTTAAACCCTCTCTTTTTATCTAAAAAATTAGCTAGACTGGTGTCTAACGAAGGAAAAATAACTTCACCATTCTTTCCATACACACCGCATTAAAAAATTCAGTGCAATCGTTTACGTATACCGCTAAGGTGACATGACGGGGACTATCATGGAAGAAATACGCAAGGAGGGCTAGATATCATGGAAGAACAACTTCCGTTTGCTAACGGTTCCAAGTCCTCTAAGCTGCCCCTTTTTATCATCGGCTTGTGCTGTCTTTTCTTGGTGCTCTGGCTGAAACTCCCCGGAGTGCTGTTAGCATCACTCATTTTGGTGGCCACATTTAGCGTCATGCGCATGCGTACGTCCACCCCAGAAGTAACTGCACTGCGCACCTCGATTCGCCTGTCGGCTGAAGATATCACTGATGTGCACAACGAATGGCAGATTTTCCTCAGCTCTCCTGATGGCGATGCGCTGGCAGATCGTACCCTTGTGCGTCCTGCGCTCGCAGATCCTGATTGTGGCAATGAAGACATTGAAAAATTCCACTTTGAAATCAGCAATGCACACCGTTTCCTCGGCAGATTAGAAGCTCGACTGCAGCAGACTTTGCTGGTCAGTGAATTGGAAACGCTGCTCAAGGTTACTGATGAGCGGTCTCTAGACCTGCGTGAAACGTGGCTTAACGCGCGTAAAGCGGCCAATAAATTAGGGCCACATTACAAACGTGGTTCTTAGATGGTTAGTTCACCGAGCGCAATAATTGCACTCGGGCCAGTAAGCGTGGAGCCATTTTCGCTAAGTTCAACTTCTACTTCCCCACCAGGAACTTGTACCCAAACGGTTCCGGTACCTTTTCCAGCATCTGCTAAGGCAGCACACGCGGCAGCCACAGTGCCAGTGCCGCACGACCGAGTCTCGCCCACACCGCGTTCCCACACTCGCATGGATACAGTGTCAGCAGATAACTCTGTGACGATCTCTACGTTGACGCCCTGTGGGAAAAACTCTTGATCAAAGCTGGGTGCGTTTAGCTCTAAAGCAGCTAAATCTGCACTGCTTAGCCCAGGCACCACACACGCCAGATGAGGGTTGCCCATATCCACACCAAGGCCTGCAAATACTTGTCCATTCATATCGCACGTAGACAAGCCGGTGACTTCTGGAAGCCCCATATCCACGCGGACACGCGCAGCAGTTGCATTTGCTTCGAGGACTTCTACGTGACGCACCCCGGCGCGCGTGCCAATATCAAAGCTGGCGGAATCGACCAGTCTGCGGGAATAGAGCCAGTGGGCGAAAAGCCGTACACCGTTGCCGCACATTTCTGCCAAGGATCCATCGGCATTGCGGTAATCCATAAACCATAGTGCTGGATCTACCGTGCTGTCTTCAATAGCTGCAGCTTTAACAACGCGGAGAATGCCATCCGCGCCAATGCCGGCTCGTCGATCGCACAGCGCAACAACAGTATCTGGAGTCAGGTTTATGGATGCGTCCACATCGGGAATGATGATGAAGTCATTTTCGGTGGCATGGCCTTTGGCAAAAGGAATCGTCAAATTCACTCTCGCTATTCTAGACCCAAAATCTCCAGAGCTTGCGCGGTGGTGTCTCCGGAAGCATCCAACCACTGCACTCTGTGGTCTCTGTTGAACCAGCTGCGTTGGCGGCGCACATAACGGCGTGTTCCGGTGACAGTGCGTTCTTGAGCTTCCTCCCAGGTCAACTCTCCTGCCATGGCGGCAAGTACTTGGGCATAGCCAATGGCACGGCCTGCTGTGGAGTCTGCGATAAGACCATGGTGTGCCACGAGTTCTTCAACTTCGGCAACAAAACCACGTTCAAACATTAATGCGGTACGCAATTCAATACGCGGGTTAAGCCACTCAGGAGTAGTTCGCAATCCTAAAATGCGTGTCCCCCAACGAGGTGGGGCATCTTTAGGGGGCTGGCTTGCTTGGAATGGCTGTCCAGTTAATTCGATGACTTCCAAGGCACGCACGGTACGACGAGGATCATTGTCTTCAATAATGGCTGCGGCTGCTGGATCTCGGAGCGCTAGTTCCGCGTGGAGTGCTTCGATACCGATCGCTGCCAAGCGCTGTTCAAAACGTGCACGAACGGTGGGATCTGTGGGCGGGAATTGCCAATCATCCACCAAAGACTGCACATACAACATGGATCCGCCCACCAAAATAGGCGTCTTGCCACGTCGCATAATATCTTCCACATCAGCTACTGCATCTGCTTGATACCGGGCCACTGACGCGGTCTCTGTGAGGTCCCAGACATCTAATTGATGGTGTACCACGCCTTCGCGTTCTTCCATGGTCAGCTTTGCAGTGCCAATATCCATGCCGGTATATAGTTGCATGGAATCTACGTTGACAACCTCACCGTCAAGCTTGTGGGCTAGAGCAATGCCCAATGCTGATTTTCCGGATGCGGTTGGACCAACCACCGCGATCGGTGTTACCACGATAAATTTCTCCCTGAAGGTTAATTAGAATGTCCAGCGTGCAACATAGCGTCCCACGCCGTGAGTGTCATCGATATCAATTAGTTCAGCACGCTTTACAGCAGGCACCAAGGCAGCGAGCTCTAGCCAAAGCTGTGGTTCCCGGAGGGAGGCGTCGAAAAGCATCTGCTTAGTGGGGATCTCTCTAGGCGCGCCGGATAACACTGAGCGGCACCACGCATCGGCTGCATCTGCGCCGGACACAAGCGCAGATGGCGCACGCACCGTTAAGCCGGTAGGGCCATCGAGCGCGAGCACGCTCAGCGTATCTGCGGCCAGCTCCCCGAGGTGATCACGTACCGAAGCTACACGCTGTTCAAAGGAACCCAAAGCAAAACGCTGCAGAATCTCCGGAAGATAATACCCCGCAGCTACCGTCACAGACGGTGCGCCCCATGCCCGAAGGCTTCCCGAATGCCCCGTAAACCATGCGGCATCCTGAGAACCAATAAGTTCCACTGCATGCTCATTATTGCCTAGTTCTGCAGCAAAAACCTCACGCACAGCACCCAAGAGGCGGGCACCAGCAGTATCTGCGGGTGCCAGTTGAGGAACAAGCGCAGGGCTTCCAGGCATGATAATCAGCGTTGCATTCACGTGCTCTACCCTATCGTGCTGCACGAGATTGCTGGGTAAACACCTCAATTGATCATGCTTTTTGAAGATAGCGCACCCTATCTGGCTGACACCCCCTATGGCACGCTGTATGTTTATAAGACGTAACTCGAGTTTCGGCGGCCGTGTCGCGCGGCCAGTACGACCCTAGCTTTTAAGGACCTACATTGACTGAGAACCAGACCCCTAGCTCTACCCCTGCACCGAAGCCGGGCCCACGCCCGGGACCAAGGCCAGGACCCCGACCTGGGGCTCAGGTTGCTTCCAAGAAAGCTGCAGCGACCACACCTGCACCGATGATCATTACGAAGACCCTTAATGATCCAGCTAAATATGGTCGCGTGGAGGCAGACGGTTCTGCTTATGTCACCACTTCTGCAGGAGAACGCCTCATCGGCTCCTGGCAGGCCGGCACTCCTGAAGAAGGATTAGCCCACTACGGTTCCCGCTTTGACGATCTGGCCACTGAGGTCGAGCTCATGGAGCAGCGCCTTGTCTCCCACCCTGATGATGCAATCTCCATTCGCACAAAGGCTGAGGAGCTTAAAGCAACCCTGCCAACCATCGCGGCCATTGGTGATCTCGACGGCGTAGAAACCCGCCTGTCCAAGATCATCAATAACTCTGAGGAAGCCAATGAGCGCGCCAAGGAGCAAAAGGCTAAAAACCGCGAGCGCGCCATCGTCCGCAAGGAAGAACTCGCTGTAGAGGCTGAAGCTCTTGCTGAGGAATCCTCCGATTGGAAGGTTGCCGGCGACCGCATCCGCGCCATCTTGGATGAGTGGAAATCCATCCACGGCATCGACCGCAAGACCGATGACGATCTGTGGAAGCGTTACTCCCGTGCACGCGACTCCTTCAACCGCCGCCGTGGCGCACACTTCGCAGAGCTAGATCGCACCCGCGCATCCGCACGCAAGATCAAGGAAGAGATCGTCGAGCGCGCAAACGCATTGAAGGAATCCACCGAATGGAACGACACCGCTCGTGCCTTCCGTGACCTGATGAGCGAATGGAAAGCCTCTGGCCGTGCACCACGCGAAATCGACGACAAACTATGGTCCGCATTCAAGGGCGCCCAGGATTACTTCTTTGACAAGCGCAATGCCGTAGCCAAGGAACGCGATCAGGAATTTGAAGCCAACGCTGCTGCAAAACAAGAACTTCTCGATGCTTATGACTCCCAGATCAACCCTGAGCAGGGCCTTGAAGGCGCACGCACTAAGCTGCGTGAACTGCAGGAAAAGTGGGAAGAAATCGGCTTCGTTCCTCGTGGCGCTGTCCGTGACTTCGAGGAAAAGATCGCTGTTCTAGAAAAGCGCGTTTCCGCTGCAGAAGAATCCCAGTGGCGTCGCACCGACCCAGAAGCTCAGGCTCGTGCAGCTCAGTTCTCCGCCAAGGTTGCTGAGTTCAACGCACAGGCAGATGCTGCTGAGGCCAAGGGTAACTCCAAGAAGGCTGAAAAGCTGCGCGCTCAGGCTGCACAGTGGGAAGAATGGTCCCGCGCCGCACACGAGGCAGTTGACCAGCTCTAAATGAAGTTTTCCAAATTAGCGGACCAGGTCTGGGGCCAAGAACCCGATGATCAGGTCCGCTCCTTTGTGTTCATGTCCAATCTTGATGCACAAGAAACTGCCGGGACCATGGATGTCTCTGTATCAGTGGAACGGATCCACGCCGATCTGGTGGGCAATACCGAACTATCCTCTGAGCTTTATTTCGTACCCGATGAATGGGACGAAGCTTTAGGCTGGGTCAAGCTCAATTATCCCCTAATCGATGACACTGCATCTGCAAGCCTCGATATCGTCCTCGACGCCAACTACCAGCCCCTACCGGGCCAATCCTTTGAGCCCGAGGCCTTAACGCTTATCGACGCCCTCCTCCAGCACGGCGAACAGGCCGCAGCAGCACAACCTTGGCAACGCACCACGTTCCACACGGCCCATATGCACCCTGCTGATGCTAGTGAAGAGTGCGAATACTGCGCAGTGCTGCGTCAACGTGGTTATATCCAAGCCCACGAGGAAATCCAGCAAACCATCCCGCTGGCTGTGCTCGCGATGAAAGAATGGTCGGCGGGAGACTTTACTGTGGTTGAAGTTGAAGGCACTGACTTCCCCACCGCGTTGGTGCCTGGCATCGTGGAACTCCAACACCGAGCAGCACTTGATATCCCCCATGGACAGTTGAGTGTTGCGCCTGCAGAATGGGATGAACACCGTTTGTCGCAGCAGTCCGAGAGAATTCTTAAAACAGGAACTCAGCTCTTCACCGTATTATTTGTGCACGATGAACAGGTCGCTGCGCTGTCCTCCATCGCGATTCCCCCAGGGTCCAACCCAGATGTCGCAGAACAAGGACTAACCATTGTTCATCCCTCATACCGTGGCCGTGGTCTTGGCACCTCGGTGAAATTGGCGGGATTATCATTGCTGGCCAAAAATCACCCAGAAATCCAACGCGTAGCCACCTCAAATGCAGTAGACAACCAGGCAATGCTTGCTATCAACCGCGCGGTGGGAGCAACAGAAATCTCCCGAACTACCCTATGGGAAAAGAAGGAGTGTTCTCAGCGCTAAGCAGTCGGTTGCTGCAAACTTCATAATGCCTTTCAGCTATAAAAATGAAGCCGCCAGGAAAAGGGCCGATATAGCTCATCAATCGTTGCGCTTCTAGGGCTTTGGCTGATACCGCGCTCACTTTCGGCACTATGGATAATCCACGTCGGGTGGGTACTTGTCCTAGAGACCAAGCCAGGTGTTTTTCTAGGGGTCTTTGGTCTCGATCACAAATCCCGAGGCCGGGTTCGCTGACTGCGAATTTGACCAAAAAATTCAGGCGATGTGGGTGCGGTTGGTCAGATCTAACGTTAAGCTTTTGCAGGTTATAAAATTTGCGTCTGAAAAGTGACCTCGAAGACATCGTTTCTGAGCAGCTCAAAGCACCAAATCCATACCAACCACCTCTCTCCCAAAAACTGACCTCTTAAAAAGCACTCTAGGAGCATAAGGAAAAAGCGGTTGATTTCACGTTCATAGTGAAATCAACCGCTTTGGGTTTCCAAGAAGCTTTAAGTTAAGCCTGCTCCCCTTGTGCGTCCTGTTCGCGCTCGCGACGGCGGGCAATGCGCGCACGACGATCATCAACAAGCAATGGGTTATCTTGAGGACTACTCTGCTGCTGTGCAAGCAGAGCACGCTGCGTTGCTGCAACACCATCCAGGTCAGGATTTTCCGCACGCAATCCAGCGATCTCCATCTGACGATCACTGCGAGCCAAAATCACAGAAGACAATCCCCATACCGCAAGAATGGCAGCAATCACGCCACACATCATGCCGACATTGACAAAATTAATCTGGGTGCTGGTCGTTGTTTGACGCATCCAAATAGCAAAGACTGCAAACACTAGCGTGACGCAAGAGAAAATCCATGCCATCCATGCCATCCATGTGCGTTTCAACACCACAGTGCCAAGGGCAAGCAAGAACACTCCGATGGTGCCCAACCAATAAAATCCGTACTCACCAAGTGTGATTCCAGCATCAGCTGCCACATCAGACAAGGTGAGCACCTGCCAGCCCATGACCCCACGAATATGTGGAAGGACAAGCGCTACGGCAAAAAGTACGATTCCCGCGATGAGATACCATTTCTTAGCGCCGAGTTCGAGAGTTTTTGCAGCATCTTTTTCTAATGCCGCAAGCTCTTTTCCACTCAGCTTCTGATCACTCACGTTGTTGTTCATCTCCTCATAGGCGTTCGGCATATGCGCCGACTTAACTATCCTAGCCTGCCATTTTTAGTTCGTGGAGCAGCACGCAGATTCTGTGGCAGGAGCCACCTTTGGAGCACCAATCTGTGGCAAGCCCAAGCCAACACCAATTGGTGCAGTGGTAGGAACTTGGCCGATTGCAGAGTTATCGCCAGCCTTTGTACGACGGTGGGTTTCCACACCTGCGTCTGCGATAAGGAAGAATGGCTTCGCCTCAGTGACAGTGACGGTGACAAAATCGCCTGGGCGGATCTCACCATCAATTTCGCCCTCAGGGGCAAAGTGCACGAGGCGACCATCACGGGCACGACCACTCATGCGCTTGGTGGTGTCATTCTTGCGACCGCCACCTGCTTGCACCAATAATTCCACGGTTGTGCCGATCAGCTTCTGGTTTTCTTCTTCGCAGACCTGTTCCTGCACGACCATGAGGCGCTCATAGCGCTCTTGCACAACTTCTTTAGGAAGCTGATTATCGTATTCTGCTGCAGGGGTTCCAGGGCGTGGGCTGTACTGGAAAGTATAAGCAGAAGTAAAGCGTGCTTTCTTGACAACATCAAGAGTTGCTTGGAAATCTTCCTCAGTCTCACCCGGGAAACCAACAATAATGTCAGTGGTAATAGAAGCATGAGGAATCTTTGCGCGAACCTCATCCAAAATCGCCAAGAACTTTTTGGAGCGGTAAGAACGGCGCATCTCTTTGAGCACCTTGTCAGAGCCAGACTGCAAAGGCATATGCAGCTGAGGGCAAATATTTGGTGTTTCCGCCATCGCATCGATCACATCAGAAGTAAATTCCGCTGGGTGCGGGCTGGTGAAACGGACTCGTTCCAGGCCTTCAATATTTCCGCATGCCCGAAGCAGCTTAGAGAATGCGCTGCGATCACGTTCTAATTCTGGATCAACAAAGTTCACGCCATAAGCATTGACATTTTGTCCCAGCAGAGTTACTTCAGTAACCCCCTGATCCACCAATGCTTGCACTTCGGCGAGAATATCGCCCGGACGACGATCCTGTTCCTTGCCGCGCAGAGACGGAACGATACAGAAAGTACAGGTGTTGTTACAGCCAACAGATACTGATACCCAACCAGCGTAAGCAGACTCGCGCTTTGCAGGAAGTACAGAAGGGAACTGTTCTAGAGAATCAACAATCTCGACCTGTGCGCGGGAGTTATGCTCTGCACGCTGAAGTAACGTGGGCAGGGAGCCAATGTTGTGGGTGCCGAAAACAACATCGACCCATGGAGCTTTTTTCACCACGGTGTCTTTATCTTTTTGAGCCAAGCAACCTCCGACAGCAATCTGCATGCCAGGGTTCTTTTCTTTCACACTGAGCAAATTGCCCAAGGTACCATAAAGGCGCATATCTGCATTTTCACGCACAGCGCATGTGTTAAACACGACTAGGTCCGGAGTGGAATCCTTTGCTGCCGCAACATAGCCCGCTTCTTCAAGCAGACCGGAAAGCCTCTCCGAGTCATGCACATTCATCTGGCAGCCAAATGTTTTTACCTCGTAGGTGCGAGCAGTTCCCTCCCCAGATTCAGCGAGGGAAGCTTGATCGGAATGTTCATTTAACTGTACGTGGTTCATTTGCTGCGTCACGGTAGCTCATTGTATCCCTGTTGCGCGAGCTGACATAAACGCCTTTGGTTGCTCTATTTATATAGTGCGCAGTTCGCTCCCTCAGAAGCCACTTTTTTGATACGAGAAGAAGGCTTAACGAAATTTAACTTGGCTATATTCGCACGCTTATTTAACACGCAATTTCTATCAGTCGATAGGTAAATTTCGGACAGGATCGGTAACCACCCCCAATAAATGCCCCCGTACGAACTGGGAAAACCTCGAAAAATGGCGAAATGTTTGTTTCAATATGGACTCATTCACACAATTTCGAACATTATGACCAGAATCTGCCTTATGCTACTCATATGACGCAGACCACAAATTCCCCGATGATTAAGATGACGGGAGTGCAAAAATTCTTCGGCGACTTTCATGCCCTCACGGATATTGATTTAGAGATCCCTAAAGGCCAAGTCGTTGTCGTCCTTGGGCCATCAGGATCCGGCAAATCAACCCTGTGCCGCACAATCAACCGTCTCGAGACAATCGAGGAAGGCACCATCGAAATTGATGGAAAAGTGCTCCCCGAAGAAGGTAAGGGACTAGCCCATCTCCGCGCAGATGTCGGAATGGTATTCCAGTCCTTCAACCTCTTCCCTCACCTCACCATCAAAGATAACGTCACTCTCGCACCAATCAAGGTTCGAAAGATGAAGAAGTCTGAAGCTGAGAAGCTCGCCATGACTTTGTTGGAACGCGTCGGCATCGCAAACCAAGCTGATAAGTATCCAGCACAGCTTTCCGGCGGACAGCAACAGCGCGTAGCCATCGCGCGTGCGCTTGCGATGAACCCAAAGATCATGCTTTTCGACGAGCCAACCTCCGCACTCGACCCTGAAATGGTCAATGAAGTACTGGATGTCATGGCAAGTCTTGCCAAGGAAGGCATGACCATGGTGTGTGTAACCCACGAAATGGGGTTCGCACGCAAAGCAGCCGATCGCGTGTTATTTATGGCGGACGGTCTCATTGTGGAGGACACAGTGCCTGATTCTTTCTTCACAAATCCTCAATCTGATCGTGCGAAAGACTTCCTCGGCAAGATTCTTGCCCACTAATTCATCGTCACGTTTCTACTGAAGAATCTTCTACCTCTACATCCGCTGTTTTAAAGAACAGCGATAGCACACACTCTTACATATATAAGGAGACAACATGTCTGCAAAGCGTACATTCACTCGCATCGGCGCAATCCTCGGCGCAACCGCCCTCGCAGGTGTCACCCTCACTGCTTGTAGCAGTTCAGGCGGCAGCGACGGCTTCCTCTCAGCTATCGAAAATGGCTCTGTCAACATCGGTACCAAATACGATCAGCCTGGTCTCGGCCTTCGTAATCCTGACAACACCATGAGCGGCCTCGACGTCGACGTGGCAGAATATGTGGTCAACTCAATCGCAGATGACAACGGCTGGGAGCACCCTACACTCGAATGGCGTGAATCCCCTTCTGCACAGCGTGAAACTCTCATCCAAAACGGTGAAGTAGATATGATCGCAGCAACCTATTCCATCAACCCAGGTCGCTCCGAATCTGTGAACTTTGGTGGACCATACCTGATCACCCACCAGGCCCTACTTATCCGCCAGGACGATGAGCGCATCGAGACCCTCGAAGACCTCGACAACGGACTCATTCTTTGCTCCGTCTCCGGTTCCACCCCTGCCCAGAAGGTAAAGGATGTCCTTCCAGGCGTACAGCTCCAGGAATACGACACCTACTCTTCCTGTGTGGAGGCACTCTCCCAGGGCAACGTTGACGCCATGACCACTGATGCCACCATCCTCTTCGGCTACTCCCAGCAGTACGAAGGCGACTTCCGAGTTGTAGAAATGGAAAAGGACGGCGAGGCATTCACCAACGAATACTATGGCATCGGATTGAAGAAGGATGACAAAGAAGGCACCGATGCCATTAATGCAGCTCTTGAGCGCATGTACGCAGACGGAACCTTCCAGCGTCTACTCACCGAGAATCTCGGCGAAGACTCTGTCGTGGTTGAAGAAGGCACCCCAGGTGACCTCTCCTTCCTCGACGCCAGCTAGTTTGACGGCTTTCACAAGCCAGCTGTAACCACATGCGTGGCGCGACACCCCCAAAGCGCCACGCATTACTAGTTTTCAAGTTCATGAACTTTTTCCATCCTTAACAAGGAGCACCACCACATGAGCACATTGTGGGCGGATCTGGGTCCGTCGATATTTTCAGCTTTTTGGGTGACTATCAAACTCACCGTCTACTCAGCCATTGGCGCCATGATTTTGGGTACTATCCTCACCGCAATGAGGGTCTCCCCTGTTAAAATCCTCCGCACCCTGTCCACAGCGTATATCAACACCGTTCGAAACACCCCACTTACTCTTGTCGTATTGTTCTGCTCCTTTGGTCTTTATCAAAACCTCGGTATGACTCTGGCAGGGCGTGAAAGTTCTACCTTCCTCGCGGATAATAACTTCCGCTTGGCTGTCCTCGGATTCATCATGTACACCTCAACATTTGTTGCTGAGTCTTTGCGTTCCGGCATCAACACTGTCCACTTCGGACAGGCAGAAGCCGCACGCTCCTTGGGCCTAGGTTTCGGAGACACCTTCCGTTCCATCATTTTCCCACAGGCCTTGCGCGCAGCGATCGTTCCTTTAGGCAATACGCTTATCGCATTGACCAAAAACACCACCATTGCATCTGTCATCGGTGTCGGCGAAGCATCCTTGCTGATGAAATCCACAATTGAAAATCATGCCAATATGCTGTTCGTGGTATTCGCCATCTTCGCCGTTGGTTTCATGATTCTCACCCTGCCCATGGGCCTTGGACTGGGTAAACTCTCTGAGCGTTTGGCGGTGAAGAAATAATGTCTAATACAGTTCGCGCAACCGTCCTCTACGATGCACCCGGACCAAAGGGACGTCAGCTCAACCTCATCATCACCATCATCACGGTGCTGGTCGGTCTAGCAGTCCTCTTCTGGATTGGCTCCATCTTGTCTGATAATGGTCAATTAGACGCCGCCAAATGGACACCATTCCTCAACTCCCAAACGTGGACAACCTACATCCTGCCGGGTCTATGGGGAACGCTTAAATCAGCTATTTTCTCCGTCATCTTGGCATTAGTCATGGGTGTTGCTTTAGGACTAGGACGAATCTCTGAAATTAGAGTGCTCCGCTGGTTCTGCGCAGTCATCATTGAAACTTTCCGCGCAATTCCAGTGCTGATCCTGATGATTTTCGCGTACCAGCTGTTCGCTCAGTACCACGTCGTGCCATCCAGCCAGCTCGCTTTCGCAGCTGTTGTCTTCGGTTTGACCATGTACAACGGTTCTGTGATTGCAGAGATCCTGCGTTCCGGTATCGCTTCCTTGCCTAAGGGACAGAAGGAAGCTGCCATTGCTTTGGGTATGTCTTCACGCCAAACTACCTGGTCCATTCTGCTGCCACAGGCTGTGGCTTCCATGCTTCCTGCACTGATTTCTCAGATGGTTATTGCACTGAAAGACTCCGCACTTGGCTACCAGATTGGCTACATCGAAGTTGTCCGTTCCGGTATTCAGTCTGCTTCCGTCAACCGCAACTACCTGGCAGCACTCTTCGTTGTCGCACTCATCATGATTCTTCTCAACTTCTCCCTCACCACGTTGGCATCGCGAATTGAGCGCCAACTACGTGCGGGACGAGCTCGAAAGAACATCATTGCCAAGGTCCCTGAGCAGCCAGATCAAGGTCTGGACACCAAGGATAATGTCAATGTGGATTGGCAGGATCCCGATTATAAGGATCTGAAAACTCCTGGAGTGCAGTAGCTCCTAGCTTCCCCCCCCCGGATGAAATGTTCATCCGGGGTTTAGCTTTTTAAGTGCTCGATTCTTTCATCAAGTGCTTCCCTAGCAAATTCCATGGATAATCCAGCCGGGAATCCCCGACGAGCCAAAGCACCCAACACGCGCCGAAGCGCTTTATCGTAATCAGAGCGCTCCTGCGGAATCTTTGTTTCTGACCTGGCTTTCTTAACCGCCACCGCACGAGCTGTTTCCCGCTCATCGTCCGGGTCTAATTGCTCCAGTGCCGCAACACGCGTTTGCCTATCGACGCCTTTCTCCTGCAGTTCGCGGTCTAGCGCACGCGAAGACTTTCCTCTCCGCGCAGCTCGCTGGCGAACCCATTCGCTGGCAAACAATTCATCATCTAAGAGTTTGGCTCTGAGGAGATCCTCAATGACTTCGCTAATGATTTCTTCTTCAAACTCTAAAGCCTTAAGGCGTGTGGTTAATTCACTAACGGAACGGGCTCGTTGGTCCAGCAGCAATAATGCTCGGCGTCGTACGTTGGCTTTCTTTTCTTCCTTTTCATGATCAAAAAAGTCTGATTCTCCACGTGCATGTGCGCGCTCAAAATTATCGAGAATACTTCTTAGTTTCTCGATTTTCTCTGTTTGTGCGTCCATTTTTATAATCCCTTGATTATATAAAAGCGGGGACAAACCACCTGGATATCTCCTTGTGGTTTGTCCCCGCTTTTACAATTAGTGCTTAGTCTTCTGCTTCATCATCGAAATCAACATTTGGCACCAGTTCTACTGGATCATCGGTAAGTTCATCAGATACACCTGCGTACTTACCTACTCCCAGCTTCTTGAAAATCTTGTCTTCGAGTTCATCAGTAAGCTCTGGGCTCTCCTTGAGGAAAAGACGAACCTTCTCTTTACCTTGACCAAGCTGATCGCCCTCATAGGTAAACCAAGAGCCAGACTTCTTCACGATTCCGTTATCTACTGCCAAGTCAATGACCGAGGACTCACGTGAGATGCCTTCGCCATACATAATGTCGAATTCAGCGATCTTGAAAGGTGGGGACACCTTGTTTTTTACTACCTTAAGACGGGTGCGGTTACCAATAGCATCCTGACCATCTTTAAGTGTTTGAATTCGACGAATATCACAGCGAATCGATGCATAGAACTTCAACGCTTTACCACCGGTAGTGGTCTCTGGGGAACCAAACATCACGCCGATCTTCTCACGCAGCTGGTTAATGAAGATTGCAGTGGTTCCAGAGTTGTACAGTGCGCCAGTCATCTTACGAAGCGCCTGGCTCATGAGACGGGCCTGAAGACCAACGTGGCTATCGCCCATTTCGCCTTCAATCTCTGCCTTTGGTGTCAATGCAGCCACTGAGTCGATCACAATTAGAGCAATCGCACCTGAGCGCACAAGCATATCTGCGATCTCTAGAGCCTGTTCACCGGTATCTGGCTGAGAAACCAAAAGCGCATCAGTATCTACGCCAAGCTTGCGTGCATAATCTGGGTCCAAAGCGTGCTCAGCGTCAATGAACGCTGCGATGCCTCCAGCCTTTTGTGCCTGCGCAATAGCATGCAAAGCAACAGTGGTTTTACCTGATGATTCTGGACCATAGATCTCGACGATTCGGCCTCGCGGAAATCCACCAATACCTAGCGCAATATCAATGGCAGTGTTGCCAGATGAAATAGTTTGGATTGGAGCGCGGTTTTCATCGCCCAAACGCATAATTGCGCCTTTACCAAAGTCCTTCTCAATTAATGCCAGTGCTGCATCAAGTGCTTTTTGACGATCATCAGGTTTGACGGCAGTAGCTTTAGACGTTGTCTTTTTTGGAGCCATTATTATTTCCTCTGAGTTTTTATCCGTTGATGTGGGTGGAATATTTCTACGGTTGCACCATTATGTCCGGCTTTAAGTAGAAGCGTGCAAAGGCCTCTACTTAGTTAGACCCGAAAAGTAGGGATTTGGATCCCTGCTTTGTTCTGTTTTTATTTATGCCGGTTACTTTAGACGGATGCTAGGACATGACAAGATTTTAAGCCCAGCATACACGCACAACTGTTCGAAAATCGAATTTTCGCATCAGAACTACTAAGAAATATTAAAATCGGGGGTCATCTTTCCCGAGACGACGTGATTCCGGAATACTAAAATCAATACACAACTGCTCCCACACGTTACGCAGATCAATCCCAGTATCAATTGCAACCTCCGCAGTCACTCCGAGAGCCCCAATGACATGAGAATGTGCAATCCACTCCCCTTTAGCTTCTCCGAATTCATCTTTAACGAGTTGCTGAAACTCCGATAAACGCATGGAAACGATAATACAGCGCAGCAACCAATGATCACCTACCATCCCTCTCCACCCCCAAATGAACACCGTTCAAAAGAGTCATCTTGCATGCTGAACATCGTTCAGGTGTATGATTTCAACATGCAAACAATCCCACCTGAAAAAACCACGATTCGATCCAAGAAGCCGTCTTCACGCAAACAACTTCAAGACATCGCACTGATTGCAGTTTTTGCGGCACTGATTATTGTGCTGGCATTTGTCTCGATTCCCGTCGGCGCAGCTGGCGTGCCCATCGTTTTGCAAAACGCCTCTATCGTTCTTGCCGGATTAATCCTTGGCGGTCGGCGCGGTTTTCTCACTGCATTACTGTTTCTTGTCCTAGGCCTCATCGGACTTCCAGTTTTAGCAGGAGGTCGCACCACATTGGCAGCGCTTGCCGGCCCCACTGCTGGTTACATTGTTGGCTATTTACTTTCCCCACTGGTCGCCGGAGCTATCGCTTATCTTGCACCTAAGAAGCGTGGCACAGGAATGTTCATCGTCTTGGGACTGGCTGGTATCGCGGGTCTGATCACTCAATACGTCTGTGGCAGTATCGGACTGGTCCTTCGTGCAGGTCTAAGCATTAGTGAGGCAGCACTTGCCCAAGGCGCTTTTGTTCTACCCGATCTAGCCAAGATTGCTGTCATGGTTGTTATTGCTGCTGGCGTTCATGCAGCATTCCCCGATATCCGTAAGAAATAAACTACGCCCATATAGAATTGCAGTTCATGCCCGAGATCTTTTTTGAAAACACCGAAGTTCGCTACGACGATGCCCTTATTTTAGAGTCACTGAATTTAACCCTGACAGAACAACGCATCGGCATTATTGGAGCTAACGGCGGTGGAAAATCTACCCTCATTAGAATGATCAATGGTCTCGGCGAACCGACCACAGGGCGCGTGCTCATGGATGGCCTTGATGTGTCCCGTTCTGGTCGGGAAGTCCGTAAGAAGGTGGGGTTTGTTTTCTCTGATGCTGAAAACCAAATCGTGATGCCGACTGTGCGTGAGGATATTGCCTTTTCTTTACGTCGGCATAAAATGCCTCGAGCTGAAAAGGCACAGCGTGTCGAGGAGATGATGGCGCGGTTCAACCTAAGTGCACATGCCGATCAATCCCCACACACCCTCTCTGGTGGACAAAAGCAGCTATTAGCCCTGGCTGCGGTACTCATTTTAGAACCGGAAGTAATCATCGCCGATGAACCCACTACTCTGCTTGACCTGCGAAATAGACTCATGATCAAAGAGGTCTTCCGCAGCCTTAAGCAACAACTCATCGTGGTCAGCCATGACTTAGATTTTCTCAGCGATTTTGAGCGCGTTATTTGCATCGACAACCACCGTATCGCTGCTGATGGGCTACCAGAAGACTCGATTAAGCACTATGTTTCTCTCATGACAGAACCTGCGAAATGAACAGTATCCCTTTAGGTTTTTACGTCGATAAGCACTCCGTTGTTCATGCTTTTCCTGCGCTGTGGAAATTCCCTGCCCTGCTGATTTTTATCATCGGTGGCTCCATCGCAGCCTCTACTCCGATGCATGGTGTAGCCCTAGTGGGCATTGCTGTGGTGTTTTATGGGCTGGCCAAGATTCCATTAAAAGTTGCATGGAATCAATGCTGGCCAGTGCTCCCCATTTTGATTCTGCTGGGCGCTTTTCAATGGTGGCAGCGAGGTTTCGATTTCGCAGCAACCACGGTACTCACCCTATTTTCCGCGGTCATGGCCGCTATGCTCCTCACGCTGACAACTCGGCTTGAAGCTCTGATGGACGCTGTTGAGCAAATGTTGCAACCATTCGCGCGTTTTGGTCTTCCTGTGGAGACCATTACCCTGGCTATTTCACTCACCATTCGGCTTATTCCACTGCAATTAGCCACGGTGAAGGAAGTCCTTGATGCTCGCAAAGCTCGGGGCGCTGGGTTTTCTATTGCTGCATTCGGCACTCCAGTGATCATCAGATCAATTAAGCGGGCGCGCAATATTGGCGATGCGCTTCTAGCTCGTGGCGCCGGAGACTAGCACTGAGAAAATAGATAGCAAAAGCGGGGCAAATACCTTAAAAAGTATCTGCCCCGCTTTTAATTGCTTAAAAGATTTAAGCCTCGCCGCGCAGCTCGCGCATACGCTGTGCCACTGCATCATCAGTGACATTGTTGCCTGCAGCTGGAGCTTCAATGGACTCCTGCTTATTTCCAGCGGTTAGGGAACCACCAGACATCTCGGCACGGATCTGCTCAAGACGGGAATGTCCAGCCATGTGAATGCCCGCCTGCTCAACCTCAGCCATACGGCCTTCAACGGAGTTCTGTGCAAGCTCTGCCTGGCCAAGAGCATTAGCGTAACGACGCTCGATCTTCTCACGAACCTGATCCAAGTTCGGAGTGCTGCCTTCAGTGAGGGAGTTCATGGACTTCAAAGACTCAGAAACCTTCTCCTGCATCTTTGCCTGCTCAAGCTGGCTCAACAGCTTGGTGCGTTCCGCAACCTTCTGCTGCAATGCCATGGAGTTGCGCTCCACAGCTTTCTTCGCCTGATCAGCCTGCTGCAGAGACTGGTCATGGAGCTGCTTGGTGTCTTCGACAGACTGCTCTGCGGTAACAAGCTGCGCTGCGAATGCCTCAGCAGCGTTCTCGTACTCAGTAGCCTTCTTTACATCGCCCTCAGCATGAGCTTTGTCAGCCAGCTGAATTGCCTGGCGAGTGTTGCCCTGAAGCTTCTCAATCTCAGCTAGGCGACGGTTCAGCTGCATCTCAAGCTGGCGCTGGTTACCAATAACTGCAGCTGCCTGCTGAGAGAGCTCCTGGTGCTGACGCTGAGCATCCTCGATGGCCTGCTGGATCTGTACCTTTGGATCTGCGTTCTCCTCAATCTTTGAGTCGAACAACGCCATGAGATACTTCCAACCCTTGGAAAATGGATTAGCCATATTGAAAAGTGAGCCTTCCTAAATATCTGAATCAGGTAATTTCGCTGTATTCACTTATGCGATCATTATCCATGACGCCCTGTACACCGGCACGACTGGGGTTCATACCTTTAAAAGATTTTATAGGTATAGAAATTAGCCAGAACCTCAACGCAGTCCATATTAGCGCCATCAAGCTAACAATGGGCGTCGAAAAGCATTCTTTTCCTGCTTTTCAACAACCACTCATGTCACTCAAACGCGCGCGAAGTCTTCCCGTGCGGCATGCACTGCCATGGATCCTGCTGCTTCAATTAATACATCAGCAACGCTGGCGCCCAAAGCATGGCATACGGAAGCAAGAAGCTCAGAGGAAACCTCTTTGCGTCCACGCTCCAATTCAGAAAGATAACCGGGAGACACACGAGAAGCTTCAGCGAGCTCACGCAGAGTAACGCCCTTATCAGCACGGAAGGAGCGAAGAGCTGCACCAAGAGCTTCGCGGAGAAGTGGTTCAGGAGCCTTCCGTGGGGCGGCTTCTGAAATCGGCTTGTCTAGAAGGGTTGTATAAGTAACCATCGTTAGGTTCAACTCCCTTTCCCTAAAATTTGTTCCCAGTTTACCTAGAAACTTGAGTCAATGTGACTCAATATGATCAATCAGCAGGCGAAAGCTTCGCTGTACAGCAGCTTCTCTAATGTGATGCCGCCCCAATTTAGCCAATATAACCTGTTGTTTACTTTCAAACGCACGATAGGCCTGAATTGTTCCCGAGCCGCCAGCTGCAGACTTTCCTGCCAAACCAATCCAAACCTCCCCCACCGGGTGTCCGTCTTGTTCACTCGGGCCAGCAACGCCAGTTAAGGAAAGCGCCCAATGCGCGTCGCATCGCGACAAAGCACCTGCCGCCATCGCCTCTGCGCATTGTGGGGAAACCACGCCGTGCGCGTCGATAAGCTCTTGGCGTACCCCTGCGAGCTCAACTTTTAATTCGGTGGCATAGGTAATCAAGCCGCCTTTTAAGACAGCTGAAGCGCCTGGAATCTCCGCGATTGTCGCACTCGCCAGACCTGCAGTTAAAGATTCACAAAAAGCCACTGTTTCACCGCGAGCCGCCAAAAGCTCAACAATACGGCCAGCTAAATTTTCCACCATGGGGATAATTATGCTTCTGCAGTTTTACGGGAATCCCACAGATATTGAATACCTGTCACAACTGTGACGATCAAAGCTGCATACATGACAATTTGACTTGGAATATCCATCCAGCTTGGGAATGGGCAGAGGTAAAGCGCAACTGCGACGGTTTGCAAAACAGTTTTGAGCTTTCCGCCACGAGATGCTGGCACAACATTTCCAGCGCGCAGCTGGAAGAAACGCCAAATGGTGATGCCAAATTCGCGCAACACGATCAGCCCTGTTACCCACCATGGCAAAATTCCAATGATGTTGAAACAGACAAACGCTGTGGTCATCAACGCCTTATCAGCAATTGGATCAGCAATTTTTCCAAAGTCTGTGACCAAACCACGCGCCCTGGCGATATCGCCATCAAGCTTGTCTGTAATCATCAACAAAATGAATACAACCAGTGCCCACCAGGCAAAAGCATTGTTTTCTGTTTTGCCTTCAAGAGTTAGCCATGCAAATAATGGGATAACAATGATGCGCAAACTGGTCAAAAAATTCGGCAGGTTCCAGTTGGAAGGCTTGACCGATTGGTTGTCTGAATCGTGCGCGCCATGTGCGCCTGTTGATACATCACTCACGGTGTTCCACCCTACCTGCACACAGATTGAAGACTACGACTAGTAAAGACTTCTATAAATAATCACTTTTAATAGCTATCTCTCACTGAGTTGCACGCTACCAAATAATTAAAGTGAACTAAATTCCGTTTAGTGTACGCCTTGACGCCTAAACTTACCTGTTATGACTTATTTTGCCGTACTTTACACCTACAATCCAGACAACGAAAAGATCGTTGACGCACGCCCCGCGCACCGCGAATTCATTGCAACCCTGCATGGAGAAGGAAAGATTATCGGATCTGGTCCTTTTACCGACGGTAATGGCGGGGCCCTCATCTCCATCCAATTGGCTGAAGGATCCACCGTTGCCGATGCCGAAGCAGTCATGAACAACGATCCATTCTACTCTGAAGGCCTGCTAGATAATCGCGTTATCCACACATGGAATCCGGTCATTAAGAGTTTCTAAGCACCCTTATAAATTGCACATAAAAATATCGTGCCTGCCCAGCTTCCTTATGAGCTGGGCAGGCACGATATTTTCTTAGGCTCTACAAGTTGATACTGCTAGTTTTAGCGATCTTGTTTCGGCTGTGTTGCAGAGTCAATAGACGCAGAGTCATTGACTGCAGAATCACTGGCTGATTCAGCTGCCTGAGCTTCTGTGCCTGCGTTACTCTCCCAATCCTCGCCCTGCTGCTTTGCGGTGTTCCACTGCGGCGGAATGCCACCCTGGTTTTCATCACGCTTGTTCTTAATGATGGATGCAACAACGGTAATAACCAAAACACCGATAATAAAGACCAAGGAAAAGACAGTGGACACTTCTGGGACACTGACGTTATCGCCACCGTTGATGAACGGCAGGTTGTTTTCGTGCAGTGCATGTAGTCCAAGCTTTGCGCCAATGAACAGCAAAATAAGGCCCAGGCCATAAGGCAGGTAAACAAGGCGATCAAGCAGACCATCAAGCAAGAAGTACATCTGGCGTAGACCCAGAAGGGCAAAAGCGTTGGTGGTGAACACGATATAAGGCTCTGAAGTAATGCCATAGATCGCTGGGATAGAGTCCAAAGCGAACATGAGGTCAACCATGCCGATGGAGACCAATGCGACAAACAAAGGAGTCAGATGCAGCTTGCCACCTGCGCGGTGGGTGAGCTTATCTTTATGGTAGCCCTCGGTAACTGGAATAACCTTGCGCAAAGCCTTGATGATGAACATATCGTTCGGGTCAGTCTCTGGGGTATCACGGATCTCGTCCCACAGCAGCTTCACTGCGGTATAAATCAACCAGATGGCGAAGATATAGAAGACATCAGACCAAGCCTCGATGACAGCTGCACCCAAGAGAATGAATGCCAGGCGGAAAACCAGTGCCAGTGCGATACCAATCAGAAGTACCTTTTGCTGGTACTTTCGAGGAATCTTAAATGCACCCATGATGAGAGCGAAGATGAAGAGGTTATCAACGCTCAAGGCCTTTTCGGTGACATAACCGGTGAAGAACTCGATGCCGTGCTGATGTGGATTACCCGGCTCGCTCCAAGCGAACCAGAGGAAAATGCCGAAAGCGCCAGCAAGTGCCACGTAGAAAAAGCTCCACCATGCGGATTCTTTCAGTGTGGGCTCGTGTGGAGTACGTACGTGTGAGAAGAAATCGAATACAAAAAAGCCTGCGATCACCACGAGCGTGATGAGCCATGTGGCTAAGTTTACTTCCATGACAAAAAGAACCTCCGGTTCTTGGTTAGACAATTTAAGAACCGGAGGTCTCCCCCACCCTTGTTTGAAAAACTTCAAAACAAAAACGGGCCAGTGTGACCGGGAAACCACCGATTCAAATCTCGAAAGAGATCTGAATCTGATTTCCGTGTTGACGATCTACGCTGCTTGTGGGGTACTCCCCTCCAATACTCGAAAACTATAACCCAACCAACATGAAATCGCCACCCCGGGCTGAGCAATCGTTGTAGAACTGTGTTCTTGTCAGACCCCACTACAGCCCCACTACAGCCCCCAACGAAATCCTCACTCGGGCAAAAATAGATTTAAACAAAAATAATCGGGCACTTTTCATCATCACATACAACTTGATGACAAAAATGCCCGATTAAAAATTTAAACTAGAAGACCCCTCTGGAGGGATCCGCTTGCACAACATTCGTAGTCTCAGTTTCAGCCTCTGCGCTTTCAGCAGATTCTTCATCCTCCCAAGACTCTTCCTTCGGCGCGTCTGCAGGATCAGCACCCTTGAGCATCCAAATGATTGTCTCTAGCTCTTCTGGCTTGACCAATACTTCTCTAGCCTTGGAGCCTTCTGATGGGCCTACGATGCCTCGGCTTTCCATCAAGTCCATCAGGCGTCCAGCCTTGGCGAAACCAATGCGCAGCTTGCGCTGCAGCATGGAAGTAGAGCCCATCTGTGAGTTCACTACCAGGTCTACTGCCTCAAGAAGATCTTCCAGATCATTACCAATATCTGCATCGACCTTCTTCGCTTCCGCAGCCTTATCTTCAGTCACACCATCGGTGTATTCAGGCTGGCGCTGGGCCTTTGCCATATCCACAACGGCTTGAATTTCCTCATCGGTAACAAAAGCACCCTGAATACGTTGAGGTTTTCCTGCACCCTGAGGAATAAATAGAGCATCGCCCATACCAATGAGCTTCTCTGCTCCGGCTTGGTCCAAGATAACGCGAGAGTCAGTCAAAGATGAGGTTGCGAAGGCAAGACGAGATGGCACGTTGGTTTTAATCAAACCGGTGACAACATCCACGGATGGTCGCTGTGTTGCCAACACCAGGTGGATACCGGCCGCACGAGCCTTCTGGGTGATGCGCACGATTGATTCTTCAATTTCTTTCGGCGCAGTCATCATCAAGTCAGCCAGCTCGTCTACAACACACACGATGTAGGGATACGCACGGTACTCACGCTTTGAGCCCAATGGGGTTTCAATTTCACCGGATTTAATCTTGCGGTTGAAATCCTTGATGTGGCGCACACGGGTCTGCTTCATATCCATGTAGCGTTGCTCCATCTCCTCCACTAGCCACTGCAGTGCTGCCGCGGCTTTTTTGGGCTGAGTAATGATTGGAGTGATCAGATGCGGAATACCTTCATAAGGGGTCAGTTCCACCATCTTTGGATCAACCAGAATCAGGCGTACTTCTTCTGGTCTTGCGCGCGTGAGAATAGACACCAGCAATGAGTTCACGAATGCTGATTTACCAGAGCCGGTGGAACCTGCCACCAAAAGGTGTGGCATTTTCTGCACGGAATAGGATACAAAGTCACCTTCAATGTCCTTGCCCAGACCAACCAACATGGAGTCTTTATTTTCCACGGTGGAAGGCGCATTCAGGACGTCACCCAGACGAACCATTTCGCGATCTGAGTTAGGTACCTCAATTCCCACTGCTGATTTGCCTGGAATTGGGGTCAGCAAGCGAACATTTTCTGTGGCCACCGCGTAGGCAATATTGGATTGCAAATTGGTGATCTTCGAAACTTTAACGCCAGGTCCCAGCTCAATCTCATACCTGGTTACTGTCGGTCCACGCGAGAAACCGGTCACTGCCGCATCGATATTGAATTCACTGAACACATCAGTAATGGCTTCAATCATGCGATCGTTAGTTTCTGAGTGCAGCTTCGCTGGCTCACCTGGGATCAACAGATCAGCGCTCGGCAACACATATGAGCTGTCGCCGTCGCTCACGATTTCAACAGGCGAAGCAGCTGGAGCGGTAACTACCGGTGCCGCTGCTGGTTTCATAACAGGAGCAGCCGGCTTCTTTTGCACAACTGGATCCTTACCCGAACGCGCAATAATTGCCTGACGCATGCTCTCGCGTGACGCCGCCACAGCGTCCGTCGCCGCAGCCGACTCCAAATCCGCTTCAGTAACCGCTGGGAATTCATCGGTTTCAGTCACGCTAGGGTTTTTCAAGCTGCTTATCGACGCCTCCCTCTGCGCTACTTGCGGTTCAGGAAAGGCTTGAGGAGTTGCCTCCTCAACTGGATATTTATCCAGCGACGCCGCTGGGCGGCGTGTTGGTACCGGCGTAGGTGGCGGAGTTACCGATGGCGGTGGCGTACGACGAGGTGGCGTCCTCGGCAAAGACCTGCTTGGAGTTCGACTTGGCGCTCGACCACTGGCGCGAGATTCCAACTCGCGTTCCACATGTCCATAAAGATCATCGTCTTCTTCATCGAAAGCATCTTCATCGCGGTTAAAACCTGCGAAGCCGAAAAATCCTCCAACAAATTCTATGAATTCGCGAATAGAAATACCCGTTGTTTTCAGGGCTCCCCAAAACAGCAATAGCAGGAGAATTGGCACTGCTAGATAAACAGAAAAACCTATTTCCAGCGGGGTGCCAATCCAGGCGCCAATGGCGCCTCCGGCAGTCATTCGACCCTCCCACTCAGCAGGATTTCCTGCAAAGAGGTGGATCAATGCCAACATGCATACGATGATCACGCCAATACCAAAACTAACGCGACCTTGAGCGTGATACTCCGGGGTGTAGCGAAGCATAAGTGCAATTGCCGCACCGATAAGACCGACTGGCAAGATCCATGCTCCGGCACCCACTGCAAGGTGAACAATATCTGCAATAAACGTGCCGATTGGCCCACCGATTCCGAGCCATACTGCAGCACCCAGAACAATCGCAACTCCAATGAGGCTTAATGCAAAACCATCGGCATGTTCCTCTATATAAGCAGAAGGTCGACCACCTGAGGACTCGTCGAAATCATCATCGAGTTCCAATTCCGGCTCAACAGCCTTGCTCCGCGATTTCCGTGCGGCGGGTTTCGTTGTGCTCTCCTCCTCAAAATCATCGTCAAAATCATCATCACGGCGACGACCTATCTCACCGATAGAACGGGTCATCTTACCCAATCCATTCGCGGTAGCCCCAAAAAGGGATCCGATCCCCGAACCAACAGCACGAAACGCACTGCCAGTCCTTTCTTCGGATGTGTCAGCAGCACGACGTGCCGTCATCGAGGATGAAAACGCAGCAGTTTCAGCACCGTTGCTCCGCGATGAGCTGGTCGTTGGTTTACTCCGCCTGGTAGTCGCAGTGGTTTTTGGCCCTGTTGACTTTCCTGATCCTCGTGAGCTTCCCCGCTTGGGTGCGCCGTTTCTGACAGTCATGCTCCTAACTCTAGTCGCTCAAACCACTCTGATCCCAGAAGCACCACGCAGTTCGTTCAAATTTTCTAAAAACCGCCTCGAGTAATGCCCTCCTGATTACCATCAAATGTAAGTTTCACGATGTCTCGACCAGATACCCACAATAAGAGCTCCCCTACCTCGCCGCTTACCCGACAGACATCTGCCCCCTCAGCGGTAACTCCCCTACCCTCATGCAAGACGATGCGCGGTAATCCTGTTGGCCACAGCACAACCGGCCGAGGTGACTTAACCAACCGTGGGGCTAAAAGCTTTAAAATCCGAAGTAATTGTTTTTTATGCTCAGGCAATAATGGACGCACGTCCACATCCGCGCTCGATTCCGCTGCTCCCCGCAATACATCTTCATGATGGATGTAATGCTCCATACCATTACCAATGGAATCAAGGGCACACCATGGATTCATCCCTTTTGGTCCCGCTGCCCACTCTTCTACAACCTCTTCAAAAGAACGCTGTGCAGTCTTTGCAGTCAGATCATCTGAAGCATTGCCACCAAAGGGAAGCTGAGCCTTCAAATTAGATAATGGATGTTGCTCACGCACATACAGATGCACTGCAAGATCTCTGGTGGTCCACTCACCACAAAGGGTCGGCGCATCGGGCCCCTTCAATAAAAGGGCATCTTTGAGCGCAATTCTTTCCACATCCGAAAGCTTCATGACTACGAGCCTAGACACTTTTCTCATCTCAGGTTGAACTGTTCAGTCAGTACCCACTACGCAAAAGAGGCGTTAAGGAAAATACTCCTTAACGCCTCTTAGTCTCATCGTTTTATGCAGTGGCGAGTTCTTCCTCCACTTTCTGCGTCTCTTCCTTCTTGTTTAAGTAGCGGTGACGCAGGTGCTGGTAGGCACTGATCGCAAGTCCAAGTGCCAGGAATCCGTAAATTCCCCATGTAATTGGCGAAGCAACCAGGATGGAAAGATCACCTTCAGAAACTGCTAGCGCACGGCGCAATTCAGTCTCTGCCATTGGTCCCAGAACTACTGCAATAAGCACTGGGGCAATAGGGATATTAAAGCGGCGCATCATCAGTCCAAGAAGTCCCAAGCCGGTCAGAATCCAGAGGTCAGATACTGATGATCCCACCGAGTACACACCCAGTACGGACAATACTGTGATGCCTGCGTAGAGGTAAGGGCGAGGAATATTCAGAAGCTTGGCCCACAGCGGTGCGAAAGACCAGTTAAGGATCAAGAGAATAATAAGGCCCAAGAAGAGAGAAGCCAGCAATGCCCAAACAAGATCTCCAGACCTTTCAAAGAGCAAAGGTCCTGGCTGCATTCCGTACTGTTGGAAAGCTGCAAGCATAATTGCCGCAGTTGCTGAAGTCGGAAGTCCCAACGCGAGGAGCGCACCCATGGCAGTTCCGGCGGTGGCATTACCTGCAGCTTCAGGAGCTGCAAGTCCCTTGATTGATCCCGTTGTGCCAAAGTCTGTATCACCAGCACGCTTCGCTAGTTGTTTTTCGGTACCGTACGCCAAAAATGTTGGAACTTCAGAACCACCAGCAGGGATAAGACCAAATGGTGCACCGAATGCGGTTCCACGAAGCCATGCAGGCAAAGCTCTTCGGAAATCAGCCTTGGACAAACGAGCCATACCCTTTGGCTGAATCAAGGTTGGCATTTCCTCACGATGAATTCGAGATGCGACTCGAAGAACTTCACCAAGCGCAAGCAATCCCACAGTAATCACGATGATGGAAATACCATCAAAGAAGTCCGGATTTCCGAACGTGAATCTAGCGGTTCCAGACGGACCATCAATACCAACCATGACAAGCGCCAAACCAATGCCCAGGGCCGCAAGACCACGGAAGACGGATTCAGCAACCACAGCCGAGATAGCCAAGAACGCACCAACCGCCAAAGCAAAGTACTCAGCAGGACCAAATACTGTCGCAAGTTTCACCAGTGTTGGAGCGAAAAATACCACCAGTGATGTTGCGATCAATCCACCAATAAAAGCACCCAGCGCTGCAGTTGCAAGAGCTTTAGCAGCCTGGCCACTTCGCGCCATGCGGTGACCTTCAAATGTAGATGCAATAGCTGAGGAATTACCTGGCGTATTTAGCAAAATACCGGCAGTGGAGTCTCCGAAGAGTCCACCAAAATAGACTCCGGCGAACATGATGAATGCGCCAGTTGGATCAAGCGCAAAGGTAATAGGCAACAAGAGAGCAACAGCCATGGCCGAACCGAGGCCAGGAAGAACACCCACTGCGGTTCCAAGAATTGCTCCGATAAGAAGCCAGAGCAGGTTCATTGGGGTTAAGGCATTAGCAAAACCGTCAAAAAGTAGCGAGAGTTGATCCATTAGAGCAGTCCTTCCAAGAAGCCGGGAGGGAGTGGCAATCCCAGTCCTTCGTTAAATGCCAATTGAATGATTGATGCAAAAAGTAGAGCTACACCGAGGTCAAAAAATGTGCGCTTAGATCCCAATGCTCGAACGACCATCCAGAACAGAAATGTCGCTGAAAGTATCCACCCAACAGGCTTGAGAGCAACGATGAATACGACCAAACCAACAACAACTAAACCAACAGTTTTCCAGTCGGAGTAGGTTGTCCACTGCTCGGAATAGCGACTGTACCGGCGTCGAACTCTTTCTCGGTCGACCATGCCGATATCAGAAAGCAAATCTTTGGAGAAGTTACCGCGCCCTGGATGTGGCTCTCCATCAGGAAGCTGAGGGTGTGTCAATACTGAATACAGAATTGCTGCTGCCGCCATATAAAGGAGTACTGCGATAAGGATGGGGAAAAATTGAGGGCCAGGTGTCTGAGATCCCAGCACCGTCATGGTTAATCCGCCATAAAGCATCACCGTGGCGAAGATAACGATAACTGCAACAAATCCCAGTTCTCCTCGGCCGGCGAGCCAGCCCCAACGAGATTTAGTTCCAAGTGATTCATCTTCGTGATGAACCAAATCCTCTGGCGAATCAAGTTCTTCTAACTTGGCGCCGTGCGCAGGATCAAGAGGCTGATTTACGGTCATAGTCCCAACTCCTTAACAATTTGTTGTGCGGTGGCGACTTCTTCTTCAATAAACAATTCGAAATCTTCGCCTACTTGGTAGGTATCCACCCAGCTATTTCTTTTCACAGCTTCTTGCCACTCTGGTTGGTCTTTCAGCTCAGAAATAATGCTCAAAAGTTCTTGTTTTGCTTCTTCACTGATCCCCGGAGGGGCAACGAATCCTCGCCAGTTCGACATAGAGACATCTACGCCTTGTTCCATAAAGGTTGGGACACTGTCGCCTTCGAGGCGTTCTTCTGAAGAAATTGCCAGCGCACGAAGTGTTCCCGCTTCGATTTGATCCTTGACTTCGTTATATCCAGAGATGCCAGCTGCCGTGGTGTGTGCAAGAAGTGAGTTGAGGGCTTCGCCGCCTCCAGAATATGCAATGTAGTTAACGGCAGCCGGGTCCATTCCACGAGCTTGTGCCAAAAGCCCACTGAGCAAATGGTCGATGGATCCCAATGAGCCACCACTAATAGAGTTCTCACCTGGATTTTCTTCCCAAGCGACAAGGAAGTCTTCCAAGGTCTGGAACGGTGAATCAGCAGGCACTACCAGTACTGAATAATCATCTGCCAAACGGGCAATAGGCGTGACATCTGCAAATGATTCTTCATTATCTGCTAATTCAATGGCACCGACCATGACGCCGCCTGTAGTCAAAAGCATATCTTCGCGACCCGCCTCTTGAACAAACTGACTAAGCCCAATCGTTCCACCGGCGCCCGGGATATTGACTACCTGGGGGTTACTGACGATTCCCTGGTTACGCATTACAGCTTGCGCTTCCCTGGAAAAACCATCCCATCCGCCACCAGGAGCAGCTGGAGCCACAATTGTCAGTTTGCTTCGAGCTGTACTCACGCCACCACTCGAAGCGGCGCTCATCAGTGCAAAAGCTGCGACCACAGCTACAAGCACTGCAAAAATTCCCAATCTGAGTTGTGAAGATTTCATGAACCACTCCTTAAGTAGTCACTCATATCAAGTTCCCCTCTCGAACACTCTTGAACGTTTGTATACATTTGTACACCATGACTCAAATCACAACAACCCCTAATTTTGAAAGAAATAACAAAGTTTTCACCGTTTCTTGTTTTTATTATCAGTAATTAATGGAATTTTTATTAAACAAAGCGCTTGACAAAACATTATGAATACAGTTGTATACAAAGTGTTGGAACTTTAACCCACCTCGAAAGGATGATCATGAACCAAGCTAATGCTCATGATTCACACTCTGCTGACGTTGTTGTAGTTGGCGGAGGAAACGCCGGATTCACCGCAGCCCTTGCTGCAGCTACACGCGGACGAAAAGTAATCCTCCTTGAAAGAGGCCTCGAAGAGATGGCCGGCGGAAACAGCTTCTACACCGCTGGAGCCACCCGCATTCCACACGATGGACTTGAGGATCTCCAGGATTTCATCGAATACGATGAGCGCCATGCAAACACCGTCGTTCCTCCATACTCCGCGGAAGAATACACTGCAGACCTAGTAAAGGTGACTGAAGGAAAAAATGATCCAGCCCTCACCGAGGTTTTGGTTAAGGAAGCAGCCCCTACCCTGCGCTGGCTCAAAAACTTAGGCTTGAAGTACCGCCTCATGTACGAACGTCAGGCATATGAGCGTCCCGATGGCTCTTTCCTCTTCTGGGGTGGACTGCATGTAGGAAATGTAGGCGGCGGAGAAGGACTCATTGCTGACCACACACGCGTCGCCTTGGAAAACGGCATCGATATTCGTTATGGGCACCGTGCAGCAGAACTTATTACCGAAGAAGGCCGCGTAGTTGGTGTCCGAGGTACAAACACCGATGGAGACTTTGAGCTTCGTGCAGAATCAGTAATCATGACTGCCGGCGGATACGAATCCAACCCTCAGTGGCGCGAAGAGCACCTCGGAGCAGGTTGGGAAAACGCAAAGGTTCGTGGCACTCCATACAACCAGGGCGACATGATCAAGGCAGCTCTTGAAATCGGTGCAGCCAAGGGCGGAGATTTCTCCACATGCCACTCCGTACAGTGGGATGCATTCACACCAAATAATGAATCCAACCGAGAGCTCACCAACCGACTCACTCGCCAGAGCTACTTCCTCGGAGCAATCGTCAACAAGAATGGTGAACGCTTCTTGGATGAAGGCGCCGACTTCAGAAACTACACCTACGCAAAATACGGCAAGGAAATCCTCAAGCAGCCGGATTCCATCGCGTACCAGATTTTCGATGCCACATTACGCCCAATGCTACGCACCGAAGAATACGATATGCCTGGGATTTCAGTCCAGCAAGCAGATACCATCGAAGAGCTTGCTGAAAAGATCAACATTGATCCACAGGCTTTAGCTTCGACCATCTCGGATTACAACACCAAGGTTGACCGCTCAGTTGATTTTGATCCAACCGTCAAGGACGGCAAGTCATCTTCTACTACCCCCGTAAAATCCAACTGGGCTTCCCCACTAGAAAACGGGCCATTTTACGCATACGCCGTGACTTGTGGCATTACCTTCACCTTTGGCGGAGTCAAAACCGATACTGAAGGTCGCGTACTAGATGCGGACGGCAAGCACATTGAAGGACTCTACGCAGCGGGTGAAATGCTCGGTGGACTCTTCAGCACCAACTACCCAGGTGGTTCCGGACTTGCAGCAGGTTGTGTCTTTGGTCGACGCGCCGGGGCAATTGCTTAATCCACATAACGCTAAGATGAATTAATGCTGAAGAACTCTCTTGTTAGGAGGTACCCGTAATGGCTGAATCGCGAAAAATCGACGTAGATTCCATTTATGAGGAGCTACGAAGTGAAATCCTTGCGGGTACACACCCAGCCGGTACGCCATTCAAAGAGATCCCTCTTTCCTTGCGTTTTGACATCTCACGTACTCCCATGCGCCAAGTGCTCTCTCGCTTGGAACAAGAGCGCTTGTTAGTTCGTGAAGACCGCGGACTCAAAGTACCTGCAGCTAATCCTGAAAGTGTCGTGCAAGTATATGATCTGCGCATTCAACTAGAAGGAACCGCTGCACGCGAAGCAGCCCGCTCGCATTCCTTATCTAACCTTTTAGAACTGGAATCACTTCTAGCAAGAGACCGTTCCCTGGTAAGCCCCAGTAACGCTGAAATGATTGCTACCAATTTGGAGTTCCATGCAGCAATTTGGAAAGCAACTCAGAATTCAGTGTTGGTGGATATCTTAGAGCGCCTCACTACCCACCTTATTCAGACGCCAAGGCCTACCCTTGCTGTATCAAATAGGTGGAAAGAGTCCCTTGATGAGCACGAGGCTCTGATCCGAGCGATTGAAAACCGGGATGAGGAACTTGCCTGCACATTGGCAGAAGATCATATGAAAATTGCCAAGTCTATACGCCTCAAACTTTTTAGGGAAAAAGCCCAGCAGCTCTTCTAACACTC
Organism: Corynebacterium crudilactis; assembly: GCF_001643015.1. Lineage (NCBI taxonomy): Bacteria > Bacillati > Actinomycetota > Actinomycetes > Mycobacteriales > Corynebacteriaceae > Corynebacterium > Corynebacterium crudilactis. The sequence continues at coordinate 1,817,576 of NZ_CP015622.1, forward strand.
CCGCTTATTTAAAACACCCCAGGACTGAATGGAACTGGGGTGTTTTCTCTACCCATCCAATGAACCGTGTTTTACACGACAAGGGCCCACCCTTCACAAGAAGAGTGGGCCCTTGGTGGGTCTTTTCGTCGAAAAGCGTAATGCTTAGAGAGACTCGCGTGAAGCGCGTACCTCATCGTCGCCGATGTGTGTGGTCTCTGCAGTCATTGGAATGACAGTCGGCATGATGACCGGCTTACGCTTCCACTTCTGCTCAACGAAACGAGTCAGCTTGCGGCGAAGGTGCTGAACCATGCGGTATGGATCATTTTCGCCTTCTGCTGCTAAGTCATTCATAGTGGTCTCAGCCAGCTCGGTGACCTCGCGCATCATGGACTTCGCATCTTCAGAGAAGCCACTGGTCTGAACGGTTGGACGCTCCAAGAGACGGCCGGTGCGGTTATCGATAACAGAAGTAATCGAGATCAATCCGCCCTCACCGAGTGAGGTACGGTCTGCCAAGATATCTGCATCGATATCGCCCATAGTGACACCGTCAACGTAGAGGTTACCGACTGGAATCTGGCCAACAACCTGTGCGCGACCATTAACCAAATCAACAACAACACCGTTTTGTGCAAGCACAACGTTCTCGCGGTTGACACCAGTAGAGATAGCCAATTCCTTGTTGGCACGCAAGTGACGCCATTCACCGTGAACTGGCATAACGTTCTTTGGACGAGCAGCGTTGTACAAGAACAACAACTCTCCGGAATAACCGTGACCGGAGGTGTGCACCTTGGCATCGCGACCGGTGATCACAGTCGCACCAATCTGAGCCAACATGTTGATCACACCAAACACAGCTTCTTCGTTACCTGGAACCAGGGAGGAAGAAAGGATGATCAGATCGCCATCACGGACAGTGATCTGACGGTGCTCACGGCGTGCCATACGAGACAGCGCAGCCATTGGCTCGCCCTGGGTACCAGTGGTAATCAGCATGACCTTGTGCGGCGCCAAACGGGATGCATCATCCATAGAGATGATGGTTCCGCGAGGTGCCTTCAGGTAGCCAAGCTTTTCCGCAATTTCCATGTTACGAATCATGGAACGACCGTTGAAGGCAACCTTACGGTTGGATGCAACAGCTGCGTCAACAGCAGCCTGCACACGGTAAACGTTGGATGCGAAAGAAGCGAGAATAACGCGCTGCTTTGCATCTCCAACGATGCGTTTCAGGGTTGGAACAACCTCTGCTTCAGATCCAGAAACACCTGGGGTGGTGGCGTTTGTGGAATCAATCAGCATCAGGTCGACGCCTTCATCGCCAAAGCGAGAAAGTGCAGGCAGGTCAGTTGGACGTCCATCAGGAGGAGTCTGATCCAACTTGATGTCACCTGTGTGGATAACCAAACCAGCTGGGGTCTTGATAGCAAGGCCCAAGCAATCTGGGATGGAGTGGTTAACCGCCCAGAAACGAATGTTGAATGGTCCGCGATCCTCATTGGACTGCTCGTTAACCTCAATGAGCTTTGGACGCTGGCGGTGTTCTTTACACTTTGCAGCAATCAAAGCCAAGGTGAAGCGAGAAGCCAAAATTGGGAGATCGCTACGGAGCTTCAGCAGCCATGGGATAGCACCAATGTGGTCTTCGTGTCCGTGGGTGATCACCAAAGCATCAACACGGTGCAGGTGATCCTCAATTGGACCGAAGTCTGGAAGAATCAGGTCAACGCCTGGTTCTCCAGAGGATGGGAACAGTACGCCACAGTCAACGATGAGCAGACGGTTGTTGTATTCGAATACGGTCATGTTACGGCCGATTTCAGAGATACCACCGAGTGCGTAAATACGCAGACCGTTTGCCGGAGCCTTTGGTGGCTCTGGCAGACGCTGAGTCAGGTCAGCGCCCTGCATGGACTTCACAACATTGCGACGTCCGCCACCACGATTACCGCGGTTGCCACCTTGACGGTTTTGGTTTCCGCCATTGTTGTTAGATCCACTGTTGTTATTGGAGCCCTCGTTGGAGTTTCCAGCTCCACGACGTCCACGTCCACCACGGCGGTTGTTGGAAGAACGGTTGCGGTTGTTGTTGCCACCGTTACCGCTATTTCCGCCACCGTTTCCGTTATCGGACTGGGAGTCTCCAGACTCTTTAGCCGGAGCAGCCTGGGAAGAATCCCGATTGTCGGTTCCGGCACTCTCAGCTTTTACAGTGCTCTGGTTGGAAGCATGTGGTGCCTGAAAAACAGGGGTATCCACATGGTTTTCCTGACCAGCCTCTGGTGGGCCCGCCTTGCGGGTAACCTTCCGGCCGCGATTTCGGGAATCATTCATATTTATAGAACTCCAGCTTTTTTCATGTCTTCTTGGAGAACCTCAAGTTCTTGCTCATTCGGAGCAATAATTGGAAGTCGAGGATCTCCTACGTTGATGCCCTGCAGACGCAGAGCAGCTTTTGCCATGCTGACTCCACCCAAGCGACCTTGAGCAGCTACCAGCGATGATAGTTTGGCGTTGATTTCCCGCGCACGGACGAGGTCGCCTTCCTCGAAGCTTGTGTACAACTCACGTAATGCTGTGGGAGCTGCATGTCCAATTACGGAAATGAAGCCTGATCCGCCCAAAGCAAGCCAAACAAGGTTTAGTGGGTCATCGCCTGAATACCAGGCAAGTCCCGTTTCATTGATCAATGACGTGGCTGCAACGAGGTCACCCTTGGCGTCCTTGACCGCCAAAATGCTAGGGATTTCACTCAGGCGTCTAATGGTATCAGACTCAATTGGGATACCTGATCGTCCAGGAATGTCATAAAGACAAATAGGAACCTCAGTTGCTTCGGCAATTGCGCCGAAGTGCGCCAGCAATCCTTCTTGACTCGGCTTCGAGTAATAAGGAGTGACAACTAAAAGGCCGTCTGCACCAGCTGAGGCAGCAGCCTCAGACAGTTCAATAGAGGTACGTGTGTTGTTGGTTCCGACACCGGCGATGAGCTTCGCACGATCTCCAACTTCTTCACGAACGGCCTTGAGCAGTTCTAGTTTTTCAGCAGCGGTTGTTGTTGGTGATTCACCAGTGGTACCCGCAAGAACCAAAGAATCCAGACCTTTATCAACCAAGTGCGCCGCAAGCTCACGACCCGCAGCGATATCAATGTCTCCGGATTCCGTAAATGGTGTAACCATCGCTACACCAACGGTGCCGAAGTGCTCTACTCCGGTCTTTGCTGTTAAACCTGTGCTCATAGAGTCCAAGGTTACCTTCTTCCCTCATTTGGGGGTTAAACTACCCCACAAAAAACGTAACTACTTTCGCACAACTGTGTTTTAAGTAAGTCTGTCTTAAAATCTTTGTTTAAACGAGAAGTTTTGCGAAAGCCATTTATATACGAAATATTGCCTTAACTATATGATTTTTTTAGCTCCTGGGTTTGAGCTCTGCGTTAAAAATCCATGACATACGGGCTGGTTGCCATTTGTGAACCATCCGCAAGTGTCTCGATTTCAAAATCATCAAAAACAGTTGGTGCTGCTACCTGCAGCTTTTTTAAACATTCTACCGCTACTTCACGGATTTCCACGTCTGCATGTTCACTGGCGCGCATTCCAATGAAATGTCTCCAGGTACGGAAGTTACCGGATACGACAATCCGGGACTCCGTGGCATTAGGTAAAACTGCTCGAGCAGCTTGACGCGCTTGCTTTTTCCTCAACAACGCATTTGGTTCGTCGATGAGTTTTTCTTCTAACGCAGAAAGTAATTCATTGAAGGCAAACCGAGATTCATCCATGGCGCGCATAAATAATTCGCGAAGCTCAGGATCATTATTAATCAGCGATGGCACCACAACTTCTGGTTCCCCACTATGGACGAAACGCTGCGAAAGCTGAGAAAACGAAAAATGCCGATGCCGCACCAACTCATGAGTTGCTGATCGAGAAATCCCTCGCAGATACATCGTGGCCTGTGCATGTTCTAAGAGCGCCGTATGGCCGACCTCCATGATGTGGCGAAGATAAGCCGCATTAGACGCAGTACGCGGATTGGGTTTATCAAAGGTCTCGTAACAGGCCCGACCTGCAAATTCTATGAGTGCCTCAGCGCCTTCAACATCAGTTGACCATTCCACATCAGCGGGTGGAGTAAAAGAGCTGCACGCAATCAACTCCACGTTTAATTCAACTTGTTCGGCCACAGCCTGTTAACGCTCCTTAAAGAAAATCTTGCCCGCTGATATAGCTGCTCTATATGACTTTTTATTAAAGTCCGAGGTAGTGCTCTAGGCCTACAACAAGACCTGGGTGTTGGGAAATATTACGAACGCCAACTAGGACACCAGGTGCAAAAGAATTGCGATCATAGGAATCTTGTTTGATGGTCAGCGTCTGACCCTGGGTGCCAAAAATGACCTGCTCATGAGCAACCATGCCAGACATACGCACTGCGTGGACAGGAATGCCATCTACGTTGGCTCCACGGGAGCCCTCTAGCGCCTGCTCAGTTGCATCTGGTTGCGCATCCATGCCGGCTTCTTTACGTGCCTGAGCAATACCTTGTGCGGTGTGAATTGCAGTGCCGGAAGGAGCATCAAACTTATTTGGGTGATGAAGTTCGATAACTTCAGCAGACTCAAAGAAACGTGCAGCTTGCTTAGAAAAGACCATGGTCAAAACTGCAGAGATGGCAAAGTTAGGGGCGATAAGAACACCAACGTTGTCCTTATCCTCCAGCCATGTACGCACCTGTGCTAGGCGACCATCATCGAAACCGGTGGTTCCTACGACTGCAGAAATACCATTTTTAATGCAAAATTCCAGGTTACCCATCACTGCGTTTGGAGTAGTGAAATCGACAACGACCTCAGTACCTTGCTCCACGAGAATGTTCAGATCATCATCAACACCAATTTCAGCTACGAGTTCAAGATCATCTGACTCGTTGACAGCTTCTACAATAGTTTGACCAACACGGCCTTTGGCTCCGAGAACGCCAACCTTGATTCCCATCATTCTCCTTCAATTACGTGTGCAAAGAGTCTTTCAAACGTTCACTAGTCTAGACGCACGTTCTTATTGGTTGCTGATATCCATGCATATCCACGCACTACACGACAGTTAGTCTGATGTTACAACTGTAGTTTTTCCAAGAATGAGTCGCACAAAGACCCCTCAAAAGAACTTAATACTTAACAATTTCTCATCGGTTTAACCTAATCCTGCCTTTTCTCAAGCAGGTCGAACTACCTTTGAAGTATGAGACTGAAGATGCTGTTCACCCCACGTCCTGCTGGAAGCATTGTGGCGCTCTTGGTTTCCGCTTTGTTCCTGAGCGCTTGTGAGGGCGGAAGTGGAGCTCCATCTACTTCTGCTCCACCGGTTGTTACAGAGACTGAAACCGCTCCGCCAGTTACTGCAACCGATACACCTCCGGAAGTAAGTCCGTCACCAACTACTCCTGCCCAGCCCACTACATCCCCTACGCCTACGGCTTTACCCCCATTAGGCAATCCATCGCTGGATCAAAAGCAACTCTCCCCTGTTGGTGAATTTGATATGTCTATCGCCAACATCCGTGTTGCTGAGCATGAAAGCTTTACTCGAGTTGTTATAGATATTGCTGCGAGCCAGAGCACACCTGGTTGGTGGATTGATTGGACAACTGAGCCGGTGCAGCAAGCTTCAGGTCTACCGGTTGATGTCTCTGGAGATTCCTTCTTGGATGTCAATATTGAAGGAATTGGTTATCCTGATCAAGCGTCTGTACCGAGTATTGAAAATGGGCCTTATCCTGGAGCTGGCATCGTTGAAGATATCAATTTAACCAGTATCTTTGAGGCTCGTGCGCAGATACTTATTGGTGTTTCAGGCCCACCGCGTAGCTATTCTGTGACGTTGCTGGAAGAGCCAAGCAGGGTTGTTATAGATATCGTTCACTAAGCCGCGAGCGCGCTATCCTGCCAACGTGGAAAAAGCTAATGGCACCAAACCTTTCATAGGTTTGGTGCCATTTACTTATATCTCAGAGCTAGATCTAACTAGTCCTCTTCAACAACTGGGACAAGGGAGATCTTGCCACGGTTGTCGATATCAGCGATCTCGACCTGGATCTTCTCGCCAACCTTGACAACATCGTCGACCTTTTCCACACGCTTTCCGTTACCCAGCTTGGAGATGTGAACCAAGCCATCGCGGCCTGGAAGAAGGGAAACGAATGCGCCAAAAGCGGTGGTCTTGACAACGGTTCCGAGGAAACGCTCGCCGACCTTTGGCAGCTGTGGGTTAGCCAGAGCGTTGATCTTTTCGATCGCAGCTTCAGCAGATGCACCATCAGCAGCAGAGATGAATACGGTGCCGTCATCTTCAATGGAGATGTTTGCACCGGTCTCTTCGGTAAGAGCATTGATGTTCTTACCCTTAGGTCCGATCAGCTCACCGATCTTAGCCACTGGGATCTTCACGGTGGTGATGCGTGGAGCATGCTTACTCATCTCATCAGGACCATTGATGACATCAGCCATGGTGTTCAAGATGGTCTGGCGGGCATCGCGTGCCTGCTCCAACGCATCGGAGAGTACCTTGGATGGAATACCATCAAGCTTGGTGTCCAGCTGCAGTGCAGTGATGAAGTCTGCGGTGCCGGCAACCTTGAAGTCCATATCGCCGAATGCATCTTCTGCGCCGAGGATGTCGGTCAGTGCAACGTATTCGGTCTTACCGTTAACTTCACCGGAAACCAGTCCCATTGCAATACCTGCAACTGGAGCCTTCAGTGGCACACCAGCGTTGTACAGGGACAGGGTGGAAGCACAGACAGAGCCCATGGAGGTAGAGCCGTTAGAGCTCAATGCCTCAGAGACCTGGCGGATAGCGTATGGAAATTCTTCACGGGAAGGAATCACTGGCAGAACTGCGCGCTCTGCAAGGGCGCCGTGGCCGATTTCGCGGCGCTTAGGGGAACCCACACGTCCGGTTTCACCGGTGGAGTATGGAGGGAAGTTGTAGTGATGCATGTAGCGTTTCGCATCGCCTGGTGCCAGGGAGTCGATTTGCTGTTCCATCTTGAGCATATCCAGGGTGGTAACACCGAGGATCTGGGTCTCGCCACGCTCGAAGAGTGAGGAACCATGTGCACGTGGAATAAGCTCCACCTCAACAGCGAGGTCACGGATGTCAGTGACACCACGGCCATCGATGCGGAAGTGATCTGTGAGGATCATCTGGCGCACGATTGCCTTCATGACTGCGTTGTAGGCAGCACGAATTTCCTTGGATGCTTCTGCAGCGGTTCCGTAAGAAGATTCGAACTTAGGAAGCAGTTCAGCTTCGATTTCTTCCATGTACGCGTTGGTTGCGTCGTCGCGATCCTGCTTAGCCTTCAGGGTCAACAAAGAAGCAAGCTTCTTGGATACCTTGCGCTCGACAACGGAATACACCTCATCGGTGTATGGAGGAAACAGCTGGAATTCTTTGGTTGCGTTTCCAACGCGCTGCGCCAGACCTTCCTGTGCACGGCACAGGATGTCAATGAATGGCTTTGCAGCTTCAAGGCCTTCAGAAACGATCTTCTCGGTTGGTGCTGGTGCACCATCCTTGACGCGGTTGACAACGTTTTCGGAAGCGCCAGCTTCAACCATCATCACTGCAACGTCAGAGAAGGTCTTGTTTCCGCGCTTGCGCTCAACGAGGCGTCCTGCCACGACGATTTCGAACACGGACTGCTCGTGCTGAGCGTGGGTAGGGAATGCAACCCACTGGCCTGCTGGGTGCTTTTCATCCACGACCAATGCCATACGTACGCCACCGACAGCACCAGATACTGGCAGTCCGGAAATACGAGTTGCAGCGGAAGCGCCGTTGATTGCTACGACATCGTAGTAATCCTCTGGGTTCATGGACATGACGGTAACCACGATCTGAACCTCGTTGCGCAGACCCTTAACGAAGGTTGGGCGCAACGGGCGGTCGATCAGGCGACAAGCCAAGATAGCTTCAGTGGATGGGCGGCCCTCACGACGGAAGAAAGAGCCTGGGATGCGACCAGCTGCGTACATACGCTCTTCAACGTCCACGGTCAGTGGGAAGAAGTCAAAGCCCTCGCGTGGTTGGTTGGATGCCGTGGTGGTAGCCAACAACATTGTGTCATCGTCGAGGTAGGTGGTCACTGCACCATCAGCCTGGCGTGCAAGTTGGCCAGTTTCGAAACGGATGGTGCGGGTTCCAAAGTCACCGTTGTCGATGGTTGCGACAGCCTCAATCAGGCCAAATTCGGTGTCTTCGAAGTACTTTACATCGCTCATATGCGAGTAGGTCTCCTCATGTTTAGTTCTGCTCGACGATCATCGGTGTCGCCGTGAAGATTTCTGTGGGTCTAGAACGATAAAAACTTTACCATTTCTATCCGATTTTCCCCACTATCAGTTTTTTAGGCTACCTGACATCGATTTTATTCATTTGTGTTACAAGTATGAGAAACAGCAAAAACCCGCTTTTCCACTCACAAAATGCGAATGGAAAAGCGGGTTTAAAGTCTGGAAAAACCAGGCTTAGCGACGCAGGCCGAGGCGTGAGATCAGATCACGGTAACGGTTAACGTTGTTGTCAGCCAAGTACTTCAGCAGGCCACGACGGCGACCAACCAAAAGCAGCAGGCCACGACGTGAGTGGTGATCGTGCTTGTGGAACTTGAGGTGCTCGGTCAGACCGTTGATGCGGTTGGTAAGAAGCGCAATCTGTGCTTCTGGGGAACCGGTATCGGTCTCGTGGAGGCCGTACTCGGAAAGGATGGACTTCTTCTGCTCAGAAGAAAGAGCCATGGTGTCTCCTAAAAGTTATTTCAGTCCGCATGAAAAATTTCACTCATCTATCACAAGCCAAAGCTGGATGATGTGTGTACTTTTCGCAACTGCTGCGGACCGCAGTCGCAAAACCACCTTGAGAGCTTAACAGCTTCAAGGCGTCTTCACCAAAACTAATCGCTGCTACTGTGCAGCAACTCGTCCAATGCGGGTCATGAACTCATTGAGAAAACGGTCTACATCAACAGCAACTGCAGCACGCGAGGTGCGTACAGGATCGTTCAGACGGACTTCATCACCGATGGTGCGTCCACGAGTTTCGCCTTCGATATCAACTTTGAGGTTGATCGGCAGCAGGGTGACCAAGCTTGGATCAACGGCAACGCCCACAGCCAGTGGATCATGAAGGCCACAACCACCAAGGTGAGGTGCGGTGGTTTCATATGCCTTGATGTAATAATCAGTCATATCAGCAAGCGCAATGGCAGCTGGGGTGCCCAACTCACGCCACTGAGCGGTGTGCTGGGTGGTCAGAAGGGTCTGCAGGGTGACATCAAGGCCGATCATGGTGACATCGGCACCAGAGCGGAACAGATCATTAGCTGCATCTGGGTCTTGGTTGATATTGGCTTCTGCCCATGGGCTTACATTGCCTGGAACAGTCAATGCGCCACCCATGATGACAACGTGTGCCTTGGAAGCAAAGGTTGGATCCTTGGCGATTGCAGCGGAAAGGTTAGTCATTGGTCCGGTGGCAATGATCACGAGGTCATCGCCGTGAGTGTTGACTGCATCGATGAGGTAATCCACGGCACCTGGGAGTGCCTTTGACTCGCTTGCTGGCAGGTTCACTTCACCAATGCCGTTTTGGCCGTGGATGAACGCAGAGATCTCTAGAACTTCAAAGCCATCTTTGGTCTGTGCATGTGGCTCGCCCAAGTACACAGGAACTTCAGGAGCGCCAAATAGCTCAAGCAAAGCAAGATCATTTACTGCACCAGTTTCCAGCAACACATTGCCGTATGTGGTGGTCACGCCGATGAGGTCGAGCTCTGGGGAGCCTAGGGCATAGGCCAAAGCGAGAGCATCATCGATGCCGGTGTCGATATCAAGAATTGCTTTTTTGCTCATGAGTTTTCACCTTTCACATATGTTGTATACGCGCACTATCTTAAGCATTGGACGCGCGAGCCTAGATGCCCTCCCCCTGGCAGCGCCGTTAGCGTGCCGAAGTGGCACGGATCTAGACGCTTGGCGGGATGCCTGCGTCGAGAAGCTCTTTGTCTTTTGCCAGGATGCCACGGGTGTTAGTGACATCGCGGGCCATGGCGTCGAGAAGCTCATCGATGCCGTTGAACTTGACCATATCGCGCAAGTGGCCCACAAATTCCACCATCACGTGGTGTCCGTAGAGGTCTGCTTCTTGGTCAAGGACAAAAGCTTCGACGCTTCGTCGTTCATCGCCAAAAGTGGGATTGGTGCCTACCGAAATGGCTGTAGGGTAACGCACGCCGGGAATCATGGTGCCATCAATATCGCGGGAGATTTCCTTGTCGATATCGCGGTCATCAGTGATGGTGAACCAACCTGCATACACACCATCGGTGGGCAGCGCCACAGAGGTAGGCAGATACAGATTCGCGGTGGGATATCCCAGTTCTTTGCCGCCACGACCAGCGCCTCGAACTACTTCGCCACGCACCGCATAGCGCCGTCCCAGAGCCCAGTTGGCACGTTCTATCTCACCGTTGTCTAGATATTCACGGATTAACGTAGAACAAATCCGTAGGTCATCATCATGCAACAGCGGGACGATAGTGACATCAACACCGTATTTTTTACCGAGCTTGATCATCGTCTCATCGGTGCCGGAGCCATTAACTCCGAAAGTGAAGTTCTCCCCCACCACCACGGAACGCGCATGCAGCGTATCCAAAATCATGGTGTGGAAATACTCTTCTGCGCTCAGTCCTGCCAATTCCTTAGTGAAATCAATCACCAACACGGCATCCACACCACACTCCGCTGCCAAATTCAGGCGGTAATCAAGTGTTGCCAAGCGCGTCGGT